>JBGUZU010000044.1:0-139570 GCA_045223915.1 Endomicrobiaceae bacterium | reverse complement strand
AGATTCACCTTGATTTGATCTTGTATAAATATCAATTACTTGTTCAGGAGTAAGTTTTGCAGCTCCATTAATAGAAGCTCTTAAATTATGCTCAATAGCATGAAAAATGTTCTCTTTACAAGTAACCCATTCTAAATTCTATAAACAATTATTTCGTTTATTTCCATCTTTATGGTTTACTTGATATGCTTCCATATGTTTAATAGGACAAAAATTTTCCATAATTAATCTATGAACAGAATATCTATGCCTTTTTCCATCTTTAGAAACCATTTGAATTTTTTCATATCCATTTTTATCTAATTGAGGATTTAAAAATTTTTGGCTTCTTTCGCTCCAAACTTTTCCATCATCCGTAACATAATAATTAAACTTTAAATCATATTTACATATAGTAATCAACTTTTTCATAATTTTTCATAAACCTCCAATAAAGATTTTTTTAACACTTGGCTGCTGATTACCCTCGCCTTTTTATCGTTAGGACTTCCCAGCAATTCAAAAAATTTTACATGGGCTAGATGTAAAAATTAACCCATTGGCATCAATAGAAATTCGCCGTGGCTTATATTTATAATATAAATGTTTTATATGAATACATTGAGTTTCAAAATGCTATTCATTATATGAAAATAAATTTACTAAAGTTTTATGTGCAGGCCCTTGAACTTGCGGAGTTACTTTTATTATACAAACTTCAGTAGTACATCCAACTCTACCAACATCGACTCCAAATACATAATAAGCACTTTTTGATGAGCGTCCACTGTATTCATACTAAGGTTGCAATAGTACACGATATTTATCAAATTTTTCAGACGAAAAGAATGCATTATTAACGTCTCCAGACCAAACTGAACGATATTCTCTATTAAAAGACTCTTCATTAAACGTTCCTTGCATACGAAGATTTTCAACAAAGTTTTCATCCAATAGCCCGCATAATACAGGGGTTTCATAAGTTCCACCCATAATCATATATTCATCTGGTTCTAAAATAGAATTAATTAAAATCTAAATTAATTTTGAATATGCAAAACTATTTTTCCAGCCTGCTGTTGTTATATATATTTGGCTTTTATTAACAACTTCTTCTGGATGTCTTGAACCGTCTGAAAGTCTTCTATCGACATTTGTAGTTGGAATAATAACTTCATTAAGCATATCTCCATCAATAAGAACGCACTCTTCCATTACACCACCAGTTCGTCTTTGACCTCTTGAAGACTGTCTTGCCGCAAGAATGTCAATAGATGAATTGTTTTTAAATACATATTTTACATTATCTTTTGACTTAGTTGAAACGCCGCGGTCCCAATTGATCTCGTTAGATAACGCGGGGATTAATCTACAAATCTATTCAATTTTGGCAATAGTAATTGCTTTATTTTTATTGCTGACTATATCTTTTTTACACTTAAAAAATGTAAAAATATCCGCTTCAAAGAGCAACTATTTCTGCTCTCTTACTCTCCGTAGAGATAGTCGATGAACTTTTAAGGTTTTTTAATAAATCATTTAACAAAAGATTAATATTATTATAATCTATATAAGAAATTTCAAGCATTTGATTTTTAAAATATTGACGTTTATAATTATCATATAATTGCTGTCTTTTAAAAGTAGTTTCGCCACCAAAAAAATTAATTGGCTTATAATGTTGCTATCCATTATATTCTATTACATAATTATATTCCGGTAAATAAAAATCTACTCTTAGTTTATGATTATTTATAATAAAAACTTTTTGTTCCTAAAAAATAATACTATTCTTTAATAACCAAGCTCTAACTTCTCTTTCTCCTTTAGTTCCTTTACATCTTGGACACAAGAAAGATGTACTACTTGCTTGATAACAAAAACCACATAAATTATGCTTAAACTTACTTTTATGACTCATTCCATTATATTGTAACACAGTGTATTCTTCGCCAACTTCTGCTTGATATTCTTCTATTGTTTTCAAAACATTCTTTGCACAATATTTACATTTTTTATTTTTTAAATAATCATAGATAGTTTTTTCTGATTCTTTTCCACAAAAGGCACAAGTTCCCTTTATTAATGTTTTACTATTAATTTTTTTTGGAATATTTTTAAAACTAAAACTATCTTGATTATCTTTCCATAAATAAAATTTTAATATAGTTTGTTGCATTAAATTGTTTTTATTAGGGTAACATTTTTTACATACATATTTTTTATATTTATTATAAAAACTTTCAGCATTTTGTAAAGTCCAAATCTATCCGCAATTATTACATTTTATTGAGCAAGGTCGATTCTTTAAAGTATAATTTAAAACTGTTAAAGATTCATTTGGATATAATTTGTCTATTTTTAATTGAAATTCCTAAATAGATAGCCGCCCGCCACTTTTATTATTTATACATTTTTTACAAACGCATTTTTTGTTTTCCCGCAAAAAATTAAAAGCCTGTTTTAATGTATATTCGTTTTTACAAGAGTAACATTGTACCGTTGCGGGTTCTTGCATTTTTGTATAATGCACTACTAATAGCTCCTAATATGGAAATCTTTCTCTTAGTCTCTTTTCTAAATGATTCATTTTTTCTCTCCTTACTTAGCTGCTGATTGCCTATTAGCATCATTTAGGTTTTTTCTTCACCATGTGACAATTTTACTATTTTTTCTATCTTTCGATAACATTCACGTTTATTAATGAGAAATAATTCCGTTGTAGTTAGTAAAATATTAAGGTTTTCCAGCAATTCAAATATTTTATACAGCTCCAATTTTTAGTTTTTAAGCTGCTTGCTCCTTGCCGCCCGTAGTCACGAATAATTGTGAATTAGGATACAAGATGCACCGTAACATTAATGCCATCATTGATAAAAACGATTTAGAATATGCACGAGGAAATACTCCATATACATATCTGTGTCGCATAATTGCTCTTAAAAATACCCTTTGATAAAAAAGAAATTGAAAGGTTGAGTCTTTCCCTTTAATAAAATCAACAAAAATATCGGGATACCATCTAAAAAAAGCAATTAATTCTCTTAATCCATCTAAGTCTGCATTAATTCTTTCTTCAGATAATCCTTGTTTTTTATATTCTCTATTCTAAGATAATTGTAATAATTCTTTTAAACTCATATTTCGAATGACACCCTCCTTGATAAATATTCCTATTCAATAGATTCATCTGTTAGATTATCATCTGCCGCCTTCATATTGGCAAGCTATTCTTTATATTTTGCGAAATCTTCATCTTTTAATTCTACTTCTCTTTTTCCTTGTTTTTTAGCCTCTTCTTGGTCACGTTTTCTTTCTTCCCTAATTCGCTTCTCTTGTAAATATTTTTCAATTTCTTGTGCTAATGATTTATCTTCATAAATTAAAGTTCTATTATAATCTTTTAAATCTTGTAAAATTTTATCTACAACATCCCTTGGCTCTTTGCAGTGATAACGAGGAACTTTTCCAGTATGAGATTCTACATAATCCACAATAGCTGAAGCTGAATCCAACGCAGATCCCTCTGATTCTTTATTTTGAGCCTCTGTACATGTAATCCACTATTTCTAGTGGCACTGACTATATCTTACTTATTATCATTTAAATAATAAGGATACCATTTCGAACTGCGTATCAATAGCAGCCCTACTCCTCCGATCCGAGGATAGTCGATACAGGTTCTTCATCTTTAAAATAATAGTTATGATAAAATGTATTATTATTTATTGCTTGTCTTAATCTATAAGTGCTTTTAGAACTTAACCCTAAAAATATATTAACTGCCCTCAAACTTTCAAATTCTTGTATAAAAATTTTTTCTTTATTATACATTAAAATTTTCTTTTTTCCTTTATTATTTTGACTAATTTTTTGTTTATGCTCTTCTGAAAGTTTTTTACCTAATTTTGCCATTCTCATTTTTTCTTTAGCCTCTTCCGAATGATGTTTACCCCAAAGAGGATGACCCTCTTTGTGAAAGCCTTTCCCATAAAAAGGGTTATTTTTTCCTTTTAAAGCTTCAGAAATTTTTCTTCTTCGCTCTTTCTCTTGATCTTCTGTCAATCCCAAGCAAGGGTTTCCACCTTTTCCACCTTCAGCTATATTATAAAAATTTTCATCTTCAACCGCATTATATTTTTTAATCCATTTTCTTTCGGCTTTATCTAATTTTTCTTGAGAATCGCATATTTCTAAAATTTCTTTTTTAAATTTTTCTTTACCATACTTTTTAACAGCTCGAAGAAAATATGTGCCACTTCCTAAATAACTATCATTTTCTTCTCCATCATGCTGTCCTATATATTTTTTATTATTAATAAAATTAGTAGTTAAATAAATATATTTCATTATTTTATCCTTTCTACTTTATCTTATTATTTTAAAAATGAAGTTTCCCACGGGATTACCATGCTTTCTAAGTTTAGGCTCCCCCGTTAGCATATATTAATATATACCCTACTGATAAGTAGTAAAGTATTACACAGTCCACATATTTGAACTTAGCAGATTTCATCATAGAATCATAAACTCTTGATAATTTTTGATAACTATCTATATCACCGCTATCAATAGCCTAATCCATTTTCAAAGATGTTTTACAAATTTTCTTTAAAGTATCAATTCTTGCCGCCCCTTGAATATCAAATGAGTTCATAAATTCCGTATACAATTGCTCAAGAGCAACCCATTGCGGAGGAGTGTAAAGACGGCCCCACTTCATTGCTAAATAAATTTTATCCTAATGGCTTAAATTTGCACTTGGGTCTTCATTCATTAGCTCTTCTTCTGGTATAAAATTATTTTCTTGAAATGGATTTTTTAATTGATTAAGAGCTTCTTCATATGAGGTTACTTTTCCCTTTTTAACAACTCCTGTAATAACATCCCCCTAAACAGGCGGTAACTATTTTGCTTGAGTTTCAGTGCTGACTAAAGTTTTATACTAAGCTTCAGTAATTTCTCCATTTTCAAATCTTTGTTTTAATTCTTGCTCATAGTCTTTCTTTTCTTTTGCTTTCTTTTCAGCTTTTATGCCAGATTGCTATTGAAGCATTTCACTGTCTTTATATGAAAATTCTTTCCATTGTTTTAATCGCATTTTTGCGAGGTATTTCCCAATGACTGTTGTTCCATTCATTTTATAAGGGTCTTTTGCAAATGCTTTATCTCTAATTACATTCCATTCTACGGGAACATATGGAACGTCCATAGTTTCTAATACCCATAGAAAAGTCTTTTCATCAAAATTATCTATATGAGCTGTCAAACACGCTTTACATAATTTACACTTACTACCATCTTTATATTGATAAAAATTTATTTCCGCAAGTACTTTATTACAGCGCTAACATTTGCATTTTCCATTTACATTTGGAAGCTGTCCGCGCAATGCCTATGCCATATTATCATCCTTTCTTAGTTTTTTTCTGATTGCGGCAACATTTACAAATGCTATACCATCCATCTTTAGAGGTCTTGTTTTTAGTAAAGAAATAAGGATGAGCTAACTTTATCTATTGACATTTTGAACATTTTTTCCATTTACCCTTTTCTTCAAAGGTATAATGCCAAACAATCCAATCCTATTTAGCTTTATCTGCCAATAATTTTGGAATTTTTTTACGCCATAATATAGATATATATTCAGTAGAATAAGTATATCCATATTTTTGTAAAAGAATTTCCGCAATTTGTTTACTTGTTTTTTCTTTAAATTTTAATTTTATTAAATCTAAATAAATAGCATAGTCGCCGCATAAAGTTTTTTGTATTAATTTCTAAAAATCATTTATTAAATAATAAAAATCATTTTCAATTTTACCTGAAACCTCTTTTTTTAAATTCGTATAATTACACAAAAGACAACTAATATGAGTAGGATTAAATAATGAAATCAATCCACTATTTTCTGGCTCGCCTTTTTCATTAATTGTTATATTTTCATTTAAATGTAATTTTTTACCAAAGTTTCTCACGACTTTTGTAAGAATAATAGGTTGTTTAAAAGCATTTTTAATTACATATTGATCTTTTCTCATTTCAATTAAATGCTTAGTTAATAATGCTTTTCTTCTACCTATTGCCGCATTTTTTTGTTTTTCAATTAAATCAATAGCTTGCCGCAACTCTGCTAATGGGGGAATATCTTGAATATCTTGTTCAGTGATTTGAATTTTTGGAGTAAGGAGTACGTTTTTATCTGCTTCAGTTATAAAATTATAAATCCCGCTCTCTTGATTTTCAAGATTTTCCGCAAAACCCTAAAAAGAAGTTTCTCTCTTATCAACAGTCACCATTCTATTGGGAGTAAGAATATATTTTCCTTTTTTCATATCTGCGGTTTCAGTTAAATAATTACTTAATTCTTCTAAATAAAATGATGTTAATTTTTCTTTTGGTATGGTGTCTATAATATTGTTTACAATCTATTTACGTTTCTAAATATCAGTGATTGTTGCATCTAACTAAGGATATGGTCTACGTTTTTCCAATAAATTTTTTCCTCCTTTCCGCTTAATATCTATTTATATTATACCAAAAAATTTTACACTTGTCAACTGATTTTTGGGCACTTTTATTTGAAAACTATTAAAAAATTTTATATAATATATTATAGATATAAAAACAAAAGGAGAATAAGTATGTGGTATATAATGTGTGCGGTTGGTGGAGTAATTTTTGGTACAGTAATAGGTATGTTTTTTGCAGGCGCTGCCCGCCAAAATAAAGAGTGGGACGCATTTAATGAGGGCTACCACAAAGCAATAGAAGATATTGAAAAGGAAAAGAAGGTTTTAAAGTGAAGGCTTTTATACTGGCTGCGGTCTGTGCGGTTGGCGGCTTAGGGATACTTTGGTTAAGCTCCCGCAACGATTTTCCAATGAAAAACCGCATTGATTTATTAAGAGTTAATTATTTAATTCTATTGTGTACATATATTACTACACTTATTGTAGAGGGGATTAAAAATTTATGACTATTAGCTATTTTGATAAATTTGCTATATTTCCTAAGAGATGTGACACATGTAATAGATTATTTTGGTTAGAATGGTATAATCAATATGAAAAAATATATTTAAACGTATCAGGTTTAAAATTTATAAAATGTAAAAAATGCGTTGAAAGGGAGAAAAAAAGATGACAAAACATGAAATGGAATATGGAATTTTTAATATGTCTTATGAAGAAATGTGTAAATACATTTTTAAAAAAAATATGGATAAGGAAGTAGAAGGTGAACGCCGCCGCTACATAAATGGGGATACAATTACAAATGAAAAGATAGCAGAGAATCTTATATATGAGACGTGTTCTCTTGAAGAAATTATAAAGGGGATTAATAAGTTTAAAGAGGATTGTGCAAATAAATTTGAAATTGGAGAAATTGTTAAAAACCTTTCCACAAAACGTTTGAGTATTATAATTGAAATTCCTGAAGAACCGTTTGATACATATAAGGCTTTAGATTTTTATAATATAAATACACATAATATGTTTAAGACTAATGAATATAGAAGGTCTGAATTGGCGGCGTTTAGTAAAAAAAGAATATGTAAAGATATTAAGCAGATTGTGGAAGAAGGAAAAATTGATGGTAATTAAAATGAAAAGTAAAAAAGATATTTCATTTATAGTTGGAGTGACTGCAATAATAGCAATTCATATTTGTTTAGTTATTTTAATTATAATGTTTATTACACCTCCTCCGCGATATAAAATTTTAGATAAAAAATATGTTGAAAAAGAAATTGTAATAAGTAAAGAAGAGGATATTGTTACAAAAGAAATTGGTGTACCGCATTATTTTATACAAATAGAAAAAGATAAAGAAACAAAAGAGTGGATTGAAGTAAATAAAAAAATATGGTATACATATAATATTTTTGACTATTATTACGAGTGAGGGGCGGTTGCAAATGACTAAAGAAGATTTTAAAGATTTAAAAATGTTTGCTGAAAAATGCGATAAAGTATTAATGAGTGATGATTTGACTTTTGAAGATTATGAGGCGGCAATTAAAGAGCTAAATGATAATGATATTAAAGTAGGAGATTTGGTTTATAATGATAAAATTTTTGCACTTATAACTTATAAAAATGAAAATGACTGGGAAGGAATAATAATTCCTGAAGGAAAAATTCTTAGATTTAAAAGGACAGATGGCTGGAAAATTTATAGAAGAACAGCTCATATGAAAGATGTTTTGAAAGATTTAATGGAGACTGCGGAGTTTTATGCGGATTTATAAAAAATTTTTGAAGCAGATTTCGTGTTTAGATTTGAAATGTTTTTTGGAGGGGATCTTTCGTATTTAAATTTGAAATATTTTTTGGAGTGGGGAATGTGGTGGTGCAGTTCCTCCTAAAAATCATTTGTGCAAAATGCCCAAAATGCACCCCCCTCTTTTGTGCAAAATAGAAAAATACTAAGTTGCCTAATTTTTTTCACAAAAAAGTGTTGACGGCTATTCCGTAGTGTGCTATAATAAGCGTGCAAGGTTGAGAGAGGGACGCCCCACAAAAACACCTTGACATTATCAAAAAAGAGGTTTTTAAAATGAGAAAAAGGTATGTATATTTCTATAAGGGCGTAAAGGTCTTTGAAATGGACTATTACGACATTGGATATCTTAAAGCCGTAAAAACTCTATCGGTTTATGATACCGTCTCAAAAAAATATGTTTTTGGAGGTGATGACAAATGAGTAACAAGCATTTTTTAGTATTGGACACTGAGTTTTTCTATATCAAAAAACCGGATTTTTCCGGTTTTTTGGTAACAGACTTTAGTTTCGTAGTAGTTAATGAGAAAAATGAAATAGTTGAAAAACACGGATATTTGATAAAAGATATTATAAAGCCCTTTAAAAGGGTATTAAATCATGAGTTTAAACACTGTACTAACTTTTATTTAAAGAATAAACGAATTTATCAGAACAGCATTGACTATCAATCAAAGACCTTTAGGCAAGTCTTAAAGATTTATAAAGATACTTGTAAAAAATATGGTATTCAAGCGGGATATGCGTATAATGCAAGCGCTGATTTTAATGCAATTTTAAGTACTGCAGAATACTTAAAAGTAAATACAAGGTTTAATCCGTTTACAAAAAAAGTCATCTCAAAAAAAGTATGTAAGACTAACACAAAAATAACTTATGAATATAACATTTATGATTTATATCCAACCGCGAAAAATCTGTTAAAATCAGACAACGATTATATTTTATGGACAAAAAAACACGGTTTTTTAACTGCAAAAAATAACATTAAAATGTCGGCTGAATCAGTCTTTTCATACATCCACAAAAAAGCTGATTACGTTGAAATTCATACAGGACTAAATGACGCTGTAGACGAATCGAAAATTTGTTTGTTTTTACTTGACAAGGGCTTTACCTTTACACCCAAACAAGTCGTAAAATACGAAAAACTCAAATAATTGACATTCTGAGCAATGTGTCTATTAATAGACACATTGCTCAGGCATGTCTATTTAATTATTATTACTAATACTAATATTTAAAAATATAAACATTCCTATTTACTAATATTTAAAAATATAAATATTCCTATTTACTAATATTTATCTTTTTATCTGTTTTTGTGCAAAATATACAAAAATCTCAACAAGTGTTGAAATGTTGAAAACTATGTGGAAAATGTTGAAATGTTGAAAACTGGGTATTTCATGCGGATTGTCAGTTAATTAACAAGATCTTATTTTTTCGCTATATATGCAACTTATTTATATAACCTTGATTTTTGGATTTGACAATAGTTACCAATTAAAAAAAATAAAAAAATTTTTAAAAAAGTATTGACATCTTCAAAGATGTGTGATAATATATAAGAGGATTAAAGAGATCCACAAAATAAAATATGAAAGAGGTAATTAAAATGACAGAAAAGGAAAAATTTGTAAAAAAGATGAAAGAAACCTACAAAAAAATGATAGTCTCTGAAATTGAAAGAATGTATGATCACTTATCAATAAAATCTCCAGGAGTTATCAAAATGTTTCTTGAAAAGTGTTAAGGGCGGTAACGCCCTTACACTTAACTTTTTTAAGAAGTTTTCAACATAACAAAAATGCACAAAAATGTTAAAAATTTTTGTATAAAAAAAAGAATTTTATTTTCTATGATATGTACAAAAATTTTTAACATAATTTAAAATTTTTGTTCATAATGACGAAAATATAAAACCTGAGGGCGGTTCGCGCGCGGTTGGCGCGAACCGCCTCACATTCTGCACAGAATGTGAGGTTTTTTCACTTTGTGCAAGTTGCACAAAAGTTTTCAACATAGGTTCCCAAAATTTAGAACTGTTGAAAATTTTTGTGCAACTTGCACAAAGTGAACGGCCGTCACTTTGCCGTTGAATTTTTGTGCAAAATGCACAAAAATTTTCCACTTGTGAAATCTTTTTTGTGCAACCTGCACAAAACCCCCGAAAATGTTGAAATGTTGAAAACTATGTGGAAAATGTTGAAATGTTGAGAACTTTCGGCGTTTTGCACAAAGAGAAAATTGACCCTAATTTTTGTTTAAAATGCACAAATGAGGTTAATTAGTCAAGTAGTTAACCCCTAATTTACGTATTCAATCGGGCGGAGCCCGCGATTTTGTGAATCACATTCACATCACTTTTTGTGAACGAAATTTTCGTCATTTTGCACAAAACATTTTTTTCACAAAATTTTTCGTCATTTTGCACAAAAGAGGTTAATTAGTCAAGTAATTAACCAATTGTCTACGTATTCAATCGGCTCAGTCCGCGATTTTGTGAATCACATTCACATTACTTTTGTGAGATTGAATTTTATGAGATTGTGAAATTTAGTCACATCCCAAAATTTTTGTGAAAAAAATTCACACACTTTAGCAAATTAAAGTAATAAAGAAAATGCAAGTTTAATACCTCTAACTTGCAAAAACTTTACTATACTAAAGTCTCACTTTTTTAAGATGTGAAAAAAGTTCACCCCGTTAATTTTTGCTAAATTTACCATTTTTTTCCAGCCTTATTTTTTGGTG
This sequence comes from Endomicrobiaceae bacterium, assembly GCA_045223915.1. Lineage (GTDB taxonomy): Bacteria > Elusimicrobiota > Endomicrobiia > Endomicrobiales > Endomicrobiaceae > Ruminimicrobiellum. Next base: position 128,548 of record JBGUZU010000044.1, on the reverse strand, counting down.
TTTTTGGCAAAAAATGGCAAACCGTCATTTTGTACAAAAAACTTGATTAAAAATAATCATTATTCAGTATTTTGCCAAGCAAGTACAGGAATGAGAATGTTTTTTGTATATCTTGCACAACAAACTCAAAAAACACCGTTATTTTGCACAATTACTTGATTTTCTATTTGGTAAAAATGACGAAAAAATGATTTTTTGCGTTTTTTTTGTGCAGCTTTACTAAAAATCCAACCTACTTTTTTGTAGTTTTGACGATTGATAAATCCGAAAAAAGGGTTTATAATAGTACCAGAGTCAAACGAACGGACTCAAATAAATAAACGAAAGGTTTGGTAAATTATGGAAAACATCATCGGTTTCGAAGAGTGGGCTATGAATGAGAATTATATAATTCTTTCCCCCGAAATTAACGGCGTTCGTTACTTTATCGGCGCCGACTCTGATATCAGAGTTGCAAAGAGAATAGCAAAAAACCATAACGGCGAAGTCTTTGATATCCTTGACGTAGTAATCTAAAACCAATAGGGGTGGCTTTTCGCCACCCCCAACAAAAAGAAATGGAGTTGTTTAGTATGAACGAAAATCAGACCCTTATGAACATTAAAACCGCAATTAATCAGTGTGACGGCGTAACGTGTGTTTACCTTGTAGCTACAAGAGCTGGTGACCAGTGCTACATCAAAGTAGGCAGAACGACAAACCTTAAAAAAAGAATGCTTGACTATATCCGCCACAATCCTGTTGCAAGGTTAATCGCCTACAAGCCTACATCCTTTATGAATAGCTTTTCAGAAGAAAAGTATTATCACAAAAGATGTAAAATCCTTGGATTTAAAAAGCACAAATTCAGTAAAGAGTGGTGTAAAGTGACCGCAGAAGAATACAAGACAATAACAACCGAGGGCTTCAACGCCCTCGGCTAATACCCCAAAAATATATATTAAAGAAAGAGGTTTTGAATTATGTTCACATTCGCAGAAGTTATGGCTATGGTTGCAGAAGCAAAGGTAGAAGAAAAAAAGACAAAGGTAGTTCCGCATTACTACAAGAAAAACGGTGTTATGAAAAGGCGTTCATACGACGACATTGTTTATACAGAACGCTACAAAGAGTTATTTTATGATAACGAGGAAAAAACACTCCGTTCAGAAGCCGCAAAAATATTTAAATGCGATGAGTGCGGTGGAATGTTTGGTTACTGGGATTTGGAAGCTTGGTGTTGCGAGTTTTCAGAAGATAACGGTTATTACATCTGTGATTGCTGTTATGAAGACGGAATGGGGGATGACTTATGAGGGCGGAAACGTTCTCATTTTTGTGAAATAGTGGAAATAGTGAGCAGTCGTCACTGCCCCGAACTTTTTAAAATTGTGCAATCTGACGAAAATAAAAATCGTCAGATTGCATAAAAACTTTTTTATTTTTTTGTTTATAATGCTGAAAATAAAAATCAGCGATTTGTACAAAAATTTTTAAAATGTTGAAAAATTTTTGTGCATTTTGCCGGGCCGCTTACACCCGGGGCGGCCCGCCCCTTTGTCAATGGGCAAAGTGTACAAATTTTTGTCTGGAATTTTGTGCATTTTGCACAAATAAAATTTTATCCTGAAATTTTGTGCAAAATGCACAATGCTTGCGGTCGTGGCGACCCCGCGAAATGTGACTAAAATTCACATCACTTTTTTGAGATTGATTTTTATGAGATTGGCAAAAGATGGTAATTCCCGCAATAGCACAATAATGCTCTTTTGTAAATTTTATACAAAAACTCAATAAAAATTAATTAAACGTTTTGCTACTTTGACGAAAGAAAAATACAAAAAAGGGCTTGCAATTTCCAAATAGATATAGTATAATATAGATACAGTCAAGGGAGAGAAACCCACTGATAAAAAAGAAAGAGGTTGATTTAAATGTCAATAGCAGAATTGATAGCAAGATTACAGGAGATGCCCCAGGATGCACGGGTATACATATTTGGTGATCAGTTTTGGCAGTCTGGTGGATATACGGATATGTCAGAAGCTTACATGGAATATCATGATGAATCTGATCCTGATGGTCTGCCTGGGGTATGGTTAGGATAAAATCCTAACCATACAAAAAAACTTTCAAAAAAACGCTTGACAACGGCTATTGAAAGTAGTATAATGATTATAGTAAAAACAAAGGAGCTGGTCAGAATGACAGTAAAAGAATTAAAGAACTTTTTAAACAAAATTATTGATGAAGATACTCAAATCTTTGTACGAAATGACGAAGGATTTTTTGAGGTCGCAGAAAACGCTTATGTCGACCATGAAGGAGATATCCTAATCACTAACTAAAAAATTGTGCAATCTGACGAAAAACAAAATCGTCAGATTGCACAAAAACCTTTCAACATACCCTTAATTTTTTGTGCAATTCGGCGGTGCGGTTGCGACGGGGAGCGCACCGCTTCAAAGCAACCGGCAAATTGCACAAATTTTTATGTGGAATTTTGGTAAATTTGCACAATACCAAATTTTTCCCAAAAATTTTGTACAAATTGCGCAGGGTCAAAATCTTCATCTCCTTTTTGTGCATTCTGACGGACGTCGCTCACAGCCGGGGAAACCCGCGATTTGTGAATCACATTCACAAGGGTATTTTTTTGGACAGGTTTTTTATTTGTGATCAAAACCTCACATTCCTGAAAAATAGACAGATGTCTATTTTGCAAGTTTAATAGATTAAACTTGCAAAACTCATCCTCCATGGCAAAATGCACAATTAAAGATATTGCTGATTGTGCAACTCATACAACGTCGAAGACAACTTGCCTAAAAAAGTTACTGCAGCTTTGTGCAAAATACCACTTGTATTTTCTGAAAATAAGAGTATAATAGTGTATGTAAGGTTGAGGGAACGAAAACAGGGTGCGAAACCCCTGAGCGTAGGCTCAAAAAAAAAATTAAAAAAAGTTTCAAAAACCCCTTGACAAACCAAAAGCCTTATGATATAATATAGATACAGTCAAGCAAGACTGATATCAAAAAAGAAAGAGGTTATGTCTTATGACAAAAAGAGAAATGTTCACCGCTATGCTCGCAATCCCTGCAATCGCTGACAACGCTGAGATGACTGAGTTCATCAATCACGAGATTGAGCTTCTCGTCAAGAAAAGCTCTGCTGAGCGCAAGCCCACCAAGACTCAGATTGAGAATGAAGCCTTTAAGACTGCAATTCTCAACTATCTGATAAGCGTAGAGGTTGGTCGCTGTATCAAAGACCTTCAGGCTGAAATCCCTGAGATTTCTGAGCTGAGCAATCAGCGAGTTACCCACCTGATGACCGCACTGGTAAACTCTGGTAAGATTACCAAGGAATACGTCAAGAAAACTCCGTTCTACTCAGCGGTTCTTGACTGAAAAACTCAAAAAAGTGGGACTGAAAAGTCCCACTCCCTCGTGGGAGGTGTTCACAAATGACGATTGACTTTAATGGTAAAAAAATCCAAATCCCTGACGCTGAGCTTGAAAAAAGTATGAAAATGCTTGAAATCTCACAGAATGAAGCAGTTCAGCTTTGGTTAGAAGATAATGATTTTTGTGAGAACGCAGAAGCCGAAGCACTCACGAAAAAAGCGAAAGAAAATCACGCGGTTCAACATTCAGCAAAATCCACAAAGCCAAAAGCTACTACAAAAAGAGAACGCAAGCCCGATATAGAAAAGGAGGACATTATTCACAAACTTGCGGATTTTCTTGCGACAAACGGTTTTGAGTCCGTCGAAATCACCAATAAATCTAAACTCATTGAGTTCAAAATTGGTGAAAATCACTACAAGCTCGACCTGATTCGTCAAAGAGCACAAAAGAAAGGGTGATTTTTATGTAGAATTTAGTTAATTTAATATTTGTGCAGGTTGCACAACAGCAACCTGCACAATCATGTTGAGAACTTTTGTGTAAACTGCACAAAAGTTCTCAATTTTTTTATTATGCAAGTTGCACAAAAAGTTTTCAACTTGTGTAAAATTTTTGTGCATTTCGACGGCGCGCGGACGATAGGGAGAGCGCCGTCATTTTGCACAAAAATATCCCCAAAATTTTTATACCGTCATTTTGCACAAATTTTTTTCCACCCCCAATCCCGATTTTGTGCAAAATGACAACACTCTGCAAAAGTCAAGATGGCAAGTTGCACAAAGCTGCCGCCGCATTTTTGTCTATTTTGCCTATTGACATGAAAAGTCAACTGTCATTTTGCACAAACTTTATCCCCCCAATTTGACATTCGTCAAAATGACGAAATTGTAATTTTGCTATTGATTTTTTATAAAATTTAGTTTATAATATAAGTACAGTAAAGAAAGGAAGTGCTAAAGATGAGGATTTGCTTTGACATGGATGGTACAATAGCTAATCTGTACGGCGTTGAAAATTGGCTTGAAATGCTGATAAACCATGATGAAACTCCCTACAAAAAGGCAACGGTGCTTATAAACATGAATGTGCTTGCAAGAATGTTAAACAAGTTGCAGAAAAAAGGTTATCAGATAGGAATAATTTCATGGCTTGCTAAAGGCTCAAATGATGATTATGATACAAGAGTAACTAAAGCAAAAAAAGAATGGCTTGCAAAACATCTTCACAGCGTACAGTTTGACTTTATTGAGATAGTCAAGTACGGAACTCCAAAAAGTTTTGTAGCCAAAACAAAAAATGACATTCTGTTTGATGATGAAATCGGCAATAGAACAGAATGGACGGGAAAAGCGTATGACGTTCACAATATCTTTGAGGTGTTAAGGTCTTTACCTTAACCCCTAAAAAAAAGATAAAAAAAATTTTAAAAACTTATTGACAAATCCGCTTAGATATGTTATAATAAAGATACTGAAAGCGAGGTTGATAAACATGAGGAACAGAGAATTACAGAACCAAATCGACAGGGTAATGGATGAGCTTTACAAGCTCCATGAGATGTTACCAGAGGATGAGCGTACATTCTACTTTGGTAGACGTGAGCAGAATCTGATAACAGTAGCCCAGCTAATAAGCATAAACATTAGCCTTGCGGAAACTGAAAAAGAGGTTATGGCGGAGATAAGCTCCGCCTAATCTCAAAAAATTTTTTCAAAAACCTATTGACAAATCAAAAAAGATGTGCTATAATAAATACATCAAATAAAGAAAGGGGTCATTCAAATGACAGAATATTCAAATGCTATGACAGCTTGTATGGGTTCACTCTCTCAGCTTTCTTCGATGGAGCTTATTAATCTTGCGGAAGCTATCACAAAAGAGCGCTCGGCAAGAGCTGACAAGGAATGTAAAGAAAAAATCCGTACAGCTATGAACGCTTTTAACGAACTATCTAATTATTATGATTATCTTGAAATAGAAAGTGAAAATGGTATGATGGACATTGATCTCGTAGATATCTTAGAAGCTCTTGATAAGCTTTACACCGACCTTTGTTAAAATTATACAAGTTACCAAAAGTCAATAGGCAAAATAACCAAAAATCGAAAGCAAGGCTTGTTAACCTTGCCTATTGACTTTGGCAACTTGCACAAAAAATGCGGCGGCTGATTAGTCAAAATGCTATTATGCAAAATGCACAAAAATTTTTAAAAATGTTGAAAAATTTTTGTGCAATTCGACGGGGCGTTTTCCCTCGCGGCGCCCCGAAATTCCATTATACCACACCTCGCCAATTTTGTCAATAGGCAAATTGCACAAACTTTCAATTAAATTTTTTCCCAAATTTGTGCAAAACAGAGAAAAATTTTTTCAGCAAGTTGCACAATTGCCGCCCGCATTTTTTGTTTACTCTTACAAACTTTTCTCTGTTTTGCACAAATTTACAATCAAATCTTTGGTTATTTTACCTATTGAAATTTGTTTCTGGATATGGTAAGATATATTTGTCAGTGAGGGACAGGAAGCTAAACCCCGATTGACAGAAAGGATTTGATAACATGAACGAAAAATTTTTAGTGATTGACACTGAAACAACAAACTCCCTTGATGACCCTATTTGCTATGACATAGGTTTTGCCGTTGTAGACAAAGAGGGGAACGTGTATGAGACTCACAGCTATGCAATAGCAGACATCATTCTTGATTCTGAACTAATGGATTCCGCTTACTATGCTGAAAAAATCCCGTCTTATTGGGCTGAGATTGAAAACGGCGAAAGAAAGCTGAGAAAATTTCACACTGTAAAGTGCATAGTCGCTGATATCATCAAACAGTACAACATAAAGGTAGTTGTAGCACATAACGCAAGGTTTGACTATCGCTCACTTAACTTAACACAAAGGTTTATTACAAGCTCAAAATTTAGATACTTTTTCCCTTTTGGCGTAAAAATTTGGGATACGCTCAAAATGTCAAGAGAAGTGTTAAAAGGTTCCGATGCTTACCGCAAGTTTTGTGTAGACAATGGATATATCACAAAAAACAAACAAAACCGTTTTACCGCAGAAGTTTTATATAGATATCTCACAAATGATACATCTTTTATAGAGGCTCACAAAGGTTTACAAGATGTACTAATTGAAAAAGATATTTTTGCTTACTGTATGAAAGAATATCCCAAAATCAATGGAGCTTTGTGGGACGATTAAGTCCCACAAATCCCCCTAAAAAGCATTGACAAATTAAAAGAAGTATGCTATAATAAATACATCAAATAAAGAAAGGAAGTTGTTACAATGAAAGAATTTGAGGTTAGATTTACATTCACAAATGGCATTTATGCGGAAACCGCAAAAGAAGCTAAAGAACGCTTTGAAGACATTCTTTGTCAAGAGATTTGCAGATACATCAATTGGCAAGACTTTGATTGTGAAGTTGATGAAGTTAGAGGGGAGGTGTAAAAATCACAAAAAAAATTTCAAAAACCCCTTGACAAAACAAAAGAAGTATGATATAATAAACATATCAAATAAAGAAAGAGGTAATAAAAATGACAGCTTGTTTGGGACTTTTCTTTTGTATCGCAATTTGGATTTGTGTCAATGATGATAAGTTTTATAAATAAAATTTATCAAAAACCTCTTGACAAATAACAAAAGATGTGTTATAATAAATACATCAAATAAAGAAAGGAAATGATGATAACATGAAAAAGTTTACTATCACTTTAGAGTACAAAGGAATGCCAATCAAGGCAGATACCGCAGAAGATGCTGAATGGATGTTTAATGAACTATTTGAAATCTATGGTAAAGATGTGTGGAACGATTGTGACATTATCGCCACAGAAATTCAGAACGATGGAGAGTAGTACTCTCCATCATTTTTAAAATAAAAATCTTAAAAACCCCTTGACAAAATAACAAAGCTATGATATAATAAATACATCAAAGACAGAAAGGAAATGATAACATGATGAAAGAATGGTACGAAATTTGGGAATGTCCCATAGAGGATTACAACTGTCCTTACTGTAACGCCAATGGAGAATGCATGATGGACAGACCGCAAGATGAATGTGATGATTTTCAGGCAATGTATACAGATATTATAATTGACCAAGGGGGATAAAAATCCCCCTTATTTTTTGTGCAAAATGCCATTTGTACATTTTGCACAATAGTTTTCAACAACTCTTTATTGTGCAATTTGACGAATGTGCAAGTTGCACAATTTTTATTAACAATGTGGAAAACTTTTGTGCAATTTGACGGCCCGTCCGCAGACATATTTGGGCCGCGATTGTGATTCACATTCACATGGGAAATTTTTTGGACTCGGCATTTTGCACAAACTTTTATGTCCACAATCCCGAAATCTTTGTGCAAAATGCCTATTGACTTAGCAAAATGCACAAAGGTTCATCAGAAAATTTGTGCAATATTACTATTGACTTTGGCACGTTGCACAAAAATCAATTTCGATTTTTGTACAACCTGCACTATTGACACAGCACTTTGCACAAAGAATCTTCTTTTCCAGAAAAAATCTTTGACTTGACATTTTTTAAAATTTAATGTATAATATATATGTAAGGTTGAGAGAGGAGCAAGGCTACCAAGGGTGGTTGACCCAAATATTACAGAGAGTATAAAAAAAGGTCTTGACAAATCTCTGAGTATATGCTATAATGTATATACAAGGTAAGGGAAAAAACCTAAACCTTGCAAAAAAATCACATTCTGAAAGGAAGTCGTTACTATGACAAAGAGAGAAATGTTTGCTGCTATTCGTGAGGTCGTTATTGACAATGCTGAGATGACCGCCTTTATTGACCATGAGATTGAACTCCTTGTCAAGAAGTCGTCTGCGGAGCGTAAGCCTACAAAGGTACAGCTTGAGAACGCTCACTTTAAGGAGGTTATCCTTGCGTATCTCACTGATGTAGAAGTCGGTCGTTGCATTAAGGATTTGCAGTCCGAGATACCCGAAATTTCGGGTCTGTCTAACCAGCGTGTTACCCATCTCATGACCGCCCTTGTAAACGAAAACAAGGTTACAAAGGAATATGTGAAGAAGACTCCGTTCTACTCCGCTGTCCTTTGATGAAAAAAGTGAGGGCTGTAAAAAGCCCTCACTCCGAAAGGAGTGATTTTTGTGAGATATACGTTTGAGGGAAAAACCATCACAATTCCCGATGCCGAACTTGAAAAAAGCATGAAGTTGCTTGACATCTCAAAAGATGAAGCTATTCAGATGTGGCTTGAAGATAATGACTATTGTGAGAATGAAGAAGTTGAGATTCTCACGGCAAAAGCTAAAGAAAATAAGGCTGTACAGCATGGAGCTGTCAATGCTAACAAGTCAAGAACCGTCACAAAAAGAGAGCGAAAGCCTGATGTTGAAAAAGAAGAGATTATCAGTAAACTTGCTGAATTTCTTGAAACTATCGGAACTTCCGTCAAAATCACCAACAAAAGCAAGCTAATTGAGTTTGAAATTGGTGAAAATCACTACAAAGTAGACCTAATCAAACAAAGACCGCCCAAAAAAGCATAAAAAATTGTGCAAATCGCCGAATTTCGGCGGTTTTTTCTTATTTTTGCACAAAAATCAGCCTCAGTTTTTGTGTAAAATACTAAATCAATAGGCAAAATGACGAAAATCAACGCGGAAAACAGCAAAAACTTCTACTTGACATACAAAATGCACAAAAATCATGCGGTTTTTGTGCATTTTTTCTACTTGACATACATTTTGCACAAAAAGTTTTCCACTTGTTGAAAATTTTTGTGCATTTTGACGGTTCGCTAACACGCGGGGCTCACCGTGATTTGTGATTATTTTTCACGGTGATATTTTTTCACGCTTAATTCTTTTGAAGAAAAAACGCTATCTTTTCCCAAAAATAACTAATAGACGGCACGCCAACCACAGGTTCAGTGCCGCTCTCTCCAACCAGTCTATATGGCGATTTTTTCTGGATTCTTTTGCCTCTATAGCGTGTTCACCCCGGAATCCCATAAATAACACCCATATGCTTGCCGGCCCGGGACCAGTCGTGCGCAGGAAACCACCAATCCCTTCAACTTTTTTATTTATAATATGCGCACGCTGGACTGGTCCCGTCAAATCCTCAAAAGTCGAATGCATCTTTATTATTTACACTATTGACTTTTTAAAAAATTTTTGTTATAATTTAAAAAAAGACTTTTTTAGGATGCGCAGACTTGACAACCGCAAAAATTTTTGGTATAATATAATAGATACAATAGAAAAGGAGATTTGATACTATGGATTTTTATGACGCTATGAAAAAGGGAACTTCTGAGGAAGATCTTGTGAAAGCTTTTAACGAAGCTCTGAATGCAGCAAAGAAAAAGCTAGAAGATGAGAGGCGCACAAAAGAAGAGCAAGAGAAAGCTAAGAAAGTAATTGATAATCGTAGAGCTCTTGCGGCTAACGCATTAACCAGTTATTTAACTGCGCTATGCCCCGAAACTAAGATAACAAAAGAAGATGTTGAAAAGGCATTAAGTGATTCTGAAAAACTTTTTGGCTCCATGGGCGGTTTTCTTGCACAGTTCACTTCAACAATTAAAGACGGCAAAGCTAAGACTAATGTTAATTTCAAAAAGATTCTTAATGAAGATGATGATGATACAGCTTTGAATAAGTTCTTTGATGAATTAAATTGGATGTTTTAAAAAAGACCCGATACCTTAATTGGTATCGGGTCTTTTATTATATTATAAGATTAGTTTCGTAAATCGCTTTCCATAGTCAATGTAGAAAGATGGAGACTGGTCCCGGCCTCCACCAATGGACAATTTATTTACACACATAGACAATTTATTTTCACCCATAGATAATTTATCAAAAATACCAGTCATATATCAAAAATACCAGTCCAATTATCAGTTATATGTCAAAAATATCAGACACTTATTAAATACGCCAGACAGCCTATCAAAAATTCCAGACATATATCAAAAGCCCCAGTCATTTATCAAATACACCAGTCACTTGTCAAGAGTACTAGTCATATGTCAAAAATCCCAGTCATATATCAACCCTTAATAAATTTTAACCTCTCCCCATGGGTGTATAATAATCTCATCTTCTCCCTGCTTAATAGTATATCCATCCATTTCCATCTTTTTCCCATCCGCCAATTCAATTACATACTTATAAAGCCTTCTTTCAGTATGCCTATTCCCCCACCTATCTTCAAATACACACTCTTCCACATTATCAATTCTAAAAACTTCCTCTTTCGTATCCTTATTATAAAATACCACATTATCAATAGTCATATTTCTACCCCTTTCTTAATCCTCCCACAGTAAGGACATCCCCAAACCGCATTTACTTTACTTTTATCATAAACATCAAAAGTCACAATTACCTCATGCTCTTTAGCTTCCCAAATACATCCACAATCACAAAAAAACCTAAACACTCTTTCAATATCTCTTCTTCTTCCTTCTTTTATAATTTTCATATTTCTTTACTCCAATCCAACTCAATATCATCATTATTACCCATAAATCAATAGCAAACAATACTAACATTATAAAAATAGCTACACCAGCGTAACTTAGCAAAAAAGCTACCCCCACTTTATATACCCCCTAATAAAATTTTATATACCCCCATTTTTAAGATATACCCCCCTAATTTTTTTGGAATTTAGCAACCTCTTCATATACCCCCTCAAAATACTTCAGCTTCTCACCCCCAGATACCCCCTGACTTTCATTAAAAACTTCACAATGCGGCAAGCTATTTACAAAAGCCAAAAATTCACGTCTTTCTTTTTCGTAATCTTGATATGTCATCATTCTCACATATACCCCCTAAAACATTCTCTTCAACACCCCACAGACGACAAAGCACGTGCATGGGATGGGGCGAAGCCCCATCCCATAAATTACCCAACGTCCAATTCAAGAAGCACTTTTTCAATACTTTAATATAATACAGCCGTTTTACACCACTTAATATCAATTTAACATTTGCGACTGTTTTCAGAACTTTTGGTTAAGATATATATAGTATATATTATCTTAACCAAAACATTTAAAATCAGTCGCAAATGTTAAATTCCCTTCTCTCCTCTTGGCGACGGTTGTCAAATCATTATCACAAAAATAACTAAAATTAACATTTTCGACCGACTTTGAGCATTTTTCTTTAAGATATATATAATATATATTATCTTAAAGAAAAGTATTACCAAACCGGTCGAAGTATCTAATTTTTAATTATTTATCTTCACTTAAATCATTATCATAAAAAACATTCAAATCAACATTCATGCCTAAACATTTCCAATAACTACCTGCCCTATTAGATATAAAAATATCATTTGTTTCAAGTAATTTTTTTACATCTCTAATTTGTTTATAAGATAGCCCAGTCATATTTTGTAACTCCGCATAAGTAAAAGGTTGATGCTATTCACAAATTCTAATAGCTTCCCAAACTTGTACCAATTGCGGCAACTTCTTAAACTGCTTATTATTTTCCTAAACAATCTTTCTACATTGTTTTAACATACTAATCCGCACACTATATTGCTCTTGTATATCGGTTTTTAATATTAAAGTAAAATATCCTTTGTCATAAGTATCAACATCAAGAATGCAGCCCTTCTTTTTTAAAGAAACAATAGCCTTATCAATCAAATCACAATTCTTTTTATTTACCTATGCTCCTAAATACTTTAATAATTGCTAATGAGTGCCTCTATAAACATTATGCTCAGACACAACAATAGCCAGAAAAATTAAAAACTAATATTCCTTTAAACTTAAACTCTTTATATTTATACGGATATCCCTTTTTTCCTAATAAATAGTTAAAGCTCTTTCTTCTTCATCAATAGAATAATAAACTTGCCCATCTTCAGCTTTAACTCTATATATATGTTTTATATTTATATTTTTTTTCTTAATCGCCTGCAAAGTTTTTTTAAAATTAGTTTTTATACTCGACGCAGAGTACCCAAACATCTTTCCTAACTATGCGGCAGTTAGCAGCTCATTGGCGTTCATGGGTCTACTGCCCCCTATCAAAAATTTGTTCTTCTATCATATTATCAATTTCTTCGGCATTGGTTAATATTGCAATCATAGTAAATATATCAACCCAAAAAGATTTTATCATACCAAAAAAGCACCAAAAGAGAAAGATAACTACTATACATGCGGCGATGGCTAGCAAAAATACTAACCCCCGCTCAATTCTCTCCTTTACCCCATGTTAACTCTCCTTTTTTTCAAATTCTTGCTTTTTCTCTTGAACTTGTTTACGCAGTTCCGCAAGACCCCTCATTGTTACATCTATATTTTTTAATGTTTCATCATAAGGTGCAAACTTATTAAATTCAAAAAAATCAGGCATAAATATACCAAATATACCTCTTTTCATTAATTTCTTATTTATTCTTTCCACCTATTTCGCGGCGGTCAGCAAATCTACCTAATTTGTTTTTATGGTAAAAATAGCAACATTGCCAGGTTTTACATCATAAGTCTTGCCGTCAAAAATAAGCGGATAAGTAGATTTTTTATTATCTTCCGCCATATATTACACCTTTCTTATTACACAATAAGCATGTGCAGATTCAAACGCTCTTCTTATCGTTTCTACTGCTTTATCAGTAAATGTTTTATCTATTTCAATAAAATATAATGCCCCTGATTCAGGAATAATCTATACAATACTTTCCAAAAATGTTGGATTATTACCATTAGTATTAATCATCATTTTTTCCTCCACTTTCTTTTCATAATATTTACAACACTTATCTTCTCATAACATTTACAACACTTATCTTCACTAATAACTCTATACCAATAAAAAGATTTTTTATTTTTACAAATCTTACCCTGATTATATTTACAATTAGCACAAGTATTATTCTTCATTTTCTTCTCCATCTTCTTCCACTATGCGGGCCCGCATTTTTACAACCGTTTCAGGGCGTATATCATATATAAAATCCGTATCACTACCCGCTCGCAACATATGAGACAATCTAAATCTTGCAACATGAAGCGACTAAATTGCCATATCCATTTGGTCTAAATAATGTTCAATTTCCTCATGTGAATATATACAATCATACTTTTTCTATTGTTCTACTACGTCTTCAGCCAATCTTTCATAATCATGTGTAATACTATTGGCAATTCTTGCCATCACTAATGCAGAATAATCATTTTTAAGATCGCTCCATTTTTTTTCATTCTTCTCTTCCAATTTTACGCCCCCAGATTAGTTTTTTTCTTCATTTTTTATAAATTCAAGCTGGTCTCTCAATATTTTCCTCGAAATTTCTTCTTTCGACTAAATTTCATTAAAATTCTACCATTTCTTCTTAAATGCGGTTTCCAGCCCCTAGGCCGCTTCACTCGACTGCTCTTTAATCATGCTTCTAAGTGCTGGATATTTCTTGTACATCAATCTACGCTGTTTCCTATTCACTTTTTATCTTCCTTTCCTTTCTAATTTTATCGAACAGGGCTTGCTCAATTTCCCACTATTTCTGTTTATCTTTATACTTCTCATATGTTTCATAGTCCTTACGAAAATTTAAGTTAATTTTGTCAATGTCATGTTTCACTTTAAACCAAAAGAAAGTAACAAAACCAACTGAAACAATGGCGGCAACCAATACCGCAATTAAAATAACAGCTATCATATCTTTCTTCCTCCTAAATAAGTATTATAATTATAATAAGGAACAGCAGCCGCCATTTGTTCTTGTATTGCCTTGTCTAACTCTACTTTTTGCTTTGCTATTGCAGCTCTTTGTTCTTCTATTGCCTTGTTTAATTCTACTTTTATTCCTTCAGCACATTGCCCATACGCCTGCAATTCAATGACATCTTTTGTACAATAAAATCTATCATCATAAAACTTACATTCTTTACATCCACATTTTACTATTGGCATTTTAATCCTCCTTTTCTTCTTTTCTTCCAAAGTTAATAAGAACGCCATAAACAATTTTTCCCTTTTCTGCAATCAAATCTATTGATATAACGCCAACGGCGTCCTCTACAAGATCCATCAGTGCGGTTGCCGCCTGTTTTGCAGTTTTATCTTTTGGAAAAATAATAACCCAACCATTTTCTGGAGGGTCTATATAGACGGGAACAGAGACTATTTCATCTTTTAATTTTTCTATTTTTACATTCATCTTTTATTTCTCCTTTTGCCAAATAATTTAATATACATTTATTACAAACAGGTTTGGCACTTGTCCTTTCACTTAATTTAATAAAATATCTTGCGTGCGGCCTGTCGCAACAGGTACAATATATTCCAGTTCTGTCTTTATAAGAAACTAAATACATATTAATCATTTTTATTCTCCTGTTCATCATTTAATATTAAAATTCCATAAATGGTTTCATCTGTTTTTGTATCATAAAAAGTCATAACTTTACTATTTGGATACTGTCCTGAGAGCAATTCCGCACTTCGTGCGGAATTGTCTTCAGGAACAATTAATGTAAATATATCACTGCCAGAGTGACTTGTTATATTTATCTGTCTTTTTTCCATTTATTCTTAATGCCCTCTTTTCATTTCATTTATCATATCTATTGCGTAGGCTAACGCATAACCAGGACACGTTTCATAATTTACTGCAATTGTATCTATAACTTGCCCATTCTTTTGTTTTACAATATCAAAACGATACATTTTTTTACCATTATCCCAAATCTAAGGATTTATATAAATAACCGCTCCATAATAACTATTTGAATCAATAGCCATAATTTTTTCTTCTTTGTCCATCGTATGTATTTCCCCCTCTTATTTTATTTTCTATATAAAGTATAACATAATTTTTTATAAATATCCAATAAAAAATTTCATTTTTGATTTTTTAAAAATTTTATGATATAATATATACATAATAAAAAAGACAAAAGAAAGGTTGTGGCTTTATGGAGAAATTCAAGACTGCGGATGGTAGAGAATTTTATGTGGCTCCTTCTTATCAGAGCGATAGAAACAAAGTATCAGGCGAAGTTTTCTTTAATTCAAAAGGTAAACTGAGCATAAAGTTGATAGCTCCGTGCAGCCGCTGTGGCGGAACTGGTATTTTCCACATTTACGGTACTTGTTTTAAATGCAATGGAAGCGGCACCGAAACAGCAATAGTCCGCGCCTACACCGAGAAAGAATATGCTGCCTTACAGAAAGCTGCCGCCAAGAGAGCAGAAGCTAAAGAAGCAAAGGAAAAGGCAAGAGTTGATGATGCTATTGCCAATGCTGACACTTACAAGGCGGAAATTGCTAAAAAACTGGGCTTCGGCGATGATCTCTGT
Organism: Endomicrobiaceae bacterium; assembly: GCA_045223915.1. Classification (GTDB taxonomy): domain Bacteria; phylum Elusimicrobiota; class Endomicrobiia; order Endomicrobiales; family Endomicrobiaceae; genus Ruminimicrobiellum. The sequence continues at coordinate 112,803 of JBGUZU010000044.1, read as the reverse complement.
GCTTATTCTGTCTACGGCGATGATACTTTTGTTATCAAGGATAAGTTAAAGGAAATGGGGGCAAGATTTAGCCCTGCAATGAAGTGGTATTTTGCAAATGAAGTTGAACTGCCCGAAGGTTACTTCCTTTGTAAGATTTCTTTTGATGAGGTCTTTGAGTACAAGCCTCTTGCCAAAAGAGCAGACTACAGAGAAGATGCTCAGGAAGTTGTTAATAAGAAAATAGCTGAGCTGAAAGGCCCATCTACTTCTACATTTTATCCTGCCCCAGAAAGCACTCGTATCCGCAACATTACAGCAAAAGTAAGCAAAGTAAGCGGTTTTGCAGGTATTTATGGCTACACTTATGTATACACATTTGCTTCTGAAAACTATGTTTTTGTATGGATGACTACTGCTCAGCAGCAGTGCTCTGTTGGCGATCTGGTTGATTTAACTGGCACAATCAAGAAGTTTGATGAATATATGGGTGACAAAATTACTCATCTTAGTAGATGCAAGCTGATAAAAATTAACTAAAATAAGAAAGAGGGATGTATATGTATAATAAAGGCAGATACTATCTTGAAATTACTTTTGGTGATAATGATTGGTGTGAAGCTATGGAGCTGATTCTTCCCGCAATTAAAATGAATGTTGCTAATTTTAATGAGTATATTGACTACCTTACAGATGAAATTAACGATTTTTTTGAAGGCATACGCAACTTGATTGTAGCACAGCTGAATTTGCTCTGTTGTGTTGATCAAGTTCGTTATGATTATACAGAGGATGCGGCTTGTATTAAATTTGCGATAGTGCCAGAAGATAAAATTAAAACAGCTGATAATCTGGAAACCGCATATCTTCAGCTTTTTGGCTCTCCAAAGGACATAGGTAATTTCTTTATAGTATAATAACAATCGTCAACAGGCGTTCTGTGAGCGTCTGTTGATTTTTTTATAAAAATTTGTTATAATATATATAGAAAATAAAGAAATAAGGAAGGTCGTGTAGCTATGAGATACAATAGAGATGTTGCTATGAGGATTTTTGCGGTTCTTGAAGAATATCTTCCTGAAAATTTTGGCAAGGTACAGGATGATGACTTTATCGTAAATATGGACGAAATAGAAGGCAGAATCTGGGCGATTGACCATACTGTAAAATTTTATTCTGGCGTAAGTAAATTGGCAATAGTTGCTGAATCTCTTGGGGAAGTAGCTATCAAGGTTCCTTTTAATGGTTGCTATGAATATTCTGATGAATACTATGATTATCAGCGTAGTGATGAATATGATTATGATGGCGATGAAGAAGAATGGGATTTTGAGAGGAAATATTCTTTTGAAAAATTTTGTGGCGGCGGTGGAAAAAATAATAATGATTATTGTGCAGAAGAATATGCTACTTACAAAGAATTAAAAGAACTTGGTTATGAACAGTTTGTAGCTGAAACCGAACTTCTTGGTGGTGTTAATGGCATGTATATTTTAGTACAGGAGTTTGTTACTTCAATGAACGACCACTGTGAAAAAATTATTAATTCTCAGCGATCTATTGAGACCTCTAAAAGAATTAAAGAAGATTATTCAAGTGCCAATAATGTTGATGATGACTGGGTTGCTGCCTGTGTAGAACAATATGGTGAAGAGTTGTCTGATAAATTTTTTAACTATACGGAAGAAGATGGCTATTCTATTCTGGCAGATGCTCATTGGGGCAACTATGGTTACAGAGAAGATGGTTCCCCTTGTATTCTTGATTTTTCTGACTACAATAGCTAAATAACTAAAATAATCATTTTTCGCTTGCTTTTTTAAAAAATTTTTAGTATAATATAAATGTAAACACTGTAAAAAAGGAGAAAAAATTAATGGCAAAAGAACGAGAAGTCGCTTGTATATATTATATGCATGAGGGAGAATGTCTAAAAGGACGAAAGGGAACTTTTTACGACGCTTGTCAAACCTGTAAAAAGTATGCTCCGCAGAAGGGCGGTTTTCCCGCTCGCAAAAACACAAAAAAGCAGAAACTCCGCGAAGCAAGAGACAGAGATAGTTATGATTTTTAAGGAGGGGTTAATATGAGTAGAAGCCCATATTTCTTTCTTGAAAAAATAAAGAACGATGGAACAACAGAACTGGTTGATATTCGTACAGTAAAACATCTTGATATTATGCAAGATTTATTTCCATACAATGGATGTCACAGTGTCTTTTCTATTGTAGAACAAACGGCAACCAATGAAGAATATCCAAGAATGACTGGTATTCATAAAGGTTTGCCATTTAATGTTCACCCCCTAATAAAAGCGGAGGCAGAACATCTTGAAGGATATAATGTCGAACCTAGGTGGTTTCTTTATTCAGATCTGCTTTTGTATTTGACTAAATATCCAAAAGTAAAAGATATTGATGACAATGGACGAAAAGTCAAAATTGATAATCCTCTTTTTACTCTAAAAAACCGAATTGATTGTTTTATTAGTGTTTGGGACAACGGTTGGGACGACGAGGACGATAACAATCTATATAGAATTGTCTATTGGATTGATTATTAAGGAGGTTTACATATGTGGTTTTATCAGTATAAAATAAAAGTGGTTACAGAATATGAGTGTCGGTATAAAGAGATCATAAGAAATGGAGTTGTTCCCGCAAATACTTATATGGAAGCAATGCAGAATCTTGTAAATTATTATGGTGATGACAATATTGCTAACATATTGTGTCTTAAGGCAGTTTTTGAGGGAGATGCCTTTGAATTTGAAAATGCAGAAGATGAACCTGATTTTGACTATAAAGTGGTAAAGAAAGGTGAATAAAAGTGGTAGGAAAAGTATCTATTCATAAGCAATGTTTACTTAGTTCTATTGTTGCGGAATGGGCGTGCAGATTTCCAGAAACCCCTCCAAACATGTATGAAGCAGAAGAAATGTTTCGTCTACATGGAGTTTATAAAGATCATTTGAATGAAGATGAATTGCAGTATCTAAATGAGGAGTTACAAAAGAAAGCTAAAACAGCATTTGTTTTAAAATAAAAAAGCAAATTTGAAAAATTAAAAAATTTATTATATAATATGTATGTAAGATAAAGAAAGAATAAAGTCACTGAGTGAAAAGGAGAAGATAATTATGGAAAAAAAGACAAAGGTTGTTTACTTTACAGAGCTGAAAGACATTGTTACTAATGCTCTTGGGACTGAGGCAGCAGGAGAATATCTTGATTTTATTGATAGGGAACTTGGTGCACTGGAAAAGAGACGTGCAAATCAGAAGGCAAGAGAAGATAGACGGAAGGCTGAGAACGACGAGATGGCAAGGGCTATCCTTGATATGCTTACTGATGAACCCGCAACCAATTCTGACATTCTTGAGGAAATTAACGATCCCGAAGCAACTCCTGCAAAGATTACTGCTCGTTTGAGCAAGTTGGCAAGAGAGGGTCTGGTTGCTAAGGAAACTGTTAAGGTTGATGGGAAAAAGAGAGTCGCATATACAAGAGTTGGCTATACTGAGCTTCCGATGGAAGAGGGACCTGAACTTGATCTTGAAGGATAAAAATATAAATAAAAAGCAGGGGGGCTATTGCTCCCCTGCTTGTGTTATTTAAAAAAGGAGTGAAAAATATTTAATGTTTTGTGTAGATTATTACCCCTATGAAAATTATATAAAAAATGCGGATTAGTTAAAAATCAAATATAATCCGACTGATACAAGCCTGTCTGATTTTTTAAATAAGTATATTGAAAAATCAGTAGTTATTGATGTTTCGGACAATTTTGATGAAGTTGACTGCCGCCTTTTTCAAGGATTATATGAAAAATTTAAAAACTTCAAATTGATTATTAGATATGAAAATACTAAGCACTTAGAATTAGTGCGAAAATATAATATACCATTTTTCTTTATGAATTTTGTTACAACAATGGATAAATTATATGGATTTTTAAAATATAGACCAACAGATATGTATATATGCGAAGATCTTGGATTTTCAATAGACAAAGTTAGTGCAATATTACATAAACACAATATAAAAGTCAGAGTCTTTCCAAATATTTGTCAATCAAGTTTTCCAGAAACACCAAGCCTCTTGACATTTTTTATTCGTCCAGATGATATACCCGCATATGAACCATTTATAGACGTTTTTGAGCTGGTTTCGGACAAAGACAGACAAGGCATCATCTTTAAAATTTATAAGCAACATAAGTGGTTTGGTGAGATTGGCGAAATTATCCCCACATTTAAAAATTCTCTTGATTCAAGGTTTTTATTAAATGATTTTGGTGTATTTAGAACCAACTGCGGCAAGAGGTGTTTATATAAACCTGGTAGCTGTGATATATGCGGTCGGATGGTAGAACTTGCGGCAACCTTTAAGAAAAATAATATTGTTGCTATCCCGCAATATTAATTCTTTTTTGATTTTTTATAAAAATTATTATATAATATATATATAATAAAAAATAAAAAAGAGAGGTAAATGATTATGGCAGCTAAGGGAGCAATTTTGAAACAAGAAATAGCCCAGAAAATTTTGGAAGTATTTCCAAACTCATTTCTTTACAATGATGGAAAAGAAGTTCGAATAAATGGCATGGAAAATGGTGTTCCCACACAGATAAAAATTACACTTACAGCGGCTAAGGTACCTGTTGAGGGCGGCAGCTCAGTAGTAACAAGTGATTCTACTGAAACAGTTGTTCTTGCTCAGCCCGCAGAAAAGGTTCCTGATGAACCGACTGCAGAAGAGCAGAAGCGTTTGCAGGATTTGTTAGCAGGACTTGGACTATAAGGAGGTCTTAATATGGGCAAGGGGTTACATTTGTATAAGATGACCTATTGGTCAGATAATAGCGGAAAGTGGCATTGTAATGATGTAAATAACCTATCAGGCAAATCTGCAAAATGGTATACCCCTATGCGTATATTAGAGCTTTCAGTTGAGGACTATATCTCTTTGCTGATTACCAAGTTTCATGCAACGGGTTTCCATTATTATCCTGCCACAGAGTACTTGGGTTTTTATTTTACAAAGGAAATAGATGCTAAAGCATTTTGTAGTCATGTAAATAAAATTGCCCGTGTAAAGAATTATAATTGTCAGTAAAGGATGATAATTATGTATGTAACTGATCAAAAGCCCAAATATTACATTTGGGATTTTAAAAAAGGTAAAAATTTCAAAACTTTTAACAATAAGATGGATTTTCTCACATTCATTGCGAAACAATTTAGTGAATATTCTACTATTGTTCTTAATGAAATCGACCTTGATTTTAAAAAAGAGATTAGTAATTGGGTATTAAGAGATTGTATTTGTTCAGGCGGAGATGTGAATACTACCTGTAGAAATGTGTCATATCAGCTTTTTGATGAATATGATAGAATACTTTCTCCTACCGACGTATGGGATGAAGCTATAAAAATATGGGAAAAATACTATCGTGACCCAGTTATTAATGCAGAAAGAGAAAGAAGAGCATGGCAAAAGAAATATAAAAACAGCCGCCCTGACAATTTTAGAAGGGGACCTGTTCCACGCACAGGAAAACACAGCTTTCATTGGCGGATTGGTTTTAGAGCACCTAAAACAACTGCTCAAAAAAGATTTTGTTGTGCTCCAGAGCAAAAATATTTTAATAGAGGAAGTTGGAAACGCCTTCCCTCTCTTTATGATGATATTATTAGGGTTGAAGAGAGAAACTGGAAGTCACAAAGCAAACGCCGCCACCAATGGAAACCAAAAAAGGATGGATAATTATGAATTATTATATCTATATAGATGATATTCGTGAAGATAGCAGATGGTTCAATACTCACTTAGACGGTGAAATTTGGACTCCTTTCATCGCACGCAATTATGAAGATGCTATTGATTTTCTTACTCAAATAAGAGATTCTGAAGCTGAAGTTATACTCGATCTTGATCATGATCTCGGTGAGTTGGAAGAAATGAGCGGTGAGCCATTTAATGGCTTAAGTGGTTATGATATATGTAAATATATTGTAGAACATCACTATCCTCTTGTTGGTTTTCATATTCATTCAATGAACCCCGCAGGAGCTCAAAACATGAGACAAATTTTGACTCATGCGGGCTATGAAGAACTTTTTTGATTTTTTAAAAATTTTATGTTATAATATATACATAAGGTTAAGAAAATTAAAAACTTTTAGGAGGATATTTTATGAGACAGATTATAGCTGAAGTCGTAGAAGAGATGGAAGTGCCTGACTTAAATCCTACTATTGATAGCTCTGTAAAATTATATTTAAAAGAGGTAAGTAGATATCCTCTTTTAACAGAAGCAGAAGAGAAGGAATGTGCTTTGCAGATTGCTAATGGGAGCAAAGAAGCAGAGCAGCGTCTTATCAATCATAACCTCCGCTTAGTTGTATCTGTTGCTAAACGCCATATGGGTAGAGGATTACAGCTTCTGGACTTAATACAGGAAGGCAATATGGGTTTAATTAAGGCGGTTGGCAAGTTTGATGCCACTAAAGGTTTTCGTTTCTCAACTTATGCAACTTGGTGGATCAATCAGGCAATTTCTCGTGCCATCAAGGAACAGTCTCGTAATATTAGACTGCCCATTCATATTATTGAAATGATAAGCAACATCAGAAAGGTAGAAAAGGAGTATGCTCAGGCATATAACAGAATGCCTTCTATTGCTGAAGTGGCGGCAGCTTTGAAAATAGACGAGGACAAGGTGAAACTTGGTTATAAATGGATAAATGATACATCTTCACTTGATGTATCAGTGGGAGATGATGAGGACGCAACCCTTGGAGCTTTCGTAGAAGATGAAAAAGTGCAGTATGATTTTGCAGCTATTGAAGATGGAGACAGAACAGCTGCAATAGATACTGTATTAAGCACATTAGCTCCCCGTGAAAGAACTGTAATAGAAAAGCGGTTTGGCTTGATGGGAATAAGACCCATGACTCTTGAAGAAGTTGGAGCTGAATTGAAGTTAAGTAAAGAGAGAATAAGACAGGTTGAAGCAAAGGCTCTTGAAAAACTTCGTAACCCCCGCCGTGCAGCTCTTCTGAAAGCATTTGTATAATATATCGAAAATTTGATTTTTTAAAAAATTTTTGGTATAATATATATGTAAGATAAAAAAGACAGGAAGCAGCAATTTTTGTATATAGAATTTTATGTTAGATTTTTAGATTTTAAACTGTCGTAAAGATAGGCTTATCCCATATATGCTTTAATTGTTATGTTTTCTCATATGATGGTGTAATTCAGGAAAAGTGCGCCTGTCTTGGTTCTTGTGGTTTTTCATAAAGTTATAACCCCCTTATTAGCAAGGGGGTATATGGCACGGTGGTCAAGCGGTTAAGACGCCAGTCTCTAAAACTGGAAACTAGGGTTCGACTCCCTGGCGTGCTATTTAGTATCATAATAAAAAAGTTGATTTTTTATAAAAATTTTATTATAATATATATGTAAGATAAAAGACGGTTGCAGCAAAAAAACGCACCTTTCAAAAAAATGTGTGCCAAAATTAGCCGTCTTGAACATATGGCGGCAGAGTGAAACGGTTTACACACTTGGCTCATAACCAAGAAACACTGGGTTCGACTCCCAGAGTCCGCAATTTAGAGGCACCGCCCTAACCTCTTAAAAGAAGTAGGTGCGTGAGTTTAGTTGTGGGAGAATCTCTAAACAGCTTGGCGTTATGAGTTTGAACAGTAGATAACTCTTCGGTGCTGTACTGTGATGACAGTCGGTGGGAGTAGAGCCGCAGAATCTAACCTTCCTTGGGTGCTAGCAAAAACACACTGGAAAGCGAGAGCAAAAATGTGTGATGTAGGTTATAACCCTTCCTACATTTATATTTTAATTTTTATCAGTAGCCATTCTACTTCTTTATGAATGGGGCGGTTTAGAAGTTTGTGCCAGAATGGAGAATTTCTTGACTTTGAAAGTGAATAGGTAACTTTCCGTTGCCACAAACGAGAATGTGGTGGTTGTTCGATAGTTTCTTATCCCCAAACGAAACTATCAATATGCTTCTATAGCACAATTGGCTAGTGCAGTTCACTTGTAATGAACAGGTTCTCAGTTCAAGTCTGAGTGGAAGCTTTTAGTGTCTCTCAGCTACAAATGAGAAATTTATACGATAATTTTGAAAGGGGCACGGGTTTATGTCAACAGAACAGCTTATGGAAATTTTGAAGGTGCGGCAGGCGTGTGACACAAACCCTACCTCACAAAGCCTTCTTTATGAGCTTTCTCTTGCATTGGAAAAGCTTAAAAAGTATGAAGATGCGGAGGCCGCAGAATTGAAAAGAGCAATTTCAGCTTGTCTAACATCACCTCATTCTATTGAATAATGGAGGTTTATATGAGAGATATAAATAGAATTGCTGGGTATATGGAACAGTTAAAAGAGCAATGGGAAAGAGTTCCTGATTGGCGGTTTGGTCAATTTATAGCTAATATTCTTGGTCCTGCGATGGTTCAGGCAAATTGTTCAAATCTTTTTATGATTGAAGATGAAGAATTATTTAAGGCAATTCAAGAGACAGTGGACTCAATTTGTGATTGAGTCTTTAAATGGGGGTATGATGAAATTGGCAGACGTTTGACATTTCTTAAAATTTTTGGTATAATAAATTTAGAAAAAATAAATTTTAAGGAGTGTTTTTATGTCTAAAATAGCTAAATGGCGTTCTTTTTCAAAATAGGAAATAGAAGAAATTGTAAAAAACTCTCGAAGTGACCGAGAAGTTGCTGAAAAATTAGGATATGCTAAAGACGGCGGGGGGACTAAACAAAGTCTACATAATATGTACACATAGCTGGAATTAGATACATCTCATTTTTTAGGAAAAGGATGGAATAAAAATAATTTTGATTATAAAAGCTTTGAATATGGATCTACAAAGAAGAATGGTGCCACTACATTAGCCCCGTTAATTGCTTTAAGAGGTAGAAAATGTGAATGTTGTGGTTTAACAGAATGGTTAGGAAAAGAAATTAATTTAGAAATCCATCATAAAGATGGAGATAGACTAAATAATTCTTTAACTAATTTAGAAATATTGTGTCCAAATTGTCATAGTTATACATCAAATTGGAGAAAACCTCGACAAAAGAAGACAGTTTCTGAAAAAGATTTTGTTTATGCTTTACAACACAATTCAAGCATAAGACAGGCTCTATTATTTTTAGGACTCTCTCCTGCAGGGGGCAACTATGATAGAGCAAAAGAACTTATTGTAAAATATAATATTACTAACATAAAGTTAGTAACATAAATGCGGGAGTGGTGAAATTAGCAAACACTCAGGTCTTAAAAACCTGTGACCACTGGTCTTGCGGGTGCAAGTCCCGTCTCCCGCACCATAATTATTACATAACGATAATAGCTCAAGACGTAGAGCAGCTTGGTAAAACAGGCAGACTATGGTGCAAATCCATATAAGTTATGTAATAATCTTATTGTTATGGTTTGCTGTAATCCTAAACAGATAGCTTGACTTGGCAAGTGAGATGGCGGGAACCCCCGCCTCCAAGATTAGCTTTCTGGGCTGGTTAGCATTAATCCTGGTCCACCCTTTGTCTAATTATACCCTTTGCGGGTCTTACAAATTAGATGTTATACCCTTTGCGGGTCAGGTGGGGAATCTTCCTCACCTTTTATGCAGATATGGTGTAATAGTAGCATTAAAGCCTGCCAAGCTTTCGGTGCGGGCGCGCATCCCGTTATCTGCTCCAGGCGAGTTCAGTATAGATGAAAAGAAAATTTTATTTTCTTCTGAAAGATAAGTAGGCGTCCTATGCTTATTGAGTAGGTGATACAAAATTAGAGGGGCGGCACCTCGGCTCGTTGCCATATTTTATAAAAGGAGTATTTTATAATGGAGATTACAACAGAACATTCATCTGGTATTACAGAAGAAAACGTTGCTAAAATAGCAACCCTTATACAAGAACTTAAACAAGAGATTGCATTTGATAATGGCTCATTTCCATTAAATAGCGTTTATATATCAGTGACTTTAAACGCAATAAATGACCAAATTCCAGAACTTTCTGTTGAAAAACGCTATGCTTTAATATAATAATACTTTCAAAGACGCTTACAGCAAAATAATATAAGAAATACAAAGGTTGTATAATAGACTCTTAATCTATGATTGTGGGTTCGAATCCCACCTTATTAAAAGCGTCTTGCTATACGGTCCATTAGTTCAATGGTAGAACAGTCCCCTCATAAGAGATCAGTTCCAAGTTCAAGTCTTGGGTGGACCACCACTTGAAAACTATTTCCAGTTTTCATAATCCTTTTCTGGTATTCATTAAACAAGAATGAAAAGGAGAATAAAAATGAAGAAATTACTAATCAAGGAGCTAATTGGGTTAATAAGCATTTGTATGTTTATATGTTCTTTTGGATGCTCGGTTCAAAAAGAAACTCAGTTAGGACAAGGAGAAAATATAAAATTAGAAGAAAATTCTGAAAAAACAGTTTTAAAAACAGATAATGCAGTAAAAAGACAAGTAGAAAATAGTTCAATTTTAAATAACAAGCAAAAAACTAAAGACAATGCAAATATTATAATGGAAAATTCTTTAGAAGCTTCTAAAGAAAATTCCATAAAAGAAGGCTCTCAAAAAGAAGCGATTAAAATAGAAACTTCTGTAAAAGAAGAGTCTATCATTGATAACGTAGAAACTTTTATTGAAGAAGATACGTTCAATGAAGAAACAGAAGAATTTTTAATTGAAGAAGACTCAGAGGACGAAATATCCTTTATTGATGTAGAAAATGAAAATATTAATTATGCTGCGGCGCCGCCCCCAGAAGAAGAGGAAATTGTTATAAATAATTATTTTTTTAATGCTGAATACAGTCCTAGTGATTTTTATAATCAAGGTGTAATCGAATGGGGAGGATGGTCGTGGACTTTTTATTGTGAAAGTGAAGATGGCGTTACAGCAACTCCAATTCCAGGGAAATACGTAGATGAAAATGGATATATTTGTGATGAAAATGGATATATTTGTTTAGCATCAAGTGCTCTTGATTTTGGAACAATTGTAGATACCCCCTTTGGTAAGATGGGAAAAGTTTATGATTGTGGATGTTTAAGTTATATACTTGATGTTTATGTTTCATGGTAAATGTAACTTGGACAAAATAAGATAATCTTACATTGATATTTTTTAAAAATTATAGTATAATATATATGTAAGATAAAAAATAAAAGAATACCAGAAAACCATAAGGGTGTCGTAAAGAAGGCGCCCTCTATATAGGAGTATAGTGTAATGATAGCACGTTAGTCTCCAAAACTAAAAGTCATTTGGGTTTGATTCCCTGTACTCCTGCCAAAAATAAAAATCTTTTATTGATTTTTTAAAAAATTTATAATATAATATATATGTAAGATAAAAAATACTAAAAATAATTTTTATGCGGGAGTGGCGTAATTGGCAGCCGCGATAGATTTAGGTTCTATTGTCGAAAGGCGTGTGGGTTCGAGTCCCACCCCCCGCACTAAAAAAACCATTGTAGATAAACTTCTTTTGATTTTTTATAAAAATTTTGTTATAATATATATGTAAGATAAAAAAGAAAAAGATGTTTATCATTTTTTATATGGGGGCTTAGTTCAGTTGGTAGAACAATAGTTTTGCAAACTATAGGTCATGAGTTCGATTCTCATAGCTTCCACCATTCGGTTTTATGGTAACCTTTTAAGTGGAACCATAGAGAATCACACCTTCTCAAAAAAGTGTGGGTATTCCAGATAGACCATTTAATTTTGATGTTATGCTTGTTTGGAGCGGTTATTCAAAAATAAAAAACTATTTGGTGACTTTTGAGATGCGTTATGGATGCTCATATGTTTCAACACGAAACTAAAGACTCTTCATACGACGTTTGAGTGCCAAGCCAAGGGAAGCGTTTCAGCGTTAAGAAATGCGTTAAGGTACAGGTTGACCGCCTGTCTCGAGAAAAAGGTCTTTATATGTCCCAATAGCTCAAGGGATAGAGTAATGGGCTACGAACCCATAGATGAGAGTTCGAATCTTTCTTGGGATGCCAATAGCATAAAAATCCTCGTGGTTTTTCGGGGGCTGGGGTACGCTCTGGTTCCTATTTTGCGGGAATGATGAAATTGGAAAACATGATGGCTTCAAATACCATTGCTTCGGCTTGTGGGTTCAAATCCCACTTCCCGCACCAGATAAAAAATCTTTCTTTGATTTTTTAAAAAATTTATAGTATAATATATATGTAAGATAAAAAAGAAAGGAAATGATAAATATGATGTCTTATATGATGGATACTTCAGGAGCTTTTGGTGGTTATATAAACCATTTGGAAGAGCGACGACAGATTCTTGAAGCAATAGTAAAAGGAGAAACGCCTTGTGTAGGTGACTATTACTCTTGGGAAGAAATTGAAGAATTAGAAGAAATTCTTTTTGAAGACTACGGCATACATAAAGATTTATCATTTCTTCATAGTTAATATGCTGTGGTAGCTCAGTTAGTAGAGCACAAGATTGAAAATCCTGGTGTCGGCGGCGCAATTCCGTCCTGCAGCACCAAACCTAAGCCTCATAGAAAGGGATCCTAATTACGAATATCTGCAATTAGGCTGTGAGGGGCAACCTTTTTAAATAAATAAAAAACAACTAATAATATGAGTGTTGTTTTTCCTTTTGTGGTTTTATTTGCTCATTTTATATATACAGAGAGATACCCAAGCGGTTAAGGGGGCGTCCTGCTAAGACGCTAGCTCAGCTTTGTTGAGGCGCGAGTTCAAATCTCGCTCTCTCTGCCAATAATTATATATATGGCTTTATCGTTCAGTTAGGTTTAGGACATCGCACTGGTTCAAATAGTTTAATTGAAAAAACTTTGGTCAACTTGAATTCAGAAAATTGAACTTCTTTTTATAATATATAGAAAGGAGTGACTTTATGGGTTATTTTGAAAAATATTCTAAAGAAGAAATTTCAATCATTGTAAAACATTCGACTTCATTTAAAGATTTTGCAAAGAAAATTGGTTATAGTAGCTCTCCATCAGGAGACACTATAAAAAGATTAAAAGAAAAATTGATAGGCTATGACACAGCTCATTTTTCATCGTCAAAAATAGGGCAAAAAAGAACAGAAGAGAATACATTTATTCAAAATTCTACTGCAAGTCAGCATACTTTACGCAAATTATTTCTTAAAAAAAATTGTGTTTCTTATAAATGTTCTATTTGTGGATTATAGCCTATTTGGCAGGGCAAAGAATTAACATTAATTCTTGATCATATCAACGGAATCAATAATGATGATAGATTAAATAATTTACGATGGGTTTGTCCAAATTGCAATCAACAATTGGAAACAACTGGGGCTAAAAATCCACAAAGAAAAATCTTTGCTAAAAAATATTATTGTAAAGATTGTGGAAAAGAAGTCAGTTATAAATCTATTCGATGTAAAGAGTGCCAATCTATTTATCAAACTATTCCACTTGAAAAAATGCCTATCACAAGAGAGTAGTTAAAAAATATGATTCGTACAATGAGCTTTGTTTCTATTGGTTAGAAATTTAAATGTAGTGATAATGCCATTAGAAAATGGTGTATCAAATTTAATTTACCCTCTAAAAAGTCATAGATAAAAAAATATTCTGATGAAGAATGGGCTAAAATTTGAGGTCATTACTCAATTTGAGCAATCACTGCGAAGACATGGGTTCAAATCCCGTTAGAGCCGCCATAAATTTTTAATGAGGGCATCGGTTGTCCCACAAGTAAAAAGAGTTCGATTCTCTTTATTGACAGGTTCGACTCCTGTTAAACTGGTGTTAAAACTTGATATATTCCAGCATAGCTCAGTAGGTAGAGCAAGCGGCTGTTAACCGCTGGGTCGTAGGTTCGAGCCCTACTGTTGGAGGTAAAGGGTTTAGCCCTTATTTAATCTACAATGTGTTCTTCAGAAGAGACAATGCTAAGCAATGTGAGATTAAATTTGTTGGGTGAATACTGGCACCGTAATAACTCTAAAAGTCAACTTTTGTAAGAAGCTTTTGAGGGAAGCATAGATAAAACAAAAGAAGACGCAATGTAGTACGAATGGAACTACAGTTTGCAAGAACAGAAAACTTGCCCGATGTTGCTTGTTGAGGAACAAGATAGTTGGAGAGCAACGATAAAACCAGTTTTAATTATTTAATTTAATTTTGATGCCTTTGAAAGTCTGCGGACGGTAAATGAAAGCTCGCTTCTTCGGAAGAATGAGAAAGCAAAACAAATAACTCATGCGTGAGTTATTTCAGGAAGTTAGTACTAAGTTCCACCAAATGGCGGGGGAGATTCCCCGCCGCAACACACGAGAGTAGTTTAATTGGCAAAAACAGTCGGCTGATAACCGACAGACGTGATGAGTTCAAGTCTCTCCTCTCGTACTATTATAAAAAAATAATTTAATTAAAGGAGAAGAAAATATGTCAAGGTACAGAACTTACACAGATGGCAAGGGTAAGGTAGTAGTAGTATCCACTTATGCAGGCAAGAATGTCCGAGGAGTTGCAAAATGCCATCCAAGCGACACTTTTGATAATGAAAAGGGCGTAGAAATTGCTCAGGCTCGATGTGATTTGAAGATTGCTGAAAAGCGTGTAAAAAGAGCAAAAGAAAAGTATAATGAAGCAGTAGCTGTCTTTAATAAGGCATCTAAGGATGTTGATAAGGCTACTGAATACGTTCTTCATGCAGAGCAGCTTGCTCTTGAAGCTTGTAAGGTTCTTGAAGCTTGCGGTAAGGATATTACAAATTGACAAAACTCTCCTAATAAAATACTATAAGGAGAGATAATAATTGAAGTCTTTACGTCAATACTTTCATATATCAGCTGCAACAATTATTTTGGCTTTATAGCCAATAGGAATAACAGAACAGGAACTGTTTAACAAGTTAGTTAAAAAAGACATTCCTTTATTTGAATGTTCCATTCCATATCAAATAAATTTATCTCGATTAGAAAAAGTTAATGATGTGTTGTATATATTAGGTTGCGACGAGAACGAAATTATTTATATTGATTTTTGATATGATAGAATTTTTCGCCACAATAGGAGAGCAGATGGCGGAAGGAAATTTTTCTTTCGCCATCTTAGTTGTTGGCATTATACAATGTATGCTGATGATAACAACTTTACTTACGAGAAAAAAATAACATTTGTTGATTTTTAAAAAAAATTATAGTATAATATATATGTAAGATACAAGAGAAAAGAGAAAAGATAAAAGAGAAAAGAAAAATAAAAAATCTCTTTTATCAAATATAGCAGTACAGAGCGTTGGTCGTTCAGCTTCCTCATAAGGAGTCTGGTGTAGGTCCGATTCCTACTACTGCTACCACTTCGGCACTTGAGCTATATCTTAAGCCAATTTCACAAATATATAGTCGAAGAATATTTTTGTTATCAAAAAATAGTTCTATTACATTTTTGTAAAGTTAGCGTTACTGACGTCATCTTAGTTTTTGGTAATAGAAAATTATTTCTGGATGTAGCGCAGTTGATAGCGCGCGGCTTTTGGGCAGCCGAGGTCGTGAGTTTAAGCCTCACCATTCAGACCAACAGACCTTCCGCACATTTTATGTGACCCAGTGAAGGATGGCGGGTGCGGTGACGTACCCCACAATTTTAATAAAAAGGAGTTTTCTGATGAGAGCAAGATTGATTTTGGATACGGTTTCAGATGTAACAAGATTTGTTGAAATTACAAAAAAGCTTAAACAGCCCATTACAGTTACAGATGGAAACGGTTTGAAAGTAAATGCAAAGTCATTGATGGGTATGTTATATGCCCTTGAATTTACGGATTTACTTTGCGAAACAGAAGATGACAATGATATATACATGGCTATAAAAGAGTTCGTCATAGAGTGATGAACTCTTTTTATTTATTATTTTTTATTTAATTTAAAAGATTGCAAAATCTGGATGGGACGCAAGCACTCGTCTATGTGAAATGCAAAGGGGTCTTGGATTTTTTCATTTCAAAACTAAGAGTTTGGACAAAAGTAAGAAAAGATAAAATAAAATTTTTTATTTATATTAGATGAAAATTGATTTTTTAGAAAAAATATGTTATAATAAAATTATATTAAATTAAATCTCTTTTTAGAAAGGAGAAAAAAATATGCCAAATGAAATAGTTTCTTCAATTACATTACCAAGCGGTACAAATTATACAATTACAGATAGCAATGCAATTCATCAGTCAGATATTATAGTCTGTACACAAAGTGAGTATGATGCAATGCAAACAAGAACAGGATTGTTATATTTTATAAAAGAGGAGGCAAGTTCATAATGCCAATTCTTTCAAGCAATGATATAATTGTAAAAATTTTAGACAACAATAATAATGTTTTAGTAGATTTATCAAACTATGGGAAAACTGAAATTATAAAAGAAACAGTTCCTTTTGTATTTTATTCTGACGGAAAAAATCTAATGGATTACACAATTTGGGGCAGCTCCAGTGGAGTTGGAGATTATGATAGTGTAGAAAATAAATATATTATTTCCATTATTATAGAAAATTATCCTAAAAAAAATCTTATTCCAATTAAAAATAGAAAAAGAGATCATCGAGGAGTTACTTTTATTCCAAATGGAGATGGAACAGTGACTTTAAATGGGACCGCCCCAAGTAATAATACAGCGGGTTGGCCGGTAATAGATGATGTAGCTAGCGTGAGAAGTACTGGATTAGGAATGACACTGGCACCAGGCACATATACCTTATCTCCTAGCAATTCTGAAAACGTATGGCTTCAAGTGTCTATTTAGGATAGCTCAGGAAATAAAAGATGGGCTGCAAATACTTTTACTGTAGCAGCAACAGATGTAAAAGAAGAATTTCAACTTGTTGTTAAGGCGAATAGTTCTTTAATTAATTATATAGTTATTCCTCAATTGGAGGCTGGAAACACAAGGACTGAAGCAGTTCCATATGCTGAAACTTTTTATTCAAAAAAAGATATATTATTAGATGCCCCATTAACTTCTGGACAAAAAGTAAGTTATTTTGGAAAATATACTAATCTTTTTACTGCTTTTTCAGTCGCTCCAGACACAAATTTAAGGTATATGGCTTTAAACGTTGGAGATGGAAAATTTACACTGTCTTCTGATATTCCCATTTTACCAGACTCTGATAATCAATATAAATATACAGCGAATTTATTTTTATTACCAGGACAGGTTTCAACAGGAGCCGACTCTAATTATAATGCAGTTTGGAATGGACATCCACAAACAGTATTATCAAGTAATGGATATATTACCATTGCATATAGAGTAAATCATAATATGAATCCTGCAGATTATTTAATTCTTTTAACAAGAGGAACGGACGCTTTAGAAAAAGATACTATTTATAGTAATGTAGCAATAGAAACAACAAGTGGGAATCAAACTTTTACAGTGGATACAACAGTTGCCCCCGCACAAATTGCAATTAAAGGGAAATTAAAATATATAGATGAAAATTAATAGGAGGGGTACATATGCCGCAAGAAAATAGTCAAATTGTTTTTCGATATGGAACACAATCATAGTATGATAATTTAGTTACAAAAAATATCAATACTATTTATATAATAACAGATACTCATAAAATTTATATAGGGGATTCTTTATATGGCGGTAGCGGGCAGGAAAGTAGTTCATTTTCTAATGGTGAACTATTACAAATTAGAACTCTACTAGAAGCTTTTGGAAGAGGATAGCTTAGAGCCGGTCAAACCGAAAATGAATTATATTATTTTATAGGAGAGCTTCAAGAAACCAGTCCTGAAACTGGACAGTATGAAGAAGAAGCTTCTTCTAATTAAAAAGGAGGATTTTTATTGGGACATATTGTGAAGAATGTAGTTTCTTATGGTACAGAAAGTGATTTTATAAAAGCGTTTATAAAAGAATTTACAAATGCTAGTGATCATATTAAATATTTAAAAAGTGGAAATCTTGCAAATGCTGTTTCTACTATTGTCAACGACGACGATATAGGTGCAATTTCCACGCCTTCAAGCTCATAGGAAAGTATTTTATGCAGTTTTTTAATTGATGATACTTTTGTTATACGAATTTATTCTACTCCAGGTTATGTGGTAGGATATGTAATTAGAGTTTATAATAAAACAAATTTAAATCTAGATTTAGCGAACAATAGCAGTCATATTCACTTTGCTTCTATGGAGTCGTCGATTTTAACATGGGAAGATTTAGGATATAGGATTTTAAATTTTGGAATTATACAGAATGATAACAATTTTATTTTATATAATCCAGAGGCAACTGAAAATGAATATAAATGGGGTCTTTGGTTTTTTTCTACAGTTGAAAATAATAATATTTATCATTATTTTTCTCAAAAAAGTTATGATACAGATTATTCAAGTGAATATTATGAACAAAGTGTATATCAATATTTCATAAATGCAGAAAATCGTCCTCAAGTAAAAGCAATAAATAGAGTTTCTTATACTTATGATGCTTCAAATTCTAATAATCTTGAATTTATTAGAAATAAAACTTTTATTGTTAAAAATATAGAGCCTGTACAAAAAGCTTTCTCTATAGATTCTGTTTGGGATTGTTCAAAAATCCCAGAATATTTATTTATAAGTATTCCAATGAATAATGTGATAATGCATTTTTTCAGTGTAGATGAGCATACTCTTATACTCTTAGGAACAACTACAAATGGTTCTAATGAAGAAGAATGGTCAGAAGCAACAGGAGAAAATTCTTGACTTTTTTAAATTTTTATAATATAATATATATATCAAAAAACAAAAATAAAAAGTGAGGAATCGTTTATGGCATTATATTTATATTATGCAGCGGATCAAATGTATCAAGGATTGCACGGTATGGAATCTTTTGGTATTATTGATGAACCAGATTTAGAGAGTGCTTTTGAAGAAGCTAGAATTGCATCTCGAGAAATTATAACAGATTATGATATAATTATTGATGAATTAAAACAAGAAGCATGGGAAAGTGTTGATACAGAATCATATGCGGCAGATGGAGAAACTGTTCCAGAAGAGATTTATAAACAAGCTCTTGAAGATGCAATATATGAAGATATGCACTATCAAGTTTGGAGAATTAAGCCTTTAATGGCTCAAGGAATGTCTTATGAAGAATTGGAAGAGCTTGTTCGAGAAGACTTTGGAGCTTTTACAGAAGAATATTGTGAATTAGAAGATAGTTTTCTTATTTAGCAAGAAGGAGAATAATTTATGAAAAGATATCTTTATTCTGTTCAAGAGTGTATTTATGGTGGTTTACATGGAGTTCGTACTGATGGTGTAATAGAAGCTGAAAATGAAGCAGAACTTGAATTAATTCTTGCTGAAATGTCTATTGATTTAATGGATGAATATATTGGCGATGACAATTTTGTTAATCGCGAAGATTATGAAGATTATGATGAATATGAAGATGCATTAATTGCTGCAAAAAATGAAAATATTGATTTTTATTATTGCGAAGTTGATGAAACAAAAGCAAATAATGTGCCAACTACTCAACTTGATGAATGGGCAGCCAATGATTTTGAAGATGCTTTAATATGTTTTGGAATATCTAATTAATATAATCTTATTTGAAAAATTAAAAAAATTTTGTTATAATATATATGTAAGATAAAGAAAGGCACAAACAGCAAAGATAAAAACAATAATATTTGCAGTAAAAATATAAAAGTTTTTTTGTGCCTTGAATTTATGGGGGGTTATCACAACAGTAGTGAACGCGGCTTTGACCCGCGGTACATAGGGGCAGCACCTATACCCCCTGCCAATCACACAAATAGCACCCAAGTATAATTCAATAGAATTATCCAAGTAAAACGGTGTGATACCATTTTTTGCTACTTTAGTAAAAAGTAGCTATCTCACTAAGTCATATATAGTGATGAACGGGGCAGCTTATTAAAGCATTTATGACAAGAAAACTCTTCTTTGAAAGAGAGACTTGTATAGGTATGAAACTAGCTGTAAAATACCTACGCCTAAAAAGAGCAAATGCAGCTCAGCTAGTTATATATGGAAGGGTACCAAAGTGGTCATACTGGATTTGTCTTGAAAACAAACGGCTGTAACAGGCTCGCGGGTTCGAATCCCGCCCCTTCCGCCATAAAAACTGAATAAGAATATATATATGTAAGATAAAAAAGAAAGAGGTTATCCAATGAGAAATAAACTTTATTATGAAAATCGAATTGCAAAACTAAAAGCAAAGGGAGAGGTTCAGAATAGGGCTTTAATTGCAAAGGCTAAGCGTAAGTTGCGGCAGCTTGAAAAAGATGAACAAAATTTTGATAAGCTTATAGAAGCGGTTTCAGCATCAGCCGCCGCCTTCAATAAAGCAAATTCTGCATTAGCTTCATTTGCAGAATCAATGGACTCTTTGGCTAATTCTTTTACGCAAAAATTTGTTAACACGATAACAGAAGTGTTTAGTCCTGCATAATTTTTAAAGACAGGCACGGCAAATAAAATTATTTAAAAGCGTTTATTTTTGGAATAAAAAGTGCAATTAAAAACTGTCTTGTTGATTTTTTAAAAAATTTATTATATAATATATATGTAAGATAAAAAAAGAAAAAAAATAAAAAGGAGCGTTGATTATGGATTATTTTGATAGCTTTGATTGTCAGGTTCAGTGTGAAGAGCATTATGGCGATTATTATGCTAACTTTTACAATGATGATTGCTATTGTACAAGTGACAGTTACTTTGAAAATCCAATAACTTATCCTACTGCATGGGATGCAGAAGAGTTTGAAGCGCTCTTTGATGAGATTTAATCTCATCATATGGCACCTTCGTCTAATGGTCAGGACATGAGATTTTCAATCTCAAAATAGGGTTTCGACTACCCTAGGTGCTACCAGGTTAGGAAAACTATCAAGAAACAAGACGTTGTTTCTGGCTACTGATATGGGATAGTAAAGTGAGATGTGATGGTTCGGCTCACAGAAGGAAGTAAAAAGACCCGTTCGATTCGGGGAGTATGTGGTATACGTCATTAGATCCTAGGAACTCTAATGAAGAACTGTTCGATTCAGTTAGTGTAGTGGCGCACGTTTACTTCATTCTTTTTATATGCGGCTGTAGCTTAGATGGAAAAGCAATTGACTTTTAATCAATAGACCGCGAGTTCGAGTCTCGCCAGCCGCACCATTTCTCATAAGGAGAAGATGAAAACCTTAATATTTAGGTTGCAAACTAAACATTAAAAAATTTCTCGTTGGAGATATCATCCAGAAAAGCTACAAGTTTAGTAAGGTTTCCAGTAGATATGAGAATAATTAAAATTTTTAAATTTATTTAAAGGCTTTTACTGCAATTTTAATTTTCTGAGTAGAAAAAATTTTTTATTAAAAAGCCTTGTTCTTTCAAAAATTAAAGGCATTTACTGCAATAAAACTATAATGAGTATATTTTATTCGGTGTCTTGTTAATTTTTTGTTCAGGCTGAAAGAACCCTTGGGGGAGTTGCATCTTTCAGTCTTTTTATATGCGGCGTTCGCCTAATGGAAATGGCAACAGATTTCTAATCTGTAAAAATCTGGGTTCGAGTCCCTGACGCCGTGCCAATATGGTAGATGTAGCTTAAATGGTAGAGCGTCAGATTGTGGCTCTGAAAGGTGTGGATTCGAATTCCATCATCTACCCTCTGGGCAGGTATCCAAGTGGTTACGGAAAGCGTCTGCAAAACGCTTTTTCGTGGGTTCAAATCCCACCCTGCCCTCCAAAATAAGAGATAAAAGGAGATTGATATTATGAACACCTTTATGAATCAGATGATAAATGATAGCAATTTTACTACAACTGAAAATGGCGGAATAACTCATAAACATACAAATTCCAAGGTATTGGATATGTTTGCTATGGGCGGCAGCTATCGAAATCGTTCAGATGCAGATTGTATTCTTTTGTTTAAAAACGCATTTGCTGAAAACCGCAGTCTTGCTATGAAATGTCTTTTCTATTTGAGAGACGTTAGAGGAGGCCAAGGAGAAAGACGCTTCTTTAGAGTGGTATTTAAATGGTTGTGTAATAATTATCCTACAATAGCCACTAAGAATCTTGCAAATGTAACAGAGTACGGCAGGTGGGATGATCTTATCTATGTAGCGGAAAGTACTCCTTGCGAAAAAGCTGCTTTCACACTTATCAAGCATCAGCTCGCTCTTGATGTTCAGTGCAAGACCCCTTCTTTACTTGCAAAATGGATGCCTTCTCAAAACGCATCAAGCGAAACTACAAAAAGACTTGGCAAGAAATTGGCAAGATTTTTGGGTAGATCAGATAGAGAATATCGTAAGATGCTTTCTATTCTTCGTGGAAGAATTGAGGTTGTTGAAAAGCTAATGAGTGCTAATCGTTGGACTGAAATTCAGTTTGACAAGATTCCTTCAAAGGCTGGAATGATATATCGTAATGCTTTTGCAAGACGAGACATTCTTGCCGAGAGATATGAAGCTTTCGCAAAAAATACTTCAACTAAAGTTAATGCAAAAGCTCTTTATCCACAGGAAATTGCTCATCAGGCATTTAATTACAATATGAGAACAGCTTCTCTTGATAAACCTGAAAGACTGATGCTTCAAAAATATTGGGATAACCTTCCTAATTATTATGGCGAACGCTAGGAGAATGGCATTGCTATTGTTGATACTTCTGGTTCAATGACTGGTACACCAATTGAAGCAGCAGTTTCTCTTGGAGCTTATATTGCAGATAAAGCAAGAGGTCCATTTGCTAATCACTTTATCACTTTTTCTGCTAATCCAAAACTTGTAAAGTTTGAAGGAGTAGATATTGTCGATAAGTTTAACCGTTGTATTGACGCAGAATGGGGTGTGAATACCAACATTCAGGCGGTATTTGATATGCTTCTAAGCACCGCAAAAAATAAGCATGTTAAACCTGAAGATATGGTTTCTAAAATATTTATTTTCAGTGACATGGAATTTGATCGTTGTACTACTTTTGTGCCTGCTCACTCAATGTGGGATAGAGTTTATACCTCTCGTGGCGAGATGGAAAGTGGACTTGAAAGAATTAAGAAGCAGTGGGAGCTTGAAGGCTATAAACTGCCGCAGGTAATATTCTGGAATTTGGATGCAAGACAGAACAATATTCCTGCTATTGGCGAGGGCTTCAGCTATGTAAGCGGATTTTCCCCTAACATGATTAAGTGCATCCTTGGTGGCAAGGACGGTTATGATCTAATGGTTGAAAAGCTTATGAGTAAGAGATATGAAGCTATCAAGGTTTAATAATAGAAGGATGCAGAGAAATCTGCATCCTTTTTTTATATATGGTATGGTTTTGTAGAGTTTTTAGCGGTTCGGAGCGTAAGCACCCGCTCTAAAAAACGCAAAATGGTCTTGGAATTTTTTAGTTGGACAAAAGTAAATAAATCTTTATTTATAATTTTTATATATATTAGAATAATTTTTAAAAGTAAGGACTGATATATATGATTGAATTATTTTAGAAATTTACTTTTTCTGAAGTGGCTACTTTCATTATTTTATTTGCTTTAGCGATAAAAGGCGTTGTTTCATTTTTTGAATGGGGGCAATAGAAAATTAGTAAAGTATTGCATATTAAAAATGGAAAGGTTGCTGAAAAAGAACAAATGAAATAGCAATTACAGAAAAATACTGAATTAATTGAAAAACTAACAAACAAACAAAATGAAACAGACAAATATTTACAAAAAATGTCTGAAAAAATAGATCTTCTTATTAAATCAGATAGAGATGATATAAAATCTTATATTACAAGAGAACATCATAGATTTTGTTATGAATTAAAAGAAATAGATGATTTTAGTTTAGATTGTTTAGAAAAACGATATAAACATTATGCCGATGAAGGTGGCAATTCTTTTATAAATGGTTTTATGGAAGATTTAAGAAAATTACCAAAATATTATTATCATCGAGATTAAAAGGAGGATTTAAAAATGGCATTTTCATATGACTTATTGCCACCCATTATTCCAGATATTTTAATTCCAATAACCACAACGACTCAGCAGATTAAAATTCCTATTACAATGGAAGCTACTTATCAATAGTCATTAGAACAATATAACATTAAAAGTGTCCAATATAGTATTATCGATCAAAATAATAATGCAAATACTCATCGGGTGGGGTGGATACATGGTTCAGACGTGCTTCGAGACCCTACACAAGAAAATACTTTTATTTTAAAAATTCCCGTTTTAAATAATAAAAATACTGAAAAGAATGAAACTGGAATTTCACTTGAAATAAATAAATTTTATAAAATTCAATTAAGATTTTCTAATACTCTTATTGATACAAACACACAACAATCTGTTCTTACTACGAGTGAATATTATTCTGAATGGTCTTCAGTTTGTTTAATTAAAAAAATTGTAGCTCCGACTTTATAGCTTTCTATGGGAATCGTAACTAAATTGGAAGAAAATAAAACTCAATATGTTTATCAAACAGACACTATTTCAGGCTTTGTTCATTCTTCAGATGATAATTTAAAAAGTTATCAAATTTTTATTTTACAACAGCAGCAAGGTTCATATAAAACCATACATAAAACTGATTTATTAACCCCTATAAGTCAAAATAGTTTTAAATACGTTTTTAATAACGGTCTTCAGGTTGGAGAACATTATCGTATTCAAATTATTTGTTATATGATAAATGGTTATCGCTTTTTTAATAGCTATACTATAAAAGTCATTCAAGCAGTTGAGGATAGTGAAGAAGAATTTTATTTAAAAGTTGCAGAAAATCCAGAAATAGGAACCAATGATATATCTATATTAGTTCCAAAAACAAATCAAAATTTATCATATAAAAATAATTTTATAATTTATAGAGCATCTTCTGAAACTCAATATTCAACATGGGAAAAAATAAAAATTATTCAATTTAACACAAACCATTCGGATATTTCATTAGTAAAAGTAAAAGATCCAACAAGTTCAACAAATACTAAAATAGATATGTGGAAATTTACATGGCATGATATAACTATAAAAAGCGGTATTTTTTATAAATATAAGATTGCTATTTTATATCAATCAGATTCTCCTAAAGAATATTTTATAGGACATTTAGTTTCTACTTTAAATGAAACAAGCTCTTTTTCTTGTTTATTTGAAGATATGTATTTAATTGGAGAAAATAAATCTTTAAGAATAAAATTTAATCCAACTATAACAAACTTTAAATATAATATTGCAGAATCTATAAAAAACACTTTAGGTTCAAAATATCCATTTATTAATAGAAATGGAAAAAGCTTTTACCGCTCTTTTTCTATTGGAGGCTTAATTACTTCATATATGGACACCGAAGATAGAACCTCAGTTCCTTATTCACTTAATGACTCCTATATTCGAAAAGAGGAAGAAGTTGTTTAGGAAATTGATTTATACAATGATTCATCTTCAGAAGTCTCTTCTTTGTTTAAAACCT
The DNA here is from genome assembly GCA_045223915.1 of Endomicrobiaceae bacterium. Taxonomy (GTDB): domain Bacteria; phylum Elusimicrobiota; class Endomicrobiia; order Endomicrobiales; family Endomicrobiaceae; genus Ruminimicrobiellum. The sequence goes on along the minus strand of JBGUZU010000044.1, from coordinate 87,255 downwards.
TTATTCTAGGGCCTCAAAACAAATTTGCAGGAAATTTTGCAACAGAAGAAGAAATTTATGCTGATAATGATATAGTCAAAATTAATCAATATAATGAGGCTCATTTTATTGATCAATATGAAGATGTAATTCTTGAAAGAGAATTTAGAGAATTAGTTTATCAATTTTTATATAATAATAAAGTAAAACTTTTTAGATCTAATCCTGAAGGTAATATTTTAGTAAAATTAACAAATATTTCTTTTACCCCAATGGAGCAGCTGGGACGTCAATTATATTCTTTTACTGCAGAAGCAACAGAAATTGATTAGTGCTCGCTTGCTAATTTAATTAAATATAATATTTATGATTTAGGAAAATGGCAAGATATGCGAGGTTTTAGCAATATTGATATTTATAACGATTCTTATAATATATCATCGCCAAGGGACTCCATTTCTATTGATATTTTTAATGAAGTTAGGAAAAAGCATAAAAATACTATTCCCAAAATTAATGCAACAGAAAATATAAAAAATCTGTCTAATATTGTTATTTCTTTTAAATCAAACAGCAAAAGTGTTAATATAAAAACTTTACAATATTAGGTAAACACGGCTTTAGATAAAGATTATATTGAAGAAGGATGGATTTTAAAAGTATATTTTTAGGACAGTCATGGATATAATATAAATCAAAAAATTTTTATTAATAAAAATAGACCTACATATACTTTTCCTTCTAATATTACTTTTACAAGAATGGAAATAATTACAGAAAAAACACAAAGCTATTCTATAAATTTTACGTTGTCTGGAACAGTATCTCTTATTAACACAAAGAAAATAACCTTATATCAACAAGAGGACTCAACTTAGAAAAAAATTAACCCCAATCGCACCAAATGGAATTTTAATGATAATTTACTTGATTTATTTAATATTCCATTACAAAATTCAGAAAAAAAATACTTTTCAAAAATTAATACAATAGAGAAAAAGTCTTTTACATCTTATTCTTTGTTAATCTCAACAGAAACTCCATTAATAGCTCAAATTAATAATGCTAATAATATTATTATTTAGGAAGGAAAAACGTATTCTTATAATTTAATTAATGTATCTTCATTTAAAATTTTAGGAGTGCAAACTGAGTTAGACAGTTATGAATATAATGCAACAGGAAGGCCTCCTGCAGGAATAGATATTTCAATGCAAGAAAAAACACAAAATTTAGAAGATTTAACAATACGAGTATAAAAATTAGGAGGTGTTAAAAGGTGTATAATTTCCCATATTTAAAAGATTCTGTTTTTTTAAAAAAATTTGATAAAGACAAAATCAAAGAGCAGTTTATAAAAGTAAATGTTTTAGATTGGAAAAATGAAAATCCAATTTATAATTTATCAGGAAGAATTTTAAGTGGAAATATAAATTTAGATGGTTCTTCTGGAATGAGAAGAACTGCAAATATTTCTTTAATTGCAAATGAATTTGATAATGATTTAACAAATATTAATAGTATTATTTCAATTAATAAAAAAATTGAAGTTTTAATAGGATTTACAAATCATTTTGAAGAATATAGTGAGTTTCCTGTTTTATGGTTCCCACAAGGAATTTTTCTAATTAATGCAGCAAGCATCTCTTATGGGAATGATGGAGTTACAATTTCATTAACGTTACATGATAAAATGGCATTATTAAATGGGGAATGCGGCGGCGTGCTCCCCGCAACAGTAAATTTTCATGAAATAGAGGAATAGGATAGTTATGGAAATATTACTATCACTAAGCCAACCATTGTGCAAATTATTCAATAGTTAGTAAATCATTGGGGGAATGAAGATTTAGGAAAAATTATAATTAAAGATTTATAGCCCTCAATTAAACAAGTATTAAAATGGAATGGAGAGTCTCCTTTATATATATACGCAAATGCAAAAGAGTTTCCTGGATGTAATACTGTTTCTCCATTCAAGTCAATTGTATATAAAAATATCTATAAAGAGCAATACTTATTGGGAGAATATCCTTAGTAGTGTTAGAGCGCTAGCCTGTTTAATACACTACAACGAATAGATAAAAACTTTATAATAAAGAACAATGTTATTAAGTATGGAGATATTGTTATTGCTAATATTAATGAAAATAAAAAAAGTCCTATTACCGTCGCGGGAAAACAAAAAATTGTATAGTTATTAATTAATAAGGCAACAGAAAATATATAGCAAGCAGTAACAAAATCAAAAAAATATAGCAATCTTAAACAATAGAATCAATATATAATATTTTTAAAAAATTTAATTAATAAATTAACTGCTCTCTAGTAGTAGTTAAAAGAAAAAGATAAAGTTAATGATGAATGGGAAAAATCATTAACAGAGTTAAAAAATACTATTTATGACAACAATCGTTCAACTTTGCAGTCTGTTTTAGATTATACGAATCTTTGGATAAAAAATATTGAAAAAACGGAAACCGACGATCAATATGAAGGATTACAACATATCATCCGTACAGCGCAAAATCAAGTTTTTTTAAAAAAAGAAAAAGAATTAATTAAAAAAATTCCCATTTAGTTAAGAACTCAAAATGCAATAAGCTCTATTATTACAAAAACCTCAACATTAAAAAATAAAATAGAATTATTATTAAATATAATAAAAACAGAACGAAAAAAATATGAAGACGATATTAACCAAAAGAAACCTCATGAATGGAGTAGTGTTTCTCAAAAATGGATTAACAAAGATGGCAAAGAACAAACTCTTTCGGTAAAAGTTTCCCCAAAAAATCTCTTAAAATTTTTATTTGCAACAGGACCCACAAAAACAAAAACGCAATTAACCTCTACTTTTTCAATTAATATTTCTAAGGATAAACAAAAAGGCACTGAATTAGCATTTTTTAAAGAAGACCAAACCGGAAGATCAATGATTTATAAAAAGGTGAATAAAAAATGGCAACTATATAAGGCTTTCGGCACTATTAATGATAAACCATCGAGTTCGGCATTAAGTCTTTGTTATTTTCAAATACTCCGTAATGCATCATAGGACACTGGAACATATTATTACCCCATGAAAGAGATATGTGAAATTTCTAATATGCTTATTAATTACCCATTTAAAAGGGATTGCCCTAAATTACCTTCTCTTGAAAATAAAATTTTTTATCTTTTAAAAGAAGACTCTATCTCTATTGATCAAATTCATGTGGCAGTTACAGCAATGAAAGATTGGTGTACTAATATTTTAGAATTTTTTAGAGGGCCTGATGGAATTGATTCTACTAAAGCCGAAAAATATCCACAAGCAATAATAAAAAGACTAATTCAATAGCAAAAAAGTAAAATAAATCAAATATTAAATCCATCTTCTGCTTTTACTTTTTTTGATTACTCTTTTGATAAAAAATTAAAAGATTTTACACAAAAACTAACAAAAGATAAAAAATGCCATTCTAATGAAAATTCAACCTATTCATATTTTTCTTTGTCTCAAACTATTTCTCATTATATTGAAACCATTGAAGAAATAATAGATCTACTTCCTAATGGATAGAAAAAGATAAAAACCGCTACAAAAAATTATTTTAATGATAAAATTAAACTAAAATTAGAATAGATAAAGAATTATATAACTACTGATTTATATACAGTATTAAATGATACTGATAAATTTGTATGTTTTAAATATCCCGCTTTTGACAGCTGGGAAGATAGGTATAAAGAAAATTCAAATGCAAGAAAATTTTATTCTCCACTTCAAGAAGATGTTGTGATGATAAAAAATCATTTTTATAATACATTATTGGATTTTAAAGACAAATTAACAAAAATGATGGAAGACAATTCCAAATATTTAGAAACACAAAACAAAAATCATGAAGTTTTTCTATTAAAAACATTAACAATTAACGATACCTTAAAATCGCTTAATAGTAATAGGAATAAATTATATAATACTTATTTTAATCTTTTAAAACAAGAAGAAAAAAATTTACAACAGCCAATTGAAAATATCGAAGATTTTTTTACTAAAACCTCTTCTAAATTGAAAGATTTAAGCATAGATGAAAGTATTGCTAAATATACTACTGATTTACAAAATTATATAAATGTTCTTAATACAAAATAGTTGAATAATATTGAAAGCTTAACAGCATGTTTGCAAAGAATTTCATTTTATAATTCTGAAACACTTGTAGAAGGATTAAAAGAAGAAATTGACAAAATGAAATCCGCAATATTTTCAATAGAATAGTTATCTACATTTGATGAAGATGAAGAGATTTCAAAAAATAATATTACCAATCACATTGTCGAACATAAAAAAACATTAATTAGACTTCAACAAAAATATGATAAAGATTTTTGTAATTGGCTTGAACCAAAAGATAGAGAAAAATCTGCTGAGCTGCTATATAATTCTATTAAAGACAATATAAAGAATATTAAAACTGTTAACCCTTCCGAAGATGCTGGATATATATTAACTGATTTTATTTATCCTGGGGAATTAATTGGACAGGCGGGCGAATCTGTTACTTCTATTTTAGATAAAATTAAAAATACATTAGGAAATTTTGAATATTTCTATGATATTAATGGAAATTTTGTATTTCAAGAAATAAAAAATTATTTAAACACATCTTATTCTACTTATATTTTAAAAGAAAATTCTTCTCCATATTATAATTATAACAATGTAGATGGAAAAATTGTTTATGATTTTAGTGAATAGGATTTGATTCAATCTTATTCAAGCTCTCCCCAATATAATCAAATAAAAAATGATTTTGTTGTATGGGGTGAAAAAACTACTGCAGATGGGAAAAAATATCCGATTAGATATCATTTAGCAATAGATACAAAACCTTAGGTTGGTAATATTTATTGTTTTACTTATCCGCTTTTAGACGTATACAACGCAGCAGTTAAAAAGAAAGACGGAACAATAAATAAACTTTATATATAGAAAAAAGTTATTGATAATAATAGTTCTTATAAATATTATACAGATTTCCCTTTAACGGGAGTTCCTAAAACAGTATATTATTATGCAAAATATGAAAACGCTTTCTATGAATGGCATGAGCCTAAAATTTTTTCTGAAAACTAGTCAAAACAATTAAAATATCAAAATTTTAATTTTAATAAATACGATCAAAATAATTTCAAAGGCTATAAAAAAATTCAGCTTCCAACTGATAATGTATATTCCTTTAATTCTCGCATAGAATTTGATAAATTCAGAAATAAAATAAATAATAATCAAAAAATTAATTTTCAAGATGGATTGGGGGAACAGAATGTTGAACAACTTTTGGAACATTATACTTATTCTGTTTCTTTTTAGAATGTTACTCCAGGTCAAATAAATGTTCTTTATCAACATCCATTTTGGTTTTATGTACAGCAAGAAGACCAATATTATTATCTTCAGATAAAAGAAGAATATGATTATGGTAGCAAAAAAACTACACCAAAAAGAACAATATCAATTAAATATTATTGGTTTCCTCGTATTAAAAAAGCTATTACTTTTACAGGCGATAAAGATAAAATAAAAGATGATAAATTTACAATTGAACAAAAGCAACTGCCTTTTACAATAATGTATGATACATATTATTATAATACTTATGATAAAGCTATCTGGAGGGCAAACTGGAATTCACAAAAACGCACTACAGAACTTAAAAAAACTTTATTAACCCATTTTTAGGTTAGTGACTATAGAATGGAATTATTTTTATCAGGAGCTGAAAATGAATATCGAGGTTTTAAATATAATGATTACTATACCGAATTAAAATCTGAATGGCCAAAGTTGTTTAATATTTTACCTCAACCTCAAAAAACTTCTGTACAAAATGTTCTTTCAATTCCTATTCCTACTTTTTATAATGATGTAACATAGAATATGTCTAATATAGATTATTATTTAGATTTACTTAGTTCTAGTGATTTTACTTCTAAATATGGTATAAACAGCATTGGTAAACGAACTAAAATTATAAATGATAATAAAATTAATTGTATTTTTGAGCCTAATTGTGCATCTGTTATTTTACTTGATAAATAGCCTGTCGTGAATACAAAATCTACTATATAGGATCAAGCGCTACAAAAAATAAAACAAAAGCAAGAAAAAGAAAAAATAAAATAGGTTTTTTCTACATGGAATAAAAAGAATCTTTTATCTCCTTTAACGGCACTTATTGAAGTAGATCATTAGGTATATTAGAATCTTGTAAATGGCGGGGCAAGCCGCTCCGCGTATGATGAAATTAGAACAGCTTTATATCAATATATTTCATACAATGAACAAGTGTCATTAACCACTTTGCCAATTTATTATTTAGAACCAAATTCTTTAATTAGGATTAATAATGCTTAGACAAATATTCATGGAAATTATATGATAAAAACAATTTCATTGCCGTTGGATGTTAATGGAACAATGTCTATTACTTGCTCAAAAGCAATTGAACGAATTTAATAGGAGGATTAAAATGAAACAATATTTTCAACAATATATTGGATTTAAAAAAAATTAGGATTATATAACAAAAATTGAAAATCTTGCTCCTGTTAGATTTCAATCTAGATATAAAGATTCTTTTTCATTTAAAGATGCAGTAATAGATTTTCAATTTATAAAAAATCAAGCTTATTATATAACTTTTAAAATTCATAAAAATAATAACACTGCCAATAATGTTAATTTATGCTTAATTAATATTACTGACTATGAAGGGGTTTTAGAAAACTATGTTAATGAAGATAATAACACAGAAACTCCAATTATACAAATTTAGAATTTAAATTCTTTTTACATCCCAAGAGGCTCTGATACTATATCTTATTCATATCTATTTTCTCCTGCATCAGATTTTAATCAATTAATGTTAGAAATAGAAAATAGAACTCTTAATAATAGTGATCAAACTCTTACAATTGAAGAAATTTAGTTATACAAAGTTAATTATATTGATATTTTTAATAATAAAGATGCACAACAATAGAAAACTATTATCAAATTTGCTTTAAATGCGGCGCCTGGCTCTTTTGCTTGTATAAATGGAACAACTTTTATAATAAATAGAACTGGTCGTCTTGAATTTTCTTATGGTTATATTATCAATGATAAAACAATTGGAGTTATAAGCAATTCTAATTTTACAATTGATTTTGTTTATATTTTAAGAGAAGATTTATAGGAAGTAATAGAATCTCTTCCTGAAGTAATATAGATATAAAAATAAAGGAGGAAAAACATATGGCTGAAAATGATTCTTTTTATGGAGAATCTCCAAACTATTTATTAATAAAATGTTTTGAAAGCAAAAACGAAGCTAATACTAACTTCTAGCAAGGAGATAATTATGTAGAAGTTGGATATGGAGATTATTTCTTTGTAGAAGACACTGGATATATATATCAAAGAAGCGCAACAGAAATAGATGATGGGGATTATTGTATTGAAGCTTATAAACTTGCAGGCCCAGCAGGCCCCCCATCTAAATTAAATTTTAAAACTATGTCAGAAATCGAAAGTAGTGAAATCACACCCACTACAGTAACAGCAAATATTGATTCTTCTAATTTAGTTCCAGCAAGAACATTTGAAAATAATGAATGGGTTTATAATGATGATATAATTTGGAAATATTATCATAGAGAGCCTGAAGCTGGAGAAGAAGGAGATCAAGTTGATATAAGTTTTACAGTTCCATATCCAGAATTTAAATTTGATATTGAAATGATAGGTATTGATAAAACGCCTGAAATAGAAGATTTATCCGAAACCGTTAATGGAGTAAAAACACATCCATTTTTTACTCATTTGAATTTTAAACTCCCTTATGCTAGACGCGGAGACTCCATTAATAATCTTTATGTAATAAATGCAGGAGTTAATGATGGAGTAGATTATGGTGAAACTGATATTAATACAGTAAACGATATACAAGATAGGCACCTTCCTATTATCGTGTATAATCAAACAACTTATGATAACGAGGGATTGGAAACTGAAGTTACAAAATTTTTAGCAGAATTAAAAATTGTAGACAATATAGATATTGATTAGAACGGTTATTTATCTTTCTGGTTGCCACATTCAAATAATGACGAAAATAGTAAAATTACTTCAAGTTTTTCAATAGTTCCAATATTTAATGATATTACTTTAGATGACACTGGCAATCTATCTTTTTCATGGTCTTTAAATGGAGAGACATATACTAAAACTATTAACACACCTCCAATAAAATGGATAAAAAATGTTGAATACACTTCTGATGGTATAAAAATTATATGGAACACAACAGAGACTGATGAGCTTGGTAATACTGTTAATCAAACTTCGTTAGTGGCCCCATCTAATAATGAAAAATTCATTACCGATATTATTTCTTATAATAATGATTTATATAAAAGTTATACTGGAATTAATACAGACATTTGCGCAGATGCAAATATATCTTCAGTAGAAGAACTGGCTTCAATGGATACCGCTACTGTTAATGCTGCAGTAAATGGTACCAATGTATATTATAAAGGACCAAACAATATTTGGTATAAAAAAATTGTTAGTATAACAAGCGGCTCATAATTTATTGGTCAAAAGCAATAAATATTGTTAGTTTATTTTTTATATATATTGTGAGAGGAAAAAACTCTCACAATATATAGCCAGGCCAGGTTTATATCTTATATAAGAGAAAGGAGATATTGAATGTCTAATTTCAATATGTCTTCTATGCCTACAAATGGGCTTCCCTTTAATTTTAATGGGCAACCAGGGCAAATTAATCCGTACGGAAACACTAGTCTTTTATCAAATTCTCCATATGATAACTATATGGGAAGAGGAAATAATTCTCAAAATAATCTGCAATCGCAATTTCTAAAATGCAGACCAGTTTCCTCAAAAGAAGAAGCAAGAGCGTCTCAAATTGATTTAGATGGTTCCTTATGGGTGTTTACTGATGTAGGTAATGGAAAAATCTATACAAAACAAATTAATAATGATGGAACTGCAAGTTTTAAAACTTATGCAGTTGCAGAAGATGAAACTCCTTATACAGAAGGAAATTTCGTAACAAAAAATGAATTTAATAAAGTTATTCAATCTTTATTAATGACAATTAATGGTCTTTCTTCTTCGCTGAGCGGTTCAAACGAAGACAAAGATAAAAAATCACAAACTATTAATGAAATAAATAAATAGATTCCATTAAATTTTTAAGGAGGATTTAAAAAATGAATAATATTAACCCAATGCAGTTAGTTCAAATGATAAAACATGGGAAAAATCCTCAGCAACTTTTAATGAGCATCTTACAACAACAGGGAAATAATAATCCTATTCTCAATAATGCGGTAGGACTTGCTCAACAAGGCAATATTTCTGGGCTATAGATGGTTGCTAGAAACCTTGCCGCACAAAGAGGATTGGATTATGACCAAGCTTTTGCAGAATTTCAGAATTATTTCAAATAAAAAATAATTTTGTTAAGGAGAGCAAAAAAATATGTTTAATTCTAATAATAATGGATATTCTTTAGCAGATATTGCAGCCGCTTCTGGTGGTAATAGAAACAATGATGGCTTTGGTCTTGATGGCAATGGAGCGTGGATTTTCTTATTCTTTATTCTATTTTTAGCTGGCGGCTGGGGCAATGGAAACGGTTTCGGCAACAATGGTAACTGTGGAACAGCAATCACAGTTGGAAATGACATTCAAAGAGGTTTTGATCAAAGCGCATTGACAAATGGCATTGCCGGTCTTAATAATGCTATAACTTCTGGTTTTTCAAACGCTGAAATTGCCCGTTGTAACGCACAAGCTAATGTCTTACAAGCTTTAAACAATAACCAAGCCACCGCCCTTGCACAAGCTAATAATAACTACAATGGTATTTCAAATCAATTAAATACAATAGCTATGAATCAACAAAACTGCTGTTGTGAAAATCGTGCGGCCGTTGCAGATTTAAAATATACAGTAGCAACCGAAAATTGTGCCGATAGAGCAGCTATCTCTGATGCTTTAAGAGATGTAATTACATCTAATACCGCTAATACTCAGGCTATTCTTGACAAACTTTGTCAACAAGAAATTGATACACTTAAAGCTCAAAATCAGCAGCTACAAATGCAGAGCTATCTTGCTAGCCTTGCCGCATCTCAAAATGCTCAGACTGGACAGATTTTAACTGACAACGCGGCTCAAACAACCGCTTTATTAAGAGCTTTAAATCCCGCTCCCATTCCTGCTTATGTAGTAAGCAATCCATATGGATGTAACTGCGGAAATGGCTATGGCGCCGGCTTTTATAACTAATAAAGGAGGTTGCTTATGGCTAGTTATGTAACAACCACAGATGCGTTGGTAGCATTAAATGGAACAATCCCATTTAATAGTGTTTCTATTCCATGCAATAAAGGAAATGTTGTTCCTATTGTTCCTGGAGTTCTTAACTTAAATGGCAACACTTCTAATCGTTTCGCAAGATATGAAGTAACCTTACAAGGAAATATTCAAATTCCTGAAGGAGGCGCGGTCACTCCAATTGCTCTTGGTATTACTCTTAATGGAGTTGTAATTCCAGAAAGTGTAGCAATTGTAACCCCCGCCGCAGCAGAAGAATATTGGCACGTAAATACATCAGCTTCTATTACAGTTCCTTGCGGATGCTGCTTAACTGTTTCTGGTGCTTATGTAGATGGAACCGAAGATGATCCAGCCACAACTCCAACCCCTTCTATTCAAGTAAGACGAGAAGCTTCATTAATTGTAAAAAGAATAGCATAAGGAGGAGCTAAAGAGAAATGGCAACAGAAACTTTAAAAACTATGAAAGAACAACTAATAAGTTGTGTACAAGGTCAATTGGGAGACATTTCAAAAGTAAATACCAATGAGTTAGGTTAGGCTATTGATATGATTAAAGATTTAGCAGAAGCAATTTATTATTGCACAATTACTGACTCAATGGAAAAGAGCGATGATCTTAACAAAAGACAAGAGCTAACTAATATCAATTATTATACCACTCCCGCCACCTATGGCACTTATTATGACCCTTATAGACAGATGGAAAGATCAAAAGGATATATGTATTATCCCACTTCAATGAATATGAGTGAAAATACTTCTCAAACAAGCCATCCTTCTTATTATACAGAACCAACTGCTATGATGAGAGACCCTAGAGAGGGCAGATCTTACATAAGGCGTCGTACCTATATGGAGGGTAAAGAAAAACATAACGATCCTAATTCTCAGCTAAGAGAATTAGAAGCATATCTTCAAGAATTATCGTCAGATATTACAGAAATGATTCGAGATGCCTCTACTGAAGAAAAAGCCACTCTTCGTCAGAAAATGACAACTTTAGCAAACAAGATTAACTAATGGTTTTAATAAACAATATTTATTGGAAAATTGTCTATGTTCCTAAAGACTTCCCTTTATTACAAAAGTTTAATGGAGAATATTCAATTGGAGCTTGTGACAATTTAACAAGAACTATATATTTAAATGAAAATCTGTATGGAAAATTATTAAAAAAAGTTTTATGTCATGAATTAACTCATGCAGCAATGTTTTCTTACGGAGTGGACTTATCTATTGAACAAGAAGAATTAGTGGCAGATTTAATTTCTACTTATGGTGAAGAAATTATTTATATTACGAATAAAATCTTTACTCATTTATCAAACATGTAATTAAATAAATAGGGTTCATATTTGTGCTTAATATGAACCCTATATTTATATAATCAAAGGAGGTTAATCTTCTATGTCAAACCCCATCAGAGAAATAGACAATAGGCCAATTGGGGCAAAAGTTGAGAATATTGAATGGAATAATTCTTTAACTTTACAAGAAATTATTGGCTCAAATATTAATACTCAATCATCTATTGCAGATAAAATACAGCAATTAAATTATGATATTGCTCAATTGCAAAATTTAATTACAAATCTATCAACTGATAATACTGCTTTATCGGAATAGCTAACCGCACTAAACACAAAAATAGGAAATATTAATTTTACTGATATTCAATCTAATTTTACAAATTTATCAAATCGATACATTCCAATTTCTAAGATAAAATGGGAAAATTCTCCTTTCCGCACTCTACAAAACGTCCTAGGAAATTTAGACAACATGCCCGCAGAATCTTTTAGGGACTGGCTAGAATAGCTTTCTAGAATAGTTTCATTATCAGCCCCATTAGTATGGAAAAAAATTAGTTCTAATTAAAATTTGACTAATATGAAAATTTTTGGTATAATACCCATAGAAGAGGTGATTATACTATGACAATATTAACACTGGATTTATCTACAAAGCAATCTGGTTATACAATAGGTACAGATAAAAAGTTAGAAAACCATGGGTTTATTGTAGCTTCTAATAATAACCCAGTAAAGCGTATAATAAAAATGCGGGATTAGATTACCAAACTATTAAAAGCCCATAAAATTAATAAAATTATTATGGAATAGGTTAGACCTGAACTCAATAGCCATACAATGAAAATATTAATGTGGCTGCAGGCGGCCATAGTAATATCTGCATATGAAATTAATCCATAGATTTAGTGTGAATTTATTGGTGCGAGCTCATGGCGGGCTTAGTTAAAAATCAAGCAGGGCCGCGGCATAAAAAGGGAGTCTCTAAAAGTTCAAGATATTTAGTATGTTAAAAATAAATATAATATTTAGGTCAATGATGATTAGGCCGATGCTATTTGTATTTTTGATGCCTATTGGCTAAAACAAAATGATTTTGTCTGGAAATAAAAAACCTGCTTATTAATTTAATAAGCAGGTTTTATTTTTTGTTAATATTTTTTTCCTATGATTATTTTATCTCCATCTAAAGATCCATTTGTTAATAAAATATATACTCTATCACCAACTGTATATTTAATTTCTGGCACTGGTGCATAAGCAGAAAAAATAACATCTTGATATTTGCATCTATATTTTCCTGTAGACTAATTTTCACAAGATGTAATTTGTGCTGCAACTGTTTTATTAAATATAGCAGCCTGTTGAGCTGAATCAATTAAAATTTGAATGGCTTCAAGAATTTTTTCATTTGCCCCCATATGCTTCCTCCTTTTGGTTATATTTATTTTCATTTTTATTATAATATATTTTTTTATAAAAATCAAAATAAGAGAGTAATTAAATTACTCTCTTATTTTTTTATTTTTTATTTAAATTCATTGCTTTTTGGACAGCTAAATTTGTTAAATCCGCAAACGCTTGCTCAATTTCTTCTTTACTATTAACATTTGGGAAATTGGCTTCAATTTTTACTTGTTGTTCTAAGGCCTGTGTTGCCATTTTTTGTTTTTCAAGAATTTTTTGCTAATATGTTTTTGTTGTATTTGACATTTGCTATTGAATACTATTTAAATATTGTTTTTGTGAACTTAATGTTGCTAAAACATTATTTTGTACTAGTTCAGACATTGTACGAGAAAATTCTAACATTTTTAACATATTCTCAGTATCATCTTTATTTAATACTAGTTCTTTTTCATGCAAAACCGCTAATTTTCCATCAGAAGAATTCCAATCTCCTGTATATCCGCCTGTATCAAATTTTAATATTGATAAATGTTTTTCAATATCCTTTTTTGTTAGATAGCATGCTGCAGGACCGTCTAAGCTAGTATAATAATTCCAACTATCCCAAGCTTTAGAATATTTGTTATCAACAATGGTTTTAAAAAGAAGAGGGTTTGTATCTGACAATAAATTAGTATAATATGTATTTACAAAATCATCACTTGGGGTAATTCCAAAATTAGTTTTAAAAAATGATTTAAAATCACTTGCACTTAATCTTCCTTGTCCATTAATTTTTTTACCTACTTTTGAAGACTCTGATTTATCTGCTAAATAGGCTAATAATATTGCAGACTGCCTAGCGGTTAAAGAAGGGTTTTTTTGAGTAAAAAGAGAATTAAAATTATCTGAAATGCCCTTGCGACCTAACCATGATGTAAAATTATTTTTCATCGCACCAAAAATCTTAGAATAATCATTGGTTTCTGATATATCTTCATCATCTGTTGATGATTCTGGTAATTTACTATATCCTCCCTCATTGCCTGGAGTTCCTGGATTTTTAAATAGATTTTTTGGTAAAGGATCTTCTCCACCACCCTTATTAGGAGGGTCTTCTGGTGGATTATTCTAAATATCATTTAAATCATTAGTTAATTTGAATGTAAGATACTCTTGTGCTTTAGTTAAAGCATCACTAGTTTGATCATAAACACCCTTCCACCAAGATTCTATATTTCCTAAAGTAGTTTTCCATACAGTCGCTTTTGCAATAGTTGAATCCATAGAAGAAATTAATGCATCATTATTAGTTACCATTGCAGCTTCATTCTATACAACCGGATCAATTGCAGATTTTAAATTACCAAAGTTTAATCCAGCAGTTTCAACAACATTTGCAATTTTTCCATCATATTCTGTTGCTTTATCCTACATACTTTGAATAGCTTCATCAAACATATTCATAACACTATCTGGATTAGAATTAAATTTATTAATAAAGTTTTGTGATTCACTATTCATCCCCTAAATCATATCACTATAATTTATTTCACTATTACCCATTAAATCAACCATGCTATCATAAGTTGATTGTTCTAAATTAGTTCTAATAGAGTTATTTTCTTGGGCATAAAATGTCATTTTTTCTTGAGCGTCTTTTTGAATTAAAGCAATTCTTTCTTGTTTTTGCTATTCACTTAAGCTATCATTTTTCCTAATCTCTGCAATTTGACTCATAGCATCTTTAAATACTGCAACTGCGTTTTCATTGTTACTACGCCAAGCCTATAAATCAAAATTATATAAATCATTTTGTGCTTTATCTAAATTATTTTGAGCTTGATCAATAGCCTCTTCATCCGCGGTAAATTGATATGAATAATTACCAGAAGCATCTCTTTTTAATCTCATTGCAATTTTACTATTTCTCGCTTCTTCTAATGCAATTCTTGCTTTTTCAACTTCTAAAACTTTTTCTGCCCTATCTACATCATATTGAGTTAATTTATCTTTTTCTTTTAAAACCTGCATTTGCTGTTGCATTACTTTTTTTAACGCTTGTTGATTGCGTAATTCACTAGTATCACTAATTGCCTTATTAAATAGATACTATGCATTTTTAATAGCAAAAGCAGAATTAACTGTATCTAAATACATATCTGCATGACCTTTTAATATATCCCATTCTAATGTTATATAATCAAAACCATGTCCATTTGTTAAAGAGCTTTCCAATTCACTAACAATAGTATCAATCATATTTTCAAATTGAGATTTTAAATTTTGAATTGCCTATTCAGTTGTAGAATTAAGACTTTGCGTTACATTTTCCCAATTTTCATGTGCAATTTTCTTTGCAGCTTCATCAGTTGCGGCTGCTTCCTGTTCTGCCCAAAATTGTTGCTATTGTCTTAGCATATCAATTTGATCTAATCTAAAGCTATTCATTTGATTATAATAATTATCTTTATATCTACCGCCACGAGAACCATAAATTAGATCAATTAAAGATACATCATGACTTAATTGCTAACTAATAAAACTATAATAATTATTTTGTTTATCAAATTCTTCTTGAACATAAGAAAAAGCGTCTAAATAGGCTTGCTTTATAATATCAGCATATTTTGCAGCATCTTCTAAAGCCTATTCACCCTTCTCTTGTAATTCTGTTAATTTAGTATATGCCTAACTAACACTATTAAATAGATTACTTTGATAGGTTTCACCATTTGCTTCTGCTCTATTAAAATTATCAATTTCAGTCAATACTTGATCAATTGAAGAAGTAATTTTTTGAGCATCTTCCATTCTGTTTCCATAATTTACTTTTGCCTAATTTACATCTTTTTCTTTAGAGTTTATTGTATCTGGATTTAAAATATCATCTCTATTTAAAACATTCTTTTTAAATTCTTCCCAACTCTTTTTAGCTTCTGTTAAATCTAATTGAAGCGAAACTTTTAAATCAAATTTTTGAATATTAATTGCAATTTGTTTTCTTAAAGTCTATGTTTGTTCATCAATAGTGTCTTCATGCTGATCTAATAATGAATCATAGGCACTTAGATCACTTTTTAAACTAGAATATTTATCATTGATATGATTATAATCATTTTCCGCCTGAGTTAATGCAGCCTGTAAATCTAAATAATAACTCTCTGATGTACTTCCACCATTATCCGTCCAAGCATTCATAGAATTAATAATACTATTTTTCTTCGCGGTCGCTGCATTTACTTGATTTTCATATGAAGCTAATATATCTAAATAATTAGATATTTCTCCATCACTTGAAAATGTAACTCCATATTTTGAACTTAATTCTGTTCTAGATTGAGCTAAATCTTGTTCCTATAAACTGCTTTTAGTTTTTAGTTTATTTGATTTTTCATTTAATGCTGTATTTTGTTGAGTTAAATTATTATATAATTCTACTCCAGTCAGTCCCTATTGAGTAGTTTCTAATCTTGATAAAGTTCGATCCATTTTTGCAATTTCACGATTAATATCATGGTATAAATCTCGTTCATCCTCAAGATATTTATTTAATTCTTTATGATTATTAATAATATCTCTTTGTTTTTGGGCAATTGAATCCAAAACAGATTGACTTTTATATAACTATTTTGTTGTTTGATCGGCTGATTTAGTAATCTAATAAACCTTACCATTTATAATTGTGGCCTTCATTCCAAGTA
Source organism: Endomicrobiaceae bacterium (assembly GCA_045223915.1). Lineage (GTDB taxonomy): Bacteria > Elusimicrobiota > Endomicrobiia > Endomicrobiales > Endomicrobiaceae > Ruminimicrobiellum. The sequence goes on along the minus strand of JBGUZU010000044.1, from coordinate 70,460 downwards.
ACTCTAAATAAGCCATCATCTGTTTTTCTGTTATTTCTGTATTAGCTAAAATAGTTTCAATTTGATTAATTAAATCTTTATCATCAATTTCTGCTCCAATTTCTATTGTTGTTAAATCAACTATATCTTGCAATTTATTTAATTTAATTTCAACTTCATTGGATACATCAAAACTTTCAATTAATGAAGTTTTTATTTTTGCAGATAGTCTCTAATAAGAGCCTTCTACCCCCATCATAACATCATAAAATAATGATAAATTTTCAGTTGATAAAGCAAAATCGTCAGAAATAAAAGCGCCATTTATATTAAATAAATCTCCATAAGCATTTTTTATATCTGGTAAAATAGTAGCAATTTCATTCAAATTATTAGAAGATAATTTAGTATTCCAATCAGAATAATTATTTATAATTTTTTCCAATCCAATACTATATCTATCAATACTTTCAGCTGCAGATTTTGCATCTTCTCTATTGGATTGCAAATTTTCTGAAAAAATTTCTGATTCAATTGATGCTTTAGAAATTTCATTAGTAAATAAATTTAAATGAGTAGAATTTATATCAGAATCAATAGAATTATGAATTCTGTAAGTCTTACTTATTGACTCTTCTAATCGCTAATTAATATCACTATCAATATTATTAACTTGGGATTGAATTTTATCTTTAAATGCTTGGGTTTTATTAAATATAACTCTTAATTGCTCAAAGTCTCCATTTTTAATACTACCAGCTTCTGTTTTTAACGATTTTAATGTCTACTTGTCTGCTTCATTTAAATCTAATTGGTCTAATTGATTTAAAATTTTATTTAACATTGTAGTTTGATCGTCAAAAGAATTATTATTACTTAAATTTGTAAATTCACCTAAATCATTAACAGGCTGTTTGTCCCAACTTTCTTTTAAGTTCTTTTGTTGCTATAAATTATTAACATTTCTATTATAATTAATACTTTTTATTCCTCGTAAAACATTAGATGTATCATTAATATTGGTAGCATAAAAATTTCCATATTCATCTTGATAAAAATATTTTTTTCGAAAGTCCTCCCAAGAAAGCCCAGTAGCAGTTTTTCCTTCATTGTTTTCATTATATGCTTGCTACATTTTTGACATATCATCAGAAGAAATTTTCTATCCTTTTTCAGTCTTTTGAGCATAGTCTTCCCATTTTTGTGCTGAGATTGCAGCCTCTTTTGCAGAAGCATTCATTTGAGAAAAATCAAGTTCACTTGCATCTTTTAATAATTCAAAAATATTTTTATAAGAACTAACATAAGAGGTTGGATCTATTGATTTCAAATAAGCCAATTGTTCCTAAGTCATATCATTTAATAAATCAGAAACTTCACTAGTTTGCCATTCATAATTTAAATTATTATAAAATTCTACCTTATCTAAATATTTATCTTGAATTTCTTTAGAAACATTTTGAGTAATTACTTTATCAACTAATTCATCTATTTCACTATCTGATAATCCCGTATAACCATTTTGAGCCTATGTAGTACGAACTGAATAAAATAATTGTTTTTGTTCTTGTAAAAATTCTGTTAAATTATTAACATTATTAAATCTATTTTCATAATCTTGTTCTAAAAATTGCTAATTTGCATAAGCCTATTGTTCTTCTGTTCTAGCCTATTTATACTATTTATTTTCTTCTTCCATTTCAGTTAAAATTTGAACCACACTAGCATAAACATCTGTTTTTTGCTCTGCCTACGAAGCCGTATCAACATATCGTTGCATTGCCTCTAATTGTTTAAAAGATGTCTATGAGTCTCCTTTTTTTAATTTAACTGTATTTTGTCCAAAATCATAATAAGCTAAATTATCACCCAATATTTGAGTTAAACGTTTTGCAGAAGCTCCTTCATTCCCACCAGCTCCCACTCCAATGGTGGCTTGTCCTGCTATTCCACCAGATACAGCACCAGTCCAATTTGCAAAATTTGTACCAACGCGCATGGTCTATAATTTTTTACCTAATGCTACATCTGCTGCCTTTCTTTCTTTCTTTGTAGATTCAACTGTTTTTTGAGCTTCTTTCTTTTTTGCCTCAATCGCAGCCTCACCTAAATTATGATAATCAGCAATTAATTGTTGAATCTCTGCCGATTCCTATTTATATTTCTATTGAAGCTATAACGTTTTTTGTTTTAATTCAGTTTTTGTGATACTACCCTATTCGTATGCTTTATTTAATGCTTCAACTTCTGCAATAATATCACGCTCTTTTTTAATTGTCTCCTGTTTTTCATTTTCTGAAGCAATGATTTTTTTATTTGCTTCTACCGTTTTCTGCGCTTGTTTATCATTTATATCAGTAATAACTTTTGCAGCAACAGCAGCAACTGCTAAGACACCAAGTGCAGCAGTACCAGCTACACCAATTGAAGAAGCTAATTTTGAAAATACAGAGCCAATAGTTTTTACAGCGGTTTTTGCAGTATTAGCTAAACCAGTAAGTAAACGTTTGCCCATAGCTTTTACGTTTATTTGTGTTGATACAGTATTTTTATTAAGTGCGGCTGATTCTGCTTCAATAGCTACAGTATGAGCAGCTGTGACAGCTGTATCTGCAACTTCTGTTGTAGTATGAGCTCCTTCTGCTGTAGTATTTGCTATAGTTGCACCCGTATTAGCGCTCTAGGCGGCGGTATTTGCCACTTCTGCCACGGTGTTTGCAGTTTCCGCAACTGTATCTGCGGCATCTACCGCTACATTTGCCTCCTAAGCAACAGTATTTGTTTCAGTTGCTACGGTTGATGCTTCCTCGGCTGCTGTTTCAGCCTAAGTGGCTGTCATATTTGTTTCAGTTGCAACTGCATTGGCCTCAGCTGCCGTAGTATTTGTCTAAATTGCTGTAGTATTTGCATCAATTGCAGCGGTACGAGCCTATTTGGAAGCCTACGCGGCTTGCTACATTGCTACTTTATTTTCTTGAGCCTAAGCAACTGCTTGTTCAGCAGCTATCTGTTCAGTTAATTTAGTTTTATATATTCCAACAGCAAAAGAAACTTTCTTTATACTGCTTGATGCTGACACAAAGCCTGTAATTAACATTGGAAGCGAAACTAGTAAATTAGACAACGTTTGAGATATTTTTTCACTATCAGATAAATTCTCATCACTCCAAATATTGCCAAGATTGATAATGTTTTGCATTGAAGCCTGAACTTGACTTAAAGCCCCAGCTAATTGAAGTGCGCCTTGAATAGTAGCCTATCTCATACCAGATTTGGCTTCTTCTGCTGCCTATTTAGCTTTTTTTAGAGCCTATTTCTGTTTCTATAAAGCCTCCATTGCATTTTGTCCTTCAGATTCTAAATTACCTGCTGACTACTTTGCATATTCACCAAGATTATTGAAGAAATCTTTAATTTTATTATTTAATTCTTCTAACTTTTCAACTGTGGCATTGCCACTATTTGTTATTTCCTACATTAGTTCATCGTACTGTTCTGCAAACCCTTTTAATTCTTCACTTGCGTTCTAATCTCGGCCTGCTTCAATATATTTCATTAAATCATAATCTTGCTCTTTTCCAGTTTTTTTATCCTTAATTTTTCCTTTAAATTTTAAATTAAATGCTTCTTTACGTTTTTCTACTAAAAATTGCTATTTTTGGTTTTGTTCTTGTTGTTTTGCATTATGTTCTTGTTGTTTTGCATTATTTTGTTCTATTATTGCAGCATCGTTACCAAATTGAGCCTCATTGACTTCATTTTTCTTTTCTTCTATTTTTCTTTTAGTTTCTTCAATGTTTTCTTCCGCAAGATTTAAAATACCTCGAAGCTAAGACGTTTTTTCTTTAGCCTATGAAATTCTTGCTTCTAACTACTGTTGCTATTGAGCATATGCTTTTTCAAGATTTGAAAAATCTATTATAAGATTTTTTTGCTATTTTAATAAATCTTCTCTTTCCTTTTCAAGTTTTTGAAGTTCCTTTCTTTTTTGAATAACCTAATCTTTAAAACCCCTTTTCGCTCTTCTTGTTCCATCTTTGTTATAAATATTTTTTTCAGTTATCTCATCCAAATCTTTGTTAACCTGATCTATTTGTTTTTGATTAGTTGCTAAATTATCTTCAATTGTTGATTGCCTAAATTGAATATTGTATTTCTCTTTTTTATATCTATTTTTACTATTAAATTTATTAGATGTAGCAATTCTTTCATTTGTAGTTGCTTTTTTTAAATCCTATTCAAAAGAAGTTTTATTATCTATATCTTTTTGTAATGTTTGATTCTATAATATATCAAGTTCTTCTTTAGCTTGTTTTAATTTCTATTGAGCTTCATTACAATTCTTTGTTGCTTCTTCAACTTTTTTTGTCGCTTCTTCAACTTTATCTCCAGCTATTTGAATTTCTGTTTCCTAAATATTTATTATATTTTCTACAGATTCTCCAATAATTTGCATAGCAGCTTGTTGATCTGTTTTAAACACTTCATTAGCAGCTTCTATATTAGCTTGAATACCTTGTAAATTTGATTCATCTACTTCTTTTATACCGGCAAACTTTTTCAATGGATCAAATTTTTCTTCTTTTTGCTTTTTAGCAATATCCGCCTAAATTCCCGCATTAGTAGACTAATCCCATAATTGATTTATTTTACTAATACTCTAGTTTGAAAAATGTTGCATATTTGGTAGAAAACGTGCTTTATCTCGCAACGTTTTTGCTTCAGCAGAATCGCCTTTGCCCTGAGCCTCTAAAACAGCTATTTTATCCTAAATATCCATTTGTGCTTGTTTTAAAGAAGCTTTTTGTTCTTTACTTTGAACTCTATTATTTATAAAAGTATTTATACCAGACGCCATCGTTTTACTCATCAATTGAGTAGCAATGACTCCAATAGAGTTTAAAACTGCTTTTCCGCCACCAATAGATTGAAATAATTGATCTACTTTATTAATTACTTTTGTTAAATCATCTATAACGCCCTTAAAACCATCAGTATTGATTAAATTCATCCACATTTTTTCGGTTGCGGCAGTCATCTGATTAATTTTAGTATTAATATCTTCCATATAAGCTTTATTTTGTTTATTTAATGTGCCTTCTGCCCCTTGAGCCGTCTTTAATGCACTGATATATTTATCCTGATAATTGTCAAATAAAGCAATAAGATTTGTGTACTGTCTTTGACCTGCCATAGTTTGAGCAATATAAGTTTGCTGTTCTTTAGAAAAAGTTCCCCATTTTGAACCAATTTCTTCCATAACCTAGCCCATATTACGCAATTTTCCTGAAGCATCTAATACTTTAATTCCTAATTCAGCTAATTTCCCTGAGTATGTACCAAGAGTGGTTCCATCTTCGTCTATTCCTGCTTGAATATCTGAAATTCTTGAGTAAATAGTTTTTAATGCAGTACCAACCGTTTCTGGTGCTTGACGAGTAACTGATATAATAGTTGATAACTGAGCTGCTAACTGCTCTTCTCCAACTCCTAAAGAAGCTGCTGCAGAAGCAACCTTACTCATACCAGTAGATAACTCAGATAAGCTCGACGCAGTCGTTGATGCCACTGCGGCCAATCTATCTACATAAATCTCTGCTTCAGCAGCATTTACTTTATAACCATTCCATACAGCTGTTAATTCCTCTGACACGGCTTCGGTAGATTGTCCTGTTACATTTGCAGTTTTTAAAGTAATTTCAGAATGTTTTTTAATTTCAGCATCGCTTAATCCCTGTTGAGCATAAATTAAAGATGCTTTAGTGTAATCTGTGGTTGTTCTTCCTAATTGAGATGCAGCTTTGTTTGCTTCTTGAGCAAATTTTTTCATTTCATCTGCATTTTTACCTGTAACCATTCGAATATTAGTTAATGATTGCTATAAATTTTTAGTAAAACCCCATGCTTGTTGAATTGAACCTGAAACCTTATTTATTAAAGTAGCAGATAAATTCCATTTTAAAGTATTTGCTAGAGTTTTTCCCATCTTATCTAATAATTTATGACTTTCTTTAATTTTCACATTAAATTTAGTCATGCTATTAGTTAAAAGAGCTGAAACATTTTGACCAGCAATTCCGACATTGGAAAAATACTTTGAAAGTTCTGAAAGATTTAATCCAGATTGTTTTATTATTCTATTAAATTTTTCTATATTAACTGTTTTTAATTTAGGATTATATGCCGCCTATAGGGCCATTCTAACTTCTGATGCATAAATTCGCATTTTTTTTGCTTCTTCTTTATATTTTTCAGAAGTTGAACCAAATAATTTTGAATAATCACTATCTTTTAAAAATTCTAATTTTTTTAATTCTTGCTATAAAAGTTTAATACCTTTTGGATCAACATTAAAACCAATGTCAACCTAATATTTTTTATGATTATTTTGATAAGCCATGTATCCTTTTCTCTCCTTTTCTTAAAAATAAAATTTTAACTTACATTTATAATAAAAAACATTAAATTATTTTTATCTTCCTCCGCCCTTCTCTTAATTTTATTGACTTTTTACTAAAATTTTAATATAATTTATATAGAAATATTAGAAGGTAAAACAAAAATAAGTAAAATATATATTACAGCAGCACTCCATGATAATTATATAGCCAAAATAAATAATCTTAATTGATTTTTTATAAAATTTATTATATAATATATACAGTAAAAAATAAAAAGGAGAAATAAAAATGAGATTATGGCATAAAGATTGGATAAAACCGCTCCCAAGAGAACAGCTTGTAGCACAATGGAAAGAGCTATCCGCAATTGCGGGCGCTATTCAAAAAAATGGTACACCAAATCATGTACTTGTAAATTTTGTTCTTCGCTACCCTTTTGACCATTTTATTTCATATGCAAAATTTATTCAAAATGAAATGATTCGTAGAGGATATCGACCAAGCCAAGCCGTATTTAATAAAATAAGTGCTTTAAAGCCCGATTGGGAAGAGATTCCTTTTGATGAAATTTACAAAGACAAAATGACCAATATTTATTTTGATATTTGCTATTATAATCTATATGAAAAAATCTTGTGCGGCGGCATAAAAGAACCAGACAGCTCAAGAATTATTCATTATTATGAAAATTATTGGGATGAAATTATTGGAGTGAAGATTAATTGGCAAATAAAAAAGGAGGAATAATAATATGTTAAATAGCAAAGGTGAAAATTTATTTATTTTATAAAAAGGGGGGAAAATTTTTGGGTTTTATTTATAAAATTACAAATTTAAAAAATCAAAAAATATACATAGGAAAAACAACAAAAACCATCTAACAAAGATTTCAACAATATTTAAAATTAGCAAAGCAACATAAGAATAGATATTTATATAATGCTATGAATAAATATGGATATTCTAACTTTAAAATTGAAATAATTGAGAAAATTTAGAATAATAAATTAAATCAACAAGAAAAATATTGGATTGCATTTTATGAGTCCAATAATTCTAAATATGGTTATAATATGACAGAAGGAGGAGAAGGAGGAGATACTTGGACAAATAATCCTCATAAAAAAGAGACCGCCAAGAAAATTAGTTTAGCATTAAAAGGAAAACATACTTTATCAAAATTTCATCATAAAAAAATGATAGATAAAGCTCGTGAAATAAACACTATTTTTGTAAATAAATAGGAACTAAAAAAAGATATAAAGAATTTTATGTCTATTGAAGAAATGTGTAAAAAATATAAAATAAGTAGAAAAACTTTTTATAATAAATGTAAAGCATATTTCAATTTAACTCCTACTGAAATTCGAAAAGGTAGACTAACTCATACAAATACTCTAAAAATTTTATTATCAAAAGAAAAAATAGATTGGTTTTTAAAACTTAACAAATCTCTTGAAGAAATGGCAAAATAGTTTAAAGTAAGTAAAGAAACAGTAAGAAGAAGAATTATTGAAATATATGGGACAAATTTACGTGAGGTGAGAAAAATATATGATAAATCCTAATACAGGTTTAAGAGAACTTTGTTATTTAGTTAAAATTGATAATATAATTCCAATTCAAGGTTCTGATAATTGTGAAGCAGCAATTATTGGCGGATGGCAAACAATGGTGCGAAAAAATGAATTTAAAAAAGGAGACATTGCAATTTACTTTGAAATAGATTCAAAAGTAAATGAAAAAAATCCTGTATTTGCTTTTCTTGCTTCAAAAAATTATAAAATAAAAACTCAAAAATATACTTTTGGAGGAAAAGGAAATTTTATTTCACAGGGGCTTTTGATGGCGGTTAATCAGTTTCCTGGATGGGAAGTACAAGTAGATGGTACTGTATTAGATAATAATTCAGGAGATCATGGACTTCATACTTTTTATGGAGACAGCCGCTTCTTAACAAAAGATCTTGAAGTTACTTATGCAATAGCAGAAGATAACAAAAGAAAAGCAAACTCTTTGGACAAGTACAAAAAAATGGCTCAACGCCATCCAGCACTTTTTAAAAAGAAATTTATAAAATGGCTTATGAAACGAAATTGGGGTAAAAAATTTCTCTTCTTCTTTTTTGGAAAGAAAAAAGATAAAAAAACTGGATGGCCTGCCTGGGTTCAAAAAACTGACGAAGAAAGAATTGAAAATCTGCCTTTCTATTTTGGAACAAAAGATGCATGGATAGCAACTGAAAAAATTGATGGAACAAGCACAACTTTCACGCTCTTAAGAGGAAAGGGTTTATTTAAAAGAAATGAATTTTTCGTATGTTCAAGAAATGTAGTTTTTGATAAGCCTGATAAAAAATGCTTCTATGAATCTAATGTTTATACAGAAATGGCAGAAAAATATAACATTGAACAAAAACTGACTGATATTTTAAATGAACATCCAGAATATGATTGGGTAACCATTCAAGGTGAGACTTATGGAGCCTCTATTCAAAAAAGAGATTATCATATGAAAGAACATGATTTTGCAGCTTTTAACTTTATTACCTCTACCGAAGGCAGATGGAACTCTATTGAAATGAAAAACTATTTAACTGCGCATAAAGTACCTTGTGTACCAATTATAAATGAAAGCTATGTACTTCCAGATAATCTTGAAACATTAAGAAATTATGTTAATAGAGAAAAATCAAAAATAGATGGAGATATAAGAGAGGGCATTGTTTTTCGTTCGCAAGATGGTAAAAAATCTTTTAAGTGTGTATCTCCTGAATTTTTACTTAAATATCATGGATAATAATAAACAAGGTGAGTATATAACATCTCACCTTGTTTTTTTATTAAATTTTTGTTATAATATATATAGTAAAATAAGAAAGGAAGTATTTGTATATGAATAATAAATTTATGATTAGTGACTTCTATTGCACAAAATGTGGACGTAAAGGAATTAATATCCCTAGAAAAGTAGGAAAATACAGAGAAGCAGGACACTTAAAAAATCTTTATTGTATTTATTGTAAGTCCGAAGAAAATCATATTGAAATTCGTCCCTTCCATAGTGACTATAACTATGAGGATTTCCTGCTTGAGATGAAATATCATAATTTTGATGAAAATGGCAATAGAAAAGAACCTTACCGCATTTTTAGAGGGCATTTAAAACAGGAGGGGTTAATAAATGAGTAAATTATTTATAATGTGCGGATGGCCCGCATCTGGAAAATCAACTTTTATAAATAAATATGTAGCAGATAAAGCTAATGCTATTGTAATCTCAAGGGATAAAATTCGTTTCTCTTTATTAAAAGAAAATGATGAATATTTTAAATATGAACCTATTGTTGAAGAAATGTTTTATATGGGCATTTCAAAAGCATTGGCTCTTGGCTTCGATGTTTTCGCAGATCAGTCTTCTATTTCTGTTGCGGCAAGACGGAAACTTATTAATAGAGTATCTGGTTATACAGAAATTAATGCTATTTGGGTATATGCTCCAATTGAAGATTGTATTACAAGAGACGCTGCAAGAGAAGGAAGAGCAAAAGTTGGAGAAGCTGTTATAAGAAATATGGCAGAAAAATTTGTAGAACCTTCATTTCAAGAAAAATTCTCCAATATATATAAATACATCACAAATGAAAATTTATTATTGATCACAAGAAAGGATGATAAAAATTGAGTGAAATATGGCTTATTTCTGATACCCATTTTGGACATAATAAAGATTTTATTTTTAATCCAAGAAAATTTTCTACAGTTGAAGAAATGGATGCCGCAATCATTGAACGATGGAACTCTGTTGTTAATAAAAATGATATTGTTTATCATCTTGGTGATTTTATTATGGGAGATCTTATAAATGGATTAAATAAAATTCATCAACTTAATGGACACATACGACTCGCAATTGGGAACCATGATACGTCAGCTCGTTTAAATGAATTTGCAAGACTATCTAACATTGATGATATTCAATTTGGATATCGTATTAAAGAAGGTAAAAAAACTTTTTTATTATCACACTATCCACAACTCACAGGTAATTATGATAACAGTAAAACATTTTCAATTCATGGACACACTCACTTTTTAACCCGTTTTTGGGAGCCTAATGATAATTTTCATAATTTAATGTATAATGTAAGCTGTGAAGCAATTAACTGTCAACCGCTAAATTGGATTAATATGAAACTTGAAATTATGACTAAACAGCTTGAGTGGGCAAAAACAGACAAAAATAAATCTTAATTTTTTAAATTCTGTAGGAGAATAAAATTTCTCCTACAGAATTTTTTTATGTTTGGAGGTCACAATATGAATAAATTATTAACAAAATCATGGTGGAAAGCAGCTGGAACAAGAGCGATTAAAACATTTGCTCAAACTTTCGTAGGTTCTATTGCAGTAGGCTTAACACTAAGTGAAATTAATTGGCTAACTGTATCTTCTGTAGCTGCGGTTTCCGCAATTTTAAGTTTATGTACTTCTATTGCAGGCCTGCCTGAAATCGAAGAAAAGGAGGAAGAATAATGTTAAAAGGTATAGATGTATCTTATGCCAATGGCTCTATCAATTGGAGCAAAGTAAAAAACAATATTGACTTTGCTATTATAAGAAGTTCTTTTGGCTCTGATCTTCCTAGTCAAACTGATAGTCAATTTCATCAAAATGTAGCCGGATGTAAGAAATATAATATCCCCTTCGGAACTTACCATTTCGCTTATTTTGTTGATACCAAAACCGCATAGAATGAAGCTAAATTTGCTATTAGATTAGCAAATGAATATAAAGGCTATGTAAAATTTATTGTGCTTGATGTCGAAGAAGATAGCGAAGCTTATGCTAAAAGAGTTGGAAAATCTCCTAATTGGACTAATTGTGCAGTCACTTTCTTAGAAACTGTTAAAAAAGCTGGTTATACCCCTATTTTATATACTAATCAAGATTGGTTAATGAATTATTTTGATTATAACAAAATGAAAAATTATAAAATTTGGTTCGCAGCTCCTGGAGCAACCGCTCCAAAATATAATGCGGTTTTACTGCAATATAGCTGGACTGGAACTGTTCCTGGTATTACTGGTAAAGTTGATATGAATTATCTTTATGATGAAACTTTAATTAAAAAATCAACAACTACCGCATCTAAAACCACAACAGTCAATGATAGAACAAAGTTCTTAAATCAAGCAAAAACTTACATTGGAGTAAATGGAAATTTTGTATGTAATACTAAACTTAAAATTGGCGGAATTTATGATTGGTGTGCATATTCCATTAGCTCAATTATGAAAGACTGCGGTTTTATTGGTAAATATATGAACGCAGTTCAGGGTGGAGCAGGAGATATTCCTAGATATTCAGATGGTAAATATGGAACCTGGTTTAAGAAAAATTCTAAGACTCCACAGGCAGGAGATTTAATCTTCTTTAGATATGGTGGAACTTATTCTGATAAATACCATTCTGATCACGTTGGAATTGTAGAAGCGGTTTCTGGAAATACTATAACTACACTTGAAGGAAATGTAGATGGAAATAATTCAAATTGGGCAGCAACTTCAATCTTTAAAAGAAAAACTAGATATCTAACTACAGATAATGTATATGCTTTTTATAGACCAAATTGGAAAACAACAACTGTGACTACTACCTCAACTACCACCGCTAATAAAACATCTAATTCTACTACAACAATTGATGTTACTTATCAAGTTTATGCAAATGGAAAATGGCTTCCTGAAGTAAAAAATCTTGAAGACTATGCGGGATTAGAGAATAAGCCAATTCAAGGTATTTATATGAAACCTTCAAAAGGTCATTTAAGATATAGAGTAAAATTAGTTGGAAGCAATTCTTATTTACCTTGGGTTGTTGATAAAAACGACTATGCAGGTATTCTTGGCAAAAACATTGATTGTATTCAAGCAGAACTAACAGACTGCGCAGGATATGTAGTTCAATATAGAGTTTCTACAACATCTTCTCAAAGTTATTTAAATTGGATTACTAATTATAACACAACAAACGATATGGGATATTCTGGTGTTAAAAATTCATCAATAGACAAATTACAAATTAAGATTGTTAAAAAATAATATATAATTGTTAAAAAATAATAATATAGGGGTTTTTATTTATTAAATAAAAACCCCTCATATTAAATGAGGTGAAAACATGTATTACATTTTAGATATGCCTTTTGAATCTAAAGAAACCGCACCAGATTTTGGAAGTATAAAAATGTATTTTGTAGGAAGAAAAGAATTAGGATATTTTGAAACTGAATTAAAAAAATTAAGAAAATATACATTTTTAAGCAATGATTTACAAAAATTAAATTTAATTACAAATGCACTTGAAGGATCTTCTGCAAAAGCTTTAGATACTGGCGACACATATTATTTTATAAATAATTCTTGGCGAAAAAAGACATAAAGGGGGCTATAAAATTAATGTATAGTTATATGGATATAATTTTTAAATCTGAAGATGATGCTCCTGATTTTGGAAGTATAAAAATGTATTTTGTTGGTGGAAAAGAATTAGGATATATTGAAGAAGGAAATAAAAGACTTAGAAAATATGTTTTATTATCTACAGATTTAACAAAACTTAATTTAATTACAAATGCTTTAAATGGTTCTAGCGCATTTGTAATAGATACAGGTGAAACGTATAAGCTTTCTGACAATGGGTGGTTAAAATGGTCAGAGGCTTCTCTTCGTTTTGAATTAAAACTAGTAAATAATTTACCTCAAACTGGTGAATTTGGTTATATTTATTTGGTGCCAAATTCTCATGGTACTAATGATGAATATATTTGGACATCTAATAATACTTTTGAAAAGATTGGAGATACTGCAATTAATTATTCAGTTATGACAGGTGCTTCTGAAAATTTTGCAGGAACATCTGGTCTTACACCCATTCCTCCTGCAGGATCAGAAAATTATTTTCTAAAAGCCGATGCCACATGGTCAAATCAACATAATCCAATTGATATCTCATATTAGTCATTAGATTTAAATACTTTTTTTATTCCGACTGAAACAAACCTCCGCCAATTATATAGAGTCTGCGGAGATGGAGCCGGTGCTAATATTTTACACAAACCAGTTTTAGATAATGAACCTTTTTTCCTTACAGTAGAAACTATCCAATTTATGTTTGATGATGAGGTAAATAGATATGTATATGCAGTAATGCAAACCATATATGGAAACCGTGGAGTAACATATAGAAGACGTTTATATCATCTTAAAGATAATACTGATTATCTTACTGAATGGTAGATTATTCATCCATTGCCAAAAAGAATTGGAACCTCAAATAACGCAATAGCCATATTTACTAATACTAGTAATAATACTATCGTACCAATTACTGACTTAAATTTATTACGAGATAGATATAATGCTGGATATTATATTTGTAATGTGACTGATAATATTGCTAACTTGCCAATAACTCCAGACGAAAATTCTTCAACTGAATTAAATTTCGGCCTATAGGTAATTATTACTGGAGATACAAAAGACAGTAGAACGGATGGCGGATGTGTACAAATTTTACATTATCATGGAAATATAACTAACAGCGCTGGAATGAAAACTTATCGTAGAAGATATGCAGTAGATCAAGGCTGGTCAAACTGGGTAGAAGATAAATATACTGATACTACTTATAGTGAAGCAACAACCTCCGCAGCAGGATTAATGAGTGCAGAAGATAAAACTAAATTAAATAATGCGATAATAGATACAGATTTAGTTGTATGTACGGCCTCTGAATATGAACAAATTCAAAATAAAACTGCAAGATTTTATTTTATTGTTGAAGATAATAGTCCATAGACTCCTGCTTCTAATGAAGATGATGGTTCAAATAAAGATGAGCCGCCCTTTGATGGATAAGGAGGAAATTTTCTATGTCTATGATAAAATATAATAATGAATATAGAAAATTAATAACAGTGTATTATAATAACGGTACTAATATAATATAGGTTTCTGAGATTAAAAATAATAATAACACAGTTTTTTCAAAAGCGTTAGAAAATGTTCCTTATACTGTGACTTACTATAATTATGATGGAACTATTGCAGATACAGAAACAACCGCCTCTGATGAAAATGCAACTGGAAATATATGAATCCCTAATAGACAATAACGTATGGTCTCCTGTAGATTATCCTGCGGGATGGTCAAAAATATCTGAATAATTTATTAATAAAATGATTATTTAGCAACTTCGTTGCTAAATAATCATTTTTTTGATTTAATTAAAAATATATATTATAATATATTATAATATTAAAGGAGGAATAACCTATGTTACATATATATACTGATGGTTCGGCAAGAAAGCATGGACAAATTGGCGGTTATGGTATAGTAATTTTTGATAATAATAATAATTTAATTGATGCTTATAGAGGCACTGTTGAAAATACAACTAATAACCGCATGGAATTATCTGCTATTTTAAAAGTTTTTGAACTATTAAATACAAAATATAAATATCAAAAAGCAACAATATATTCAGATTCTGCATATTGTATAAACGCACTCTCCTCTTGGATATATACTTGGTCAAAAAATAACTGGAAAAATAGTAAAAATGTTACTATTGAAAATTATGATCTTTTTCTTAATCTCTATAAATATTATAATATAGATTTTTTTATATGTCAAGTTAATTTTGAAAAAGTCGACGGTCATTCAGGAATTATTGGAAATGAACTCGCAGATGCTTTGGCGACAGGAAATTCAATAAAATTTTCAGATATTATTATTCATAATAAGGTTCACATCGAGCTTATTTGAAAAATTTGAAATTTTTTGATATAATATAATATATAAATAAGGAGGGAAAAGAATGAGTAAAAAACTTTATGATGAAGATTCAATTCAAAGTTTATCACCATTAGAATTTACACGTTTAAGACCTGGAGTTTATTGTGGTTCTACTGAATATTCTACTCAACTTGTAATAGAAATTGTTTCTAATGCTATTGATGAGTTTAAAGCGGGCCATGGTAATTTAATAGAAGTAAAAATTGATACAGTTGGGGAAGTCAGTTATATGGTCCGTGATTTTGGACAAGGCTTTCTTGTTAATTCACTAAGAGAAGATGGAAAGACAGTTTTACAAGCTGCATTTGATACATTAAATACATCAGGTAAGTTCTCTGATGATGGTGTATATGAAGGAACCGCTCTTGGTTTAAATGGTATTGGTTGTAAACTTGTAAATTTTCTATCTCATAAAATGGAAGTTGAAACTTTCAGAGATGGAATGACAGAAAGCATCTTCTTTGAAGAAGGCGTTTTTGTTAATAGAAAGGTTGATAAAACAAAAGAACCGTCTGGTACGTATGTAAGATGGCAGCCTTCAGAAGAATTTTTTACACATCAAAATGCGGATTTTAACAAACTTAGAGAATTATTTCATATTCTTGTTTGTTTATGTCCTGGACTGACTATTGAATTAACAATAGACAATAAAAAAGAAAGTTTTACATCAAAAAACGGTCTTAATGATTTAGTTGATGATGCTGTTAAAGACACTGAAATTATTAATTCTCGTATGAATTTAAATTTTGATGCAGGTAAAAATAAACTTGATATGGTTCTTACTTATACATCAAAATATTCATTAAATATGGTTTCATATGTTAATACAGGTGAAACTGACTCAGGTCCACATATTACTCAAATTAAAACTATTATAACCAGAGAATTTAATAAATTTTTTAAAGAAAAAAAATGGTTAAAAGAAAAAGATGAAAATTTGAGTGGTGATGATATTCAAGAAGGAATGTTTATTGCATTTAATTTAACCGCTCCTGGGGTTTCTTATGATGCTCAAACTAAGAGCAGAATTGTAAAAATAAATATGGCACCTTTTACAACAGCAATTTCAAATGCTTTAAAAGATTGGTTTATAAAAAATGAAAAAGATGTTAAACTAATTTTTGAAAAAGCAACCGCCGCCCGAAAAGCAAGAGATGCAGCTAAAAAAGCAAGAGATAAAGCAAGAGAACAAAATAAAAAGAAACAAAAGGCTCTTAAGTTTGATAGTAAACTTGCGGATTGCTGGTCTAAGGATCGCATGAAATGCGAGATATATGTGACTGAAGGCGACTCGGCCTCAGGAAATTTGAAACTGGCTCGTAATAATGAATTTGTTGCGGTTATGCCTGTCCGCGGAAAAATTCTTAATGTAAGAAAAGCTACACTTGATAAAATTCAAAAAAATGCAGAAATTATGACAATGATTGATGCTTTTGGTTTAATTATTGACTCAAAAACAATGAAACTTACATATAATAAAGAAGATTTAAGATATGGTAAGATTATTATTGAATCAGATGCTGATTCAGATGGGAGCCATATCAAAAATCTGTTTTATACTTTTATATGGACATTTTGTCCACAATTAATTTTAGATGGATATATTTATGCTGGCGTCCCTCCTCTTTATAAAATTACAGAGGGTAAAGATACTTATATCTATTTAAAAAACGATGCAGAACTTGAAGAATATAGAACTCATCATAAAGGAAAAAAATATCTCGTTAATCGCTTGAAAGGGTAAGAGTTAGTCTGGCCCTTAGCTACTTTTCCGCTAATCAGCGGGGTTGTCCATAAAGACAGCTAACGAGGTAGTCTTCTATTTAAAAATTTTTTAGACATTTTAGGATAATTTGAAATGTGAAATTTTTATAATATATAGAAGATAATCTCGTGGGAAAAAACTACGATATTATCTCCAAAAAATTAAAGGAGATAAAATAAAGTGATAGGAATTTATAAAATTACAAATTTAGTGAATGATCATAGTTATATTGGATTATCTACTCATATTGAGGACAGATGGGAATATCATAAAAATCCATATAATTGGAATAGAGAAAAAAATAAATCTTTATACAAAGCAATTTTAAAATATGGTATTGAAAATTTTTCTTTTGAAATACTTGAATAGTGTTCTTCAGAAGAATTGGGATAGAAAGAAAAATATTATATTGAAAAATATAATACTTATCATGCCGGTTATAATATGACTGCTGGTGGAGAAGATAATCAAGGTGATAGTCACCCAAGACATAAATTAACAAAAGAAGATGTTATAGATATTAGAACCAGATATGATAATCTTGAAAGAAAAAAAGAAGTTTATTAGTTGTATAAAGATAAAATTGGAGAAAGTGGTTTTTCTAAAATTTGGAAAGGTAACACTTGGGCTTCTGTAATGATGGAAGTTTACACTCCATAGAATAAAAAATATCATTTACATGATACGGCAAACAAAGGTTCTCAAAATGGAAGATCCAGATTAACTGAATAGGATGTAAAAAATATTCGATTAAGAAGAAAAAATGGTGAAAAATTATCTGACGTATATGCAGATTATGAACATCTTTTAACTAAAGGATCATTTACAAATGTTTGGTCATATCAAAATTGGAAAAATATTGTAGTTTAAACCTGTATCGACTATCCCTTTTGTCGGGGAGTACATCTCTTATTGATATAGAGATGGAAATGGTAGCACCCTAAGATCTCAGTTAAAGCGTTAGAGGGAGGGTAAGAAATAGTCAGTGCCATTAGTGATAATGGAATAACATGTAGGAGAGATGTCGCCAGATGAGACTTCAATTTTAGTAGATCCAGATAAAAGAATTATTAAACAAGTAACCGTGGAAGATGTTGCAGCAACTAATAAATTATTTGATGATTTAATGGGAACTCAAATCCTTCCTAGAAAGAGATTTATTCAGCAACATTCACAAGAGGCAACTTATGGAAATTAATGAATCTAAATTAATAAAAAATGCAATTTTAAAAACTTTAGATTATTTAAAATCACATGAACCTGAATGTATTTGTGAACAATGTGAATTTGGATATAAATATGATGAAGAATCTAAAACAAAATGTCAAAAATATAAACAAAAAATAATAAAAGAACATAAAATCTGGGAAGAAAAAATATTATATTGGAAAGAAAAATTAAAAAATGCAGAGTAATTTAATATGTCCAAGTTGTAATTCCCTACTTTATTGGTGTTTTGACGAATGGGGTAGAACTCCATGGCATCTACATTGTAATAAATGTTCTATTAATATTGGAATGGACAATCGAAATAAAGCTATTGAATTAATTCAAAAGTATCATAAGCCAAAAACTTATATTGAATATTATAATAATAATATTCAAATATTATTTGAAAATAATAAGACAATAATAAATAAGAAAGGTAATGACAAATGAAAGTTAAATTTAATATTCCATTAGATTATGTTATGGGACGCCTTCGTTATGGTCATAAAGAAGGTACTATAGAATTAACAGAAGATGAATTTAAAAGATTAGAAAAAAATCCTATGGATTTTATTTATGAAGAAGATATTTTATCAAATTTAGAATTAATTGTAGATGATTATAGAATAGAAGATTGGGGATCTCCTTTAGAAATAAATTATGAGGTAATAAATAATGCAAAATGATTTAATAAAAGAATTAAGTACAAATTTTATTGAATACGCAGCTTCCGTTAATTCAGATAGAGCGATACCAAATGCTACTGATGGTCTTAAACCAGTGGCAAAAAGAATTTTATATGGAGCTTTTACAGGAGGAAGAACTAATAATAAACCTCATGTAAAATGTGCAAAAGTTGTTGGAGATGTAATGGGTTCTTATCATCCTCACGGTGATTCATCTATTTATGGTGCATTAGTGCGTCTTGCTCAAGATTGGGTGATGCGCTATCCTCTTATAGATTTTCATGGTAATGTTGGTAATCAGGCGGGAGACGGCCCTGCCGCACCTCGTTATACAGAAGCAAGACTTTCTAAATTAACAGAAGACGGAATGTTACAGGGTTTAAAAAAAAATAATGTTGATTTCGTTCCTAATTACGATGAAACAACAGAAGAGCCTGTTTCACTCCCTGCAATTTTTCCAAATCTTCTTTGTAACCCAAATAGTGGTATTGGTGTTGCTATGGCTTGCTCTTGGGCTCCACATAATTTAAACGAAGTAGCAACCGCTATTTATGATTACTTAGATGGAAAAGAGCCTATGCTTCCAGGTCCAGATTTTCCAACAGGCGGAATTATTATCAATAAAAATGATATTCCCGCAATTATGAAAACTGGTCATGGTAGCGTAAAAATTCGTAGTAAATATGAAATTGATAAACAAAAAATTATTTTTACAGAAATTCCATATGGAACTACTATTGAAGGTCTTATGACTGAAATTGGCGAAGTTGCAGATTCAAAAGAAATTGAAGGCATTAGCGATATTCGTGATGAGTCTAATAAAAAGGGTATTAGAATAGTTATTGAATGTGAAAGGGGCATAGCTCCAGAAAGTATAATCAATAAATTATTTGCAAAGACTAATCTTCAAAGTTCTTTTAGTTATAATCAAGTTGCTCTTGTAGATAAAGTTCCAACAGAGCTTAATCTTAAAGATTGTATAAAAATTTATATTGATTATAATATTAAATGCTTATTAAAAGAAATTAATTTTGATTTAGAAAAAGCATTGGAAAGAAAGGAAATTGTTGAAGGGCTTCTCAAAGCAATAGCGAATATAGATGATATTATAGCCCTTATTAAAAAATCTGAATCTGCTTCTGTGGCAAAAACTTTACTTATTAAAACTTATCAATTTACTGATAATCAAGCAAAAGCTATTTTAGCTATGCGGTTAGCGAGTCTTGCAAAACTCGAAGGAGTTGAGCTCAATAACGAAAAAGCAGAACTTGATAATAATATTCAAAAATGGAATAATATTATCAGTAGCAAAGAAGAACAAATAATCACTATTAAAGATAGGCTTGCGGCTATTGTTAAAAAATATGGTGATGCCCGCAGAACTGAACTTGCTCAAATTGATATAAAGCCAGAAGAAAAAATCATTGAAGAAGTTATTCCTGAAGATGTTGTAGTAATTCTTTCTCAAACGGGTTTAATTAAAAGAGTTCCAACCAATAGCTTTAAAATTCAAAGAAAAAATGGTAAAGGCATAAAAACAAAAGATGAAGCTATAATGTCAACAATTTCAACAAACACTACTGACAATCTTTTCTTGTTTACTAAAAAAGGAAAAATGTTTAAAATTATTGTTGATGACATTCCCGCAGGTACAAATACATCAAAAGGCGTTCATGTGAATACATTAATAAAAATAGATACAGATGATGAAGTTATGGCAATTACTTCATTGGCATATGGCAATACAGCAAAATATGTAGTATTTTTTACAAAACAAGGTTTAATGAAAAAAACTTTACTTGAAGAATACGTTAAAATAAAAAGAGGAACTGGTATTGCCGCAATTAAAATAAATGATAATGATTCTATTGTTAACGTTGCCTTTGTTAATGAAGAACAAATTTTAGTTGTAACTAAAAATGGTATGTCAATTCGTTTTGAATCTAAGTTTGTAAATTCTGTTGGACGAATTGCGGCAGGAGTAAAAACAATAAAATTAGATGAAAACGATGAAGTTATAGCAGGGCTGCCAATACAATCTGAAACTGATGAAGTTGTAATTATATCTACAACAGGGTATGGAAAAAAGGTTTCAATTAAAGACTTTACTTTACAAAATAGAGCGGGGAAAGGCATTATGGTCTATAGACCTTCTACCGCATATGGAACTGTTATTGGAGCGACCATTCTTAAAAAGGATGATGTAACAGGCAAAATTTTATTAATAGGTCAACCCAATTCTATATGTGTTTCTTCTACAGATTTGCCACTATTAAGTAGAATAAGTTTTGGTAATATTATTTTAAAATCTACTATTAAATCGGTGGTGAAAATATAATGAATAAATTCATTATATGTCCCAATTGTCAAAATGAAATGAAATTTTATTTAGATGAATGGGGATATACCCCTTGGCATCTTCATTGTGAAGTTTGTAATATCAATATAGGAACAAGCAATCAGAAAAAGGCGATAGATTTAATACAAAAATATCATTTTCCCGAAACATGGATTGAATATTATGCTAATGAGATTCAAATTTTATGTATAAATGGTAAATATATAATAAATAAAGCAGGAGCATAACGCTCCTGCTTGCTTTTTATAAAAATTTTTGTTATAATGTTATTAAAGAAAAAAGAAAGAAGAATGTTAATGGAAAAGTTAAATTGTTTGAATTGCGGAGCACCCATCGAACCATTTAATCATAAATGTAAATATTGTGGCACTTCATATTTTGATTTAACTTCTATGGACATAAATGGGGACAAGCCTTTCTATCTAAAAATAAAAATTGATAATAAAATTATCACGCAATTAGTAAGGGCTTCTGCCAAGTCTGTTACTTTAGAGCAAAGTAGTATTTATGTAGAAGCAGACAAAAATATGTCTTATAAATATTTAAATTCGCAGTCTCTTTTTATCAATATTGAATTTCAAGCTGTTCCAGATAGTTCTGGATGTTTGTGTAAAATGTACATAGAAGATAATAATTAAAATGAATGAAGAATGAAAGGATAACAAATAAAAATATGAATGAAATAAGAATTTTAATTGATAGATTAAATCATTATACTGATTTATACAATGAAAATAAAAGCCCCATTCCAGACAAAGATTGGGACAATATGTATTTTCAACTTCAAAATTTAGAAAGAACTTCTGGGGTTATTTATCCTGATTCTCCAACACAAAAAATTCGTTACAAGGAAGTCACTAATCTAAAAAAAGTAGTACATGATCACCCCATGCTCTCTCTTGATAAGACAAAAGAAAAAAATGAAGTTAAAGCTTTTCTTCATGGACAGCCTTTTGTAGTTATGTTTAAATTAGATGGATTGACCTGCTCTTTAACTTATGAAAATGGAAAACTTACTCGAGCAGAAACTCGTGGTAACGGTATCGAAGGAGAGGATATTCTTCATAATGCTCAAGTTTTGGCAAATGTCCCTCAAACAATTCAAACTTCACAAAAGAAAGTAGTTATTGATGGTGAAGTTATATGTACATATAGTAATTTTAAAGATTTTGAGTCAGAATATGCGAATCCCCGCAATTTTGCATCTGGAAGTATTAGATTACTTTCTTCAAAAGAATGTGCGAAAAGAAAATTAAGTTTTGTAGCTTGGGATCTAATTGAAGGTTATTCAAAAGTAACAACGTTTGAAGGTAAACTTCTTATTCTTGAGGGGCTTGGCTTTGAAACTGTACCATATATGAAACTTAATCAATGGAATAATACTATTTTTGATATAATGGATGAACGTCCAGAGCATCTTATTTATCCTATTGATGGTTTCGTATTTAAGTTTGATGATTTGGCTTATGGAGACAAACAAGGAAAAACAGAACATCATTTTAAAAATGCAATAGCATTTAAAAAATATGATGAGTTATATGAATCTCGTTTACAGTTAATAGAATGGTCTATGGGAAAAACAGGAGTACTAACCCCTGTTGCTTGTTTTGATTCTATTGAAATTGATGGAACAACAATAGAAAAGGCTTCACTTCATAATGTTAGTATTATGAAGGAGATTTTTGGAGACTGCGCTTACCGTGGACAATATGTAAAAGTATTTAAAGCAAATATGATAATTCCTCAAATTGCGGAAGCCTATCCAAAAATGACTTATGATGAAGTAATTGCCCAAGGCGGGGTTTCTGCAAATGATACAATAGAATATTGCCCTTATTGTCATAGTATAGTTGATTTAATTAAAAGTCCTGATGGAACACTCAATTATTATTGTTCTAATCCTCTTTGTGATGGTAAATTGCTTAATAAACTTGAACATTTTTGTGGGAAAAAAGGACTTGATATTAAAGGTATATCAAAAGCAACTATTAGCAAATTAATTGATGAAGGATGGCTTGGTTGTTATGCAGATGTTTTTTCTTTAAAAAATTATCGCAAAGAATGGATAAAAATGCCAGGTTTTGGTCCGCTGTCCGTTGATAAAATTTTAAAATCTATTGAAGAACATAGAACTACAACTTTAGCACAATTTTTGGCGGCAATTAGCATCCCCCTAATTGGAACTTCTGCTTCAAAAGATATAGCTAATTATTTTAATAATGATTATAAAGCATTTCGTGCGGCAGTAGATAATCCTGATTTTTATTTTTTCTCACTTCCGAATTTTGGCATGGAAATGCATAAAGCTATTAAACAGTTTAATTATGAAGAGGCTGATATAATTATAGAATTACTTACCATAGAAAAACCTAAAAAAGTAGAATCTATTCAAAATGAAAAACTCCAAGGTAAAACTGTTGTAATTACAGGAAAACTAACGCTCTTTAAAAACAGAAATGAGTTAAAAGAAATAATTATTCAAAATGGGGGCAAGGTTTCAGAAGCAATTACCGCAAAAACAGACATTCTTATTAATAATGATATTAATAGCACATCAGCCAAAAATAAAGCAGCACAAAGCAGGGGCATCCCCATTATATCAGAAGTTGACTTTATGGGACTTTATATTGAAAAATAAAAAATTTTTTGATATAATAAAAATGTAAGATAAAAAAGATGAATTTATAAAAAATTAATAAAAAATTTTTTGACATTCAAAAAAAATTTTGTTATAATAAATATAGATGATAAGAAATAACAAAATAAAAATTCATCTTACAAAAATAAAAATAAATGATTTAAAAGGAGAAAAAAGATTATGGCATTGAAAGATAATAGTAGACTGGTTTATAATTTTATTGTAGAGCATGATGGTGAAGACTTTACTGCACAGGATATTGCAGAAGCAACAGGTCTTAACGTTCGTTCAATTAATGGTATTTTGACAGCAGCTTTTCAGAGACATAGAGACGCTGATAAGAATCCCGATCCTCTTATTGTAAGAGTTCCTGCAGAAATTGAAGATCCTGCAACTGGACTTCATAAGCCTGTTAAATTCATTCAGCTAACCGAGTCAGGCAGAAATTTTGATCCTGACGCTGAATAATAAATAATATTATGGGGTTAGATTATATCTAACCCCATTTTTTTAAGGTGTGATTATTATGTCAGAAAGTATATTTATTGTATTCGCAATTCTTATTGCTTATATTATATTTATTACTGTTTTTTATATAAGAAAAAAGGTTAAAATAGATGAAAATCAATAGTTGTATTTAAAACTTTTATAGCGTAAAATTCAAGAAAATACTGAATTAGAAAAAGATTTAGAAAAAACATTATGGAATTTAGCTTAGCAAAAAAATATATTATAGGCTGCAATAAAATAGTAGGAAACCGCATATGAAAAGTATAAAACAACAATTAATCAAAAACAATAGGAATTTGCAAAAAATGCAAATGAACAATGTGCAATTAATATTCAAGAAACGCAATAGTTTTACAATAAATAGAAACAAAAGATAGAAACAGAATATATAAAATATGTAACGAATATTGATTAGCAAAAAAAGCAAATAAAAGAATAGCTTGAAAAATTGCAAAATACTTTAAATGCCGCAATTCAAAATGATTTACGAGAACGATAGAAAAAAGATAAAATAAATTTTTATAGATTATCAATTACTGATTCAGATTTATCTGATGTACAAATGTTATAGAATTTAAAAAGTTCTTTTCATAAACCTGTAGTTTTAAGTAAGCTGATATGGAGTCAATATTTTCAAAAACAAATGACAGATCTTTGTAATAGAATTTTAAATAATCGTAAAAATGTATGCGGTATTTACAAAATTACAAATTTAATAACAGGAGAGCATTACATAGGGCAAAGTAAAAATATTGACGAAAGATGGAAAGCTCATTGTAAATGTGGGCTTGGAATAGAAGCCCCCGCGACAAACGTTTTATATAATAGTATGCAAAAAGATAAAGTATGGAATTTTACTTTTGAAGTTTTATAGGAATGTAAACCAGAAGAATTAAATGAAAAAGAAGCATTTTGGATTTAGTCATATCAAAGTAATATCTATGGATTAAATACACAAAAAGGAGTTACAAAAAAATGAAATTTGAAAATACTTGGGTTGGGAATTTTGAAGGAGCCATTAGAGGTCTTAGAAATCCTCTTGCAAGCTGGGATAAATCAGATAGTAAATGGAATGAAGAAAATTTTATTATAGGTGAAAAAGACATAGAGTTAGCTCAACGTCTTATAAAAGCTGGCCCAGAACATAGAAAGTTTCTTCGTCAAATTTTTGTATCTGTTGATATAACTGCACCAATTTATTGGTGGAAAGAGGCAGATACTTACAAAGTAGCAACAGTAGCTAATAGCACAAGTACAATGCATAAGCTTGCGTCAACCCCTATCACTCTTGAATGTTTTGAAATAGATGATTTTAAAGAAAATTTAGAATATTTTCAAGGAAATACAACAGGAATGTTAGCTGATTTAATTATTGAACAATTAGAATTTCTTCGTCAAAAATACAATGAAACAAAAGATATTCGTTATTGGAAAGAACTTATAAGATGGCTTCCAGAAGGATGGCTCCAAAAAAGAACATGGACTGCAAATTATGAAACAATTAGAGCAATCTGTTCAAAAGGTCAACGCCGCAATCATAAATTAACAGAATGGAACAAATCATTTATAGATTGGGCCTGGTCTTTGCCATATGCAAAAGAATTTATTTTTGATGATTTATTTGAAAAATAATAAAAATTTTGATATAATATAATTACAATAAATAAACAATAAAATAAAAAAGAGAGGTAAACTGTAATGACAAAGAAAGAAGCTTTTATTAAAATGGTTCAGGAAATTATTTTTGATAACGTTGATAATTATAATGATTACTTTGAAAGTGAAGATGGCAAGTTGGCACAGGCATATTGGGCAGATTTTCAGAAAGCGTCAGCTAGTAATACAAAAGAAATGACCGATACGGGCTATAAGATTATTTGTTTTATGCAAGAAAACATGGAAGCTCTTCCAATGCTTGCAAAGGATATTGGAGATGGCATTGGGACTTCAGGTCGTTCTGTTGCAGGTTCAATGAGAAAACTTGCTGCTGATGGTTATGTAGAAAAGATTGGTAAAGATCCTACAACTTATGATTTAACCGACAAGGGCAAAGAGTACGCACAGAGTTGACAAAAGATAAAATTTTTGATATAATATAGTATGAGTTGATTGAAATTTAAGTTTTTATTTAAAAGGAGAAAAGATAATATGAAACCAAATGCAAAATTTATTAACACAGAGAAGATTGAAGGTTATGTTTATAGTACAGGTAAGGACTTTAATCAGCTTGGAGAAAGAGTAACAGGAGAAAACTCAAAGAACCCTGGTACAAAATATATTGCAGGCGATCTTGATATTGTAGTTGATGAAACTGGTATCAATGTCGTTACAGTTCACTATAGTTATGTTACCGAATTTTACGGCAGTGGTAAGCCTAATAGCACTTATAAAGTATTGAAAGAAATTATTGACAATCCTGAAAGAACATGGATTAAAGGCGGTAAAGAAAATGCCTTTAAGGTTCAGTGTACAGGAGTTTCTCTTGGAGTAAATGACTTTATTGGTTCAGATGGCTCAAAAGTAGCGGCTCTAAGAAACGAAAATGGTTTCTGTTCTATTATCAATGAGTTTGACGAACAGTCACAGAGAAATTTCTTCAAAATGGATATGCTTGTAACAAAGGTTACTCGTGTAGAAGCAGACCCTGAAAAAAATATTGAAAAAGACTATGCTACAATTAGCGGCTGTGTCTTTGGATATGGTCCAAAGATTGTTCCCGTTACTTTTATTATGAAAAATGAAAAAGGCATTAAATATTTTGAAGATCTTGATGTTTCTAATGCAAATCCTACCTTTACAAATGTTTGGGGAGAGATTAACTGTTCAACAGAAAAGATTATAAAGAGGGAAGAATCAGCTTTTGGTGAGGCGGCAGTTCAAGTATACGACAAGAAAGTTAAGGAATATGTCATTACTGGTGGTAGATCTGTTCCTTATGATTTTGGCGACGAAGACATTCTTACTAAAGAAGATGTTATGAAAATGAGTCAGGAAAGACAGGTTATGCTTGCTGAGGTTGAAAAACGTTATAATGAAAGCAAGGCTAAAAAGGCAGCAAAAAATACTACAAATGCCGCAACTGCTACAACAGTTCCTGATGGAGATTTTGTTTTTTAATAAAGAGGGGGATTTAACCCCTCTTTTTCGTCTAAATAAAAATAAGAAACAAGAAAGGAAATATATATGGCAGATATAGATATTTTTAGTATAAAACCACATCAAGTGAGCAGAAATCTAAGAGGTTATTCTATTTTCTTTTATGGATAGCCAAAAAGCGGTAAAACATCGACCGCCGCGAAGTTTTAGAAAAATCTTTTACTTGCATTTGAAAAAGGTTATAATGCAATCCCTGGAATCATGGCACAGCCAATTAATAATTGGGCTGAATTTAGAAAAGTTCTTCGCCAATTAAAAGATCAAAAAGCAAAAGATACCTTCTATACCATTACTATTGACACTGTTGATATAGCATATGATTATTGTACAAAATATATTTGTGATAATGCACAGCGCTCCGATGGTGGTTATGGAGTTGACAGTATTAGTGACATTCCTTTTGGAAAAGGATATGGAATGGTATCAAAAGAATTTGATGAATGTTTACGTTCTATTGTAATGATGGATTACGGTTTAGTCTTAATTTCTCATTCTATTGATAAAACATTTAAAGATGAAAATGGAAATGAGTACAATAAAATTGTTCCAACTCTTGATAAAAGAGCAAACAATGTTGTTGCTCGTATGGCAGATATTATTGGTTACTCTCGAATTGTGGAATCAAAAAATGGACAAAATATTACTAAATTATTTATGAGAGGAACCCCTCGATATGAAGCTGGTTCAAGATTTAAATACACTCCTGATTATATTGACTTTTCTTATAGAGATCTTGTAAATGCAATTGGAGAGGCTATTGATAAACAGGCAGCAGAAGATGGTGAAGAGTTTTTCACAAATGAAAGAAATAATCTTTATACAGATACAACTAAAGATCTTGACTTTGATGAACTTTCAGATGGCTGTGCAGCAATTATCAATATGTTAATTGAAAAATATAATAAAGATGATGTCTTTGTTAATTTTTATAAGCCTCGTATTGAACAAATTACAGATAAATATTTAGGACGAGGACAAAAGCTCAGTCAATGTTCAAGAGAGCAGGTTGAAGCGTTATCTTTAATTTTAGATGATCTAAAATTATTAGCAGAAAAAGAACCCACTTAAATATAAAAAGTCAAAGAAATTTATATGAATTTCTTTGACTTTTTTATTATTTTTTGTTATAATATAATATAAGTGTAAAAAGGGGGATTTATATGAAAGCCGCATATGTAAAATGCCTTTATTGCGGTGAGCGTTTTAACAGAAATGATATAAATATTCAAGTAAAAAAAGTATCAGAAAGAAGATATGCTCATTTAAATTGCTGGGAAAAACATTTAGCAGAAATGACAACAGAAGAAAAAAATATGAATGATTTTTATGAATATGTAAAAAATTTGTTTAAAGAAGATTATAATTATATTTTAACAAAGAAACTTGCAGAAAGATATGTAAAAGAAAATAATTATACATATAGTGGGATGTTAAAAACTTTAAAATGGTATTATGAAAAAGAAGGAAATGATATATCCAAGAGTAATGGAAGTATAGGAATTATTCCATATATATATAAACAAGCAATGGCTTATTATTATGCTTTATATAAAGCACAATTAATAAATGCACAAAAGGATGCAACTTTATATTTATCTCCCCTCGTAAGAGAAATTACTATTGAATCACCAAGAACTTTTGTGCCGTCGCCGCATTTATGGTTAGAGGAGGATAATGAAGAATGAACTCAAAATATTATGATGTTCAAAGCTGTATGCAAGTTATTGGTGATGTTTTAATTAATCCTCATCTTTTAGATTTAGAAGATAAATATAGATTTAATGAAGATGACTTTGCCCAAGAATTTCATAAAATATTATTTGGTTCAATCTATAATCTTCATCAGCTTGGAGCAAAAGAGATATCAATTAATGACATTGAAAAATATCTTGAAGAAAGACCAAAGAAATATTCTATTTATAAACTCAATAAAGGTTCAGAATATCTTGAAAATATAAAAGAAATGTGTCAACTTGCGGCATTTGATTATTATTATAACCGAATGAAAAAAATGACGCTTTTAAGAATGTATCATTTAAAAGTAGGAATGGATTTATCTTGGTTATATGACCCAGATAATATATTAGATGTAAAGAAAAAAGAAGCTCAAGAAATATGGTTTGATAACACTACTATCATTGAGATGTCAGAGATTATTAATGATAAAATTGAAGACATTAAAATAAAATATATAGACAATGCGGAAGAAGAATTAGTACAAGCGGGTAGTGGAGCTTTAGCTCTTCTTGAAAGATTGAAAGAAAAACCTGAAATTGGATATCCTTTATTTGGAAAATTAGTAAATGGTATTCATAGAGGGGCAAGATTAAAGAAATTTTATCTACGCTCCGCTGCAACAGGGGTAGGAAAGGCTGTACCAAATTCAACAATAATTCCTACTCCTAACGGGTTAAAAACGGTTAAAGAAATTCAAGTTGGAGATTATTTGTTTGATGCATTTGGCAAACCTACTTTAGTAAAAGCTATTTATCCCCAAGGGGAAAAAGAAGTATGGGAAGTAACTTTTAAAGATGGAAGAAAAGCCAAATGCTGTGAAGAACATTTATGGAGTTATTGTACCGAAGGACAAAGAAAAGAACAAAAATTAAATAGAAAATTTTATACTAAAACATTAAAAGAAATTAATCAATTAGATCTTTATCAAAAGGGGCACGGGTATAAAATTTTAATTCCAATGCAAAAGGCTGTTGAATATAATCTAAAAAATTATTATATAACCCCATATGCGTTTGGTTTATTATTAGGAGATGGAAGTTTTAGATATAGCAACAATAAAGCTTTAACATTTAGCAGCGAAAACAATGAGCTTCCTTCCGCACTGGCAAAAGAAATGAATTGGAATTATAAAAAAAATTCTGATAAAAATTATAATTGGAACTTTGAAGATCCAAATAATTTAAATCATACTAATGTTTGGGTAGAAGAAGCATTAAAAGATTTTCCTGCTTTATGGCAAACCAAATCTGAAACAAAATTTATTCCAAGAGAATATCTTGAAGGTTCTATTGAGCAAAGGTTTGATTTATTAAATGGACTATTAGACACTGATGGTTCAATAGATAAAGAGAAAGGAAGAATTTCTTATTATACTGTAAGCCCGCGACTTCGTGATGATATAATTGAATTAAGTTTAAGTTTAGGTTTTAAAGCAACTTGGTTAGAAGATAATCATAAAGATTCTTTACCTTTATATAAAATTGAAATTACTGGAACTCCAGAAGATAAACTTAAATTATTTAAACTTAAAAGAAAACACGATTTAATTGAATTTTGGTTCAACAATGGGAAAAGAAAAGAATTAAATCTTTTTAATCCCATTGTAAAAATTGAAAAATTAAATTATTCAGAAGAAATGACTTGTTTTTATGTTGATAATGAAGAACATCTTTTCTTAATGAATGATTATATTGTTACTCACAATACTCGTTCAATGATTGCGGATGCTTGTTCTATTGCTTGTAATAAAATATATAATATTGAAACAAATCAATGGGAAAATAATGGCACTCGTGAACCAACTCAATTCATTACAACAGAACAGGACACAGAAGAGATTCAGACAATGATGATTGCTTTCATTTCTGGTGTTAATGAAGACCACATTATGAAAAGCTCATATGAGGGAGATGAATGGGATAGAGTTGTGCGTGCCGCAGATATAATTGAAAAAAGTCCACTTTATATAAAAAAGTTGCCTGATTTTTCTTTACAGGATATAGAGAATACAATTAAATTTGGTATTAGACAGCAAGGCGTAAGATATATTTTTATGGATTACATTCATTCAAGTATGAAAATATTAAGTGAAATAAGTTCAAAAGCTGGAGTTAAAGGATTAAGAGAAGATAATATTCTATTTATGATTAGTGTAAGATTAAAAGACTTATGTAATCAATATGGAGTATTTATAATGTCTGCCACTCAGCTTAATGCGGATTATATCTCTGCACAACAGTATGACCAGAATCTATTAAGAGGTGCGAAATCTATTGCAGATAAAATTGACTGTGGAATGATTATGTTGCAAGCAAGTCAAGATGACTTTGATGCACTAAAAACAATAATTAATTCAATGGGAATTGAGATGCCAACAATAAAAATTTCTGTTTATAAAAATCGTGGCGGAAGATATAAAGATATTCTTTTATGGTGTCGCGAAAATAGAGGAATTTGTAGGATTGAGCCAATATTTGCAACTAATTATAATTATGAGTTGGTTAATATTGAAGATTTAAAAATAACAGTTACTCCAAAAATAGAAGCCTCTGCATTTTAAAGGAGAAATAATATGAAAGAAATTAAATGTTGTAAAGAATGTCCTTGTTATCATATAAAAAATGAATATTGTGATATGCTGGCGGCTGAACTTCCGCCAGAAATGCATCCTTGTTCAATAATGGCTCCAGAAAAATATCATCCTTTAGGATATGGAGAATATTGTCCAAATGGATGGATTCCTGGAGGAGGGACTGAATATAATGCAAAAATATAAATATGATAAAGATTCATTAAAAGAAAATCTTTCAATAGAAGAAGTATTTGATTTAGTGGCAGAATTAGGCGGAGAACCACGAATGGCAAATGAGAATTATTTTATTTCAAAAACAATTTGTCACGGTGGTTCTCATCATAAATTATATTATTATTCTAATACTAAATTATTTCATTGTTACACAGAATGTGGAGATGCTTCATTTGATATTTATGAACTAGTTTTAAAAGTAAATAAAAATGCGGGACTTCAAAATTTTACACTTGGTAAAGCAATTGTTTTTGTAGCAAAATATTTTGGTTACACAACAGAAAACTTCCAATTTGATGATGCTCCTGATAGTATTGAGGATTGGAAAATTATTAATGCTTTTAATAGAAACAAAGAAAAACAATCAAAACAAATTGTGGAATTAAAACATTATGATGAAAATATATTAAAGCATTTACCAAGACCCCATATTATTCCTTGGGAAAAGGAGAATATTGATTTTTCTATTATGAATAAAAGAGGAATTTGTTATGATCCACTTAATATGGGAATTGTAATTCCTCATTATGACATTGATAATAATTTAATAGGGATTAGAGAAAGAACTTTGATAAAAGAAGAAGAAGTTTTTGGTAAATATAAACCTGCAATTCTGGGTGGACAACAATATAACCATCCGCTTGGTTTTGCTTTGTATAATTTAAATTTTAGTAAAGAAAACATTAAAGCTTTTCGTAAAGCTATTGTTTTTGAAGGAGAAAAAAGCACTTTATTATATGCTTCATATTTTGGAGAAGAAAATGATATTAGTGTTGCTTGTTGCGGCAGTAACTTAATTAGCTATCAAGTTCAATTATTATTATCTTTAAATGTAAATGAAATTGTAATAGCATTAGATAAACAATTTAAAGAAATTGGAGATCTTGAATGGCAAAAATGGACAGCTAAATTAAAAACAATTTATAATAAATTTGGATCATATGTAAATATCAGTTTTATATTTGATAAATGGAATTTATTAGATTATAAAGATTCTCCAATAGACAAATCAAAAGAAACATTTATAGAATTATTTAAGAAAAGAGTGACAATAGAGTGAAATATAAATTAATTAACCCACCAAATAAAAAATATTCAACAATTGAACAAATTTTAATTAACCGAGGCATTAAGTAGTCAGATATTCACCACTACCTTAATTTAACAGACAATGATATAAATAATTATTTATTATTAGGAGAAGAAGCTCTTAAAAAAGCGACTGCCGCATTGGTTAAAACAATTAAGAATAATGAAGACGCTTTTTTAATTATTGACAGCGACTGTGACGGCCTAACCTCTGCCGCATTATTTATAAATTATTTATATTTAATTTTCCCCACTTGGGTAACAAACCATTTAGAGTGGGCAATGCACAATGGAAAACAGCATGGATTAAAAGATTGTATAGATAAAATATAGAGAAAAAAATATAAATTAGTTTTATGCCCAGATTCAAGTAGATAATAATGCTGCTTGTACATTCCTTTTCCATTTTATCAATGGGGTATATAATAATTTAAAATATGTTATATGCTAACGGGGAAACCTAAAAATTTTTATAAAAATTCATGGCAATCCCGTGGGAAAAATTGTTTAACCTTTCTATGATATTTTGTATATATAGTAGGAGGGATGAGTATGAGTTACATTTATAAAATAACAAATATTATTACAAATAAAATCTATATTGGTTATACTTCTCAAGATATTAATAAAAGATTTTATCAACATAAATGGGAGGCTTTTAATGTAAATTAGTCCAATAATCATTCATATTTATATAAATCAATGAGAAAATATGGTACAGAAAATTTTATTATTGATATTATATATGAATTTAATGAAAATTTAGAAAATTGGCAAGAATTAGAAAAATATTATATTAATTTATTTAATTCAAGAAGACCAAATGGATATAATCTTTTAGAAGGGGGAAATAAACCTCCAATCCATTTCGGTAATCAAAACAATAAAACTAAGATCAAAGAAGAGGACCTCCCTTTATTAGTAAAAATGTTAAAAAATACTAATTATTCTTATGCTTAGATAGCTAAAAAATTTAATATTACTGTTTCTCAGCTATACAAAATAAACATTGGAAAATCAAGATTTATGAAAAATATAAAATATCCAATTAGAAAATATTCTAAACAAGAAGAATATGCTTTAAGGGTAATTAATATTTTAGCAAATGATAAAACTCTTTCAAATACAAAAATAGCAGACTTAATTCCTAATTATTTTAGATCAAATGAAATTGCTTCTATTAATTGTGGGAAAAAGTATGCTTATTTGTGGGATGGGTAGTTTCCAATTAGAAAAGAACGAGTTCCAAATGATTATGAAGAAAAACAATTAAATGCAATTAAAATTATAAATTGCATAAAAAAACATAATTATAAAATAACTCAAATTTAGATTCAAAAAGAAACTCAACTAAGCAGAACCATTGTAGAAAAAACAATAAAAGGAATTTATCCATACAACTTTTCTACAATAACGTATCCAATAACGTTAAACAATTAAGCCTGTAGAGACTATTCCGGGTTAGACTGGAAGTACCGGTGCTATTGATACGCACTCTAATTTTAGGAAACGAAGTTAGTTAAATGGGGAAATGGGATGCTTAATATAATAATATTAAGTAAAAGATAGTCCACACTTAATAGAAATATTAAGAGAAGTGAGCAATGATTTTGAAGAACATTCCCGCATTAAATCATATGGTGGCAATACAATTGTATTAGATCACCATTTGGCAGATAAAATTAGCGAAGACGCCATTGTTATTAATAATCAATTATCAGACTATCCTAATAAAGAATTAAGTGGAGTTGGAATTGTTTGGCAATTTTGTCGTTTTATAGATGAAATTTTAAATATAAATAACGCAAATGAATTTTTAGATTTAGTTGCTCTTGGTTTATGTGCAGATATGATGAGTTTACGTGCTTTTGAAACAAGATACCTTATTACTAAAGGATTTAAAAAATAGAATATAAAAAATCCATTTATTACAGGAATGTTAGATAAAAATGAATTTCCATTATCTAAACCTGATTATATTTCTGCAGATAATACTATGGCTTGCACTTCAATGGGCGCAGCATTTTTTATCGTTCCTTTTGTTAACGCTATGACAAGAAGTGGAACTCAAATAGAAAAAAATCTATTATTTAATTCAATGTTAAATCATAAAGCGTTTGAAAGAATTTTATCAAATAAAAGAGGGCATAAATTAGGAGAATGGGAGAGTTTATTAGCTCAAGCTATTAGAACTGTAACTAACGTAAAAAATAGACAAACAAGAGCAGAAGATGCAGGACTGGCACTATTAGAACAAAAGATAGAAAAAGAAAAATTGTTAGAACATAAAATTTTATTATTTTTATTAGAATCAAATCAAATTGAGCCAAATATTAGAGGATTAGTAGCAAATAAAATTATGGCAAAATATCAACGCCCATGTTTAGTTCTTACTAAAACTGAAAAAAATACTTATGAAGGCTCTGGTAGAGGCTACACTAAAACTGGAGTAAATAGTTTAAAATAGATTTTAGAGCAATGCCCTGAAGTGGCCTATGTGCAAGGGCATGAAAACGCTTTCGGATGTGGAATTGATGCTTTAAAAATTGACTCCTTTATTCAAGCAACTGATGAGTTATTAAAAAATATGTCATCTGAAGCTATATATAGAATTGATTTTGATTTTAATGAAAAAGATGATAATAATCAAACTATTTTGGATATTGCGGGAATGAATGATTTATGGGGACAAGATATAGATAGAGCTTATGTAAAAATTACTTTTAAAATTACTAATTCAAACTTTCAAGTAATGAAAAGTAATACTCTTAAATTTAATTTATTAAACGGTTTATCAATTATTCAATTTGGCGGCACAAACGAACAAATTGAATAGTTTACAACATAGGGCTATCTTGAAGTTAATGCCATATGCAAATGTAATGCTAACACATGGGCTAACCGCACCTATCCGCAACTTATATTATAGGACTATGAAATAATAGATTCAGCAAAATATTTCTTTTAATTGCTCGGAACGCAAGCTATCGCAATTTTAAACGAAAAATGGGTTTAGATTTTTTTATTCCCATTTTTCGTTTTCTTGATTTTTTATAAAAAATATAATATAATATTATAGATTATAAAAGAGGGAGGAAGTAGAACCATGATATTAACAAATAAACAAGAAGAAGGTTTGAAAATTGCCGTAGCCAGACACAGAAATAATGAAAAATATACTGTGATCTCTGGCTACGCTTAAGCAGGTTCTGGAAAATCAACATTAGTGCGTTTTATAATCAATGCATTAGATGTAGAGGAAAACAAAGTTTGTTATTGCGCATTTACAGGAAAAGCGGCTGAAGTTTTAAGAAAAAAAGGAAATAAAAATGTTTGTACATTACATAAATTATTATATGATCATGTACCAAGACCTGCAGGAGGATTTTTTAGAAAACCAAAACCAGTTATTCCATTTGATATTGTTGTAGTAGATGAAGTTAGTATGGCTCCAAAAGAGTTAATAAATTTATTATTTACTCATCCTGTGTATGTTATTTGTTTGGGAGATCCATTTCAATTACCGCCGATAGATAAAGATAACGATAATCATTTACTTGATCATCCGCATATTTTCTTAGATGAGATTATGAGACAGGCGCAAGAATCTGAAATTATTCGTTTAACAATGAAAATTAGAAATTACGAACCTATTGACTTTTATAATGGTAATGAAGTAAAAATTTTACCTTTAAATAATTTAAATACAGGTATTCTACAATGGGGAGATCAAATTTTAACAGCAACCAATGTTAAGCGACAAACCATTAACAAAACAATGCGAACTTTATTAGGAAAAGAAGGAGAGCCACAAGATGGAGATAAAATAATTTGTCTCCGCAATTATTGGGATAGTTTTAGTACAGAAGCAAATGCTTTAGTTAATGGAACTATTGGTATTTTAAATAATAGTTTTCGTACATGGATAGAATTACCAAGATTTATTCGCAGTAATATTAAAAAATTTGATACACTAGTAGGAGATTTGATAATTCATGATACGGGTGAAATATATCAAACACTAGATATAGATTATAAAATGATAACAACAGGGGAAAAGTGTTGTGATTGGAGATTAGCATACAGCCTGGGAAGACTTAAACCTCGTTATGGAGATATGGTACCAAAAGAATTTGATTATGCGTATGCAGTTACAATCTGGAAGGCACAGGGTAGTGAATGGAATAACGTTGTCGTTCTTGAAGAATCTTTTCCATTTGATAAAGAAACTCATGCTCGTGCAATGTATACAGCCGCGACTCGCGCATCTAAAAAGCTTGTGTGGGTAAGATCATAAATATTTTTAATAACACTGGTCAAAAATATATAATTTACTGCTCATAATTTTGATATATAATAGAATAAAAAATAGAAAGAACATAATTATGAGTAAATTAATTGATTTAACAGGTCAAGATTTTGGTTATTGGCATGTTTTATATAGAGCAGAAAATAATAAACGTGGCCGAGCAAGATGGCATTGTGTATGTACAGCTTGTGGAAAAGAAAAGGATGTTGAAGGAACACATTTACGAGCGGGAAGATCTACAAATTGTGGTTGCATTCGTATGAAAAAAATGCGTGATAGTGTTAAAAAAGATGAAACTGGAAAAATTTATGGATTTTTAAAAGTAATTAGAGAAGCAACTTAGGA
Source organism: Endomicrobiaceae bacterium (assembly GCA_045223915.1). Lineage (GTDB taxonomy): Bacteria > Elusimicrobiota > Endomicrobiia > Endomicrobiales > Endomicrobiaceae > Ruminimicrobiellum. Next base: position 32,607 of record JBGUZU010000044.1, on the reverse strand, counting down.
AGAACGTCCAAGAAAAGATCGAACTGGATTATATTGGAATTGTACTTGTTTAAAATGTGGTAGAAAAAATGTAATTGTTTTTGGAGATTATCTTCGAAATGGAGATACTAAAAGTTGTGGTTGTATTAATAGTATGAATGAAAGTAAAATTGCACAAATGTTAGATAGTGGAAGTATAAAATATCAAACTCAATACACTTTTTCAGATTTATATTCTAATCGAAAGTGTGATAAACTAATATTTGATTTTGCAATTTTTAATAGGAATAATAATTCTTTATTATATTTAATTGAATTTGATGGTTCTCAACATTTTACTTATTTTTATTCAAAAGAGAGTAAAAGTTGGAATAATAAAGATAATTTTGACACTACAAGAAAACATGATTTATTAAAAAATAAATATTGTTTTGAGCATAATATTCCATTAATTAGAATACCATATAATGCAGAATATACTTTTGAAGATTTAAAATTAGAAACAACACGTTTTTTATTAACACCAGAAAATGAACAAGAATATTATAATTAGTATTAGTGAGGTGACAATTTTGTCAATTAACAAAGGCTATTTAACAGCAAAAACAAATAAAGAAAGTGACGAATATTTTACCCAAAAGGAAGCCGTCCTTCCTTTGTTAGATTATTTAAATAAAGATAAATATGAAACAATTTGGTGTCCTTTTGATACAGAAGATAGCGAATATGTTAAAATTTTTAAAGAGAATGGTTTTAATGTTATTGCAACACACATAGACAAGGAACAAAATTTTTTCTATTATGAACCAAAAATTTCATATGACATTATTATTTCAAATCCGCCCTTTTCTTGTAAAGATGACATATTAAAAAGATTATATGAATTAAATAAACCATTTGCAATTTTATTTCCTTTGCCAACTCTTCAAGGACAAAAAAGGTTTCAATATTTAAAAGACACTCAGGCTTTAATTTTTAATAAAAGAATTAATTTTTATCAAGATGTTGAGCATACAAAAAGAAGCACTGGAGTTGCTTTTGCATCAATTTATATATGTAAAAATTTTTTACCAGAAAAATTAATTTTTAAGGAGTTGACATAAATGGTTTATACTGCTTGCACAAGAGCTTCTGAAAAATTAGTATTATTAAAGGAGTGCAAATAATGAAAAAAGAAAAAATAATTGAAATTCTTGAAAATTTTAAACCAGATAGCGGTTATTGCTGTAGATCTTCATATGAAGAATTTGCCAATGAAAGAGTGAATAGTCGTTTAGATGATATTATTGAATTTATAAAGAAAGAACCAGACAACGAATGGATAAAGTGTAGTGAAAGGTTTCCAAAACAAAAAAGTGTCAATGGGAAAATGGTGAGTGATTGTGTTTTAGTATACACAAGTGATGACGATATACGTAAAGCAATATATTGTGACAATGAATGGCTTTATTTTGCTTTTGGAGCTTATGCACTTCCGCTCAGCGTAGATGTGATTTATTGGAGATCATTGCCTGAACCGCCGAAAGGAAAAAACAAAGAATTGCTATGAAAGCTGTTGAAGGGTGTGTGAGTGGAGGCTCTGGAGAAGATAGTATTACAAATGCAACTTGCTGAATATGAAGCGCTCGTTGATAAATGGAATAAAAGGTATTAATGACAAAACAAGAATAAAATTTTTGTTCCAATGGAAAATTTGCAATATAATAATCAAGTCAAGTAATTAATTATACTTGACTTTTTTTATTTTTTTCGTTATAATATATTATATGAAATAATAATTAAATATACTTAATTTATTATTTAAAAAGGAGATTAGCTAATTATGAATATTTTATCACTTTTTGATGGAATGGCTTGTGGTATGCTTGCATTTCAAAAAGTAAAAATGCCAATTAATAACTATTACGCCTATGAAATTGACAAATTTGCGATAAAAACAGCTAGATATAATTTTCCACAAATCTAGGAATGTGGAGATGTCTTTCAAGCTGATTTTACAAAATATAATGATATTGATTACTTAATAGGCGGCTCACCTTGTACTTATTGGAGCATTGCACAATCACCAGATAAAAGAGAAACTACCGCAAGTGGACTTGGATGGGAATTATTTAGCCAATATACAAGAGCGTTAAATGAAGCTGAACCAAAATATTTCATTTATGAAAATAATAAGTCAATGTCTAAAGCAATTAGAGCGAGTATTACAGAAACTTTTGGTTTTGAACCAATTTGTATTAATTCTGCTCTAGTTTCGGCTCAAAATAGGCAAAGGCTATATTGGGTTGGGAAGAGAAATGAAGATGGAACTTATAGTAAAGTTGACGTTAAACAGCCCAAAGATGAAGGAATTTTATTAAAGGATGTTATTGGCGGATATGACCTAACAAGCTGTGACAAGGCGTATTGTCTAACCGCAAGTTACCAAGGGACTTGTGCTTGGAATACAATCGAACGACATCAAAGAACTATGGTGGCTGAACCTGCGTGTATTGCCTCAAGAGGAAGATATGTAGATACCAATAACAGAAGTAAAAAGACAGATGTACCTACATATCAACATCTTGAGGCACGAACTGATGGAAAAACAAACGCACTTACCACCGTATTAAAAGATAATTTTATTGGCGAACCAGTTCAAGTTGGGTTACACCCTACCTCTGAAGGAAAAATAATAAATTCCCAAGGATACCGCATTTATTCTACTGATGGAAAAACTGTAACCTTAACTGCAAGTAGCGGAGGTCCAGGTGGAAAAACGGGATTATATGCAATTCCAGCCGACGAGACTCAATCCGAAGCTATATCTGCGGCGGATGGAAAAGCATATCCTATATACGAAGTTAAAAATGGTAATATTACCTTTAAAGATAAAACTTATCCAATTAAGTTAGATGATGGATATTATATTATCCGTAAACTTACTATACCAGAATGTAAGCGTTTACAAACCGTACCAAATTGGTATGAATTCCCCGTTAGTAATACCCAAGCCTATAAAATGTTAGGAAATGGTTGGACAGTTGATATTATTGCGCATTTAATTGAAGCAACAAAAAAAGATAAGTCAAGTAATTAATCATACTTGACTTTTTTTATTTTTTTTGTTATAATATATTATATGAAATAATAAGGGGGCAAAAATATGAGTAGATTTGAGATTCATTCACATACCGAGTTCTCAAATATTCGTTTACTTGATTGCATAAATAAAGTTAAACCCTTAATTAATAGAGCAGTAGAAAATGGATTAAGTGGTATTGCAATTACAGATCATGAATGTTTATCTGCCGCTCCTGAAGCTAATTTTTATGCACAAGAAATTCAAGAAAACAACCCTGATTTTAAAATTGCATTAGGAAATGAAATTTATCTAATTGATAAAAGAGAAATGGGTCAAAAATATTATCACTTTATCTTAATTGCAAAAAATCAAATAGGATTTAAGGCATTAAGAGAATTATCTTCTGTGTCATGGATGAATAGTTATTGGGATCGAGGTATTGAAAGAGTTCCAACTACATACGATGAAATAGAACGAATTGTAAAAAAATATCCTAATAGTTTAATTGCAACAACCGCCTGTCTTGGAGGAAAACTTTCAATTGAAACATTAAATTTAATAAAGGCAGAAAAAAACAATGATGTCATTTCTAAAGATGAAGCTCATCATAATATTGTAAATTTTATGTTATGGTGTAAAAATACTTTTGGAAATGATTTTTATATTGAGTGCGCTCCAGGTCAATCTCGTGAGCAAATAGCTGTCAATAAAAGATTGCAGTCTATTGCAGCAGCTTTTAAATGTAAAATGGTATTAGGAACAGATGCACATTATTTAAAAAAGGAAGATAGATATATTCATAAATCTTATCTTAATTCAAAAGGCGGAGAGCGAGAGGTTGATGCTTTTTATGAATATGCATATCTTCAAACAGAAGAAGAAATAAAAGAAAATATAACTCCATCAGAATTAAATTATGAAAATCTTGTAGCAACTTCTGAAGAAATTTATAATAAAATTGAAAATTATAGTTTAAAACATAATCAAACTATTCCAAAAGTTGAAGTAAAAGATTGTGTAAAATATGAAGATAAAAGTTTAAAAGATTTCCCAACTTTATACAATATGAAAATATCCGATGATAAATATGAAAGATATTGGGTAAATGCTTGTTTAATTAAATTAAAACAAATGAATATAGATAATAATGAATATATACAACGACTTGAAGAAGAAGCAGATATAAAGAAAACAATTAGTGAAAAACTTGGAACTAATATGTTTAGATATCCTATTGTTCTTCAACATTATGTTGATATGTTCTGGGAGTGCGGAAGCACGGTTGGCGCAGGAAGAGGCTCATCTTGTTCAGGATTAAATCACTATCTTTTAGGAATCACTCAATTGGATCCTATTAAATGGGAGCTTCCATTTTGGAGATATTTAAATAAAGAGAGAGTCGAACTTGGAGATATTGATATTGACCTTTGTCCAAGTAAGCGTCCATTGATTCTTCAAAGAATAAAAGAAGAAAGAGGACAGTTTTTTTATGATGGAGTTGACGGATTAAGTAAACAAAATCTTGGATGTACACTGATTGCAACCTTTGGTACAGAAGGAACTAAATCGGCAATTTTAACAGCCTGCCGCGGATATCGTTCTGAAGATTATCCAGATGGCATTGACGTTGACACTGCACAATTTTTATCTTCACTTGTGCCGAGCGAAAGAGGTTTCTTATGGCCATTAAAAGATGTTGTATATGGTAACCCTGATAAAGATAGAAAACCAATTCAACCTTTTATTAATACAATTAATCAATTTGAAGGTTTATTAAACATTGCCCTATCTATTGAGGGGCTTGTAAATAAAAGAAGTAGCCATGCAAGTGGAGTTATTTTATTTGATGAAGACCCTTATGAATTTGGATGTTTTATGAAAACTCCAAAGGGAGAAATTATTACTCAATGGGATTTACATAAATGTGAAGCGTGCGGCATGACTAAATATGATTTTCTTGTAACAGAAGTTCAAGATAAAATTGTAGAAACTATAAAACTATTGCAAAAATATGGAAAACTTGATAATAAATTAACATTAAGAGAAATTTATAATCAATATTTTCATCCAGAAGTTCTGCCATTAGATGACACAAGAATTTGGGATGCCTTAAAAAATAATACAGTTCTAAATGTATTTCAATTTGATTCTGATGTTGGATCACAAGCGGCTAAAAAAATTAAAGCTACTAATATTTTAGAAATGGCAGATGCTAATGGCTTAATGAGATTAATGACTGCAGAAAAAGGCGAAGAAACCCCCATGGATAGATACATCCGTTATAAAAATAATATTAAGTTATGGTATCAAGAAATGAATAAAGCTGGTCTATCTACAAGGGAACAAACAACTATTGAACCTTATTTTAAAACTTCTTATGGAGTTCCTCCTTCACAAGAGCAACTTATGAAAATGTTAATGGATGAAGATATATGCGGTTTTTCATTAAAAGAAGCTAACGCCGCAAGAAAAATTGTAGGTAAAAAACAAATGGCAAAAATTCCTGAACTTCATCAAAAAATATTAAGCATGGCAAAAAGTTCTGCATTGGGTAACTACATTTGGGAACGTGGAGTTGGTCCTCAGATGGGATATTCATTCAGTATTATTCATGCTCTTGCTTATTCTTTTATCGGAGTTCAAACAATTTATTTAGCAACTAATTGGAACCCAATTTACTGGAACACCGCCTGTTTAATTGTAAATAGCGGTTCTCTTGAAGAGGAAGAGAAAGTAGAGATTGTTAATATTTATGAGCAAGAAGATACTGATAATTTTATTTATGAAGATTTACCAAATAGAAATGGTAAGAAAAAAATAGAAAAAACGACAGACTATTCAAAACTTGCAAAAGCTATTGGGGATATTACTTCAAAAGGAATTAAAGTATCTTTAATTGATATTAATCAATCTGAATATAGTTTTGCTCCAGATGAAAATAATAATGAAATTTTATTTGGTTTAAAGGGCGTTAATAAAATTGGTAATAATATTATTAAAACCATCATTGAAAATCGTCCCTATACGGGGATTATAGATTTTATGAAAAAATGCTCTTTAAATAAAACTCAAATGATTTCTTTAATTAAGTCAGGAGCTTTTGATAAATTAGATGAGCATTGGGCAAAACAAATTTGTCCAAAAAATCCTCGATATGCAATTATGGCATATTATTTATATTTAACTTGTGAGCCAAAGAAAAAACTTAATCTACAAAACTTTAATGGATTATTAAATAGTAATTTAATTCCAGAAACGTTATATCCACAAAAACAGGCATACTTATTTAACAAATTTTTAAAAGAATATAAAAAAGTTGGAAAGTATTATGCTTTTGATTCAAAAACTTTAACTTTTTACTCAGAACATTATGATGTAGAACAGTTAGATGTAATAAATGGAGTTCCATGTATTTTACAAACAAAATGGGATAAAATTTATCAAAAAGAAATGGATGCCGCAAGAAATTGGTTAAAAAATAATCAAACAGAATTATTAGCACAATATAATGCTTTATTATTTAATGAAGCATGGAATAAATATGCAATTGGTACTGTATCTGCATGGGAAATGGAAAGTTTATGCTTTTATTATCATCCTCATGAATTAATAAATATCAATACATTTAAATATGGAATTGTTAACTTCTTTGATTTGTCATATGAGCCAGAAGTGGATTATTGGTATAAAAGAAATAATAAAGATCTTCCAATATTTAAATTATATAAAATTGCTGGAACTATAATTAGTAAAGATAATACAAAAGCATCTATTTCTGTATTAACAACCACGGGGGTTGTTACTGTAAAATTTACAAAAGAATATTATGCCATGTTCAATAGACAAATTTCACAAGTACAAGCAGATGGAAAAAAGAAAGTTTTAGAAAAAGGATGGTTTACTCGTGGAACAAAAGTATTAATAACAGGATACAGAAGAGAAGACACTTTTGTTGCTAAAACATATAAAAACACAACAACACATCAATTATATAAAATAACCAATGTAAATGGTAAAGACATCTCATTAGAACATGAAAGGATAGACATAGATGATTAAAGAACCTATAAAAATCATTGCTTTATTTGGTGAAGCGGGCGTCGGAAAAGATGCCCTTCAAAACTTTATTTTAAAAAAACACCCTGGCTACAATAAATTAATTTCTTATACTACCCGCCCAAAAAGAGACAATGAAACAGAAGGACAAGATTATTATTTTATAAAAACAGATAAATTTAAAGAATTAATTCAACAGCATAAAATTCTTGAATATACCAAATTTAATAATTGGTTTTATGGCACTTCTGTAGATAATTTAAGAACAGATACAGTTAATGTAGGAGTATTTAATATTCAAGGTATTAATTCTATTATAAGCTGTTTTGAAAATAAAATTTCTATTATTCCCATAAGGGTTAAAGCTTCTGATAAAACAAGATTATTACGCACTTTAAATAGAGAACAAAAACCTAATTGTAAAGAAATTTGTCGTAGATTTCTTTCAGATTTAATAGATTTTGAAAAAATACCATTTCAATATTTTACATTTTCAAATGAAGAAAATAATCTTGAAGAAAATTGGAATAATTTTAATAAAAAGGGCTATTTTAATTAAAATATCTCCTACTTTTTTTATTATATAAGTAACCTAAAATTATTTTATATACTTAGGAGGAAAAGAAAAATGATTTATGTTGTAAAAAGAGACGGTAGAATAATGCCATTTAATCTTGAAAAAATTAAAACAGCTATATTAAAAGCATTTTAGGCAGTAGATGGAAATGTAACTCCATATGCTGAAACAAAAGCTGAAAATATAGCCAATTATATTGAAGGTTTTTGCGAAGATATAGAAGAACCTCAATCAATAGAAGAAATTCAAGATTTGGTTGAAAATGGATTGATGTCTACTAAAAGAAAAGATGTAGCAAAAGCATATATAAAATACCGTGAAGAAAGATCTAAACAGCGCAATTGGAACAATATGATGATGCAGGCGGCAAAAGATAAACTATCTGCGAAAAAAATTGATAACCAAAATGCTAATGTAGATGAAAATTCTTTTGGAGGAAGAAAAGGTGAATTTGATTCTGTTATTATGAAGCAATTTGCTTTAGATAACTGTATGTCAAAAACATCCAAAGAACATCATCTAAATAATATAATTTACATTCACGACTTAGATTCATATGCTGTTGGTATGCATAATTGTTTATCAATCCCCTTTGATGATTTGTTAGCAAAGGGTTTTAACACTCGTCAAACAGATGTGCGTCCAGCTAACTCTATAAGCACTGCATTTCAACTTGTTGCTGTATTATTTCAAATCCAGTCATTACAGCAATTTGGTGGCGTTTCAGCGACACATTTAGACTGGACTATGGTACCATATGTGCGCAAAAGTTTTTATAAACATTATATTGATGGATTAAAATATATATCAAAAAAAGAAGAAATGACAATTCCAGTTGGAATTGGAGATAAAACATTTAAATTGAATGAATTGCCAAAAGAGACATTAAGTAAAACTGATATAAATGATACATATATATACAATAATAAAGAGGCATATCAATATGCAAGAGATATGACAATAAAAGAATTAAATCAAGCGGTTGAAGGAATGTACCATAATCTTAAATAATTAGGACGACTTAATAGTAATATTAAGAACATAGTTATCTAAACGGGGGAACTCTTAAAATAAATAAGACAATCCCGTGCTAAATTTGTATCATCAAATTATATAAGAAAAGGAGGTTAATAATGTATACTGTATATCAACATAAAAATAAAATAAATGGTAAAGTCTATATTGGTATAACCAAACAAAAACCAGAACAAAGATGGCGACATGGATAGGGTTATAAATCAAGTCCACATTTTTATGCTGCTATTCAAAAATATGGTTGGGATAATTTTGAACATAATATATTGTTTCAAAATTTAACTAAAGAAGAAGCCTGTAAAAAAGAGCAAGAATTAATTGCAAAATATCATTCTATGGACAGAGAGTTTGGATATAATTCCACTTCTGGTGGAGATGTATTTACAATGAATAAAGAAACAAAACAAAAAATTTCTCAATCTATGATGGGTAATAAAAATGGTTTAGGACACCCCTGTTCAGAAGAAAAGAAAAAGAAAATTAGTGAAGCTCAAAAAGGCAAACATTTAACAGAAAAACATAAACAGAAACTTTCTGAAGCAGCAAAAAATAGACATACCCCTTGTTCTAACTAGGCCAAAGAAAATATACGAAAAGCCTCTCATAAAAAACCTGTCTACTGTGAAGAATTAAAAACAGTATTTGAATCAGTTCAAGAATGTAGTAGACAATTAGGTATCCCTGCTACAAATATTTCAAAATTATGTAAAGGCAGAGGTAAAACTCTTAAAGGATACCATTTAAGATATTATGATGATACAATAAATGCCTAACGACTATCCTCATAAAACGAGGAGTAGAGTCAAGCGACTCGAAATGGTAACCCCCTCTACTAAGAGGGTGAAGATATAGTCTAATCTTTATGGTGACATAAAGAAGTTCATAAGAGAACTGCATAAGATTAGCGACCTTATGTGAATATAAATGTAATACATTACAAAGTAGAAGTGGAAATCAATTACCTTTTACTTCTATTAATTATGGAACTTGTACACTTCCTGAAGGCAGAATGGTAATTCAAGCTCTTCTTGAAGGTTCTATAAAAGGAGTTGGTAGATTTCATAAAACTTCTGTTTTTCCCTGTGGCATTTTTCAAGTTATGAGTGGGGTTAATAAAGAACCAGATACCCCTAATTATGATTTATTTAGACTAGCTCTTGAATCAACTGCAAAAAGATTATATCCAAATTATGTAAATTGCGATTGGTCAGGAAATGCTGGATATGATAAAAACGATCCAACTACATATATGTCTACCATGGGTTGCAGAACTGCAAATGGATTTGATATTAATGCAGAACCAGGAGTAAATCCGCAACGAAAAGACGGAAGAGGTAATATTTGTCCTGTTACAATTATACTTCCTACTTTAGCAATGATGGCAAAAGAAGATTTTAATAATGAATACGATGATAATATTACTGATTTATTTATGTTATATCTTGATAAAAAAATTGAAATAGCAAAAGATATGCTAATTGAAAGATATGAATATATTTGTTCACAAAATCCACTTTCAGCAAAGTTTATGTGGGAAAACAATACTATGGCAGGCTATCATCCTGAAGAAGGAATCCAAAGCGCATTAAAACATGGCACTTTAGCCCTTGGTCAAATAGGACTTGCTGAAACGCTACAAATTTTAATAGGAAAAGACCAAACTGATTGTGAAGGTCTTGAGTTAGCAAAAAAGATTGAATCTTTATTTCAAAAACGTTGTAAGGAATTTAAAGAAAAATATAAATTAAATTTTGGAGTTTATTACAGCCCCGCAGAAAATTTATGTTATACCGCGATGAAAAAATTTCAAAAGCAGTATGGTATTATTCCTAATGTAAGTGATAAAGATTTCTTTACAAATTCAATTCATGTACCTGTATGGAAAGAAATTGATCCATTTACAAAAATTGATATTGAAAGTCAATTAACTGGATATAGTAGTGCAGGTTGTATTACTTATGTAGAATTAGACACTTCTATTTTACATAATATAGACGCATTGGAAACAATAGTAACATATGCAATGGATAAAGATATTCCTTATTTTGCTTTAAATATTCCTAATGATTTATGTTTAACTTGCGGCTACGAAGGAGAAATTAATGAAGAATGTCCTATGTGTAAAGGAACCAATATTCAAAGGCTTCGTAGAGTAACGGGATATTTAACGGGAGATTATAAAACTGCATTTAATTTAGGAAAGCAACAAGAAACTGAAATGAGATTTAAACACTCTTCTTTATTAAAAAGGAATTTTAAGGAGGATTAATATGTCATCAATAAAAGTATTAATAATCACAGATTCAAAAGATAAAGCATTTAAATTTTTACAACAAAAACTTGGGAAAGATTATAAAACATTTGGTAAAATATATGAAGATAACTCAAATCTTCTTCTTGAAGCTAATTGGATTTTATTTTCCTGGTTTGCTCCTGAACTAATGCACACTTGTCAAAGGGCTGATTGTATTTATATAGATAAGGATTTTGAAATTACTGAAAATACATATGAAGCCATAATCAGACCTCTTACTATGAGTTATCATTATTTTAATTTAAAGGAGAATAGAGATAATGATGAATAATAAATGGATGAGGGCGGCGGTCCCCGCCCTCCTAATTCACTGTTCTATTGGTACTGTATATTGTTGGTCAACATTTAAAGAAGCAATAGCTAAACAAATTGAGATGTCGCCATTCGCTGTTGGTTGGGCATTTTCTTTAGCAATTTTCTTTCTTGGTATGTCTGCTGCATTTGCTGGTAAACTAGTTGAAAAAAATATTCATAGAAGTTCATTAATTTCTTGTGTTTGTTTTTCAGTAGGAATGATAGGAACAGGACTGTCTATCCTTTTCTTAAAAGGATGGATGGCATTAATTGGAATTTATTTGTGTTATGGTTGTATAATGGGCATTGGACTTGGTATAGGTTATCTTACACCAGTAAAAACTTTAATGTTATGGTTTAGTAAGAATAAAGGACTCGCTACTGGCATTTCAATTATGGGTTTTGGTTTAGCAAAAGCAATAGCAACTCCAATCATGGAAATGCTCCAAACCAATTTTGGCATAGTTCCAATGTTTATTATTTTAGGACTATTCTATTTAGTTGTAATGTTTATAGGGCACTTGCTTTTGAAGAAGCCTGATGGATGGATTGAAACTACCGCAAAAGAAAAAGAATCTATTTTTAAAATGTTTAAAAAAAGAGAGTTTCTTGGAATCTGGTTAATGTTTTATATTAATATTCATTGTGGTTTAATGATTATTTCTTATGAGAAACAGATATTAAATACAGCCTTTATCGCAGTAGCCGCTTTATCCACAATTATAAGCGTCGTTCCCTCTTGTACAGCTATTGCAAATGCTTTAGGTAGAATAGGATATTCTACTGTATCAGATAAATGCAAACAAAGAAATACAATTTATAAAATTATTTTTATTAGTTGTATGATCATTTCTATTTTAATGATAAGTACCAATGCAATTAATGGAGCCAATTCATTTATATTAGGAGCTTTAGTTATTACTTATCTTTTAATTATAAATGCAGGATACGGCGGTGGATTTTCTACCTTGCCCGCTCTTTTGTCTGAAAGATTTGGTATGTTAAAAATCTCACAAATTCATGGATTGGCGCTATCAGCATGGGCGGTAGCAGGTATTACAGGTAATAATACATCTGAAATCATCTTAAATCTTACAGGTGGAAATTATCAAATTGTTTTAATTACCGCAACCATTTTATACACAATAGCTTTAGGATTCTGTATTTTCTTAGTAAGGAAGAAAAAAAGATGAGAATTGCAGGATTATTAAAAAATGATTTTGCAAATGGACAAGGGGTTTGCGTTTCATTATTTGTCAAAACTTGGACAGGTCTATATAATTTATAATAATAATTTTTTATTATAAATAAGGAGGTTTTAATATGGCTACAATTTATAAAATTACTAATAAAATAAATAAAAAATGTTATATTGGAAAAACTATTAGACCTGTTCAAATTAGATGGTCTGAGCATATTCAAGAATCGAAAAAAAATAATAATATTCCATTATATAATGCTTTTAATAAATATGGTATTGAAAATTTTTTATTTGAAATTATTGAAACAAACATCCCAAATGAACAAATAGATATTAAAGAAAAATATTATATTAATTTTTATTCTTCTAAAGTAAGTCAAAATGGATATAATGTTGCAGACGGAGGCAATGGGGGTAAAATTTGTTCTAAATTATCTTAGCAAGATGTAAAAAATATTATTATTGAATTACAAGATGATAATAATTTAAAACATTTTTCTTAGCTTGCTTAGCAGTACAATGTTTCTTTAAGGACAATTATTGCAATAAACAATGGAGAAACATGGTATAATTATTTATATTCATATCCTTTAAGAAAATATAATACTACAGGTTTAACTATTTCAAAATTACAATATAAAAATATTATAAAGGATATTCAATAGACTAAGCTTTCATTTAAGGACATTCAAAAAAAATATTCTTTATCAGAAACACAAATGTCTAATATCAATAATGGATATTACTGTTATAATGGATAGCATCCATATTATAAAAATATATATAATGGTCCTTTTCCAATTCGTAATACGAATTTAAAAATTCAAATATAGAACATTTTTCCAAACATCCTATATGATATTTTATTTACCAATTTATCAATTACAAAAATTAGTGAAAAATATCATATTAACAATAGTACGCTACAATATATTGTAAATGGAAAAAGACGAAAAGAATTAACACAAAAATATTATACTCCATTAAGAAGAAACATTGAATATAATAAAAAAATTTTTTTACAACTATATCCATAGTTTAAAGGAGATGATGCTAAATGCGTATCGCTGGATTAAATACTAATGATTTTGCTAACGGACAAAATGTTTGCGTTTCTTTATTTGTTCAGGGATGCCCATAACCACATAGATGTCCTGGATGCCATAATCCTGAAACATGGGATTTTAATGGTGGAGAACCAGAACCATATGATATAAAAGGACAAATTATTAAAGCTATTTGTGCAAATGGAATTGTCCGTAATTTTTCAATACTTGGAGGAGAACCATTATGCCCAGAGAATGTAAAAGAAATAGGTAATATTATTGCTGGTATTCGAATGGCATACCCTTCAATAAAGATTTTTGTATGGACAGGTTATACATTAGAAGAATTAAAAAATAGAAATGATGAACACATTGAACATATATTGTCACATATTGATGTTTTAATTGATGGAAAATTTATTCAAGCAGAACGAGATATTACTCTTCCTTTAAGAGGGAGTTCAAATCAAAGAATATTATACAAAAATATTGATTTTTAATAAAATTTTTGTTATAATAAATTTAGAGTCAAAGGAGAAAAATAAATGAAAGCCCATATCTCAGAAGAAGAAAAAAAATATAAAACTATTACTTTAGGTAATTTATACGAGCTTAATAAACAAGCTTTAGCAAAAAGCAATCCGCTTACAGAAGAAGAAATCAACAATATTAAACCACAAATAGAAGAGTGGTTTAATTGGCAAATAGATGGATATGCAATTCTATTATGTAGAGAAAGATATGATTTTACTATTTTTCATCTTTATGAAAAGGCAAATCCAAACCCCCCTGCAGTTGCCGTCCCTGAACTTATTGAAACTTTAAACAACAGAGGGCAAATTTTATCAATAGAAAAAGATATTACAAATGATAAAGCATGGGAAATTTGGATTAAAATTGAAGATGAAATCTTCGCATATTATTTATTTAATTGTGATGATTGGGTTATTGAGTGTTAAAGGAGATAAAGCTATGAAAAAAATTATAGGAATTTTGCAACCTTTTGATGCAATCCAAAAAGTATTTGTATATGATCAAGGTCATCAAATTAACTCAAAAGGATGCTCATTGGAGTAGCTTCCAAAAGTATTATTTGCATTTGCAAATAATTATGAAATAGATACAATAAATTTATCTGGCCCCTCGTTTTTTGTAGACAAGGTAAAACAAGATATTAAAAATGCAGCAATAGCAGAGTATGGATATGAAAATATAAATATTGTCAAGGTGTAAAAGGAGAATAAAGCATGTCAAAATATTTAATTAATAGAGTAGATACTTTTAGGGTTGATACAGAAACAGAAGCAAAGAATTTTGTAGAGCAACTTAAAAAAGGCGATGGAGAAGTTGTAAAACATTCAATCGAATATAAAGAGCAAAAATCAAAAGGTGAAGTTGTTCAAAGTTGGTATAGACTTGTTATAAAACGTCAATATAATAATGAAAAAGAGCCTGATTATGTTTACGAAGATGATACTATGGATTGGACTTCAAAACCTGATGAAAATTAAGGAGTAGTGTTAATATGAATATTCCTGTAAAAATTTTAAATGAATATGCACATCTTCCTACAAGAGGGAGTGAATATGCGGCGGGTTATGATTTATATGCCGCAATTGAAAAAACTATTGTAATTTTACCTCATTCAACTGTCAAAATTGGTACTGGATTAGCTTTTGAGCTACCAGAAAACACCTTTGCCGCAATTTTTGCAAGATCAGGGCTTGCAACAAAAGAGGGACTACGACCTGCAAACTGTGTCGGTGAATAAAAAACTTTTTTGATTATTTTGGGGACTATTTTGGACAAAATTAAATCACTCTTTATATATATTTTTTATATATAATAGAAAAAAAATAAGGAGGGTTTACAAATGTCTAAAAAAATTGATTGGGGATCTAATGAAGATTTTATTAAAAAATACGAAGAACTAAAAAGCTCTCGAAAAATGGGAGAATATTATAATTGTAATAAAACATCGGTATTAAATCATGCAAAAGCTATTGGATATGATGTTAATAGTAATAAACAATATAAATTATCTCTACAAGATAAAAAAGATATTATTAAAAATTATAACATTAAAACTTCAAACCAATTAGCAAAGTAGTATAATGTATCAAGGGGTATGATTACTAAAATATGGTATGATAATAATTTATTTGGAAAATAGACAAAATCCAATCCATATTTTATAAATCTTGTAAATCAAGTCTTTGGAAAATGGACTGTAATTGCACTATCTGAAAAAAGAGCTAACAATGGTGGCTTATATTGGCATTGCCGATGTTAGTGCGGAAAAGAAAAAGATGTATTAGGATTATCTTTAAAAACGCATCGAAGTTTAAGCTGTGGTAATCATTCTAATATTTCAAAAGGTAATGTAAAAATATCAGAAATACTAGATGAAGCAGGCATTAATTATGAAATAGAAAAAAAATTTAGTTCATGTAAAGATAAAACATACTTACCATTTGATTTTTATGTTAATAATAAATATTTAATTGAATATGATGGAGAACAGCATTACGATCAAAAATCTATATTTGACTATGAATATACTCATAAACATGATTTAATAAAATCTCAATGGTGTAAAGAAAATAAAATCCCATTAATAAGAATTCCCTATACTAGATATAAGGATCTTTGTTTAGAAGATTTATTATTGAATACTAGTAAATATATAGAAAAATAAACGCCGACAATAAATCGCGGAATTAAGCAGGAAGGCTAAGTTATAAAAAATTTATAATAAGCTAATCTGAACCGAAGGATATAAAAAATTATATTCAGGGGCAACGCATAGTAGGTGAAAAGATATAATCCTACCAAGAGGCCGCGACATTTGTAAAAATGAAAAGATATGCTGAGCTTATAGGAAACTATAAGAACTAAAAGATAAAAAACTTTTAGGATAACAAAATGGTTTGTGATAGTGATTATCGTGGAGAGTATATAGTAGCAATACACAATGATACTGATGAACCACAAATTATAACTCCAAAAGAAAGAATCGCTCAAATGGTATTACTTCCATTCGTTTCAATGGAATTTACAGAATTTGAAAATCTCTCTGAAACAAATAGAGGCTCAGGCGGTTTTGGCTCAACTGATTAAAAATAATAAAATAAAGAGCAGATGATTTAATAATCATCTGCTCTTTTTATTTATCTGCTTTTTGTACAATTTTTGGAATAGGAGTTTCAACTAGCTCATTTGTATTAATATCTCTTCCGCCATTTGCGTATCTAGCAAAATCAATAACATCCTTAAATAAAGCTGGATCAAAATCTTTAAGAATATTTGCCATTGTGTCTGCCTGTTCTGGTAAATTATCAATAAAATTTGTAAGAATTCCCGCAACGGTTCCACGGTCTTTTTCAAATGTTTCCACCATATCAGTCATTTGTTTAAATAAATCTTCATATTCAGAAGCTTCCATGGCTGAATAAAATAATTCAAAAAATCCATTACTTTTTAATGTATCATAAAGTTTAAATTCATCTTCTCTTTGTTTATCTGTAAATGAGATATTGGTATACATATATACAAGATTTAATTCAAAATAAAGATTTAATTTAAATGCATTATAAACATTACCTTCTAATGATTTTTGCAATGTTATCATTAACAAATCATACTTATCCTGTGCAGGTAAATATTTTAATACTTCAATTTTTTGTTCACAAAAATCAAATGTATTTACTGAAGTATTGGTTTTTAATTTCATATTTGCATATGATACTTTCATTAAACTCGCTCCTTTTGTCTCTTTTTTTTTATTATAACAAAAATTTTTATAAAAGTCAATTTTGTTTAGCTTTAATAGTAGCATATTGTTGTGCAATTTTATGTAAATGAAGAGTAGCATGAATTACTGAAGCATTAATATCATTAAATACAATTCTAGCTCTATACCAAGCAGCCGCAGTGTTTCTTCTTTTTAAAGCGGCCTATCCTCTAATTCGTTTACCAGAATCTCCCTAATACCATTGATTTAAAAACATCCAATTTTCATTTAATTTTATTTTACCCTTTCCGCTATTTTTACTACTTTTTAATTCATTAGTTTGTTTAGCATTTCTCTATAAATAAAAACTTACATAATTTTTAAACAATTCAGACGCCGATTGAGAGTTAATAAATTTAAACAATTTCCATATAGAAATTAATTCTCCATTTGCTAAAATATGTGTAGAAAAATCAATTTCTCGTCCTTTATCAGAGTCGCTTCCAGTAGAAAACAATCGAAACAATTGCCTTTGCATCATGATTCTTGCAAAGGGCTAAGATAGCCCAACAAAAGTAAGATAATTATAAATATCATATCTTTGCTACAAATCATAGTCCATTGCATCAAAAAATTCTAATAAAGATTCTCCGCTGCCACTTTCAACATTTAAAGTGCCTCCACCACCTAATGTCCATGCTTGTGTTTTTAAAAATTTAACAGAAACTTGTAATTGCATAGACAATGTATGTTCATTTTCTTTTATATTTAATTTAATATGTCTTCCTGGGATACTTATATCAGTTTTAAAAGTATTTTTATTATTTTCATAATGTTTATTCTGAGTTTGTTTGGCTCCTGTTAAAGCTTGATCAATTGCAACATTAATTAAAGCATCTCGTTTTACTGCAGTTAACTCTCCTAATTCTTTACTAAAAAGATTTTGTTGTAAAGTCTTTGATATTGAATCTGTTAATTTAAATGCATCACTTGCATCAGCTTGTGAGGTATCTTTTACAAAATTATAAACTTTAGTTATAATATTTTTAAAATGCTCTAATCCTTTTTTATATTCAGGACTTGTAACAATAAAACCATCAGAAACAGAATTTAATTGTCCTAAAAAATTTTTTAATAATTCTTCGGAACCCATTGTAGCCCCACCATTTTTTTTTGCATTTGTTAAAGCTTCGGCTAAAAATTTTGAAAAAGCAATATTGTTACTACCTTTTTCCATTTCATTAATAATAGAGATTATTGGTATAATAAATTTATTCTATAAATCTGCCACAGAATCTCTTATTGTAGGAATAATTGTTTCTGCAATATCTTTTATTGAACCCAGTCCTTGATATATTTCATGTGCACGCTCTCGATCAAAATTTAAGGCTTCTGATAGTGCTTCTCCAAAAGCCATATCTAATGCATCTAATAATTGCTAACTACCTTGTTTACTTACAAGGCCAAGTATTGCGGCATTTTTCCCTGAAAATTTAGCTAATAATGCATTTTTATAATCTTTTTGAGCTAAAGATGCAGCTGCCCCTCCATTATTTAAAAATGCTACTTTATTAAATGGAGTTTCATTTCCTTGTAATCCAGATTGATTATAATGCTATTGTAAAAAATGAATATAAATAAGATTTCCCATAGCAGTGTTTCTTGCCCCAGAAGCAAATTTTCCTAGCATACCAGCATTTGGGCTGCCCCAGCCACTATTTTTAAATTTTGCAATTCCGACTTCTCCAGCTCCTCTAAAATTAATTCCACCAGAACTCCTTTTTAATGACACTTTTTTCACCTCTTAAAAAAGGCGGCGAAGCATCCGCCACGCCGCCAATTATATACACTGTATTTAATTATATTGTAACATATGCCTAATCTGGATTTTGAGTGTGTTCGTCATAAAGATTTGGAGATGAATCGTTCATAGATTCTTCCATTGCTACTGCTGCCTTATGTGGGAATATCGTTTTCATTTCATTGGTTTCATAAGTTTTATCGTCTAATAGCTGCATTGCGCACAATACTTTTTTAGACTTATCAAAATAAGTATATCCAGGAAATGCGTCCATAGTAAAAGTAAAGGTAGATGGATCTCCAGTTGCCGCCATTGAGAAATTAAAATTCGATTGAATTTTTACATTTGGGAAAGTTAGGTTCGCAGGAATGTCTTTTCCATCAATTTGACGTCTAAATAAAGTATCAGCTTCAACATAATAATACCCACCAAAATTGCTGGCATCAATTTGAATTTCAGTTACTCCAGCACTTTTCTTGACCACATAATAATCAACCATTAAAGTTTTACCAAGTAAATCTCTATAAGTTTTATATGCATCAGAAATTTTCTTTGCTACTTCATACTGATTTATCCAAGTTTCTCTTTCGCTAGCGGCCGAATCTTTTGTTGGAGCTTGAGAATTAATAGTTTTGCCAAAATAATTAGCCATAACAATATTTTTTAATCCTGTAGAAATTGATACTGTAATAGAATCTCCAATAGGCTTCTTATCGCCATCTAAAGCTTTAACAACTACTCCAGGAGTGGGCCTATTAATATATAAATAACTTTGTTCTGATAATCCAGAAATAACTTGATAAAAAGCAGTTTGGTCGTCTGTAATACCACTAACGCTACTATTTGATGTGTATAATTGCGCACCAGTAAATATTGGTTCAGAAAAAGCTTTAGGCATTTCAATTTTTAATCTCTTACCAGTAACAGTTTGCACGTACCAAACAGACTGAGGAATACCTTGAAATGAATCGCCTGTATTGGGTTTTATTGTTTTTATTACACTTTCAGGAACTGGTTCAGCAAACCTTTTGTTATCACCTGTATTATCTTTATTGTTATTCCACCCTTGTACTTCTTCTTCTGTTACGAGATGGCTATCATTAATTGTATAAGGGAATGCATAAGCATAATTGCTTTTATTTCCAGTGGGTGGAGTTAGAGTACTGCCTATCATTTTTTCTGTGTCTCCTAAATTAGCAGTAATATTCTTTTTAAATCTTGTTCTATAATCAGTGTCATCAGTATACATTAACTGTTTACCATCAACCGTATCATAAGTTTTATCTTTTTTTAATTGAAACTTACCTTGAACTAGTTCTACAATATCTCCACCTTCATCGACTGTCATAACAAATAAAGGTGCTATTGGATCAATAGATTCTGCAGGTTCTAGAGCATTTGTTAAATCAATAATACCATCTTCGTCTGCTTCGGTTATAGTTGTTTGATGAAAATGCACTTCTTCATCACTATCTGCGTTGCCTTTTAAGACACCGGCACCAGATAGCATTGCAAAACTAATAGGAGAAAGCAATGCGTCTTCAACGGTAAATGTTAAAGTCCTTTCACCTTCCCAGGCCACTAAACGAGTGTTTCCACGACCGCCCTGTGCATAAACAGTGGTTGTTGCCCCTTCCATAGAAGATGTTTTTGCAGAATCTAAATAAAATACTGGTTGTCCTTTTTCAAAGGTTTTATTTCCAATTGAATGTTTAGTTGTTGCTCTAAAAACAACATTACATATTTCACGAACACCAAATTTCATATTGGGGTTTCCTCCTTGTTAAAATTATTATTCTATGAGTGGATATCTTTTAACCAATCTTCTGGATCTTTTAAACCAGTTGCCCCAGCAATCTTTAGTTGTAACCATTGTTCATTTGCCTTATATAGCATAAATCGGTTAAATTCATCCATTAATTGATAAATTGTATAATCCATAATTTCATTTATACTTTTATTTTTTGCAGCTGCAATAATAGATATATATCTACTAAAAAAAGAAACTTTATCTTGTTTAGGCCCCAGCTATGCCTTTTTCTTTTGTCCTCTTTTTATTTGATCTGCAATTTTTTTAGCTAAAGCTCCACTTGGATCATACTATTTATTTTCTTGATTTAAACAAAACATATCTTTCAATATTTTTAAAAAAATATCAAAATTATTATTATTAATTTCTCCATTCTAATTAGTTTTTTCATTTATTAATATAATTTTCCCATCAGATAAGATAATTTTATTTGTAGGAAATAGAATACTAAATAAAGATAAAACATTGTTTTTTGTTTTTTGAGATTCTATACTTCTCTTTTCTGTTAATAATGCAAAAATTAATTGAAAATTAGAATAATTAGCTAATGATTCAGCCTCAGATACACTTAAAATATCTTTATCAAATTTTAAAGTTTCATAGGCAATCCAAAAAGTTTTTTCAGTAATATATGCAATTTCTTTTAGAGAGGGCTGATGAATTATAACCTAACCCTATAAAAAAGGAATATCATTTCCAGATATTAATAATAATTCATCAACCATTGTTTGTATTGTTATCCTCATTCTAATCTTTGGTAGAAGAAATTTCATTCCAGCCCTAATCTGTTTTTTCAATCCAACCATGCCTACTAGGTAATAAGTCATCTGTTCCATGAATTGCATTAAAAATTAAACTATAACCAGTTAAATTTTCATCTAATATTAATTCTACACAACTTTGAAATTGAAAAGTTCCAATTCCAGAAAGTTTAGTATTATTTAAAATAGCATCAATATAACCACAAATTTTTAATGGACGTATTTTAAAACCACCCAGATCCCATTGATCACTATTGCATATAATATCAATTACAAGTACACAATCTCGAAACTATGGATTAGTAGCATTTGGAAAAAAATTATCAAAAGAGAACATTAAATAAGTTTTTACCTTTTCATGTTCTTGCATTTGGATTTTTGGTTCCCATCTAATATAGCCCTATTCTTTTAATTTTGCTAATGTCATATCTTTTATAAGCTTGTTATATAAAAGACTATTTGAATCATCTAAGGCATCTTTTGTATTTATTACTAATAACTTTTTTAATTCAGTGCTATAAGGCTCGCTCTAAAGAAATAATTTTTTTAAAATTTTTTCTAAATCATTTTCGCATGACAAAAAAGATGAAGTAAAGTCTAATGGGCTCATAACTAAATCTTTTCTCATATGTTTTGTCTCTCCTTTTATATCCTTATAAAGAAACAATTTTAATATTTAAAATAATATCATCTTGTTCCTAAATCCTATATATTAATGTAGTCTGACCTTGCTACTTTGATGGATTTTCTAATACTAATGTATCAGATGAACAATCTAAATCAATCTAAGTTCCAAACCAATTTAAATACCATTTTCCACCTGTTGCATTTTTTATAGTATAATTATTCATACTATAAGTTTGAATTTTATTTGGTCCATCAATATACGCAGCAGTTTCATCTATAGGATTTTCATTATTTTGTTCTGCAGTTTCTAATTTCTTTACAGCCTATTCTATTTCATTTTCAAAATATTCTTCTGCAAAAATTTGAATAATACCATCTCCATAATAAGGATTAACACCCGCTACCCGCCAAGTTTTTTCTTTATTATCTCTTGGATCTTTAATTTTTATTTTTGCGAATCTTGAAAAAAATTGATTAGTATTTTCATCTGCAGTAATAAAAATTACCAAAGAATAATTTAATTTATTCCAATCAATATTGGCTTTTTGTTTCCAAATAATATCTGTTTCAACAGGTCCTCTTACATATATCCAGTAAGAAACTCCATTTATAAACACCTAAGAATCACATCTTCTTATTTCTGAACGAAAATATGCTGTTTCATTTAATATTTGTAAAAACACTAACCAATGAGTATTTGTTTCTTTCCAAACAAACACATCACCAGGTTTCATTCCTATTATTTCCTATCCTTCAGAAGTTTTTCCTATTTGTTTTTTATTTAAACATATATCTTGAAATGGAATTGAAATAATCTTATTATCATAAGCAGGATTATTTTTATCTGGATTAATTAAACATCTAAATTCTCTGCCATCTGATAATTGGGCGGTTGCGGCTTGATAAGAATATAATAAAGCTTTTTTCAATGATTGTAATTTATCCTTTATCATTCTTTCTTCTTGATTCCCACCACGATAATTAAGTCTTTGTTTTAACAATTCTAAAGACATAAATCCTTTTTTAATGTATTCATTAAATTCAAACATTCAAAAATAGTTCTACGATAATTTTTAAAACTATCATTTGACTATAATAAATACAATCCTTCCAACTTATTTAAAAGCGTAAGATAATTTTCTGAATCGCCGCAATTCAAAAGTCTTTGCATCCCCGCTAATTCTTCCATAATTGTCTATAAAGGTTTTTTCCAATCTAAGTTTTCTTCTCTTATTGGAAGTAACTTATATACTTGATTTATTAAACTTTGGAATCGTTGAACAATAATATTAGAATTTATTTGAATATCATATTTTAATAACATTGTCAACTTCCCTTTCTATTAAAATTAAACGCTGCCTTTTGTCACTGAGACATCAGTTACATTAGTTAATACTGTCACAGAATCTTTATTATTCCAAGCTGTATTAGCCCCAGAAGCAGATGCAGATAAATATTTTGTGTCTGAAGAAACTCCTGCAGTAATTTCAACACTACCAGAGCTACTTGAGTCTTCAAGCGAATTAGATGTTGTTGCGCTAAACGTAGTGTCTGATCCTAAAACGCTATCAGTAGAATAAGAAACCGCTCCAAAAGTTAAAACACCATTAGAAACACTGACTCCTTTTAATAAATCGTTATTACTGGAAGAAGAAGTAATTGCTTTTACTACATTAGTAACTATATCATTACTTCCTGAGCTAACAGAAGTCGAAGATGACAAATGTTTTTGAGTTACTGTAATATCTTCCACATACTATTTTCTTCCTGTTGCAGTCGCATTATTAGCGGTTAAAGTAATAGTTGGTTGAGTAATAGTAAAAGTAGCATCAGAGCCAATAACTGTATCAGTTTCTTTGGTTAAAGAAGCTCCAGTCACAACGCTTGTTAGATTAAGTTGAGTGTCTCCAATTTTCTCCCAAGCATATGTAGCTGGATTAGCATTAGTTTGAATTCGTACATATTCATCGTATACATCAATTGTGTCATTAGTTTCCGCTAAAGCTGGAGAGGTAATGGATTTTATTAAATAAAAAGCTCCCGGTTGAGCATTTGCAGCGGTTAAAGTTCCAGTATATTTAGTAGGAGTGTCACCAACATTTGCCGCATAATACACATTAACTCCTGCGGGGATGTCAGATACAACTGGAGTAGAAGCACCGTCCCATCCTATAACAAATGTAACACCGCCAGCAACAAGTTCACTTAATCCAGCAACTACATTTCTTAATTCTCTATCTGCAATATAATATTCTCCATCTCCAGTAGATGAATTATAATTAGGTAATCTTATTTTATCAATAACAGGAGTGCTTATATCTGTATAAGACATATTTTATTTTCCTCCCTTAATTTCTATTAAAAATTAATGTATTTTCAACAACTCCAGAAATATCATTTATATTAATTTTATTATTCCAAAATGTTTTCTCTGTTAAGGTTGTATGAACATCTGTGTTTTGAATATGATTATTTAATAATTCCTTTACAAAATCATCTACAAAAGGTAAATTTAAAATAAAAGTTTTTCCATCTCCAATTTTAATTCTTGCTGATGTAATCTCTTCATTATTTTGATTTTGTTTTATATAAACATAAATTTGACCTTTATGTGATACAGTAAAAGAACTAGAGGCCCAATCCTATTCATTTTTTATAATTATTTGTGCATAATTATTTAAATCCTAAGTAAGAACAAAAAATGGCAATTGATTCCAGGTTGATACCCCATTTCCAATTTTACATCGACCTACGTCTAATGCTACTCCCATCTATCCAGCCGATAATATAGGATTTTTTTGTTCCCACTCTGCTAAAAAGCCTCTTCTTAAAAGTATATGAGTTTTTATTTGTTTATGTGCCATAAAAGTTCCCCCTTAATCCCAAAAGGGAGTTCCCCCATCTAAAATAAGATTAAGAACATTATCGGTCTAACGGCTGTCAACATAAACAACAGGAGAGTATTCCCTTAACACTCCAAATGTAGATCTCATAATACCATTGTCATCTTTAATTCTGCGTTTATATAAACGTTGTAAATGAAAGCCTTCTCTTTCATAATCTTTTTTTAATTGCAAAATTTTATGCATATGATTAGCTTGAGAAGTAAATTTAAAATCTGATCCACTGTACTTCATTCTAGTGTTTTCAATGCTTGCTAATTGTTGACTTAACCATTCTACAATCATATATACAGCAAGAATATTAACTTCCTAATGAGAAAGAGTGCAATTAAAATAGCCGCCTTCATAAATTGTTGCTAAAAAATCTTGGTAATTACTTTCCGCCCCATTATAAGTTCGAACATCTGAAATTTCAAAAATTTCATAATCTGTTAAATCTATCCTAGGAAATTCAAATTTTTCGATTGCAGAAAGCAGTAACTGTTCTAACATTCTAAATGTATCAAGCTAATTTAATTCTAAATACATATCATCTGTGATTTTTGATAGAAAGGAATCATACACAAAAGCAAAAGAAGTTATTCTCATGTTTGCATTCCTCCTATTTTATTGGAATTATTTTTTATCAGGATTATATCTTCTTCCTGAAGGTGCTACGGTTGTCTATTTTTTAACTAGAGGCGCTGCGCGTCTATGCGTATTTGAAGATTTAATAACTTCATTATTTTTTTCACTATCAAATTTTGTGTTTTTAATTTCAATAGCTTTTGTAACATTAAAACCAAGTTTTTCTTGAATAGCTTCTCTTTTTTCCATATCATTTAAAGGAAGGTTTACTGCTAATTCTTTTATAATTTCTTTCGTTGCTGTAGGAGAAAAATCTAATAAATCTAAAAACTGGTCTAATGTACCAGTTGTCATAATTTTTTTAATATCTTCTTCAGAATAATGGTATTCTGGTTCTGATGCTTTATTAAATAATTCTTGAACAACGTTTTCATCAGCAATTTCAAGATAATTTCTTAAAATTTCTGTGCCACCTGGAATAAATGATAATTTTTCTAATTCTTCAAATGTTAACATTTTATTTTCTTTTGGATAGAAAATTCTATTAATTCCAAGTTCAGGAATTTCATATCCAACTGAACCATTATATTTATTTATAACTTTAACCATAGTTTTATTATCCATAAAATTTAGACTCCTTTTATCTCCATTTATTTTTATATTTATTTATATTCAGCAAGGAAGAATAAAAATTTTCCTTGCTGAATATAAAGTTTTTAATAATTATTAAGAACCTGCTACTCCGTTTTTAGTGCCAATCCAAGGTTTTAAAGAAGTATTTTCATAAATGCAAATTCCAGGATTTACTAAATAAGTAGCCACACCCAGTTTTTGATAAGTCTGAATTTCTGTAGACCAGTCTCTATTATCAAAAGATTTTACTTGAGCGCTTCCTTCAAAAGCAACTTTAACGGGTTTTTCTGCTCCTGTGGGAATAATATATGCAAGAGAAGGATCTATAACTTTATCAGCATAAAGAGCTGTCTTACCTATATTATCTACAAAAGACTGAGGTAAAATAATTACACGATGTCCTTTATAAGTTGTAAAATATCCATTGCTCCAAATTTCATCTTTCATTCCATCAGACCACTGACTAGCATTACTTGGTAGCATCTGCGCAGCAAATTCAAAAGTACAATAAATGGTGCTTTTTCCACCATAGCTATCAGCAATTTGAAGTAAAGTATCCATAGATGTATCAGTAAAGCCAGCTTGAGCATGATGTTGTAATGCAGGCACATTGTCTTTTAAAGCGGTAAGAGCTTTCGCAATTTCACCATAAACAGCTTCATCCATGCCCTCTAAAACAAGACTATAATAATCATTCATAGTCATACGGCCATCTAACATTTCTTCCCATTCAATACGAGAAGCTCCACCATAAGCAGCAGTGGGAACTTCAAATGTAGAACCGTCAAGCTTAAATACTTCATATCTACCTGCAAGTCCTACTCTTGTTACAAACTGCTTTGCACGTTTCTTAGAGGCTTCACTAATTCTAATTTTATAAACAGGTTTTGTACCTTGAGCAAAAGTCTTTACATCGGCAAATTGACCATATGCTTGCATAACTTTCTGAGGAAGAACCTCTGTTAAACTAACTTCCATTAGTGTAAAAATAAGATTTTTATTTTCTCTAAAATCCTGTGGGGTTGCACCCAGTTCATTTAATTCTTTAATAAATGTTGTGTTCAAAGCTTCTGCTGAAAGACTTTCTCCATTAAATGAGAAACTCTTAGAAGGATTCAAAGATGCCTTAGCATTAGCTCTTGCTAGTTCAATAAGTTGTTCTTTATTTAATGCCATATCTTTTTCCTCCTTCATTATACAACTCTTTGAATTTTATAACCAGTTTGACCATCTGGCATAGTATAAACTCTTACAATTTTCCAAGTCATAGTAGTAACACCCGTTAAAGAAGTTACTACATTTCCACTGCTTTTAAGAACCTCTAAGAATCCTGTAGAAGTACTTGGTTGTAAATATGTTCCTACAACAAGTTCAGTGCTATCTCCTATAACAACATCTGCAGTATTAGAAGTATTAGCTGCATAAATAGTATTAGTAGTAATAATATCACCTACATTGGTTCCAATTAATCTTGGATAAATGAATTTACCATCTGAAGTAGCACTTGTAGTATGAGGAGTTGTAGTGGTATCAAGAGTTATTTCATTTTTTCCAATTCCACTATGAAAATTACCAGTAGTAAAATCTTCAGTTTTTAATACAAAATCTTTGTGGCTTTGATATCTTTCATCATATAGTTTTTCTTCATTATATACAAGATAGAAATCTCCATCTCCATCAAAATTGACAACGCCGGTTGCATAATCATATTTTGCAAATTGGCCCTGTTCAAGCTGAGCAATAGGAGTAATTATTTTCTTCCCTGAAGATGTAGTAACAGTAGCCGCAGGCAACTGAGCATAAATTCTACCTTCTACAATTCCAGAAAGGTGGTTTGGCTCAACTTGACCATAACCTTTTCTTGTTACATTTGCCATTTATTTTTATCTCCTTTACTAGTAAAATTATTTCATTTCTTCTTTAACCATCTTTACCCAATCGGGCAAATTAGATATTTCTGGTGTTAAAGAATAAGTCATAATGCTATCAATTTTTGTTTCATCTGTCTTTTCATTTTTTTCTCCTGGCTCTGCAACAGAAAAATTAATTTTTTTATCAAAACAAATAACTGAAAGCTTTGCTTTAATTTCATCTAAAGTATATTTTTCTTTATTCGCAATTACATCTGCCTTATCTTCATCTGCAAGCATATAGAACTCAGAAATTAGAGCATCCTTCTTTTGATTTTCAATCTCAGTTTTAAAATTTAAAAGCTCCTGATATTGAGTTTGAAGAGCGCTATAAGAAGTTTTTAATTCTTCAAATTCTTGGGAAAGAAGAGCAAATTTTTTCTTATCTTCTTCCTTTTCTTCCTCTTCTTCTTTAGCTTCGTCCTCTTTATCATCATCAACTGGGTTCTCATCAGAAGTGTCTTTTTCTTTTTCGTCGTTTTCTTTTTTTGCAAAATCAGAAGAAACAGAAGTTTCATCAACAACAGGAGACTCTTCTATTGAAACCTCTTCTACTACTTCCGAAGTTTCTTCCACAACAGCCTCTTGTTCTGTGAAAGTTAATGTTGTTTCATGTTCCATCTGTTGTTTCCCTCCATTTAAGACATTCTTTAAATCTTGCATCATATTATAAAGAGTGTTCTTAAATTTATCATCTAATGTAAATTTTTTACTTACTTCCGGTTTTGTTACTGAAGCCCCTTCAAAACAGGGTTCAACATCATCGCCAAGAATACATAACTTTGAAACAATAGCGTCATTAATTATAAAGAAATCCATTTCTTTATCATAATTGTATTCCCATTGTCCATCTACAGATGCCTCAAAAAGTTCCATAGATTGCGGACGCCCCTAGTTTACAGGTAAGCTGGATTCTGGAAACTGAGAAGTCCAAAGATATCCAGTAGTCATTAAATAAGTATGAATAACTGAATTCCCCATATTATCATGGTCTTCAAAATCTTGAAACCAAACTTTAGCATCAGGAGAAACAAAACCGTAAGGGACGGTTTGACATTCAAAATGTATTCCCTCATCATCAATAATAAGTTTCTCTCCATGGTCAGCAAAATCTTCTTTTGGTTTTTTGTAGTAGCCAACGATTGGAGCCCCTCGAAGAGTTTCTCCAATCTTGGTTGCCACTTCTTTACTAATAAAAGATCGGTTTCTATTTGCTCCTACATATAAAACTTTTATTTCACACTCAGACATTAAAGGATTAACATCTAATGGACGAAGATTTATAAACTCTGGAGAATCAATAGTTGCAATAGATTGATGCATAAACTATTTCTCCTTTTCTATTTATTATAAAAATTCCAAATAAACTTTTATCAATTTTTACCCAAAAATTTTTTAATATTTTTATTAACTCATACTTTCTTTATTTTGAATTGTTTTTGTTGATTTTTCATCATCTGCTTTTTCTGGCCTACCGGCTCCCTATTCGCCGCCCTCTTTTATTCTGTTTTTATTCAACACTTCTGCATTCATCGTGCTTGACATTAACGGAGGAATAAAAACATTCACTAAATCTAAAATATCATTTTCAAAATAAGCATTTGCGAGAATAGCACTTTGAGCCTGCCCCAAAGCAATTTGTGGCAACATTTTTGAATAACCTAATTGAGTTTGTTCTTTATATAACTTTGCCAACTCTTTATAATTATAAATCGTTGTTGGTAAGATTTGCGCTCTAAAATAAAACTTCTTTGGAGTTTTATTATAAGGCATTAATAAAATATTAATAAACTCTTCAAACTGTTGAATTAAATTCCACATTGAAGCCTCATCATTTAAAATAGATTTCTCAAGAGCAATGTTTCCATCTGTATTAAATTGCATTTGAGAAACTCCCGCCTCATTATAAACAGCTCTTTCTATTTTTTCTAATCCATCTGTTGAAGTGCTTGTATAATTATCTGCCATATCTGCGACTTCAACATCTGCAAAAGTAGTTAATACATCTATACCAATTGCTTTAGACAGCATTTGAACCGCATTATTATGGAGCTGTTGAGCTTCCTCTACATCAAATACTAAATCCCCATTTTTATCAATTGGCATTTTTTGAATAATAATTTTTAATAATTGTTGTTGCATTTTCTTTCTATCTAAATCTTGTGCCGCATCAAGGTCTACAATTGCAGGAATTACTGAAATAAAAGGCGGAAAATCCTATTCATTTAAACTAAATTTAATAACAGCCTTACTTGTTAATAAATACCATCCCGCAGAATCTCCAGGAAAATCAGGTTTTAATTTTCCTTGCTTATATAATTTATAACCTATCTAAAATTCTTCAGGAAATATTTTTAATATTTTTGCCCTTTGCTAGGAATTAGAAAACATATCATCAAAATATTTCATATTAAATTCAACTGCAGGTTTTCCATCAATAAAAAATCGAGATCTGCAATATCTTATAGGAAGCTATTGAAGAGCAGCATTATTTTCTTTTGTAACTAAATAACCATAATAACAACCATTTTTTACCACTTTTAAAGCAATTTCTCCAAAAAGTTTTTTTAGACTAAAATTATCTAAATATAATAACGTTTTTTTAAAACTCTCTAACAACTTTTTAGAATTAACATCTTCTATATAATGAGGAGTTACAAGCCAATCATATCTATACATATATGCCATATATCTACATAATCTTTGATAGATACCGCTTATTTTATAAAAATAATTTGAAATCTCTCTCATTCTCTAAGCATCACCATAATGAATGGCCTTCAATATAGTAATTTTATCTCCCAAAGAAGGATTAACTTTTCTTAAATCTCCCAATTTTAAAATGGCATCAGAAACAGATTTTACTCCTATCCGAATTTTAGCAAAATCAATAGGAGCAAAATCACTCTCTAGGTTATCTGTTGCTTGAATCATATCAAACCCTTTTTCTTTAATATAAGCCATTCTATTAATCAAAGCGTCAGATACCTCTCTTTCATTTTTATTACCAGCCTGCCGCACTAATAATATAATCATAAGTAATCCTACCCTCATCCCAATAGGGAATAATTACTAAATTAATATTATGTTTTTTGCAATATTCTCGCTTCTTCATATCATTAAATTGCTGTTTCCGCAATCCGCTTATTCCGCCAAAAACCTATTTTGGCTAA
The DNA here is from genome assembly GCA_045223915.1 of Endomicrobiaceae bacterium. Taxonomy (GTDB): domain Bacteria; phylum Elusimicrobiota; class Endomicrobiia; order Endomicrobiales; family Endomicrobiaceae; genus Ruminimicrobiellum. Next base: position 1,123 of record JBGUZU010000044.1, on the reverse strand, counting down.
TAATGTTGGATCCCTTGAAATTCAATTAAAAAATCTAAATTTTGCTAATCATCAAACACCGCAAAATCAAATCTCAGCGGTCGGCCAGTATTACTTACTAAATCTGGAAAAGAATATTCTTCTGCGAAACTCAATCCAGATGCCTTCAAAATTTCCTAAATCTTAATTTCTCCTCTTGAAGCTCGCATATGCATCTTTCCTTTCTATTTTATATAAAAATTCTCAAAATTCTTTTAATAATTTTTGTCCTAATTTTTATGAAGGAGTAAAAAATAGAAAATCTGAAATATTTCGTTTCTTTTTCTTACGACTTAAATCTTCTTCTTTTTTTACATAATATAATCCATATAAAAAAGCTGAAAATTTATCTTTCTTTATACTTCTATTATTTTGTTTTAAAATAATATTAATTCCTTCATTTTCTTCTACTAAATTTAACATTTGCTATTTTAAGACAGAGGTTAAAATAAAAGGCCTTAAATACTCATTTCTTTGATCTATATCCATATTTTGCCCAACTTTAGTAGACATTAATTTTGTTTTAGCTAAACTTTCATCTATTAAAAATCTAATTTTACCATTATACATTTGTGACTGCACATAAGAATATGCTTCTGTATTTATTGGTGCATTAGCTTTAATTAAAAATAAAACATCTCTTTCCGTATCTGGTGTTATAAATTTTTTATATTCTGGATATTCATCAGTATTATAAACACCAAAAGGCGGTAAAAACTCACCATCGTCTGTGTCTTGAGCTTTAATTAAATAATCTACCAATCCAACTCCTACATTTGTATTCCATATAAGACGCTACTCTTATATGCGCTTTCGCTGCTTTATGTTTCCATAAAGATTAGACTATATCATTTCTTCCTTTTCTGCTTCGGATATCAATCGCTTATATCCTACTCTCTTCCGAGATAGTCGTTGAACCTTTGTTAATATTACTTAAAAGTTGTTTCCAAGTTTTTTTATTTTTAATTTTTCCGATAGTATCAGGATGAACATTAAATTCATGACCTAACTTTATATTAGATTCACCTTGATTTGATCTTGTATAAATATCAATTACTTGTTCAGGAGTAAGTTTTGCAGCTCCATTAATAGAAGCTCTTAAATT
>JBGUZU010000043.1:0-3704 GCA_045223915.1 Endomicrobiaceae bacterium | reverse complement strand
CTTTTCAAAACTTTTTCTACAAGTTCAGTTGCATTTTTAGGTAAGAAAGAAAGAATTTCAAATGCTTTATCAACTCTTTGATTTCTTATAACAGTCAAAACTTGATTAACTTTTCTAGGAGCATATCTTACAAATCTTGCTATTGCTCTTGCTTCCATCTTTTTCGTCCTTTGCCTTTTTTTATTCGTCTCTATTTTTCAACTTTCATCATTATGTTAATGATGTTTCTTGCTTTGTCATTCCACCGTGACCTTTAAAAATTCTGGTAGGTGCGAATTCACCAAGCTTGTGTCCAACCATTTGTTCCGATATAAATACCGGAAGAAATTTTTTACCGTTATGTATAGCTAATGTATGTCCTACAAAATCCGGTGTAATAACCGATGCTCTTGCCCAAGTTTTTATAATCTTTTTCTCGCCGGACTCATTCAACTTTTGCATTTTCTTTAAAAGTTTCGCATCTACATAAGGTCCTTTTTTAATTGACCTACTCATCTGTTAAACTCCTGTTGCTAAAATTACTTAGCTTTGTTTCTGTGACTTACAATCATCCAATCCCAAACTTTTCTTGGTCTTGTTTTGAAACCCTTTGCTGGTTGATTCCATGGACTGCGAGGTTGATTGTTGCCTTTTGATCTACCTCTACCACCACCGTGCGGATGGTCAACTGAGTTCATGGCGGTACCGCGCACATGAGGTTTCTTACCGAAGTGGCGATGTCTTCCAGCTGAACCTATTGACATGTTTTCATGTTCAACATTTCCAACTTGTCCCACTGTTGCATAACACCTAACTAGAACTAGTCTTATTTCTCCGGAAGGCATTCTTACGTGAGCATATTCGTCTTCTTTTGCGAGTAACTGCGCAGAAGAACCAGCAGTTCTTACCAACTGTGCTCCTTTACCCGGAACTAATTCCAAATTATGGATAAACGTACCTACAGGCATAGCGGAAAGAGGAAGTGCATTACCTTCTTTTATCTCGGCATTCGGACCGGACATTACAACATCCCCAACCTTTAAACCTTTAGGTTGTATTATGTATCTTTTTTCTCCGTCTTCATATTGAACTAAAGCAATTCTGCTCGATCTGTTAGGATCGTATTCAATAGAAAGAACTTTTGCAGGCATATTGATTTTATCTCTTTTAAAATCAATAATTCTGTAGTATCTTTTGTGTTCACCGCCTCTAAATCTTACCATTACTTGACCGGTATTATTTCTGCCGCCGGTTTTCTTTGCGGGAACAATCAAAGACTTTTCAGGTTTCTTTGTTGTGATTTCTGAAAAATCTTCTACCGTAATGAATCTTCTTACGGGAGTGTACGGCTTAAACGTTTTGATTGCCATCTTTTTTTCCTTTTTTTCGGGCGGAAAAGCTATTCAATACCGAATGTTCATTCTTATCTGAATTAGCTCTCTCTTTATTACCTGCTTAGACTTCTATCTTTTACAATATAACTTCTAAGAGATGACCCATATTTTTTTTGCTTAACTAAATTAAGCTTCTTCTATTGTTATTTCCTGACCTTCTTTAAGCTTTACTATAGCTTTTTTCCAGTCACTTTTTGTACCTTCGTGCATACCCATTCTTTTTGTTTTACCGTTAAAAATTGCGGTATGAACACTAACTACATTTACACCAAACATTTCTTCTACTGCTTGTTTGATTTGATATTTGTTAGCATCTTTATCAACTACGAAAGTATATTTTCCTTCTTTTTCTTTTGCAACAGCTGCTTTTTCTGTTACAAGAGGTTTCTTAATAATGTTTCTTATATCCATTTTACTCTCTCTTATGCTTGCTTTTCTTTTATGCTATCAATTGCTTCAGGTGTTGTAACGATTTTATCTGCCCACATAACTTGATAAGCATTCAAATTTGCAATTTGTTCTACAACAACATCTTTTATATTTTTTGCTGCTGTTTTAACAACATCATCTTTCTTTGAAAGTGCGATAATAACTTTCTTTCCGTCAACTTTCAAATTCTTTAAGAATGTTGCTACATTCTTTGTTTTAGCTTCTTCAAATTTTATCAAATCAACCAAAACCAAATTGTTTTCTTGTGCTAAGTTAGCAAATGCCATACTTAATGCAAGTTTTCTTTTTTGTTTAGGCATCTTCTGATAATAATCTCTCGGTTGAGGACCAAATACGATACCACCTTTTCTCCAAAGAGGTGAATTTCTTTGTCCTGCTCTTGCATTACCTGTACCTTTCTGCTTCCAAGGTTTTGCACCTGAGAAAGAAACTTCTCCTCTGGTCTTGGTAGCATGTGTTCCGGATCTCAAGTTTGCAAGATAACCTGTTGTAATTTCATGAAGAAGAGCTGTTTTAACTTCTGTATTAAAATATTCCGGAAGTTCATATCTTCCTTTTTCTTTACCTTCAACGGTATAAACTATTGTATCCATTATCTTTTTGTCCTATTTACTAATTTTTATTTTTTCTTTGCTGCTTTCTTTTCTTCTACTTTAACAGGAACTTTCTTTATTGTATTATTAACAATAAGAGTACCTGTTTTAACAGAAGGAACTGCTCCTCTAACGAGAAGTACGTTCTTTTCTGCATCAACATTTACAACAAGCAATTTTTGTATTGTAACATATTCTTGACCCATATGTCCAGACATTCTCATGCCTTTGAACAATTTTTGAGGGCCTTGTCCGCCTGATGAACCTCTTGCTCTCATTCTATCAGATTGACCTCTTGTTCTCGGTTGCATTCCAAAATTATGTCTTTTTATAACACCGGCAAAACCTTTACCTTTTGAAATACCGCTAACATCAACATAGTCTCCCGCTTTAAAAATATCAGCTTTTATTTCTTGACCTACTGTATATCCAGAAACATCATCAGTTCTGAACTCTCTCAAGATTTTTTTAGGAGCTATATTATTTTTCTTTAAATGCCCTAATTGAGCTTTTGTAAGTTTCTTTTCTGCAACATCTTTGAAACCTAACTGAACAGCATTATAACCGTCATTTTCAACAGTTTTAATAGCAGTAACTACACATGGTCCTGCTTCTATAACTGTTACCGGCACAAGTTTGCCTTTTTCATCAAAAACCTGTGTCATACCTATTTTTGAACCAATTATTGACTTTAACATATTTTCTCTCTACTTTAAATTTTAGTTTAATGTATCGAGGATGTATGGAAACAAAATTCCATACTTTTATCCCTCTATACCTCGCAACTTTGCTTTCGCAAAATTACATTTTTATTTCAATATCTACTCCGGCAGGAAGATCCAATTTCATCAATTCTTCCACCGTATTTCCTGAAGGTTCACAGATATCAACCAATCTCTTATGAACTCTCATTTCAAACTGCTCTCTCGATTTCTTATCAGTATGAACTGATCTGTTAACCGTATATTTCTTTATGTTTGTAGGCAAAAGCATAGGACCGGTTATTGTTGCACCTGTTCTTCTTGCTGTTTCTACAATTTTCTTTAAAGAATCGTCTAACATTTTACAATCGTAAGAACGAAGTTTTATTCTTATTCTATCTGTTTTGTTTACTGCTACTTTTTCGTTTGACATATTATTTTTCCTGTATTTTAATTATTCAATGATCTTTGTAACAACGCCTGATCCAACTGTTCTTCCGCCTTCTCTGATTGCAAATCTCAATTGTTCATCCATTGCTACCGGCATTATCAATTCTACTTCCATTTCTACGTTATCACCTGGCATT
>JBGUZU010000042.1:0-69761 GCA_045223915.1 Endomicrobiaceae bacterium | reverse complement strand
AGATCCCGCATCAAGTGCGGGATGACAGACTTAACGACAAACGACCAACTACAAACTACAAATAACGAGACGTTGCGCGGAATGTTTGCCCACCTTACAAGGGCAAATCATCCGAAGATCCCGCATCAAGTGCGGGATGACAGACATTATGACAATTTATAATTTACGATTTCGCCTTTTTCAAGGACAATTTCGCTGTTACAACATTTCGGTTTTTGTTCTAAATTATGCAACACAATTAAAAGAGTATGCTCTTTATCAGAATGTATATTTTCTATAATTTCAACAATATTTTTTTGAGATTTTATATCAAGATTGGATAACGGTTCATCCAACAATATAATATCGGCTTGTTGTGCCAAAACTCTTGCTATAGACACTTTTTGCATTTCCCCGCCGGACAGTTTTCCTATAGGGGTATTCAACAATTTATGTATATCAAGTTTTGCGGCAATATTTTCAACAAGCAAGTTATCTTGTTTCGATAATTTTTTAAATATGCCTTTCCTTGCCGTTATTCCGATTTCTATAACCTGCTTAACGGTTATAGGGACATTCTCTTCAAATTTATTTATCTGCGGAATATAGCCGATTCTTTTTTTTATTTCATTATCCGAATTATTATTAAATATTTTGATTGTTCCGCTCGTGGGTTTTACTAAGCCGTTGATTATTTTAAACAATGTGGTTTTCCCCGCACCGTTATGACCGGATATACTTACACAATCACCTTTATTTATATTCAGATTTATGTTTTTGAGTATATATTTATCGGAGTATATAAGATTTATATTTGATAGAGATATAGCGGAAGGAATCATTTTTGTTCCAGTGCCTTATTTATTTTATCGATATTGTTTTTTAAAGTATTTATATACGATCTGCCGAGAACAAAATTACTTATAATGATATGGTTCATTTTTAAATCTTCTGCCAGCGTTCTTCCGACATCGGTTCCCGCCTGCAAATTATCCACAACATATTTAACTTTTTCTTTTTTTATTTTTTTCGTAAGCATTAACATTTCCGCCGACGACATATTGCTTGATTTACCGTATGACATAACAATATCAAAACCCAACCATTCCATGAAAGTTGATATTTGTGAGTTGCACACAATTTTTTTGTTATATTTGTTGTAACCGTTTTTTGCTATTTCTTCCGCTAAAAAATTTACTCTGAAAGAATAATCCAAAAAGTTCTGTTCATAAAAATCTTTATTATCGCTATCCCAAATAGATAACAAGTCCAACAATTCCCGTGCGGCTCTTAAATTTATATAAGGAATCATATAATTTCCTCTTGTCTTCAGTTCTCTGTAGACCATTCCCAATCTGGTTATTTTGTATTTTAAGTCTTTAATCCACGGTTGCCAATGATGATATAAAACAATATTGCACTTATTGATTTCTTTTATTGTTTTGGCATCGATATCGTAACTTCCCGGACATATTGAGGTAGGAATAATTGTAAAAACTTCTATTTTATCTTTACATATTTCATCTAAAAGATCAGCCAAATTTGAAGTTGTAACGGCTATTTTTATTTTCTTATCAATAGCCGGATTCGAATAAGCAAAAATAATATCAGGAATAAGAAAAAGAGCCAACACTAAAGCCAATATTTTGAATTTCATTGATTTGCCTCTTTATTTGCTTCTTTTTCAGGTTCTTCTTTTTGAGAATCTTCCTCAAAAACAAATTCCATTTCGTTTTCGGCAACGACATCAAAAACTATTTTCGCTTCTTTTTCTATTTCTTTCGGTTTGGTTTTTAAATAATTTAGTCTCTTTTCATATTTTTCGTTTTCGTTTATAAGTTTTTCCGTATTTGTTTTAAGCTTATGAATTTCAATTAATCTTGAAATAAATTGGGATGTGGAAGAATTAAAAATAATACATAAAAATGTAATAAAGATTATTCCTATCACAATATATTTAAAAACAGCTTTACTTCTTTCTTCTTTTCTCATATTCTTTCTCTTAATTAAATTATAATTCCGCCGCCTATAACATAAGGACCGTCATAAAATACCGCGGACTGCCCCGGTGTAACGGAAGCTTGTTCATCATCGAACAATATTATATCTTTGGAAACAAGCGCCGATGCCGGTTCGTGCATTCTTCTTATTTTAACATCGGCTTTAAAATTATTACCGTCGAATTTATTTGATACAAATGTTATATCTTTTATTTTTGCAACTCTTGAAAAAACATCTTTCTTGGTTCCTACAATAAGTGTATTTGTTGCTTTATCCATTTTAAGAACATATACAGGTTCGGGAGTTGTTATACCGAGTCCGCTTCTCTGCCCGATTGTATAAAAAATCAATCCTTTGTGTTTACCGAGCTTTTTACCGTTAACATCGACGATAAGTCCCGGTAACACTTTTTTATTAAAATCTTTAATATTCTTTTGTAAGAACTCGTGATAAGTTTTTTCTATAAAACAAATTTCCTGGCTGTCCGGTTTGTTGGCAACAGGAAGATTTGCGGTAGTAGCTATGTTTCTTATTTCTTCTTTTGTATAATCTGCCAACGGAAACATTAAATTTTTAAGTTCATTTTGTGTTAATCTGTAAAGAAAATATGTTTGATCTTTGGATTTATCTTTACCGATTTTCAATTTATATTCATCGTCTGTTTTTTCTATCTTTGCATAATGGCCTGTAGCCAAATAATCGAATCCTTCTTTTTTTGCATAGTCGAGCAAAAGCCCGAACTTTATTTTTTCGTTACAAAGTATACACGGATTCGGTGTTGTTGCAGACAAATAAGACGTTATAAAATTATTTATGATAGTATCTTGAAATTCTTTTTGTAAGTCGAGAACATAATGTTTGATATTTAAAAAATCGCAAACTTTCTTGGCATCTTCTATTGCTTGTAAAGATACGGATGCTCTCGAGTGAGAATCGTATAACTTCAATGTAAGGGCGGAAACATCAAATCCTTGTTGTTTTAACAAATAAGCAGTTGTGGAAGAATCTACTCCGCCGGATAATGCTACTAAAACTTTTTTCATATCTTCGGAGTTATTTTTTTGTTTCTTCCAAGTATTTTTGATAACCGATTTTATTTAATTTTTCGTCTTTACTTAGAATTTGTTCTTTCATTTCTTTTCTGTATTGTAACAGTTTTTCCGAAACAGTTTTATTGCTTACCGCAATAATTTCTAAAGCAAATATTGCCGCATTTTTTGCACCGGCTTTACCTATAGACATACATGCTACCGGTATTGAAGGCGGCATTTGTGCTATAGAAAAAAGAGCATCCATTCCGGAAAGAGCTTTCCCTTCCATAGGAACACCTATTACGGGAAGAATTGTTTCAGATGCTACAACTCCGGGAAGAGCCGCAGACATACCCGCAACCGCTATAAATGCTTTTGCTCCGTTTGTAACAGCATTATTTACACACTGTTTAACAAATTCCGCCGTTCTGTGTGCGGATGCAATATTTACGGAATATTTAATACCGAACTTATCGAATATTTTCAATGTTTCGGCAACTACGGGTAAATCGGAATCCGAACCCATTATAACTGCAACATCTATTTGTTTATCCATTTTAATGCCCTCTGTGCAATATCTTTTCTATAATGCATTTTATCGAAAGTAACTTTAGGTATTACCGCATAAACTTTATCTATTGCCGATTTTATATCGTCTGCAATAGCCGTTAATACCAAAACTCTTCCGCCGGATGTTAAAACATTACCCTGTTCATCTTTTTTTGTTCCGGCATGAAAAACAATTGCTTCATCTTCCTTAACGGTGTCTAATCCGAAAATCTTAATATTTTTTTCATATTTTTCAGGATAACCGCCCGAAGCAAGAACAACACATACCGCGGATTTTTTTGACCATTTTATATCTATTTCGTTTAATGTACCGTTAATGGTATGTTCAACGATATCCACCAAATCCGTTTCAAGTAACGGCAATATAACCTGCGTTTCGGGGTCTCCGAATCTGCAATTAAATTCCAAAACATAAGGTTTACCGTTATCCACCATGAAACCTATATATAAAATACCTTTATAGTCTATATTTTCTTTTTGTAAGCCGTTCATAATGTTAGGCATTACCTGTTCTTTAACTTGTTTTAAAAGTTCCGGGGTTGCTATAGGTGCAGGTGCATAAGCTCCCATACCGCCCGTATTTAAACCTTTATCCCCGTCATCAACTCTTTTATGATCTTGTGCCGCAGGCATTATTGAAAAATGTTTTCCGTCAACAAAAACCAAAACGGATGTTTCCTGCCCTTCCAACCATTGTTCAAAAATTATTTTATCGCCGGCAGAACCGAAAGATTTATCCTGCATCATGTCTTTTATGGCAACAAGTGCTTCCTGCCTGTTTTGGCACATTACAACACCTTTACCTGCTGCAAGACCGTCTGCTTTTACAACAACTTTCTTATTTTCTTCCCACTCGGTTTCAAGAAATTGTTTTGCAGAATTATAGTCGGTAAATGTATGATAAGCGGCAGTAGGTACATTATATTTTTGCATAAAATCTTTTGCAAAACTTTTGCTTGCTTCAAGCAATGCACCTTTTTTGGAAGGTCCGAAAATTTTTAAACCTTTGGAATTAAAAAAGTCCACAACTCCCAATGCCAAAGGAACTTCCGGTCCGACAAATGTATAGTCTATTTTGTTCTCTGTTGCAAATTTTGCAAGAGATTCAAAATCGTCGACTTTAATATTTATTATTTCCGCCTGTTTTGAAATTCCCGCATTACCCAATGTACAATAAATTTTATCTACTTTCGGGCTCTGTGCAAGTTTCCAAATAATGGCATGTTCTCTTCCGCCGTTACCTATAACTAAAAATTTCATTTTTGCCCCACACTAAAAAATGTACTTATCAAAGAATTTAACTACAACCAAAAATGTTAAAAATGCAATTATAAAAGTTGCTATCATTATGTACCAATTCGACTTTATAAGTGTCGAGATACTGTTATCTTTGCCGCTTTTTTTCATTGCATACTGGCATCTCATTTCTTTGCTTAAGTCTGCATACTCGGTAAAGTTTGAACAAGAATCTTGTTCCTTCTTCCATTTGCAGTCTACCATACAAAAAACTTTTCCGTTCCCTTCAACATCGACATTGTTGTCGCCTTGAAAAAGACAAGTAATACAGCTTTTCATTTTATTACCCCTTTCCCTTTTTTTATTTTAAATAATCTATTGCATTTTGGAATATTTTCTTTCCCCAACCGTAAACACCGTCATAACCTTCTCTTGACGGATGTTGCAAAGCATAAATATATCTTTCCGGATGAGGCATAAGTCCAAAAACATTGCCTTTTTTATTACAAATACCTGCTATTGCATTTAACGAACCGTTCGGATCCTGCGGATAAACGGTATCTTTTCCGTTCTTATCGCAATATCTGAAAACAACCTGATTATTTTTTTCTATATCATCAAGTATTTTTTTATCCGCAACAAATTTTCCTTCACCGTGTGCCACCGGAAGAGAAATAACATCGGGCAAATCTCTCGTCCACAAACATAATGTTCTGTCGTCAGCTTTCTTTTCCGTTTTCAAATGAACCCATCTGCATTCGAATTTATTTGAATCGTTGTAAGATAATGTTGAAATCTGTTCGAAATTTTCCGGTTTAGGTAAAAGTCCCATTTTTACAAGTATTTGGAAACCGTTACAAATACCGATTATCGGTTTTCCCGACAATGCAAACTTTTTAACATTATCGCCCAATTTATATTTTATTTCGTTTGATAAAATTTTACCCGAAGCGATATCGTCTCCGTAGGAAAATCCTCCCGGAACAGCTAAAATATCGTAAGACAAAATTTTACTTTTACTTGATATCAATTCGTTTATATGAACTCTGTCGACGGTTGCTCCGCAAAGCTCAAATGCCGACTTTAATTCATAATCACAATTTGTTCCTGCCGTTCTTATAATAATTACTTTTATCTTTTTCATTTTATTTTACCATTGCAAAGTTTTTTGCCATGCCTTTTGTAAATTTTTTATATTTTCCTTAACGGAAATTTTTGATTTTTTAGATTCCAATTTTAAAAACTTATCGTTTGAAACTTCACCGATTTTAGATACGGCAATACCTTTAAACAACTTTTCGAATTTTGCGACATTTTCAGGTGAAACTTCAACTAAAAATCTTGTATTACTTTCGGAAAATAAAGTTTCGGCTATTGTCATTTTTTCGGATGTTTTTATCGCATCCGCATTTATGCTTACACCTTTATCTCCGGCAAAAGCCATTTCCGATATTGCGGTAATAACACCGCCTTCGGAACAATCGTGACAAGATTCCAACAAGCCTTCGTTTATTGCATTAAAAATTGTTTTCATTGTTTTCTTGGAAACATTAACATCCAAATCGGGAACTATTCCGTTTTTAAAGTTTTTAATTTTTGAATAAACGGATGCACCCAATTCGTTTTTGGTTACACCTATCAAATAAATACTGTTACCCGCATTTTTCAAATCCATTGTAACGGTTTTGTTTACATCTTCAATAACAGACATCGAAGATACCAAAAATGCCGGCGGAATCGAATATGTTTTGCCGTCTATTGTATATTCATTATATAAACTGTCTTTACCGGAAATAAAAGGAACACTGTAACCCAAAGATAAATCGTAAGCAGCTTGTGCGGCTCTTACAAGACTTCCCAAAATTTCGGGTTTATTTGGATTTCCCCAACAGAAGTTGTCGAGCAACGAAATCTTTTCCGGATTTGCACCTACACAAACGGCGTTTCTCATTGCTTCTTCTATTGATGATGCCGTCATTTTGTAAGTATCAACTTTACCGTATTCCGGATTTATACCGTTGGATAAAACAACTCCTTTTTTTGTACCTTTAACTACCGTATAAGGCCAAATTACAGCGGCATCTTGAGGTCCCGAATTTTCTATTGAACTTCCCTGTAAAGGTTTTACCACCGTTTGACCTTGAACTTCGTGGTCGTATTGTCTTATTATCCAATCTCTTGAACAAACATTTATATCCGCCAAAACTTTTTTAATATCTTCCTGCAAAGTTTTAGACGATACTTTTATTGGAGATTGTTTCTTTATTTGTTTTTGTTTCCATACGGCTTTTCTCGTAGGTTTTGGAACTCCTCCGTGCAAGAAAGACATTTCCATATCAGCAACAATTTCTTTACCGTATTTCAACAAAAGTTTACCGTCATTTGTAAACTTTCCTATAAATGTAGCTTCAACATTTTCTTTTTTAAATAAATTCAAAATTTTGTTTTTGTTTTTCGGAGGAACGGCAAAAACCATTCTTTCCTGAGCTTCGGAAATCCATATTTCCCAAGGAGCAAGTCCTTTATATTTTAAAGGAACTGTTTGAAGATCTATAACAAGACCTGTTTTTTCTCCGAGCTCACCGGCAGCACTTGAAAGACCGCCCGCTCCGCAATCCGTTACCGCTCTGTATAAATTAAGATCTCTTGCTTTAAGCATAGTATCCAAAACTTTCTTTTCAACAATAGGGTTACCGATTTGAACCGCACTTACATCTGATTCTTTATCGAGTTCAACGGAAGAAAAAGTTGCTCCGTGAATTCCGTCTCTGCCTGTTCTGCCGCCGACAACCAAAACCAAATCGCCGGGTTTAACTTCTTTTTCGGATTTATTCTTGGGAATTATTCCCATCGTTCCGCAATATACCAACGGATTTGCCATATATCCTTTATCGAAGAATACTCCGCCGTTAACGGTAGGTATTCCCATTCTGTTACCGTAATCTCTGACTCCGGAAACAACACCTTTTGCTATTCTTTTCGGGTGATGCATTCCTTCCGGAACTTCACTTGCTTTTGTGTCGGGAAGGCCGAAACAAAAAACATCGGTATTTGCCAACGGTTTTGCTCCGAGACCCACACCTAAAATATCTCTTATAACTCCACCGATGCCCGTTGCTGAACCTCCGTAAGGTTCAAGAGCGGAAGGATGGTTATGTGTTTCAACTTTAAAAGCAACACCGTTTGTTTTATCGAAATCGATAACACCGGCATTATCTTTAAATACAGAAATACACCAATCTTTGTTCAATTTCATAGTTGCATTGAAAATTGTTTCTTTTAAAAGATTTTTGTATTTTGTTACTTTTTTCTTACCGCCTTTTTCTTCTGTGTATTCGATGTTGCCGGTAAGAGTTTTGTGTTTACAATGTTCGCTCCATGTTTGAGCTATTGTTTCAAGCTCGACATCGGTAGGATTTCTCTTTATGTTACGGAAATATTTTTGAACTTCTTTCATTTCCACAAGTGAAAGAGAAAGAACACTTTTTCTGCTCAATTCAACTAACTGCTTGTCGTTTAAATTTAAAATTTCTATTGTGTTTACTTTCATTTTGTTAAATATTCCTGAATTAAAGTATTTGCCAACAAACCTGTAGCAATTTTTTTCAATTTTTTATCGTCTATATTTTTACCTTTAAGACAATATTTTTTACCTGTTTTTACGACCAACTCTTCCTTTATTCCCAAATCTTTTATTGCTTTTACAACACTTTCGCTGACGGTATCTGTTACACCGTGTTTATACCAAACTTCTATGGAATTTTTTTCCAACTTTTTATCTTCCAAAGATTTGTACTGCTTAACGGTATAATCTTCCGTTATTTTGTCGCTCAACAATTCTTTTGCGACCGTGTCGGCCTGTTTGTTTGTAATATTACCGGAAATTCTGTAAACAGCAACATAAGAAACATCGGTAATATCTTTTATACCGATTCCGGATATATCGGAAACGGTATGAAGACCTTGAGGGTCAACAAAACCTTTTTTTGTTTTAATTTCAATTTCAAATATCATTTTAAAAATTCCTACCTGTTATTTTTTCATAAGCTTCCACATATTTTGCTTTTGTTTTATTTACAACTTCTTCCGGAAGAACAGGAACCGGAGGTTGTTTGTTCCACTTAATTTGTTCGAGATAATCTCTGACAAATTGTTTATCCAAACTGTCTTGAGATTTTCCCAAAACATATTTATCTTTTTCCCAAAATCTTGAAGAATCCGGTGTGAAAATTTCATCTATCAATATTAATTTTCCGTCGTATATACCGAATTCCAATTTTGTATCCGCCAAAATTATTCCTCTTGCCAAGCAATAATCACTTACTTTTTTATAAAGTGTTATGGACATTTCGCTTATTTGTGCCGCCAAATCGTCTCCGATTAACTTTGCCGTTTGTTCAAAAGAAATGTTTTCATCGTGTTCACCGTCGTCGGCTTTTGTCGATGGTGTAAAAATAGGTTCCGGCAACTGTTGAGATTGTTGTAAACCCGCGGGTAATTTTATACCGCATACGGTTTGGCTTTTTTGATATTCTTTCCAACCCGAACCTGCAAGATAACCTCTGACTATGCATTCAATATCTATTCTTTTTGCTTTTTTAACTATCATGGCTCTGTCTCTTAAGAACTCATATTGTTTGAGCTCTTCCGGGAATTCATCGAAATTTCCCGTAATTATGTGGTTTGGAATAATGTTTTGAACAAAATCAAACCAAAACATGGATATCTTATGTAAGATTTTTCCTTTATCGGTAACTAAAGGTGACAATATGTAATCAAAAGCAGATATTCTGTCCGTAGCAACTATTAACAATTTATCTTCCTGATATTGATAAACATCCCTTACTTTACCCGAATGTAACAATTTACAACCTGAAAGTTCCGGTGCTGTAGTCATTTTCTAATATCTCCCTAATAAATATATTCTTTTATTTTATCTTTTTTATCTTATAAATTCAATAAAAATTTACTCTAAAACTTCTTTTTCTCTTTTAGAAGATAAAGGCAATGTAATGGTAAATGTTGTTCCTTCACCGTATTCCGACTCAAAAGATATGTCTCCGTTGTGTGCTTCAACTATCATTCTTCTTGCAACATAAGAACCTATACCCGAACCGGATTTACTTGAAGGTTTGGTAGTAAAAAATGCGGAAAACACTTTAGCTCTGTTTTCCGGCTTAATACCGATACCGTTATCTTTTATTATTATTTGATATTTGTTCCTTTCAATAAAATATTTCAAAGAAACTCTTATTTCGGGAACAAAAGGCTTACTTTTATCCACATCGTCAAACAACGGATTTTGTATATGTTGCTCTTTTTCCATGATAGCTTCAAAAGCATTATCTATACAGTTAAAACATACTTCCTGTATTTGATATTTTATACCGTATATTTTGTCATCATCGGATATATCAAGAACAATGGGAACTTTTTCTTTATGGTGCTTTACCTGAACCAACATCATGGACGGTTCTATTATTTCTCTTAAACGGAAAGTTTCTTTTTCGGTAACGGAACCTTTAGGCTTTGCAAAATTTAAAATTCCGGTTAAAATGGTATTTGTTTTCTTTACATTTTCATTAATAGAATGAATAAGCTCGTTCATATTTTTTACCATTCCGTTTATATCGGAATGTTGTGCTATAAAATCTTTATGACCTTCGGAAAAATCCTGAACATCGTAACTTAACAGTTCGGCCGCCAAACCGAAACTGTTTAATCTGTTTCTTATTTGGTGAGCCATACCATCCGCCATACCGCCGATCGAAGCCAATTTATCGGCTTCAAACAATCTTTTCTGCTGTTTTTGAGACTTTTCCAAAAACACACAATTTTCCACGGCAAGAGCAGCCTGATTTGATAATGTTCCGAAAATTTCAAGGTCTTTTTTCGAATACACGGTTTTGTTTTCTTTGTCACCCAAAATTAAAAAACCGATTACTTCATCTCTGAAAATAGATGGAACGATTACGGTTATATTTTTGGCTATTTTTAAAAATTCTTCCTTAAAATCATCCTGTAATTCCGAAAAGAAAAAAGGTTTTTTATAACTTTCCATAAAAGCAATTATTTTGTTGTCTTTACGGATTTCTTTTACAACTTTACCGGTATTACTTTCTCCTCTAAAAGCCAAATTTTTGTAAATACCTTGTTCTTCATTAATTATAAATAAGCCCACAAATTTTATTTTTACGGATCTTTTTATTATTCTCACAATAAGTTGAGACAATTTTGATATATCATATTCTTTTTCTATCATTCCTTTTGAAGCCTGCATTAACAACTGCTGATATCTTTCTTGTTCGGCAAGCAAAATAAGTTCCGCTTTTCTCTGCAAAAATCTGAAAGTAAGCGGTGCCAATGTTGAAAAAACAAACAGCAAAATGAAAGATATAAACCATTGTTTGGTATATAGTCCGACATATATAGGAATACCTAAAACAAAAATGTATAAAAAGATCAATATCGTTCCGTTTGTAATTACAAGTCTGATATCCATTAAATTGTTTTTTATTGCATTCAACGCCATTATAAAACTAAAGAAAATAACGACGATATATCCGAAAGGATAAAAATTGATGGCAGGATATTTTATTATGTAATCTCCTGAAGCAAACAAAGCTATGGCAAAAGCCATCATTAAATATTTTATCTGTTCTCTTTTTACGATGTTGGTATTTTTCTTGCGAAAATGTCTGAACAAAGAAAATGTCGCAACCAAAAATATTCCCACAAATTCAAGTAAAGCGATAAAATAAAATTTACCCGCAATAGGATAATATCCCCAGAAATTAGTGCTTAATCCGCTATACATATACGGAGATGAAAAATTAATGAATATTACGGGAAGTGTTAACAAATAAAAAAACGGTGTGTATCTTTTTAAACCGCTGTTTAAAAACTCTACGGTAAAATGCAAAATACAGACCGGTGTGAGAATTACTCCTATAAAGCCTAACTTTGCAAAAAAGTAGGCTTGATCATAGTTTCCCACATTCCAATACATCAACGAAAAATTTATGAGCCAAATAAACAAAGATATAGACAAATAAAAATATACGAGATTAAGCTTGTTTTTCATGTTCTTAAAAAGAACAAACAAACCCAATATTAAAACAAAACCTGCAACTATTGTAGGACCTAATGCATAATAATTCATAAATTACCTTGTTAAACTTATTCCTTGTAAATGAGTTGTTTTTTGAACCAAATAACTTGCTTCACCGTAAGGACCGCCTGTTTTTCCGACTCCGCCCTGTCCCGGCAAATATAAAGAAAAAGCCACGTGCCTTGAATTTATTCTGAACAACGCACAGTTATCGATATGTTTCATAAATTGTCTTGTATAGTATGCGGATTTTACCCATGCGGATGCTCTTAAGCCATACTCGTTCTTTTGTGCTATTTCCAACATTTTATCGAATATTTCTTTATCGGCTTCTTTTTTTGTTTTCTTGGATGATTTTACTTTTATTATCGGTATTACCGGGAAAAAATTTTCTTCTCTTACAAGTTTCATATTAAACATTTCCGGATTATCGGTTTCTATTTCAACAAGAGTAGGTTGAAAATAAAGACCTCTGTCGTTAGGTGTTCCGGTATGGTCAACTTTTTTACCGCCGCACAATAATCTTCCGCCTTTATATAAAGCATCTTCAAGAAATTCCTGACATTCCTTCATTTTAACTACGGGAGTAAAATAAGTTTTTTCGCTTGACGGAAGTCCGAATTCAAGTTCGGAAATTTTTTTCAGATATAAATTTTTAAAATCGTCGTAAATTCTTTCATGAACTATAATATTTTTCGGCAACATACAAATTTGTGTAGAACCTAAAAAAGCATCCAATGCGGAATTTGTCGCTCCCTCAATATCGCAACCGTCCCAAACGAACATATTGTCGTTTCCGGACAATTCAAGAATTGCTTTTTTATTGTAATTGTGAGCTCTTTTGGATATTTCAAGTCCGTTTTCACTTTCACCGAAGAAAAAGATATCGTTAACTTTGGGATTTTCAAGCCATTCGTCCATAATTACTTTCGAATTTCCTATAACTATGTTCATTAATCCGTCCGGAGCGCCGTTATCTTTCAATGCTTTTCCTACAATATTTTTCCAAACAAATATAGTTGCCACCGGAGCTTTTAACGGGGCCTTTACAATTAATGCATTTCCCGCCAAAAAGCAATATGCTGCCGAAAGCGAATTACTTGCCGCGGCATTTTTCGGAGGGACAAGGACAACAACTCCGTCTGCTTTTCTGACCAAATAAACTTTTTCTCTTCCTATTGTTCCGGCTTCTTCCCATACGCTGTGTTTAAACATATCCAAAGTGGTTTTACAAAAAGCTCTTTCCATAGCTTCATATTCCCACTGAGAAAGTTTTTTCGGGTGACCTTCTATTGCCAACAATTTAATTATTTTATCTTTGTTTGCCACCAAATTTTTATGAACATCGGACAAGATTTTTCTTCTTTTTGCCACGGGCATATCTCTCATTATTTTGCTTGCTTTATAAGCGGCTTCTATAGCTTTTTTGTTGAGTTCGTTATCTCCGACACAATATTTTGCATAAACATACTTGTCGGCATCTTCGGGGGGTTCACCTTTTTTTAACTTGGTAATAACCTGGTAAGTTTTTTTAAAATCTAAAATAGTTTGATCGGAATAAGGAAAATATTCGTATTTTCCGGTATCTACATCTTTCCCGTCAACAAACAAAGAAAATTGTTCCATAAAACTTTTTCCCCCATTTTATTTATTTTTTGATTCTAATTTCCAATTAAGATATGCCGCAATAAACGAATCTATTTCTCCGTCCATAACTTTATCGACTTGAGAAGTTTCGTAATCCGTTCTGTGATCTTTTACCAACTGATACGGCATAAAAACATAAGATCTTATTTGACTGCCCCATGCGATAAGACCTTTTTCATCGTAGTGTTTTTCGTAAGATTCTCTTAATTTTTCCTGTTCGAATTCGTAAAGTTTTGCTTTTAACAATTTCATTGCCGTAGCTTTATTTTTTATTTGAGATCTTTCGGTTTGAGATTGAACCACAATGTTCGTGGGTAAGTGAGTAATTCTGACAGCGGAGTCGGTAGTGTTAACATGTTGACCGCCCGCACCCGTAGAACGATAAGTATCTATTCTTAAATCTTTTTCGTCAATAACAATATCTATATCGTCATCAACTTCCGGTATAACATCTACACTGGCAAAAGAAGTGTGCCTTCTTTTATTTGCATCAAAAGGTGAAATTCTTACTAATCTGTGAACTCCGATTTCAGCCTGCAACAAACCGTAAGCATATTTGCCGCTTACAATAAATGTTATACTTTTTATACCTGCTTCATCTCCGTCTAAAATATCTATTGTATTAAAGTTAAATCCTTTATTTTCAGCCCATCTGGAATACATTCTTACAAGCATTTGTGCCCAATCGCAGGATTCCGTTCCGCCCGCTCCGGCATGAATTGAAACGATAGCATTGTTCATATCGTGTTTGCCGGAAAGTTTTGTTTTTATTTCCACGGCTTCAAAATCTTTTATAAGTTTTTCCTTATCCTGTTCGAGTTCTTTCGATAAAGATTCGTCTTGTTCCTGTTGTAAAAGTTCGTCCATTTCGAGCAGATTGTCTATTCTTGAATTTAAATCCTGCCAGGAATTTACGGTTTCTTTCAAACCGTCGAGTTTTGACATTGTTTTTTTCGCATTGTTTTGGTCGTTCCAAAAATCGGATGCGGAAATTTGTTTGTCGAGTTCTTCTATCTCTTTGATTTTGCTGTCTATATCAAAGAGACCTCCTTAAGTTTACTATTTTGTCTTTTAATTCGTTTAACATAAGTTTTCCTTTATATTATAAAAACTATAACTATTATAAACATTGTAAAAAACATACATATATAACAAAAAATGTTACCTATTTTATCGTAAACCGTTATAACATTGTTTTGATATGCGTCCGTAATAAAAGTTTCCGCTTTGTTTACGGATGTAATTTTCATTATGTTACCTGCAGAATCTATAACGGAAGAAATTCCCGTATTTGCCGACACTATAACGTTTTTCCTGTTTTCTATTGCTCTGAAAACATTCATTACAAAATGTTGGTAAGGAGCATAAGAATCCAGAAACCAAGCATCGTTTGTGTGATTCGTTAAAATTTTTGCTTCGTTCAGAACACTTTTTCTTGATAAATCAGAGAAAAAGTTTTCGGAACAAATTGTTGCTCCGATATGCATACTTTTATATTTTAACACATTCATGTACTTACCTTTGGAAAAATCTCCCAATGTATTCAATATACCGAAATACTTTGCCAAAAGACTTTTAAACGGAATATATTCTCCGAATATAACCAAATGATTTTTATCGTGTTTGCCTAAATTTTTGTTGTTAGCCGTTATGAAAAAAACGGAATTGTATATTCTGTCTTCGGCATCATAACTTGCTCCGCCGAACAAATTCAATTTCGAATATTTTGAAACCGCTTCCACAAAATCGATAACTTCACCTTCGTATTGTAAATAACCGGGAAGAACCGTTTCGGGATAAACAGCCAAATCCAAATCTTGATTTTCAAAATTTGCGACAAGTTTTTCTATAGATGCAAGATTTTCTTTTATAAATTTCTCGTCCCATTTTTTATATTGATCTATATTGGGTTGAACCACACCTGTTTTTAATTTGTCTCCGAAAGGATTTGAGTATGAATGTACTTTTATATAACCGTATGTTCCTACGATAATAAACAAACCTATTACATATAAAAAGAATAATTTTCCTCTTGAATCTTTAAGCCAATAATAAAGCAACATATTTACAAAAACGACAAAAAATGAAATTCCGTAAACTCCCAAAATGTCGGCAAACTGAATTGCATACAAGAAAGAATACTGGCTGTACCCGACGAGATTCCAACCGAATCCCGTAAATAAATAAGTTCTTACATATTCCAATATCACCCAGGAACTTGCAGCATACAAAGATGAAACTACGGGATGAAAGTGTCTTCTTGAAAAACTTAACATTCCCATCCATACCGAAAAATATAAAGCCAAATATGCCCACAATAAAGATGAAGCTATTAAGGCTTGTGTTGTGTTTGTATTGAATTTAAGAAAAGGAAACATCCAAAACAAAGAAATTGCATAACATGCAAGGCCGAAAACAAATCCGTAAACCAAGGAATTTTTGACACAATTTCTTAATGCCGTATAAACAGCGGGAATAAAGGCTATCCACGCCAAATAGAAAGCATTTATCTTCGGAAAAGATATTGCTAAAAGACAACCAGATAATATAGCCAGAAAAAAATATTTTGCTCTAAACTTTTTCACCTATAATCCGATTACTTATTTTTTATTTATTTGCTCCACAACATTTTTTATATTTTTTACCGCTGCCGCAAGGGCAAGGATCGTTTCTTCCTATCTTTTTTATATCCTTTGCGGAAACTTGTTTCTTATCGTTTTTGTTGTTAGTGTTGCCGGCATTGTTTTTTGTCGGATCAACATTTCTGTTTTCTTGTCCCGAAGGCATAGGTCTTGCGGTAACATTAACCTGAACTTTAAATACATATTCTATAGTCGTTTCTCTTATTCTTTTCATCATACCGTCGAAAAGCATAAACGATTCTTTTTGATATTCTATTTTAGGATCTTTTTGAGCATAAGCTCTGTATCCTATACCTTTTTTAAGTTGATCGAGTTCATATAAATTGTCTTTCCATGCAACATCTATCATTTGTAAAAGAACCATTCTTTCTATACGGCTTAAAAGTTCCTTACCCAAAGTTTCTTTTCTCTTTTCGTAAGCTTCCTGTATTTTGTCGAGCAAGATTGTTTTTAATGCATCTCTTGTGAGATAACTTAATTCTTCCTTATTTGCAACTTCGAAATTTATTCCGAAAGATCTCGACATCCAAGCATGGAAATGGGGCCATTCCCATTGTTCCGGATAAGTTTTCGGAGGTGCCCATTGTTCGATTTTTTCTTCTACGGATTCAAGCCACATATCCTGTATGGTTGTGGAAACATCTTCACCTTCGAGAATTTCGTTTCTTAATCTGTAAACGGCTTCTCTTTGTTTATTCATAACATTATCGTAGTCGATAAGTTGTTTTCTTATATCAAAATCTCTGCCTTCAACTTTTCTTTGTGCATTTTCAACTGCTTTGGATATCCAAGGATGTTCTATTGCTTCACCCTCTTTAAGTCCGAGCTTTTGCATAACGATTGCCATTCTGTCGGAACCGAAAAGTCTCATAAGTTCATCCTGCATAGACAAATAAAATCTTGATGCACCGGGATCTCCCTGACGGCCGGCTCTACCTCTTAACTGGTTATCGATTCTTCTTGATTCGTGTCTTTCCGTACCTATAATATAAAGACCGCCGACTTCTCTGACAAATTTTCCGTTTTCTTCATCACCTGCACCAAGCACGATATCGGTACCTCTACCTGCCATGTTGGTTGCAATTGTTACGGCACCTTTTGCACCGGCTTGAGCAATGATTTGAGCTTCAAGTTCATGATATTTTGCATTTAAAACATTGTGAGGAATACCTTTCTTTCTTAACATATCGGAAATCAATTCCGATTTTTCGATCGATCTTGTACCTACGAGAACAGGTTGTCCTTTTCTCCAGCATTGTTCTATATCCTGTATAATCGCATTGTATTTTTCTTTTTCCGTTCTGTAAATTACATCCGGATAATCTTTTCTTATCATCGGATTATTTGTGGGAACTTCAACAACATCAAGTTTATATATTTCCCAAAATTCGCTTGCTTCGGTAAGTGCGGTACCTGTCATACCTGCGATTTTGTTATACATTCTGAAAAAGTTCTGGAATGTTATTGTTGCAAGTGTTTGGTTTTCCTGTTCGATTTTTAAATTTTCTTTTGCTTCGATTGCCTGATGAAGACCATCCGACCATCTTCTTCCCGGCATAAGTCTTCCGGTAAATTCATCAACGATGATAACTTCACCGTCTTTTACTACATAAGCAACATCTCTTTTATAAAGTTCATGAGCTCTTATTGCTTGTGTTATATGGTGAACCCATTCTGCCTGCATATCATCATAAATATTTTTTACGCCTAAAAATCTTTCCGCTTTTTGAACACCTTGTTCGGTTAAAACCACCGTATGATTTTTTTCATCTACGAGATAATCGTAACCTTTAGATAAATCTATGCCTTCATATTTTGCTTTTATTTCTTCATTTTCGGTTATGTGTCTTCCTTTAAGCATAGGAACAATTCTGTTTGCAACATAATACTTATCCGTGGATTCTTCACCCGGACCTGATATAATCAAAGGAGTTCTTGCTTCATCTATTAAAATAGAATCGACCTCATCCACGATGGCAAAATTCAATTCTCTTAAAACTCTTTGTTCCTTGGAAATTTTCATATTATCTCTAAGATAATCGAAACCGAGTTCGTTGTTTGTTACATAAGTAATATCGCAGGCATAAGCTTTTCTTCTATCTTCATCGGAAGTATCGTGACAAATATTTCCAACCGTCATGCCAAGTGCATTATAAACAGGTTCCATCCATTCTTTATCTCTTTTTGCAAGATAATCGTTAACGGTAACAACATGAACACCTTTTCCTGTTAAAGAATTTAAGTATACAGGTAAGGTTGCAACCAAAGTTTTACCTTCACCGGTTTTCATTTCGGCAATTTTACCTTGGTGTAAAATATAACCGCCTATCATTTGAACATCAAAATGTCTGAGACCGATAGTCCTTTTTGAGGCTTCTCTTACACAAGCAAAAGCTTCGGGTAAAATACTGTCCAGTTTTTCCCCGTTATTAAGTCTTTCTTTAAATTCCAACGATTTAGCTTTTAATTCTTCATTGGATAATTTTTCTATTTCAGGTTCCAATGCATTTATTTTGTTTACAACCGGTCTTATTTTTTTGATATCTCTTTCATTTTGTGAGCCGAATATTGCTCCGAATATTTCTTTAATCATAATATTTCCTTTTAAAAATTTATTAATATATCTCTTAAATTTTATCTTTTTTATACTTAAATTTCAATATAAAATTCATATCGTTTTTATTGTATTTGTTATTTCAAAAATATATCATATTAATATGAATGATAAATTAATTGTTGATTGCGTTAAAGGAAATATAGATACGGTTTGCGAAATAGACAGAACCGGTTCCAACTACAATTGGACAAAAAGTATGTTTTTGGCAGAACTCGAAAACAAAAACTCCTTTTTTAAGGTTTTATTTGCAGATAATAAAATTGCCGGCTACATTATATACCATATTATTATTGATGAAGCGGAAATATTAAATATAGTAATTGATAACAAATTTAAAAGGCAAAATTTAGGAAAATATCTTTTAGAACAAACATTAAACGACATTTCCAAACAAAATGTAAAAACCGTTTTTCTTGAAGTCGGCGAAAAAAATATTCCGGCAATAAATTTATATTTAAAGTTTGGGTTTCAACAATATAATATAAGAAATAACTATTATAAGAACGGCGAAAAGGCGATACTGATGAAGAAAATTTGCTGAAAGCAAATTTGGAAGATTGGAGGATTGGAGGATTGGAAACGGCGGAGGGATAGAGGTATGGAAGTATAGAGGGATGGAAGCTGCAACGACAAACGACTGAGGGATAGAGGTATGGAGGGATAGAAACTGCAACGACAAGAACGGCGAGGGATAGAGGTATGGAGGTATGGAAACGGCAACGGCGGAACGGCAGCTTATGGTTTATTAAAAAATCCTGCGGATTTTTTGCTTATGGTTTATAACGGCAAAAGACCAGCTAGAAACGACAAACGACAAACTACCAACTATAAACCATAAACTCGTAAAGTGATTTTTTTATTGACTTTTAACATTAAAAATAATACAATACTCAAATATTATTTATAGTTTGTTTTTGTAATGGCAACGTAGCTCAGGGGTAGAGCAGAGGACTCATAAGCCTTTGGTCGGTGGTTCAATTCCACCCGTTGCCAGTTTTTTTTTTGAAGATTTGAAGATTAGAAGATTAGAAGAGTAGAAGTATCGTGGAATAAAAAGCATGAATAGTTATAAAGATTTAGAAATATGGAAAGATAGTATAAAATTAATAAAAGATATATATACAATCATTGATTTGCTTCCAAAATCTGAGGAATACAATTTAAAACTACAATTAAAGAGAGCTGTTACTTCCATAGCATTAAACATTGCAGAAGGTAAAGGTAGAAAAAGTAAAAAAGATTTCTTAAATTTTTTAACAATAGCTTTTGGCTCTTTAATGGAAGCAACCGCGATATTAGATATTTGTATAGAATTAGGTTATATAAAAGAAAATATAAAGATAAAACAAAATATAGATATCCTTTCTAAGAAAATAAATAAATTAAGAGGTTTTTTAAAATAAATGCAAAACATTGTTTCTTCCAATCCTCCAATCTTCCAATCCTCCAATCTTCCAAATTCACAGATGCGAGTTTTGCTTACAGGGGCTACGGGATTTGTAGGAAGCCATATAGTAGAAGAACTTATTTCCAACAATCATACGATTATTGCATTAGCAAGAAAAAGTTCAAACTTAAAATGGATTAAAGATTATCCTGTTCAATATGAATATTGTTCTTTAAACGATGAAGAACAATTATCAAAATTGCTTTCTACGGTTGATGCAGTAATTCATTGTGCCGGTGTTGTAAGAGCATTAAATTGGGACGGTTACTATAATACCAATGTTACAGGAACAAAAAACATTGTTCAAGCTGCAATAAAAAATAAAAGTAATATCAAAAAATTTATTTACATATCATCTCAAGCGGCAATGGGTCCAAGTACAACAGAACAACCCAAATTATTAACCGAAAAAGAAAATCCTGTTTCTTATTACGGTAAAAGTAAATTGTTGGCGGAACAAGAAGTAAAAAAGTTGGAAGGACTTGTTCCTTATACCATTATAAGACCAGCTTCGGTTTACGGACCGAGAGATAAAGATATTTTCATTTTCTTCAATTTGGTAAAACATCATTTAAAGCCCAACACTCATACCAAAAGATTTATTCAATTGGTTTTTGTAAAAGATATAGCAAAAGTTATTTCCGTTACATTAAATAATGAAAAAACTAATAATAAAACATATTATTTGTGTGACGGCAATATTTATACCTGGAAAGATGTTGCAACAACCATAGCAAAAGCAAACAATATAAAAACAATACCTATTATATTATTTGATTTCATTTTTAAAACTGTTGCAAGTTTTTATGAAATAGTTGCAAAAGTTACAAAAAAACCGCAAGTTTTAAGTAAAGAAAAAATTGTTGAAATGTTACAAACTTATTGGACTGCAGATAATTCCAATATAATAAAAGATACCGATTTTGAGTTTACAAAGCTTGAAAATGGTGCAAAAATAACATACAATTGGTATTTAAGTAATAAGTATTTTTAAACAAATTTTACTGTGGAGTGTTTTATGTCTAACGATATTTTTGAAAAGTGTACTAAATTTACTGCAGCAAGAGATTTGCAAGCTGCGGGAATGTACCCATATTTTAAAAGAGTTGAAACCGTTCAAAGTCCTGTAGTTAAAATTGACGGTAAAGAAAAGATTGTTTTATGTTCCAACAACTATTTGGGACTTGCGGATCATCCGAAAGTTATAGAAGGTGCAGTTGCTGCCGCAAAACAGTACGGAACTTCCTGCACAGGTTCAAGATTTGTAAACGGAACAAACGATTTGCACGAAAAAGTTGAAAGAAAATTCGCAAAGTTCGTAGGAAAAGAAGCGGCAATACTTTTTACGACAGGTCATCATTCAAATTTGGGTGCAATTTCTTCTTTAGTAGGTAAAGGTGAATTTGTTATCACAGATAAATTGGATCATGCTTCCATTATAGACGGTTGCAGACTTTCTTTCGGCGGTGAAATGTTAAGATTCAGACATAACGATATGGCTGATTTGGAAAGACAGTTGGCAAAAGTTCAATCAAAGGGAACATCCGCTTTGATAGTTGTTGACGGAATTTTCAGTATGGAAGGAGATATAGCAAAGTTCCCCGAAATATCGGCACTTGCAAAAAAATACGGTGCAAGAGTTTACGTAGATGAAGCACATTCTCTCGGAGTTCTCGGTAAAAACGGTAAGGGAACAGGAGAATATTTTAACATGGAACCTGAAGTTGATGTTTTAATGGCAACAGCTTCAAAATCTCTTGCTTCCATCGGCGGATTTATTGCAAGCAGAAGCGAAGTTATTAATTATATTAAACATACGGCAAGATCATTAATATTTACGGCAGCATTACCGCCTGCATGTGTAGGTGCAATAGATGTTGCTTTGGATATTTTGCAGGATGAACCTGAAAGAAGAGCTAAACTTTGGGAAAACACAAACAAAATGAAAGAAGGTTTTCAATCTTTAGGTTTTGATACAAGAACATCGGAATCCCCTATTATTCCTATAACAGTGGGTGAAGATATGAAGGCTTTCCAAATGTGTGCAATGTTGTTTGAAGAAGGTATCTTCGCATCTCCTATAGTCAGCCCAGCTGTTCCGGAAGGTCAAGCCATAATAAGAACAAGTTATATGGCAACTCATACCGATGAACAATTGGAAATGATTCTTGATAAATTTGAAAAAGTTTCCAAACAACTCGGAATAATACCGGGCGGAAACACAAGAAGCAAGTCTAAAAAGAAATCTTCATATAATATAAACAATAACAGATGGAATTTTTCTTTTTCAAATAACAAATTTGCTGCCGCAACAAAAAGATGGTTTAAAAATTTGTGGTCTAACAAGTAAAATGTTTACCGTAAAGAAAATAGATTTTAAACAAATAAATGATTTTATAAAGTTACCTTATAAAATTTATAAAGGTAACCCTTATTGGATACCTCAATTAGATTCGGAAAACAAAAAGTTACTGTCCGAAAAAAATCCTTATTGGAAACATGCAAAGAAACAATTATTCTTGGCTTATGATGATAAAAATAATATCGTAGGAAGAATTGCCGGTATTATTGATTACAACTATATAGAATTTCAAGAAACAGAAATAGGTTTTTTCGGTTTTTTTGAATGTATAGACAATGCAGAAGTTGCACAAATGTTATTCGATGCGGTAAAGCAGTGGTTATCGGAAAACAAGTTAGATAAGATGATGGGACCAATGAATCCATCGACAAATGATGAAGTGGGCTTTTTATATGAAGGCTTTGACAGTGATCCTAAAATATTGATGCCTTATACCCATAAATATTATTTAGATTTGGCAGAAAAATGCGGCCTAAAAAAAATAAAAGAACTTTATGCCTATAACATCCCGGTAGCTTTAGACGACAGAATGCCAAGACTTAACAAAGCATTAAGAATAGTTCAAAAAAGAAATCCGAACATAACAATAAAAACTTTTGACAAAAATAATTTCAAAAAAACACTTGAAGATATTATCGAAGTATATAATTCCGCCTGGGAAAAGAATTGGGGGTTTGTTCCTTGGACAAGAGAAGAGTTTGAATCTATAGCAGACGATATTGTGAACTTGGCGGATCCAAACATTGTGATGCTTGCCTGTGACGGAGATAAAACAATAGGAATGCTTATAGCCATTCCCGATTACAACTATGTATTTAAAAAGATGTACGGAAAATTGTTCCCGTTCGGAATTTTTAAATTTTTATATTATAAGAGAAAAGTTAAAGATTTAAGACTTATGATTATGGGTGTAAAAAAAGAGTACAGACATAAAGGTATTGAAGCATATATGTCGTTGGAAGCTCTTATAAATTCCGTTAAAGGCGGATACCAAGAGTGTGAACTTTCCTGGATTTTGGAAGACAATGTTATGACTCAAAGAACCGCGGAAATGATGGGCGGAAGCATATATAAACGGTATGCCGTTTATGGAAATTAGCAAAGCTAATTTCCATATTGAAGATTAGAAGATTAGAGGATTAGAAGATTAGAAGCAAATAGGAATTTTAAAGTGAATACATATAAAGATTTAGAAATATGGAACGATAGTATAAAGTTAATAAAAAAAATATATGTAATCGCTGATTCTCTTCCAAAATCAGAAGAATTTAATTTAAAATTACAACTAAAAAGAGCAGTAACATCAATATCCTTAAATATTGCTGAAGGAAAAGGACGAAAAAGCAAAAAAGATTTTCTAAATTTCTTAACAATAGCATTTGGCTCATTGATGGAAGTAAAAGCTATATTGGATATTTGTATAGAATTACAATATATAAAAGAAGATACAAACATAAACGAAAGTATAGAAATGCTTTCAAAAAAAATAAATAAATTAAGAGGTTTTTTGAAATAATATGAAAGACTCTTTTTCATCCAATCATCCAATCATCCAATCTTCCAATCTTCCAAATTTGCGGAAGCGAATTTTGGTGACGGGCGGTGCGGGTTTTATAGGAAGTAATTTTGTAAGATACATGTTAAACAAACATCAGGATTATAAAATTGTTAATCTTGATTTGTTGACCTATGCAGGCAACATTAAAAGTTTGGATGATGTAAAAGATAATCCGAATTATTTGTTTGTAAAAGGCGATATTGCAGATAACAAATTAGTTGATAAAATCGTTTCCGATAATAAAATAGATGTAATAATAAATTTTGCTGCGGAATCTCATGTCGACAGAAGTATAACCAATCCGGATATATTCGTAAAAACGAATGTTTTGGGAACACAAAATCTTTTGGAAGTTGCGAAAAAATATAAAATAGAAAAATTTTTCCAAATATCTACCGATGAAGTTTACGGTTCACTCGGAAAAACGGGATTTTTTACGGAAAAAACTCCCCTCTCTCCGAACAGTCCGTATTCGGCAAGTAAAGCAAGTGCGGATTTGTTGGTTATGGCTTATCACCACACTTTCGGACTTAATGTTAATATTACAAGATGTTCAAACAACTACGGGCCTTATCAATTCCCGGAAAAATTGATTCCGTTATTTATTACAAATGCACTCGATAATAAACAAGTGCCTTTGTATGGTGACGGATTAAATATAAGAGATTGGCTTTTCGTAGAAGATCATTGTTCCGCAATAGATACCGTATTACATAAAGGCAAAAACGGTGAAATTTATAATGTCGGCGGTAACAATGAAAAGACAAACAAGTATATTACCGACACAATTTTAAAATATTTAGGTAAAGACAGTTCTTTAATAAAATATGTTGCAGACAGATTAGGACATGACAGAAGATATGCCATAGATGCAACAAAGATAAAAGAAGAACTCGGTTGGGAACCTAAATATAAGTTTGAACAAGCAATAGAAAAAACAATAGAGTGGTATTTGAACAATAAAGATTGGTGGGAAAAATTGCGGAGCAATTTGTAGCTTAAAGCTTACAGCTTATTAAAAAAATCCTATGGATTTTTTAGCTTATAGTTTGTGGTTTATAGTTTATAGCTTAACGACAAACAACTACAAACAGTAAGCTTATAGATTATAATTTAACAATTTGTGGTTTAAGGAGTAAGGAATGAAAAAAGATACAGGAATGATATTGGGCATAGCAGCAATCATAATAATAGCTTTTATAGCTCTTTCAAGCTTTTTTATAGTTGAAGTAGGTTTTGTAGGAGTAAGAATAAATGTTCTTACAGGTGAAACCAAAAGTTTTTCTCAAGGAACATACCCTAAATTACCTTTTGTTCATCAAGTAGTAAACTATGATGTAAAAACTCAAAAACAAGAAATAGAAGCAGATTCCGCATCAAAAGATTTACAGACCGTCAGAGCAAGAATAGTTGTAAATTTCAGACCTGTTTACGAAAAAGTTAACGACATTCATATAAAAATCGGTAAAGATTATTTTGTAAAAGTTATATATCCTGCAATACAGGAAGTTTCTAAAACGGCAATTTCAAAGTTACCTGTTGAAAATATTATCGTGGAAAGAGAAAATTTAAGAGCGGCAATCGAAGAAAACTTAAGAAAGAAAATCGAAGAATATAACATAATAATAGAAAACGTAAATATCGTTGATATACAATTTACCGCGGAATTTAACAGAGTAGTCGAAGAAAAACAGATAGAAGAGCAAAAAGTTAAAAAGATACAATATCAAAGAATGCAGGCGGAAGAAGAAAAGAAAAGAGTTATTTTACTTGCGGAAGCGGAAGCACAAAAACAAAAATTACTCAGAGATTCTTCCAACCAAACCGTTATCAATTTGAAGTGGATAGAGAAATGGGACGGTCATTTGCCGAAATATATGTTGGGCGACAAATCAAACTCAATGATAATGTTGAGTGATAAAGACTAATTCTTATTTATCAAATCCAAGGCTTTCTTTATTGCTTGAATTGTAAAATGTCCCGAGCATAAAAGAGGTTTTATTTTCTTTACATTCTCTGTAAGGATATTGTAATCATCTGCATTCATATTACTTATAATATTTTCTGCTTCCTGCAAATTTTCAACACATATACCGACATTATATTTTTTAACAAATTCAGCTTGTGCAGCATATTTCCAAATAACAACGGGAATACCGCAAGATAAATATAAAGAAAGTTTATGCGGATTGTTGTATTTTAAGTATTGTCCGAAATATCCTGAACAAGAATCTATACTGTCTCCGTCCCAAACTAATCCGAAACCTCTGTCTAACTTTTTAGAAATTTCATCCGGTTGAAAAGAACCGTGATATTTAATATTTTCAGAATTTAATACTCTGTTGTTGAAATTAACTCCATATAAATTTATTTTTATATTTTTTAGTCTATTTAATTGAGCTATAAATCCGCATTTGATAACATCCAAATTACCTGCAAAAGATATCGATCTTTCAAATTCAACAACATTATCATTTTTTTGTAAATAATCAAATGATTCAATATTTATAAGCTTCTTTTCCGATATTCCTTTATCGACAAAATACTTAAACATTGTATTATTATGAACTATTAAAATATCTGATATTTCCAACATTGTTTCAAATTCTTGTTTATAGTAGACAAAATCGTTATTATAATAGTAACATCTAAGTTCTTCTATATCTATAATAACACTGATAAATTTAACATTTTTTTTATATTTTAATTTTTTTAAAATTTTATTGTTTGCAGCGTGTAACGGATGTTGTAACAAAACAATAGAATTATTTTTTATTTTATTATAACTTTTATACCAATCATATTGATATTTTAATCTTTTTTTTAAACTTTCAAATTTATTTTTAGTTGAAGTTATCCATGTAATGTATACAGGATTAAACTTAAGTTCTTTTGCCAAATAATATATATCATATATAACTTTACCAAGTGCATAATTATAAGAAACACCGGTTCTCTCTACAACTTGAAATAAATTCTTCCGTGATTGTTTAGTCGAAACATTAATAATATTCAAATCATTCATTATTTGAGCCCCATTAAGTATCCAATATTATTTATTAATTTTATTTTAATTTCTGCCAAACATATTTATACAAATTATAATTTATTTGCATTAATAAAACTGCAATTTTATCTCTTATCGGAGCATTAATATCCGTTAAAATATTCCATTTATATTTTTTTATAAATTTTATCATTTTTTGTACTTCATCTTTGTTATCTTTATCAACTTCCGCCATCTGATTTAATGTGCTGAATCTCGCATAAACTCTTCGTCTTAAAGCCGCTTTTTGTAATTTCGGGAACAAAGTAACGATATCTGTTGCCATATTATCCGTATTTTCAATCAAATCAAGTTTTGATTTATCAAATTCTCTTGTTACGATAGAATTATCTCTTACTACATAATTATATTTTGCCAAATGACCGCATGCTACTTCTTTTGCTTTTATAAATAATTTATATGTAATTGCTGTGTCTTCAAACAGTTTTCCTTCAGGATATTTTGTATTATCAAACAAAGTTTTGTCGTAAAGTTTTGCCCATGCGGATGTATCTATTCCGTCATTATATAAAAGTTTTTTTATACATTCTTGAGAAGATAATTTATAATCCGTTTTTATATCAAAAACCTTCTTTTTGTTACCTTTTTTTATGACATTATGAGGACAAACGGATATTTTACAATCAAAAGTTTTTAAAATATTATACAGATACTCAATATAATCAGGCTCTATATAATCATCGGAATCAACAAAAGCAATATAATTTCCTTTTGCAAATTTAACACCTTCGTTTCTTGCATGGGATATGCCTTTATTTTGTTTTAAGTCAACAAGAATAATTCTTTTATCTTTTTGTTGATATTCTTCGACTATTTGATGGCTATTGTCGATTGAACCGTCATTCAAGCAAATAATTTCAATATTCTTAAAAGTTTGGCTTACCACGCTATCAAGACATTGTCTTAAATATTTCTCTGCATTATATATTGGAATGATTATTGATATTTCCGGACTATTCATTATTAAAAACCGTTCGTTAAAATGTTAAAAATACCGCTTATGAAAAGAAACTAAGTTATATAATAATATTAATATTTTATAAGACGATATAATATATATGCGAAAATATTTTAGTGAATAAAAATATTTTCTGTTACACTTTTCTATTTCAAATATTTTTCTAAAATTAACCTGTGTTTTAAAAGACAACAATTTAAAATGTTCCGCAACGGTAAACATGCAGTAATTAACATAGCTTTGTTTAAATATTTCAAATAAATTATTTTTAATCAGATAGTTTTTTATTTCCTTTAACATGTCTTTACAAAGAAAGATATACTCATCTTTTTTTATATTCGCTTGTGTGATTGAAGCATTTCTGTTTTTTCTGTAATATACAAGTCTTTTATTTAAAACATATATTCTCTCAGCATTAATCATTGATATATGTGCAAAGAAAGCATCATTATGCCTTCTTATGTTTTGAAAACAAACACCTTTTTCTTTTATGAAAGAAGTTTTATATAACTTGTCCCAACACCAACCCATATGAAACTGAAAAGCATATTTAGGAATATCCAGTGAGGAAAAAACTTCTTTGTTAGGGAGTAACTTATCTTTAATATTATTTTGTTCTTTAATGTTACCGTTATCAAAAGTATTTGATTTACAAATAACTATATCCGTATTATATTTTTCGGAACAATTGTACATCTGTTCAAGCATATCAGTCTCAAAAAAATCATCGGAATCCAAGAAAGACAAATATTTACCGTTCGCAACAGCTAACCCTTTGTTTCTTGCGGCACCCGCACCTTCATGTTGTTGGGTTATAATTTTAATTCTCGAATCTTTACTCGAATACTCATGCAGGATTTCCAAAGAAGAATCAGAGGAACCATCATCAATACAAATAATTTCAATGTCTTTAAGTGTTTGGTTTACCACGCTATCAAGACATTGTCTTAAATATTGTTCTACATTGTATACAGGAATTATGATTGATACTTTTACATTATCCATTTCATGATCCAAATTAAAATCTTTATTATTTTTTATTATAACACATAATATTACTTTTAAAAACTTCCGTCGTATTTCTTGTTAAAGAATTTTGCCATTAAAAAGCTATATCCCTTTTTTAACCAATTTGTTTTTTCCATATTAACAACGGGAATTTCTATATACTTTAATTCATTTTTTTCTATCCACACATCAAGTAAAAGTTCCGAAACAAAGCCGAAAACTCTTGATTGATATCTATTATAGTCTGAAATATTTATTTGCTTTTCAAGTTCAAATAAAATACCAAATATAAACGAACAATATTGATTTACAAGATCTTTTTTCATAACAAACATATTAAACATATGCGCTGATTTCCTTTTCATTACACAATTAAATGCATTTAAATATTCGGGATATTTTTCTTTTATTATCTGTTTCGTCGTTTCCAAATCTTTTATATAGTGAGTATGTTTATAATGAGAATATAAAGTTTCTATGAAATAATGTCTTTTTGTCGGAAGAATAACATCTGTTTGTTTTAATATATTTTCCGCTTCCGACTTTTTTATTACAGTTGCAAGTTTATCGTTGCTTTTT
Source organism: Endomicrobiaceae bacterium (assembly GCA_045223915.1). Lineage (GTDB taxonomy): Bacteria > Elusimicrobiota > Endomicrobiia > Endomicrobiales > Endomicrobiaceae > Ruminimicrobiellum. Next base: position 39,948 of record JBGUZU010000042.1, on the reverse strand, counting down.
GTTTTTCCTTTGAAGTGTCTTCTGTAATGAACAAGTCCAAGATAATCATAATCTAAATTTTTCCATGCCCAATATAATCCGGTTAATTCACACCAAAAGGGATTTTTTATTGATATATTTTCACCTGTATTATCTCCGGTAAAGCCAATGTCTTCTTTACCTTCGGCACCCACATGTAAAGGCAAATAAATATCATCTTTAGGCACCTTATATTTTTTATGCATTGCTACTACAATTTTTATGTTCATTATTATTTCTTTATTATTCTCTTTATTATTCTGCAAAATTTTCCAATAACAATATAATTCATATTGAATTTAAGACATAAATAAAATAATATCATTACTATTTTCAGCATTATAGTTAATTTTGCTATACTGAAATTGTTAACAAACTCTTCGTTATAATATAAACTTTTAAATTTATTATAATAGCTTGTTAATTTTGAGAATGGTAAATTTAAACTTACCAACTTTCTTGCTGTCAGCGCAGATATATATTGATAGTAAATTTTTTTATATTCTTCATATTTATCATTTTCTATTAACATTTTTTTTAATTCGTCAAAAGCATTAAACAGTGTAAAATCTCTGTTCAATCCATATACCGAAGAATTTTCTCTGTTAATCCTATAAAAGTAAATTTTATCATCTATAAATTTTATTTTTGTAGTTTTGATAAGTGTTTCAAAATGAAAAACATTATCCTCATGCCAACAAAGTTTAAATTTGATTTTATTATCATCTAAAAACTGTTTTTTATAAATTTTCTGCCATACCGGTATAATAAAAAATTCTTTTTCAGGAATCAGCAAGGTTTCTATATCGCTTTTATTCAGTACTTTAGCCGGAATAGTTTTTATATCAACAACTTTTTTTTGCAAATTATCATAAAAATATTGAGATGCGGAAATAACATCTAAATCATCTCTTTTAATTTCGGTATATAGAACTTCCACAAAATCGTTCCTAACCCAATCATCCGAATCTATAAATGTTATATATTCTCCTTTTGCTATTTTTAAACCTTCGTTTCTTGCATTTCCTTGTCCTTTTGTTTGTGTCAAATTTATAACTATAAATCTATTATCTTTCTTAGCATATTCTTTGATAATATTATAACTACCATCGGTAGAATTATCATTAACGACAATTATTTCAATATCTTTAAATGTTTGACTAACAACACTATCCAGACATTGTCTTAAATACTGTTCTGTATTGTATACCGGAATAATTATTGATACTTTCGGATTATTCATAAGTTTATATTTTACCGTTCCAATCTGTTTCTTTCGGAGTACCACAACTCCAATCCACGTATTCGGTAATATTTGTACAGTATTTACAAGTTTCTTCCGGTTCTTTCAAATAATTAAAAATTTGTTTTGCCGAACTTGTAAAAATGTTTATTCCCTTACCTGTAGGAATATTCTTATTAAAGTATTCATTGTATTTATCTATGTATGCACATATAGGACAAATATAAATATTATCATTTTTTAATATTCGGCAGTAATTATGTCCGCAATTTTTAAAAGTTTCTTCTTTATTGGAATTTCCTTCAGGATTTAAATTTGCTACAAATGTAAATATCATCGGGAAAAATTCATAATTTATTTTAAAAGAAGAAAGAATCCTTTCAATTTCTCCTTTATTTTTCAAAACAGGATATGTAGATATAATTATTTTGATATTATTCTTATTGCATGTCTCAAAAAATTCGTTGGACATTTTATTGAGCAAAATACCATTTGTAACCAATTCAATAACGGAATAGGATAAAATTCGTCTTGCTGTCTTTAAAACATTTATTATATCGGGATGAAGAAGAGGCTCTCCGCCTAAAAGTCTTATTCTCTCTACCGTAAATAGTTTGTATAGTCTGCTAAGCCGATGTTCCAGTATCCTTGCATCTATAAAATTATTTTTTTTCGAAATATTTGCAAAATGTGTACATGCTTTGCAATTTAAATTACAACTGTCAACAACATGAAGTTCAATATATTTAAGATTATTTCTTAATATTATTGAACGAATAAAATATTTTATTTTAATCAACACAGGAAATTTTGTTTTCAAAAATTGTCTAATTGTTTTCATATTCTAATATTATATCAAAATAGCAATAATATCTGCTATAATACTCTTATGAGAATTAACATATGTTTATCAACGGATAAGAATTATATAAAACCTTTGGCTTGTACAATAGCTTCAATATTAAAAAATGCCGATATTGAAACTGATTTACATATTTTTATTTTGGAAAGTGACCTTTCGGATGAAGATAAAAATAAAATTCTAAGTTTAAAGAAGATAAAGCACTGTGAAATATCTTTTATAAAAATCAATGCTGAAAAATTCAGCAGTATACCTAACTTTAGAGAATCGTTATCTTACATTTCCAAAACAGCATTTTTTAGATTTTTACTTCCGGATTTACTAAAAGACACGGACAAAACCATTTATCTCGATTCCGATGTTATAGTTTTACGAGATTTAAAAGATTTATTTATGCAAGACATTGAACAATATTATATAGCTGCCGTCGAGGATATGCCGCATTACTATAATTCAAGCAAATACAATATGCTTAAAACTTTTGATTTTTATATAAATTCCGGTGTATTATTAATGAACTTAAAACTATGGAGAAAGGAACACCTTTCTTCAAAACTTTTTAATATCATAGAAGAAAACATTAAGAATTTTATTTATTTTGATCAAGATGCTTTAAATGTTGTTTGCAAAAACAAAATAAAATCTCTCGATTTTTCTTACAATATACCGGCTGACTTTTTAAAAACGGGTTTATTATTAAATCATCCGAAAAAGCAAGAAATAATTGAAAATTTAAAAAGAATAAAGATTATACATTATACGACTGCAAGAAAGCCCTGGAATTATTTCGGTTATATACCGTTAAGAAAATATTATTTGTATTATGAAAAAATGACACCGTTTAAGACAAATTACACCCTAAAGACAAGGATAAAATTTTTCATACAAGGATTTAAATATCCTTTGGATAAAATACGAATTATAATTGCTCCTATAATAAATATTTATCGGGAGGACAATTTCTTTAAATTAAAGCTTTTTAAACATTTTAAGTTTAATTTAACAAAAATAAACAAATAGTAATATTTAATTAGAGTTCTTTTTTGCTGAAGTTCAAAGCCGATTCTATAACCTGATCCATATCATAGTATTTATATTCGCCCAGTCTGCCGCCGAAGAAGATTTTCTTTTCTTTATCGGCCAATTCTTTATATTTTAAATATAAAGAATTATTTTTTTCGTCATTAATCGGATAATACGGTTCATCGTTTTTAGTCCATTCTTTTGAAAATTCTTTTGAAATAACCGTTTTAGGAAAATCATTACCGTTTTCATCTTTACCGAACATAAACCATTTGTGCTCGATAATTCTTGTCCAAGGTGTTTCTTTATCGGTATAATTAACCATTGCACAATTTTGAAAGTTACAAACATTAAGTACTTCTTCATCAAAAAATACCGTTCTGTACTCTAAATTTCCAAACCTATAATCAAAATAAGCATCAATTGCACCGGTATAAACTATTTTGTCGGCAATTGAATTATAATATTGTCTGTTTTTTAAATAATCCTCGTTTAATTTTATCTCTATGCCTTCCAACATATTCTCTACAAGTTTTGTATATCCGCCGACAGGTATACCTTGATACAAAGCATTAAAATAATTGTTATCGTAAGTAAATCTTACCGGTAATCTTTTGATAATAAACGGAGGAAGATCTTTACAGTTTCTCCCCCACTGTTTTTCGGTATATCCTTTTATTAACTTTTCGAAGACATCTCTACCGACCAAACTGATTGCCTGCTCTTCCAAATTTTTAGGTTCCGACTTTATTTCTTTTCTCTGCTCATTTATTATTTTTTCGGCTTCTTCCGGTGTATTAATTCCCCAAATTTTGTTGAATGTAAACATATTGAAAGGTAAATGATAAATTTCATTTTTATATTTTGCCAACGGAGAAAATGTAAATTTGTTAAAGCCGATAAACTTGTTTACAAAATTCCAAACAGACTTGTTATTGGTATGAAAAATGTGCGGGCCATATTTATGAACATCTATACCTTCGATTTTTTCGGTATAAATATTGCCTGCAATATGGTTTCTTTTTTCTATTACTAATACTTTTTTACCTTTATCGGTTGCTTGTCTTGCAAAAACAGAACCGTATAAACCGCTACCGACTACCAAATAATCGTATTTCATTTTTTATTTAATTTGTTCCTTAGAATAGTAATATAATCTTTATATTCCTGTTGTTTATTACTCCTGCCGAAATTGTTGTTATGCAATCTTCTTCTTGAAGTTACAACCGGTATTTTTTTTATTTTAATATTTTTTTGTTGCAATCTTATTTGAAATTCCACAATATCGCCTGCTTTTAATGCTTCATCAAAAGTTCCGACTTTATCAAACACTTCTTTTTTTATTATGGCGCAACCTGCAAGTGCACCAAAATAGTTGTCCGGTCTTGCTTTTAGTTTAGCTTTATCTGCATCCGACAGTTCCGGAGACACAAATTCCTGTGACATACCGAAAACCGCTTCTAAAGTATTATCTTTTAAAAATTCGTTATATAAATTTAATATACCGTCTTTTTCCATAACATCGTCGGAATCCACACATAAAATATATTCGCCTTTGGCTTCTTTAAGTCCGGCATTTCTTGTTTTAGCTATGTGAGAAAAATTTACTTCGATTGTTTTACAACCCAAGCCTTGTGCTATTTGCTTTGTGTTGTCGGTACAAGAATCACAAACAACTATTATTTCAATATCTTTCATACTTTGATTTTGAACACTTTCTATAGCTTCTCTAATATATTTTGAAGCATTTTTCGCCGCTATTATTACAGATATCATTTGTTTAAAAACCCTTTCCTTAATATAGTTGCAATATGTTTTTTAAGAGTATCCGTACTGTATTTTAATGACACATTTTTTCCGTGTATTCTTCTTATATAAAGAACTTCGGGAATAATATTATTGACTTTAATACCTTTTTTAAAAATTCTATACAAAAATTCAGTATCTTCGGATACATTAAAAATTTCATCAAAACATCCGTATTTATCAAATAAAGATTTTTTCACAATGCTGCTTGGCAAATATTGTTTAAAAACATCTTCGACTTTTTTTTCATAAGCAGCTCTTTCATTTGTCTTAAGATTTTCGTTCTCAAAAAAATTTTCATATTTTGTAAAAACTATTTCACAGTCCGGATGTTCTTCGAAATATTGCATCTGTTTGTTTATTTTATTCGGTAACCAATAATCATCGGAATCGCAAAAAGCAATATATTCTCCTTTTGAATTTTTAAGAGCCACATTTCTTGCAAACGGTATTCCTTTATGTTCTATATAAAAATATTTTATATCTTTATATTGTTTTATTATTTCTTTTGTATTGTCCGTAGAACCATCGTCTACAACAATAATTTCCATATTGTCGTAATTCTGAGCATAAATACTTTCTATTGCCTGTTTTATATATTTGCCGTTGTTATATGTCGGCATCATTACCGAAATCAATGGCTTATTTGTCATTTTTATTATCTTCTTTGAAAACCGGTTGCCAACCTTCACTTTCGTCAACATCGTGTATTGGATCGGCAAGCAACATTTCCTGGGCATCGGCATATTCCAAGACTTTCAATTCAAAATTATCTTGTTTGATAACAGTTTCATCAAAAACAGGATTTTTGGATGACTGTTCTCCTTCTGCAATTATTTCTTTTTGTAAAAGAGTATCTATAAACGACTGCAACTTCTGTTCAATATCTGCAGGACAATTTTCTATTTTCTTTAAATTTTCAACAATTGCTTGTTTTGAGCAACCGTCTAATATAGCCTGAAAAACAATACTTCCGCAATTGTTCATTGCATAATAAATTCCCGTTTCGGAATTAATTATTATGGCAATATTATTTGTCACATCCGCGAACATTTTTGCTTCATTCAATTTATACATTTTATAACTCCTTAATAAATTGTTTTAATATTTGAACATTTTTACTTAAATTCGATGATAAATTTATTTGATAAAAATTTAAATCTTTAATTAAAGATATCAACAATTTCATATAAGTTTTATCATCATCATTGCCCATTTGGCTTGCCGTAGAGTAAACCATTTGAGTAACAGCTCTGTTTCTGTCCGTTTTTTCTATTGTCGGTTCTTTTATATCTTTTATATTCGGGAAAACGATTGCCTTTACAGGCAGCTTTCTTGCCAATTTATCGTCGTAATAAGATGTATTAAGTAAATATTTCGTATTATTATAATTATCACACATAAATTCGGTCTTTAAATCAGGCATCTGCTTAAAAATATGAGGTGTTAAAGCTATCATTGAATATATGGGAGATGCATATAAATCATCATTATTCCTGCTTAATACCAAATAATCGTCCGCAACATATTGAAATCCTTCCAACAAACACGAAACCGCCAATGTTGTTTTTCCGCTTCCTCCTATAGCACAAATCAAAACACCGTTGTTGTCTATTCCGACTGCAGCGGAATGAACAAGAGCCGAATTTTCCGTTCTTACTATTTGACTTATAAGTCTAACAAATAAATGACCTTGTTGAGAAAGAGACTCATAAGAAAAATCTTCGGCTATAAAATAATATTTTTTTTCTTTCGGATTTTCAGCATTTATTATTTTATTTTCGGGGTCTATTTTTATAAGTCGCTGATTTTGATAAGCTATCATTACATGTTTTGATTCATATTGTTCGTTGATAAAAGATGAAACTTCGTCTTTCCATATATACAGTGTTTCATCGTAACTGTTAACATCGTCTCTTAATGAACATGAAAAATATTGTTTTAGTTTCGGAATAAAATTTTCACAGACAATTTGCAATCTTATGACTTTTACACCCAAATCCAAATATTTGGTAACAATTGAAATTTGTTTTGCTTTTTCCTGAAAACGATTATCCAAAAATTTGTAGTATTTTTCGATAGAAACTTTATCTATATTTAACACGTAATTAATATATTTCATATTTCGAATATCCTGTTTGCGACTTTATCAAAAAACAAAGAGTTTATTAAAGGGGTTTTTTGTATTATTTTTAAATATAAAAACCTGCTCGTTAATTTCAATGTAAGAAAAAAATCAAATTTTTCGTTACCTTTTACCATATCTCTTACCTGTTCTTTCAATTGTTGTGCTTTATTGAAGAACAAATGCTTTTTTGTATAAGCATTAAAAGCTTTATTTTCAGCTTCGGATATATGTATTGAAGAAATTATATTATCCGGAACAATGTTCGGCATAAAATGATTCAACAGTTCGAACATTATTTTTACTTGTGCAAGAGTATTTGTTTCTTTAGCATTCGTAACAACAAGGTTCCAATCTATGTTTTTATTATTTTTAAATATGTACACTACATCCAACAACCAAGATATATTTTTATAAAAAGGTTGCGAATACAGAATATTTTCATAACCGTATGTAAGCAATAAAAAAATCATATCTTCTTTATTCGGTATAAGAACCTTTGAATCATAAAAATTAAATTGTTTTGCTCTTTCAAAAATTTTCTTGTCTGTTTTTTTTGTATCGGTATCACTTTTAACAATCTTGTTATGAATATCAATTTTTAGTATATTCGATTTTCTTACTTCCGTAGCATGTTTATAGGCTTTATTTAGTTTAAAACCTAATTTTCGGCTTATCTTAATCGTTTCATTTAAATCATCTATACCTACGGCAAAATCCACATCTGACATTATTCTCAATTTATTCGGTTCGAGAATTCTCATAGCGGCACCTTTTATAAGTAAAGCCGGAATGTTTTTTTTATTCAGTTCGACTATCAACTGTTTTAAACATGACAACAATGAGATATTTCGATACTGAGCCCATCTAATGACACCTTTTAGTCTCGGTTCGATATCTTTAGGAATTTCTACATGAGGATTATTTTGAAATACCTGTGCAAGTAAAAAATTAAAGTTCAGTGTTTCTTTTTCTATATCATAATCAAAATCATACAACAAATGATAAATTTCATCTTTTGTTACATTTTCTTTTGAAGTATATAATTTTAAAAGATATTCCTGTTTTTCTGAAATATTAAGATATCTAACAAAAAAGTTAATATCTAACATTTAGTCTCCGAAAAAAACATATATTTTATTTATCATATTAAGACAAAGTATTTCAAAATATGATAGAATACATTATACCATAATATGCAATTATACTTAAAGAATAAAAAATGCTTTTAAAGAATAAAAATTTGCCTTTCATTATTACATTGCTTCTAACGGATTGTATCAGTTTTCTGTTATCTTTTTTAGCGGCATTTTGTTTTAGATTTTATGTTCTGCATTCCGCAACGACATATTCTTTAATCGAATATTTTCTGTTATCCCTTTGCTTAATTCCCGTATGGATATTATTTATAAATTTTTTTGTCGGATATAAATTGTTTTACATATCCATGTTTGATTTATTTGTAAAAATAACAAAAGCAACCGTATATTTTATTGTTTTTATTCTTGCATTAATTTTTATTATAAAAAGCGATACTTCAAGGTTAATGATTGTTTTTATGACAACAAATTTAATATTTTTTACACTTATATTCCGCTACTTTTGTAAACGAATAATTGCATATATGATATATAAGTTAGATATAAGGAATAACCTGCTTATTATAGGCAAGAATGTAAGAAAATACAAAAAAATTTTTAACAACTATTATATAAACAAAGTTTTTTACTATCCGTATACATTGGAAACAAAAAATATAGAAAGCTTAAAAAATTCTTCTATTAAAAAAAATATAAAAGAAATAATTATTACAAATTATTCAATAAAAGATGAGGAGTTTTTATCTTTATGTGATTGGGCACAAACAAACAATATCGACGTAAAAATTTTACCGACAGAAATTCAAATGACAAAAGACAGGATAATATTAGATGACACATTGGGAATTCCGATTATATTATTAATATCCAATCCCGTAAGAGAGTTTGATTATTTTTTAAAAAGAATTTTGGATATTATATTGGCCATTATTTTGTTAATTATATTGTCGCCGATATTTTTAATTATTGCAATTTGTATAAAAATAGAAAGTAAAGGTCCGATATTTTATAAACACTTGAGAGTAGGATTTAATGAAAAAGAATTTTATCTCTATAAATTCAGAAGTATGATTAATAATGCAGATAAGCAGTTAAATGATTTAACGGAAAACAGTTTACAACAAAATGAGGCTTTTTTAAAACTTGAAGAAGATGACAGAATAACAAGAATAGGAAAATTTTTAAGAAAATACAGTATGGACGAATTACCTCAACTTTTTAACGTATTGAAAGGAGAAATGTCTATCGTTGGACCAAGACCTATAGTAAGATGGGAAGTAGAACGAATAAAAAAGATATATCATAACTACAGTTATAAGAAAATGTTTAAAGTTTTGCCCGGAATAACGGGATTGTGGCAAGTATCCGGAAGAAGTTTGCTTAATGACGAAAAAAGATTGGAACTTGAAATTTTTTATGTTGATAATTGGTCTTTAAATCTTGATATAAAAATTTTACTTAAAACAATTATAGTGGTGCTGTTTCATAAGGGAGCGTATTAAAAATTTGCAAAGCAAATTTTAGCTTAGAAAAATCGCAAAGCGATTTTTGCTTATAGCTTAGCAAAATGCGAAGCATTTTGGCTTATTAAAAAATTCTACGAATTTTTTGCTTATAGAAAAATCCTGTGGATTTTTCGCTTAAAGCTTAAAGTTTAACGACATTAACGACAGTTTATAGTTTTTGATTTATGGTTTATGGTATAACGACAACTGCAAACGGAGAGATCCCGCATCAAGTGCGGGATGACAAACTGAAAGGCGGAGGATTGGAGGATTAGAAGATTAGAAGATTGGAAGATTAGCAACGACAACGACAAACGGCGGCTTAAAGCTTAAAGCTTATTAAAAAAATCTTGCAGATTTTTTTGCTTATGGTTTATAACGGCAACGACAAACTACAAACAACAAACTACAAAAAAAAGCTCGGAAAATAATTCCGAGTCTTTTTTATTTTGTTTATAATTTTTTATTTTAAACCTAAAACATCTCTCATATCGTAAAGGCCTGCAGGTTTATCGTTAATCCATTTTGCGGCTCTCAATGCTCCCGCTACCAAACATGCTCTTGATGTCGCTTTGTGAGATATTTCTATTACTTCACCTTCACTTGCAAAATATACGGTATGATCTCCGCAAACATCTCCGCATCTTACCGCATGAACTCCGATTTCTTCGGGCTTTCTTAATGTTTGTGTACCATGTCTTCCGTATACTCCGACATCATTCAAACTTTTGTTATGACCTGCAGCGACAGCTTCGGCAAGTCTTATTGCCGTTCCCGAAGGAGAATCTTTTTTCTTGTTATGATGAATTTCAACTATTTCAACATCATAGTTAGGAATTTTCTTTGAAATATTTTCAACTATATCAAGCAACAAATTTATTCCGGTAGACATATTAGGAGCAAAAACTATAGATATTTTTTCCCCTGCTTTTTTTAATACTTCTTTATTTTCGTCCGTTAATCCGGTTGTTCCTATAACAAGTTTTGCATTTTTCTTAAGAGCAAGCTCCACGTTTCTCATTGTGTTTGATGCAATTGTAAAATCTATTATTATATCGCCTGCATTTATTACAGATTCCATATCGCTCGATTTTACTATCAAAGGATTTTTATTACCGATTGAAGGAGAAGAATCTATTTCCGTTCCAGCAACGATATTAAAATCTTTATCTTGTTTTGCCATATTTATTATTGCACTACCCATTCTGCCACACGCACCACAAACGATTATATTAGACATAGTGAACTCCTTTGAAGATTGGAGGATTGGAAGATTTGAAGATTGGATGCTAAGTTGTAAAATTTGCTTCGCAAATTTTGTTATTATTTAGTTTCCTATTTCCTTCCATCCTTCTATTCTTCTAATCTTCTATTCTTCCAAATTGCTTTAAGCAATTTTATATTAAATTGTAGCTTTTTAATGTTTTTCTTAAACTTTCTTTATGTTCGTCTGACAATGAGCACATAGGAAGTCTCATTTCGTCGGAACATATTCCCATCATTGCCATTGCAGCTTTTACGGGAATAGGATTTGTTTCTATAAACATTGCTTTTACCAACGGTAACCATTTAAAAGCAATTTCGTTAGCTTTATCCAAATCTTTTTTCAACATTGCATTAACTAAATCCGCAACAACTTTAGGACATATATTCGATAATACGGAAATAACACCTGTTCCGCCGATAGCCATTATAGGAACCGTTAAAGCATCGTCACCGGATATTAAGTCCATTTCCGGAGCAAGTAATCTTATTTGTGACATTTGATCGAGTGAACCGGAAGCTTCTTTTACAGCAACAATATTCTTACAATCTTTTGCAAGCTGTGCTATTGTTTTCGGCTCTATATTTACTGCAGATCTTCCTTGAATGTTATATAATACAACAGGAATATTTATTGCATTTGCAACTTCTTTATAGTGAAGATACAAACCTTTCTGTGTAGGTTTGTTATAGTAAGGGGCAACAAGCAATACTCCGTCGCAACCTACTTCCTGAGCATGTTTCGATAATCTTATTGCTTCTGCCGTAGAGTTTGAACCGGTTCCCGCGATAACTTTTAATTTGCCTTTAGAAAATTCTACGGCTTTTTGTATAACTTCGTCGTGTTCGGCATGTGACAATGTTGCCGATTCACCCGTAGATCCGCAAGGAACAATACCTGTTATTCCCGCTTCTATCTGCATATCAATTATTTTTTTGTATGCATCAAAATCAACCTTGTTGTTTTTTAATGGTGTGACAATTGCTGTAAAACTACCTGAAAACATAAATTCTCCTTAAAAATTGCTTTGCAATTTTTAGCTTACAGTTTATAGCTGAAAGCTTATATTTTAACTGCTTATTTTATTTCTTTAGACATCAAATCTTCTATTGTTTCCGCTTTTCTTATTACTTTTACTTTAGACCCTTTAACCAAAACTTCAGCACCTCTCGGTCTTGAATTATATTGAGATGCCATTGCTCTGCCGTAAGCTCCCGCACATTCAACAGCTATAAAATCTCCCTGTTCGAATACGGGAAGTTTTCTGTCTTTTGCTATAAAATCTCCCGATTCACATACGGGACCAACAACATCCATAACCTTTTGTTTCGTCGAAGATTTTTTTACAGGTATGATGTTATGATAAGATTCGTATAATGCAGGTCTTATCAAGTCGTTCATAGCTAAGTTTGTGATAGTGAAATTTTTTGTACCTGAAATTTTTCTGTACAAAACTTCACCTACCAATATTCCGGTATCGCCGACAATTGCTCTTCCCGGTTCAACAATTATTGTTTTGCCTTTATACTTCGAATATACAGGCATTATTGTTTTTCTTAAATCTATAGGCTTTTGCGGTTTGTCCGCAGCTGTATATTTTATTCCGAGTCCGCCGCCGATATCAATGTATTTTATTTTTATTCCGTTTGCTTCCAATTTATCTATCAATTTAGACATTTTTTCCGCTGCCAATTTAAAAGCGGAAACATCTAAAATTTGTGAACCTATATGACTGTCTACTCCGACAACTTCCACATTTTTCATTTTTGATGCTTTTATATAAATATCGAGAGCATCTTCGTATCTTATACCGAATTTATTACCTTCTTTACCCGTCGTTATATATTTATGTGTATGAGCATCAACATTAGGATTTACTCTAAACGAAATTCTTGCTCTCTTTTTAAGATTTCCAGCTATTTTATTTATTTGTTCCAACTCTTCAAAAGATTCTACATTGAACATCAAAATATTACTCTTTAATGCAAACTCTATTTCTTGTGCGGTTTTACCTACACCGGAATAAACTATTTTTTGAGGATTTATTCCCGCTTTTAATGCTCTGTACAGCTCACCTCCTGAAACGATATCCGCTCCGGCACCAATTTTTGCCAACAATTTTAATATAGCAGAATTGGAATTTGCTTTCATTGCATAACAGATTATGCTATCAACACCTTTAAAACCTGTTTTATATGCATTAAAATTAGATTCCAATTTATCTTGAGAGTAGATATAAAGCGGTGTACCGAACTTTCTTGCTAATTTTGATACAGACACTTTTTCAACAAACAATTCGTTTCTTACATACTTTAACATCAGTTATACTCCAAAATTAAACTTATAACTCAACTTAAGATGATACCAAAATAGGAGAGAAAAGGCAACAAAACGGCAGAAGATTAGAAGATTAAAACGACAGCTTAGAAAAATCGCAGAGCGATTTTTGCTTATGGCTTATTAAAAAATCCTACGGATTTTTTGCTTATGGTTTATAACGGCAACGGCGGAACGGCGGAGGATTGGAAGATTAGCAACTACCAACGACAAACGACAGCTTAGAGCTTATTAAAAAATTGCAAAGCAATTTTTAGCTTATGGCTTATTAAAAAATCCTGCGGATTTTTTGCTTATGGTTTATAACGGCAACGGCGAAACGGCGGAGGATTAGAAGATTAGAAGATTGGAAGATTGGAGGAACGGCAGCTTAGAGCTTATAAAAAAATTGCAGAGCAATTTTTAGCTTATGGCTTATTAAAAAATCCTACGGATTTTTTGCTTATGGTTTATAACGGCAACGGCGGAGGATTGGAAGATTGGAAGATTGGAGGATTAGAAGATTAGCAACTACCAACGACAAACGACAGCTTAGAGCTTATAAAAAAATTGCAGAGCAATTTTTAGCTTATGGCTTATTAAAAAATCCTGCGGATTTTTTGCTTATAGTTTAACAACTACTACTTTTAACAGCGAGATCCCGCATCAAGTGCGGGATGACAGCCTTAACGACAACGTATAATTTGCAATTTACAACTTGATAATTATAATCTATAATCTAAGTAATTGATTGGAAAAAATTTATTAAATTGCATTAAAACAAAGATTTTTATATTAGACATATTGTATACTTTAATATACATTAATTCATTTTAAAGAATATTAAACGATACAATATAAAATAAAAAACATGAAAAACAAATTTCAGCTGGTATCAAACTTTAAGCCGTCCGGTGAACAACCGATGGCGATAGATAAACTTTATAATAACCTTAAGAGCGGTAAAAACTCTCAAGTGTTGTTAGGTGTTACAGGTTCCGGCAAAACATTCGTTATGGCAAATTTAATAGAAAAGTTGCAAAGACCGGCACTTATAATTTCCCCCAACAAAATACTTGCGGCACAGTTATATTCGGAGTTTAAATCTTTTTTCCCGAATAATGCGGTGGAATATTTTATTTCTTACTACGATTATTATCAGCCTGAAGCTTACATTCCCGCAACTGATACATATATAGAAAAAGATTCCTCCGTAAATGATCATATCGACAGATTAAGATTAAAAGCAACAACATCCATTCTTGAAAGAAACGATGTTATAGTCGTTGCATCCGTATCAAGTATATATAATCTCGGTGCTCCGGAAGATTATCAAAATATGTGCGTAAAAATATCGGTAGGACAAAAAATTCCCATAGATAATTTGTTAAGAGAACTTATTTCCATACATTACGAAAGGAACGAAATAGATTTTTTCAGAGGAAAATTCAAAGTTAAAGGTGACACCGTGGAAATTTTCCCCGCATATTTGGAAACGGCAATAAAAGTAGAATTTTTCGGTGACGAAATAGAAGAAATAAAAGAGTTTGACCCGATATCCGGTAAAATTTTAAACAAAAAAGAAGTTTGTTATATATATCCGGCAAAACATTTTGTTACAAGTAACGATAAACTTAAAATAGCTTTAAAAAATATTGAAGCGGAACTTAACGAAAGAGTCGCGGTTTTAAAATCTGAAGGAAAGCTTCTTGAAGCACAAAGATTGTTACAAAGAACAAAATACGATATGGAAATGTTGCAGGAAACAGGCTTTTGTAACGGAGTGGAAAACTATTCAAGACACCTTGCATTAAGGCCAGCAGGTTCAAGGCCTACAACTTTAATCGATTACTTTTTATCCAACCCGGACACTTCCGACTTTTTATTGATAGCGGATGAATCTCACATTACATTACCGCAAATCAGAGGAATGTACGAAGGAGACAGAAGCAGAAAACAAACTCTTATAAATTTCGGATTCAGGTTACCTTCCGCACTCGACAACAGACCTTTAAAATTTAACGAATTTGAATCCATAATAAAACAAAGTGTTATGGTATCGGCAACTCCCGGAAAGTATGAGTTGGATAAATGCAAAAATGATATAGTTGAACTCGTTATAAGACCTACCGGTCTTGTTGACCCTGAAATAATTATTCGCCCTATAGACGGTCAAATTCAGGATATGATAAAAGAAATAAAAAAAGTGGTGGCAAAAAAACAAAGAGTTCTTATAACCACATTAACCAAAAGAATGTCGGAAGATTTAACCGCATACTTAAAAGATCAGGGTTTTCGTGTTGAATATATGCATTCCGAAATTGAATCTTTAAAAAGAATAGAAATTATAAGAGATTTAAGGTTGGGTAAATTTGATATTCTTGTAGGTATAAACCTTTTAAGAGAAGGACTGGATTTACCCGAAGTTACACTCGTGGTAATTTTGGATGCTGATAAAGAAGGATTTTTAAGATCGGAACAGACATTGATACAAACCTGCGGTAGAGCGGCAAGAAACGTTGACGGCAGAGTAATTTTCTATGCGGACAAAATTACAGGCTCCATGGACAGAGCTTTAACGGAAATGCAAAGAAGAAGAAACAAGCAACTTGAATATAATAAAATTCATAAAATAACTCCGAAAACAATTATTAAAGCAATTGCCAATTTGGAAGAGTTCCAAGAAAAAGTTAAAGATGAAAAGTTGATGGTATTATCGGAAGAAGTGGACGAAAAATATATAACGACAAAAAATATTGACAGCATTTTAAAATCGTTGGAAAAACAAATGAAAGAAGCTGCCGACAATTTGGATTTCGAATCCGCCACACTTTTCAGAGACAGGATAAGAGATATTAACTCCATGTACTCCAAGAATTCCGCAACAAAAGCTTTCCCGAAACGACAACGGCAGAAGATTGGAAGATTGGAAAATTTGCAAAGCAAATTTTAGCTTAGAAAAATCGCAAGGCGATTTTTGCTTATGGCTTATAGCTTACAACAAACGACAAACAACGGGATCCCGCATCAAGTTCGGATGCTTGGCTCTTACAAGGTGAGCCAACATTCCGCGCAACGTCTGCGGGATGACAACTACAAACTATTAACTATAGACAATAATTTTGTTATTTTTTAATTTTGGACATCAGATAGATTCCGACTACACCGAACAAAATATTCGGAAGCCAAGCGGCAAGCCATACATTAACGATTTGGTTTTCCCCCAAGCTCATACATACAGCCTGAATACACCAATATATGAACGAAAAAATAAGTGCAAAAGTAAAACTTATTATTTTGCCGAACTTATTTCCCAAACCTAAAGCAAAAGGTATACCTATCATCATAACTATTATGTGTGCAAAAACATTTGCAAATCTCGAGTGATACTTTATTTGTTCTTTTAAAGTGTTTTGACCCAACATTTGTTTTTTCCGTATATATTCTTTAAAAGTTTTTAAATTCATCTGTTCATATCTTGTATCTTTAACTATTAAGTCTCTCGGTTTAACGGTAAATCCGAAAATTTTACTTTCAAAATATTGTTCGTTCCAATTATTTTTATCGTCAAAAGTTCTTGTCACGCCGTGTTTCAACAACCAACCGCCGTTTGTATAAACACCTTCACCTACAACAATATTTTTTGTGAGATAATATTTATCGTTATATTCATCGATAATAATATCTCTCATATAATTTTCTTTTATGTTTAAATATCCGATAGACATTCTTGAATTATTAGGCAATGTAACTATAATGTTTTTATGTTCGTTTGAAATATCGTCCATTTGTTTCTTTTTGATTTTTACTTTTCTTACGTATTCCGCTTGGACTACGGTATGAGGAATAACAAATTCCCTCATACAAAAATCAAAAATTCCTATACCTAATCCCAATATCATAAAAAGGCATATTATTCTCCAAAGGTTTACACCGGAAGCTTTAAGTGCGGTAATTTCGTTTCTTTTGGCAAGTTCTCCCAAAGAAAACAAAAGTGCCAGTAATACGGATACGGCAAAAACATCTATCATCCACCACGGTAAACTCAAGAAAAGATATTCTATTATCAAATAAAACGGAGTTTTGAGTTCCATATACATACTCATCTCTCTGAAAAATTCAGAGATCATAACGATAAAACCGAAAGCAAATGCTATAAATACCAACGGTTTTAAAAATTGTTTTGAAATGTATGTATAAATTTTTATCATTTTATTTTTTTAACATTTTCCTAAATAAAATTATTCCGACTACAGCTAATACCAAATCGGGCAGCCACATTATATAACAAGAAGGCACATACCCTTTTTCACCTACATTCATGGATATAACCAAAAACAGATAATATATAAATATTACAACCAAACTCATACCGAAACCAATAGCTTTACCGCCTTTACCGGCCATAATACCAACGGGAATTGCAATCAGAACAAAAACTATAGGAGCAATCGCAACAGTCCATCTGAGCCAATATTCATTCGTATACATATTTCTTTCAAGCGCATGTTTTTCCGTTTCATTTATTTTTTTTCTGAGCTTCTTTGAATTCAATTCTCTTAAAGATTCATCGGAAAAATCTATACTTGAACCGATAGGTATAGTAAACTTATAAGTTTTAAAATTCATATGTATCATGCAACCTAATTCGTTAGGATCGGTTCTTTGCCAATATCCGTCGTATAATGTTAATTCCACAACATTGTGGTTCACACCTATTGTTCCGTAAGAAGCTGCTATTCTCCACGGAATATATTCCGTTTTCCTTTCAGTATCTTTATTTTCTATTTTTTCGAATTTATAAATATTCACACCGCTGAGAGTGTTATTTTTAGAGTCAACTTCGTGCGCATATATTTTGTATTGTCCTATAGATGTTATTGTTTTTTCACTGAATTTGGCAAGAGGAGCTTCGGTAAGAATTTTTTTGTATAAGGTTCTGAAATACATATGTGTAGACGGAGACAAATAATGATTGAACCAAACCAAGCCTATACTCATTAAAACAACAAAAACGATTATCGGCATAGATAATGTTTTATATGTTATACCCGTAGCTTTCATAACGGTAATTTCGTTGTCTTCGGCAAATCTTCCGTAACTTAGTAATGCACCGAATAAAATTGCCATAGGTATTGTAAGTGTTAAAATATTGGGAATGATAAGAATAAACAATTGTGCTATCAGACCAAGGCTTACACCTTTTGATAGAAACAAATCAACAAGTTGAAAAATTTGGTCCAACAACAATATTGCAGAAAATATTATAAGTCCGAAACCAAACGAACCTATAAATTCTTTTAGAATATATCTATGTAATATTTTTATCATGTTAAACTACAAACAATGAGACAAAATATCAGATTAGTTTAAACCCGGTATGTTCATTCCGCCCATAAGTTTTTTTGATTCTTCAGCCATAGCTTTTTGAGATTCTTTTATAGCTTCCTGCATAGCGGAAAACATCATTTTTTCCATATCTTTCACAGAATTTTTACCAAAATCTTCCGGTAATTTCAAGCTTACTATTTCATTTTTTGCATTCATTGATATTTTAATACCTTTATAATCTATATCAACAATCTTTGCTTTCAAAGCTTTTTCCATTTCTTTAACTTTACTTCTCATTGACATTGCTTCTTTAGCCATCTTAAATAATTCCATAATTTTCTCCAAAACAAAATTTTATAAATTTTAACAATTTAGACTACATTTTTCAAATAAAACAAAATACTATGCCGCTGACAATATATTGTGGGTATTTTGTAACCTTTGATCCAATGCAAGAGCTTCGTCTGAAGCGAAATCCGGCAATACTTCTTTGATTATCATCTCATCCCAATCTTTTTCGAGTTGTCTTTGTTCCGTAGTATCAGCATAAATATATTTTATAAATTCCGAAATTAAAATATATCCTATATTTTCTTTACTTCCTATTTGCTGCTCTAATATCTTTAACAATTTATCCACAGTTTCAAAGTTAGAATCCTGTTTTGCGGCATCGGAGAATACTTTGTACAGATTTGATTTTTCTTTAGCATTTAAAACAGGTAATAACGAAAGTAAATTTACTAATATATCCGAAGGAATTGCTTTCAAACCTTCTTGATTTTCTATCACAGGAACGATATCACCCTTTAATGCATACGCTATTAATCTTGTCCATTCACCCAATGACAAATTTAAAGCACTGACATTGCCGTAATGATATGTTTCAGAGTTAAGGTCAAAACTCATGTTGTAAATATCAAAATTTTTATCTCCTAAAGTTGCTGTATTTTCATTTAAGAATTTTTTCAATGTCGAACCTGCTCTTGTTTGAGAAAACGGAGTTTGTATAACAATAACATCTATGTCATCTTTATCTTGTATAAAATCTTTAAACTCTTTTTTTGCAAAAATATTCGCAACGTTTTCCGGTGTATTTGAAGCCTTTGTTTCCAATACTATTGATCGGATTAATTGATTAATTTCTTTTCTGTTCATACCATCTTGTCTTGCGGATTCCAATATTATCCACTTTATAATAGCAGCCTCACTTATACCGTCTTTTGATACAACATCAAAGATTTCATCTTTTGATACAGGGGCAGTTAATTTTTCATCTAATAAAACAGGATGTGATAAATCTTCCGTTGTAACAGAATCAATAATACCGGTAGTAATAGCATCAAAAATTTCAGGTGTAAGAGACAACAAATCTTTTATTGTTCTAACAGCATTAGCATCCGCATTTTGAGCTGTTATACCTTCAATATACTTTTTATTTTCAATGTTTGTTCTTAGTCTTGAAATTATTTCCAATGAACTTCTTGTATTACCGGAGATAAAGATTTTACTGAGTTTTCCCTCTTTATATAATTTATACGTTCTTTCAAAAGATGAAATCATTCTGTTACCTAACAACAATCCGATTGTTGATTGAGGATTCATTTCCTCAAAGTCACTCGGTGAAAGCAAAGTATCCACTTCCTGGAACAAAGCTTCTCTAGTTCTTAATATATTCGGAATAGCTATATTTTTTGCAAAAGCCATTAAAGCTTGTTGCCCCTGATACGATTCAAACTGATTGTGTACATCTTCGTATGTGACAGCAGAACCGAATGTTAACGCAAAATATTCCATGATTTCATGTAATGCCAATTGTTTCAACAATTCATTCTTTTCTTCTTCAGTTTTTTTATCCAATTCTCTCAAGAATGCTTCACTTATATAAACAGTGGCAGTACCGGTTTCCGGATTTACATCAAATGTCGCAAAAGAAAAAGTTGATTCATCTTCAACCAAATCCAGAGATCTTGATACAACGAAATTCACATTAGAAATTCCCGTAGAAAAACCTCCTTGTATATCAAGCCCCAACTTTTCCAATAAATCGGAATATTCGGATAAGTCCGGATTTTTTATATTTTGTGCAATTATATTTACTTGTTCTCTTGTAAGATACGGAGTTTCTTGCGACAGTACCGATTGTTCGTCATATGTATAACTTTCCTTTGAATATAATCCCAATAATATTTGAGTTATAAGAACAGGATATTCGGAAAATAACGATAAAAGGTCAAAATATGCCGATTCCATTTCTTCATAATCGGAAATTTTTAATTCTTCACCGGGATGCTCTCTTTTAATTTTTTCGGAAACAAATCCTGCTTTTTCCACAAGTTCTATGGCTGCAGAATACATTCTAACATCCGGCAACATTTTGATTTCATCTTCGGAAAATTCCGGATTTTCGGCTTGTTCCGAACTTATAACCTGATTTTTTATGTTTTGTAAAATAATACTGACAACACCCGAATGGTTTATCATGGCATGTTGAACCAATACTCCTATATTGTTTCCGAAAGACATTAAAGGCAAAAATTTTCTCGGTCTGACAAAATCCATAGTGATAAATATTTTTTCTTTGTTTTCTTTTTTACCTATTTCTCTGCTGCTCTTATCGGCAACATATTCAAAATGTATATCCTGCGATTCCAACAAATCCTGAACGGCATCAAATTCGTAACCTTCATAATCAACAAAATATTTTCTATCGTTAATGATAAGGTTATATTTTGAATTCGGTCTTTTTCTTGTATCTACCCTGATTATTTGAGCTCCGAGTTTATCCGACAATAATTTCAGTATTTGTTGTTCACTTACTTTTTTCGATTTTGTTTTTATGAAAATACAAGTTTTATAGTAATTTATGATATCACTGAAATCTATAACTCCGTAATCCAATGCTTCAAATAATTCAAATATATTTGACAGATTATAATGATTTGCTATCATTACGGATCTTTTTATGAATACCGAAGGAGCAATATCTTCCAATTCAAGATCATCTATCACTCTTGATATGATATCCAATGCTTCGAGCAAAAGCTCTTTATTGCTTAAAATTTCATTCTTTGAATTTTTATCATAAAGTTTATCGGCAATTTGTTCCTTGGTAAACTCTCTGCTATCGAGCATAACACTATTATCTTCATAAAACAATAAGAATGCCACAAACTCACTTAAATCGGATTGTCTTGTCAGTTTCTCCGATAAATTCGTGCAGGTACTTTTATCTTGACTTGTTTTTGATAAATATTGCACCTGTGTTCTTACAGGTTTTCTCTTTAATTCTTCATCCGTCAATTTCTTTGTTTTACTCTTGGTTTCGGTATTAATGATTTTATACACTTTTGCATCTTCAAGTTTAACATCCGCACCTAACGGTTCCCCGTCTTCATCGTATACGGCAACCGTAGCGTCGGCGAAATACTTGCTGTTCATCAATTCGCTTATAGTTGCATCTTTAGGTAAATCCATTACGAAGTAACCGCCATCGTATTCGGCAAAGAATATAGTTCTGCTTCCTAAATTTTTATCTTCAAAAATTTGTTTTTTGTTTTCTTCCAAGGTTCCGCTTGGTGTATATTCGTCCGGAGTAAAGACAAATTGTTTTCTTTCTTCTCCGATATCTTTTACCACAAATTTAAGTGCTATTTCATGAATAAAAGTACCGTCAAAAAGAACCAAATTCATTAAAATTTTTATTTTATTTCTTATTTCTTTTATTTTATTTTCGCGTTCTTCCGCTTCTTTACCGTTACTTGTTTTTGTTTCTTCCAACTTTTTCAATTCTTGCAGCAATTCTTCTATTTCCGGGTAAATTTCAATTTTTCTTCCTGTTTTATATTGATAATGCGGAGCCGAAAGAGTTTCCAAATTATAGAAACCGTAAATTTCTTCTTCGTAATCCACTTTTTTATACAAACATGCTTCTATAGGCAATGATTTCTTTAGTGCGGAAAATTTTATTCTTGCCTGTTTATTGTTATAGTCTCTCTCAAATTTATCGAAGTTTCCGCCGAAAGATTCAGAAAACTCTTGAAGAAGTTCGTCCGAGATATATTCATCATATTCTTCATTGTCTATAACAATATGTAATCCTATTAAATCTCTAAGTTCCTTACCGAAAATATCCATAAAGAACAATTCAACCCACATTTTATTATTCACTAAATACTCTCTTAATTTTCCCATTTCTCTTAAACCGGAATAATCAACAAATTCGCTCGGTAATTTACTAAATTTTCTTTTAATGTAATTAACAAACTCATAATCGGCAAAAATTTTACTTCTTGTTTCGGCAACCAACTTATTTACCAAATCCTTCTGCTTGTCATTTAACGAATCGTAGTCTGTATCTATATGTTTTAAAATAAATTCTATATCATCTTTCTTTGTATCTTTGCTTTTGGCAGACTCCAAAATTTCTTTAAACAGAGGATCATCGGATGTTAATATAAATTTGACCAAACCTTTTTCCGTTTCTCCTATTGTGTGTATAATTTCCCCTTTTCTTCTTTCTGAATTTAATTTTTCATGTATACTGTATAACGATTTCGGTCTGAATTTAACAATAAAAGCATCTTCCGGTATATTTTTTGATTGAAGGAATGTTTCGGCAGCTATTT
This sequence comes from Endomicrobiaceae bacterium, assembly GCA_045223915.1. GTDB lineage: Bacteria > Elusimicrobiota > Endomicrobiia > Endomicrobiales > Endomicrobiaceae > Ruminimicrobiellum. Next base: position 16,730 of record JBGUZU010000042.1, on the reverse strand, counting down.
TAATATCTTCATTGATTTCACGGAATTCCGTATACGGTACTCCATACAATGTTTCTATTATATTTAACAAATTTAAGTATTCTTGAGGATTTGAAATTTCAAACAAATCGTTTCTGACATATTCGTACATATCGGAATTTCCAAATCTTCTCGACAACGGTAAATATACGGAATGAACCAAAAGAGTAGCTTGTTTTTTTGCTTCATACATATCCTCTTCCGTTTGATATCTTTCCGGATTAGGATATTTTGCCTGTGTAAGTTTATGAGCAATTAATGCCAACAAAGTTTCTTCGTTTTCCGCCGTTTTGGCAACGAGATCCCAATAGTTTTGTAATGATCTTTCTCCCTGCATATCTTCAAAATCTTTAAATTGTTCATCTATCTTTTTTATGGCGTCCAAACTTTTGAATAATGATGACAAATATTTATCTAATCCCGGTATTTTTAAACTTTCCAACTTATTTTTTATTGTTTCGATATCATCCATTTCCAATAATAAAACTATTGCTTGCGCTTTAATAAAAGTTTCAAAATTCGAATCATCTTCGGGTTTTGCATCTTTATTTGTTTTTCTGTCTCTTGCAAATTCTCTCCATTGCTCCAAATGAGAATATTTATCGTAGCCTATTCTAAAAACTTGAAGATTTGTAGAATTATCGTAGACAAATTCTTCTATAATCTTTAAAAAGTCTTTAACATCTTTTACTTCTCTTTTTGTGTCAGTCGTTTTCTCTTGTTTTTCTAAATAAGTCATTACAAAAGCATTTATGGTATTTACGGCATTTTTCTTATCTTGTGAGAAATCCGTCCAAATATTATTGTTTTCGTATCTGTTTGCAGACAAAAATCTCCATGCATTTAAAACATCGTCCAGATTTTTTTGAGCTGCCTCATCATTAGAAAAAGCACTGTGTTTTAAAAAGTCGACTTGTTCTTCAACCGAAATGGGAAGATTACTGAATCTAATCTCTTTAGTTTCATTAAATATTTCAGTCAGAGTTTGGAAAATCAGTTTATTCAATACAGCCTCAAAAGACATTAAAGACCATCTCGTTGTAAAAATTTTATCTTTATCTTCGGAATATACGGAATAAAAAGACTTTCCTATCCAACCTTTTCCGTCTTCCGAAATTGTATGATACATTTTTGCAATAAAATCCAAAGTATCCACACTGTCACTTGCTTTCAAAGAATCCTGCATAACACCGTTCATATATTCTTCATACAATTCTAAACATTCTTCTTTATCTGTTTCCAATAATTCATAATTCAAAAACGGAGCAACTTCCTGTTCATCAACAAAAGTATTAATATTTCTTCTGTCCAAAGAAGTTGCCGAATATTTGAAAACCTGATAATTCAATAAACCCAAGTCTCTTAATATGGAAGAGTACAGAGGTGTAAAATATTGTTCTATGGACTTTGATATCACTCCGTTTTTAACGATAATATCATAATATATATCGGAATCTTTCATTGAATTGCCTTTCGCAAGAGAACCGCCGATTATTATTGCAAACATAGAATCATTCATGTAAATTTTATCTATCTTCAATTCATCCAAAGCTATATTTTTGGCATTTATCATCGCACTTTTTACCGCTTTTCTATAATCGTTTTCCAATCTTTCCATTTCTTTTATGTATTCATCATAAGAAAGTTCACCTTTCATATATTGGTTTTCATAAAATTTTGTATATTTTTCAAAATGATATTTCGCTCTTTCCATTTTTCCTTTTTCAAAATATTTTCTTTTCAAAATATCTTGTTCTTTCTTAAGTTTTATACGAGCACTTTTTTTAACTTTAGCTTCATCAAATAATTGTTGTAACTCGTCTTCTATAAAATTTTTGAAATTTGAATAACTGATTTTTGCTTCTCCGTATTCAGTGATGAGTTTTGTTATTCTATCGGTAAAAGCTTCATCAATAAGAGCTTCCGCATTTTCTATTTCTTTTTCGGAAAAATGAAAATATTTAAGTTTTGTTTTTTTATCTATTAAAGAAATATTGAATTTTTTACAGAATTCTTCTATAAGATCTCTGTTTGTTTCTTTACTATCGGCAACATTTTCATAAATATTGTTAATACCGTTGGCATCTATATAATTATATCCGCACATATAAGCATATGTTACCAAGTAAGGAATATTATCTTTCCAATCATCATATTTTACGGTCAACGGTTTCGATAAATCCAAATTAAATTTTATGTTATACTTTTTCAACAAATCGGCCAAATCTTGTTGAGTTATATCAGCAACAGCTTTCTTTTCTCCAATACCTAACATCAATATAAGTTCAACAAGTTCGGTATTTTTGACATTTAAAATTGTTTCTCCGTTTTCCAAAATATTAAACATTTCAAGTATTAAATTTTTTACAATATCATTATTTTGTTCGGTAAGTTGTTGTAAAATTTTTATTCCCTTGGAATCTTTCGATAATTTAACCAACCAATAAAAAATATATTTTTTTACTTTACCGTTGGTTTTTGAAAGTACATCAAACAAAAGCTGAGGATTTTCTACAATTTTGTCATAAGTTTCTTCGGTAATAAAATTTGAACCTTTCGGCTCTTTAGATAAATCAAAGAACACAAAAGGTTGCACTGTTGCTGTTTCACTATCCACTAATTTTTTATAAATTCTGTTATATGTTTTACTGTTTCTTGAAATAATATCTTCAACAAAAAATATGTTCTTTCCGTAAAGGATTTCTTTTTGTTCCAAAGAGAAAGGCTCATCTTCATCAACTTCACAAACAGGGAAAGATATATCGTCTATTTGACTTAAACTTACATCTTCGGAATTACTCCACAGTTTAATATATTTATCTTTTAACAAATCTCTAACCAATACGGGAAGGTTATCGAAATTCATATATCTGTTTGATTTTTTGTATACAAAAGCATACTTACCGTTAACAAATTTTACAAAGCTCTTAATATTGAATGTCGAATTAGATAAAGAATATTCCTGCTTAAGTTTTTTACAGATTTCATCCGCAATTTCAATACTCGATTGCGAAATTGTCTCTTCCTCTCCGCTTCTAACAGCCAAGAATCTGGCAACATCTTCGTCGGAATATGGAGAATCTTCCTTCTTTGACACTAAAGATATAATTCCGGAGTATTCCGAATTTTGTTCGTTAACCGCAGAAATAATATCATCTAATTGATCCAATAAACTTTTTTGAGAGTCAACAACTTCGGGAGAATAACCCTGCTCGCTTACAAATTCGGCGAAATCGGAACCATTTCGTATATATTTATGAAAACCTTCGGGAGTTCTTGCAAAATCTTCGTGATGAGAATTATATCTTTTGCTTTCACCGCTGATAGCTATTATTTCAAGCCTTTCATGTGTTATCAGTGTTTCAAAAAATTGTTTTAACTCTTTTTCCGTTAAATCTTTTAAATATGTAAAAAGAATATTTGATATAAAAATTTCTTTCACTACATTTGCGCCGGTCTTATCATTTGTTCCCCACACAACATAAAACAATGAAGCATACTCTTTTACATTTCCATAGCCGTCTTGTTGTGCTCCGACAAGGAGAGGGCTCTTTCCTATTTTTATAGGATTATTTTTTGAGTCTACAGAAGGATATTCTTCGCCCAAATTTTCATATTGTTCTTTTATTACTTCTTCTAATACCTTATATTCCCTGCTTGAAGAAACATCGGCGGATTCCAAACCGATTATTGCCCGCATAACTCTGTTTGCAAACCACGGCAATAAAATATTTTGATTCATTAACAAGTTTGCGGCAATTTGATTGGCGACAGCGATACTGTCAACGCCGATGCTATCTGCTCCTATATTGGAATCTTGATCGGAAACAGACAATTTCATTTTTATCGTATCAATACCTAAAGCCTTCTTTATTAAAAGCTTAATATTTTTTGCCAATGTCGTTGTTGTCGACGAATCTTTTTTTATTTCAATTTTTCCGTTTTCGAAAGTTAACACATATTCTTTATCGTCCACGGTTATTACAGCTTCACCGTTTGCATCAAAGCGGAAATTTATAAAATTTTCAACAGAATCGGATTCCGAATTATTTTGTAAAACCGTTTTTATAACACCGTTAATAATATTTTCTACTTCATCTAAACTTTTCCCCTGTTTCAAATATTCCGTCATAGAATCCAAAGACACTATTATATTGTCGACAATGATAGGAACTTTCTGTTCCAAAAACGGCCTTTTCGATATAGCATTCGTATCGACTTGTGCCTGCTCTACTATACTATCCAAATAATTTTGCTCATACAAAGGATCGGATTCTTTAACATTAGGCGTAAGTGTGATATAAGAAACTTGCTTGTTCTTTAACAATTCGTTTACACCTTCTGTATGGAATCCTCCGGAAATTATAACTTTAACATTTTTTGTTTTATCAAGCCCCGATAATATTTTGTTAATATTGTAGAATTTGCCTCTGTAATTATTTTCGATTTTAATATCTTTACTGTCGGGAACAAGGTTATCTACAAAAGATATATTTCTTTCAAGATTCAGTTCGTTAAAATTTTCGGCAACAACGAGATATCTATACAAATCGAACAAATTATCGTTCTGTACATACTTCGAATATAAATTTACAAATCTTCCGTAATTTTGTTTATAATAAACATATTCATTTGAAGAAATTGATGCCAGCAATAATTTCTTATATATTTGAAAAAACAAATTAACAAATACAACTTCTTTATTTTCGGTGGTTTTGCTGTAAGACAACAAAATATCTTCCATCATTTCCCTTTCTTCTTCCACCAAGTCGAGAGGATTTATTAAAGAAGAAACTTCTCTTAAATTTATAAGTCTGAATAAGTCGGGATATTTCGTAAACTTGTCGATATTGCTTACTTTATCGGATAAATAGGCAAAAATAACATTTATATCTGATAAATTTTTTGAATCCTGTAAAAGATTAACATATTCCTGATAAGTTATGGTATTCTTTAAATTCGTAAGAACAATTTGAAGTTGTCTTTCCGCCAATTTTTGATTTATATTTTTGCTTGCATTCAAAACATCGATATATAACTTTGTATTTACATATTTTAACGATGAAATTTTTCTTTTGGCTAATTCAACTAAAATCTTTTTATAGAAAAATTCCGAAGATATTTTTTTATTTAAGTATGCGTTATAAAATTTCAAAAGACTAATTTGATCTTTTATTAAATAATTATTTAAAGTTTTAATTTTTTCATATTTGTTTGACAATAATTCGTTTATTTTTTGTTTATTTTTTATTAAAAAAGAATAGTTTTGTATATTCCTATCGTAGATACTTTTTTGTTCGGTAGGTTTTAATATTTTGTTGTTTTTATATCCGAAGAATTCCGCACCGGAAAGTTTATCTTTTGCATACAAAGCTTCCATTAATGCCGTTAACTCTTCTTTATTTAAAGAAGAAGAAAGTTTACCGTAATCTATAAGATCACTTGCACCTTCCATATATACTTCCAAATCCGTACACTGATTATTTAATTTTTCCAACAATTTGTATATATTATCCTGAACTTCTTTATTGTTGTGTAAATCTTGAATATTGATAATTGTGGTGTTACTATTTTCACAAAAATTAGCCGATGTTATTTTTGCAAAATTACTGAATTCGTACTGCGGCAACACAGGATACGAAGCCGAAAAAGAATTTATAGGCAATGTTGTAATCATTAACGATAATGAAATTATCGCAGATACCATTTTTTTTAATTTATTCATTTTTTATCTCCATAAAAAAAAGACTGACATAAAATGCCAGTCTTAAATCATATACAATATATTACTGCACCGTAAACATCGACTAAAACGGTGGCAATATACGAATTTAAATTTATTTTATATTGTGAAATTCCATAATAATCCAAATTGCTTTTTTCGAACAACTTATACTGATGCAGATAGTTTACGACACTATTAATATTTTCACTAAAAAAGACATTTGACGATGAATTATTTAACTCCGTAAAAGACATATCCTGTACATTGTAAACGAAAGCATTAAAAAGAAAATCTTGTCCATTGTTATCCTGAGCGTCGGATTTAGTATTTTGGGTTATTGTATTAGAAAATGTTTTTTGAACTTGTTCAATAGAAAAATTATCGAAACCGTTTATATCAACAGTCTCCGTTTGTGCAGCAAAAACAGACGGCAATAAATTAAACACAAATAAAAAAACAATAATTAAAGAATATATTCTTTTCATAATTTTATACTTTAACCGGTATACTAAAAATAATATTGTTTTCTTCATCTCTAAGTATAGCCGATTTTACAGAAAAAAGCTTGTATTTTTGTATATCTTTAACGACTTCCGTTTCCAACATTATTTTTAGTATCTTTTTAACTTCGGCATTATCGATATTTTTCGATACCGTAAAATAAAAATTATTATCTTCAATATGCGAAAATCTTAATTCCAAAGCCTGCACCAATTTTGCTAAAAAAGGATTTGTTCTTGCACCGTTATTCAATTGTGCAATTATCAACCTTGCAACATATTCTTCTTCTGTTATATCGTATTTGTTTTCCACTATATCTTTTGTTCTGTCCGGTCCTTCAAGTTCCATCAACTGTCTTTCGGAATAGTCTTCTCTTGAAATATATTGATTTGAATATTTTTTTATATCATCAACATTTTCGAACAATCTTAACAAAGTTTGGTAGTTCGGATCAAAGGCAGATATTACTACAAATTTTATATCGGCGTCGGAACTCAACGGAATTCTTACTATTGTTGAAACTATTTTTTGTAAAGTATCATAAATGGCAGATATTTTCTGTGCATCGTTGGTAACCAAATCTTCAAAACAAACATCCAAATATAACGTTGAGCCGTATCTGTATACAGAAGTATCCTTTTGAGTTTCTTCTTTTATTAACTTAACTGCATCTTGTTCCAATGTCTCTTTCGGAAAACTTACATCACAAGATGCCAATACAAAAATTGAAAATAAAAGACATACAATTTTTTTTAACATTAATCTTGTTTCTTCTCTTCTTCTGTTGTTGCTTCTTTTTCTTTCTGTTCTTCTTTTTTTATTTCTTCTGTCTTTTGAATCTCAGCTTTGTTTTCCGATTTTTCTTTATCGGATGAATCTTTTATACTGATATATTCTTTATCAGAAATAACTTTACTTTTACCATGCTTTACAAATATTTGGTCAACTTCGGCATATGTAAGTTCTTCTTTTTTCAACATTTCCTGTGCCAAATCTTCAACTATAGCCCACTCTTTTGTTAAACATTCGTTTACCTTATTCAAGCAGGTATTCATTATCTCCATAGTCTCGGTATTCAACTCTTCTTTAAGTTTTGATGACATACAATCTTTAGGAATAGCGGTAAAGTCTCCAACAAAACCTCTTGTTCCCATACCGAAATTCCATACCATCGAATTTGCAACTGCCATAGCATGTCTAAAATCGTTTGAAACGCCGGTTGATGTTGTTCCGTATTTTATCTTTTCTGCGGCATAACCGCCGAGAGAAACCATAACGGCAGCCAGCATTTGTTCTCTGTTTTGATTATGTAATTCTTCCTTCGGAGTATGATAAACAAAACCCAATGCACCGCCCCTTGATCTTATAGTTGCTTTAAATATCTCATCCGTAGGGTGCAACAAATATACGGCAACGGCATGACCGGCTTCATGATATGCCGTCATTTCTTTTTCCTCTTTTGTCATCGTAAGACTGGTCTCTAAGCCCAAATTTACCCTATCCATTGCCAATGACAAATCTTCCATGTCAACAAATTGTTTTTTATTTCTTGTCGATATTAAAGCTGCTTCTTTAACAATATTTTCTATTTCGGCAGGAGATTTAAATTTTGTTCCGGAAGCTAATTTCCTTACATTTATGTCATCTCCTGATTTTATTTTACCCAAGTAATATTTAAAAATATCTTCTCTTTCTTCGAGAGTAGGTAATGTTATTTGTATTTTCCTGTCGAATCTTCCGGGTCTTAAAAGAGCTTTATCCAACACACCTTCGTTAGCATTTGTTGCAGCTATAACAATAATATTTTGACCGGTACTTTCAAGACCGTCCATTTCGACAAGCAATTGGTTTTGAGTACTGTTGGTTTCTTCTCCCCCGCCCATATAAGAGAATGTTCTTCCCCTACCTATAACATCTATTTCGTCTATAAAAATTATACAAGAACCTTCGGTATATGCAAGTTTTCTTGCTTGTTTAAAAAGTTTTCTTACTCTTGATGCACCGACTCCGACGAAAACTTCAACAAATTCACTTCCCGCTATGGAAATAAAAGGCATTTTTGCTTCGGTAGCAATAGCTTTGGCAAGCAAAGTTTTACCGCATCCCGGAGGGCCCATAAGCAAAATACCTTTTACAAGTTTGCCGCCTATTTTTTTTACTCTTGTACTATCCTTTATTATATCAACTACTTCCATTGCTTCCTTTTTAGCATTTTCAAAACCTATAACATCCGTAAATTTAACATTTACCTTACTTGAATTTACTTTATTTTTCTTCAATTTTGAAAATCCGCCGCTAAAGAAGAACATATATGCACCGACGAATACTATTGCTTGAATAGCTCCCATAAGAATATACATTGGAATATAGGCAAGCATTGTGCTTCTTGCATAAGAATCCAATCTCATAAGCAAATACGCAAAAGCCACTATAAGCAAAACAGTCAATAAAGCGATTGTCATTTTGCCCCAATGGTCCATAAAAAACATTTTTATTTTTCTCATATATTACTCCGCTAATTAAATTTCATATATTCTTATATTATAGTATATTTGGAAGTTTTTATTAATAAAAAACAGGATAGAAATAATATTGTTATTTCTATCCCGTTTATTATATTTATTGAATATTATGCCGCACTCAAAATTCCTTTGATATTTTTGATTTCCATAACATCAATGTCCGTAGCGGTTCTAAAATCTATATTTCTTTCGGCATACAAAGGAATTAACTTTATTATGTCGTCTATAGATTTCGGATCTTTTTCTTCAAAAGCCTTTTGTGACAGTTGAGATATTGTTTGTAACAATTTAAGTTCAATTTCGGCTGCGGTAGTTTGTCCGGTTTCACCTAAATTTACATCCGTAATTACATCAAAATTCTTTTTCAACATATATCTTTCAAATAAAGCATCGGCCAAAACATTTTCCAAATTCTTATCTTTTAAACCGTAATAAGCATTATCTTGTTCAAAACTTCTTAAATAATTTATAACCAAAGTTCTTTTTAATATTCCTTCCATAAACACTGTTCTTTGTTCATCGTCGGATAAACCGAGATAATACATTGTTACGGAATCTGTTCCGCTTAAATATTTAGACAATTCTTCAAATTTGTTTTGCGAACTTGTTAAAATTTTACCGATTATATCAATATCCATAACAGGTATTTGATCAAAATCGAAATTACTTGCGACCTGTTTAATAAAATTAATATTTCTCGTTTTCAAATATTCGTTTAAATTCAATGATGACGTTAAGAATGTAAATATTCCGGAAGCTTTTTCAAGTTCTTTTTTGAAAGCACTTACTTTTATTATAGACAAACTTCCGTCGAACCCGTAAATTTGATTTAAATTCGTAACAAATTTTGTTTGAGTTTTGGTTGCCGTTATACCATCAACATATTCATTATTTGCGATATATGAAAATATTCCGTATTGATTGTATTCGGTTAAATTTGTTGTTTCCGTTACTTTGTCAAACATAACAACAATTTCTTTGTTTTCGTCTTTCAATTGCTTTATTATTTCCGTAAATCTTTCCCCAGCAGCTTGTTTATTTCCGAGTTCCTGTTCCAAAAGTTCCAATATCTTGTCTATGTAATTATTTGAAAATAATATTTTTACATTCGTCCCCAAATTATCATTTTTTACATATAAATTTACCGTATCAATAAAATCCTGCGATACGGATACCGTTTCCGGAGCATCGTCTATATAAACAGCAACATTTTGGTTAATTGTTACTGATTCTATTGCCTTATTTTTAAGCAATGAAATTTCTTTTTGCAAATCAACAACATCTTCGGTTTTAACCATGTTAGCACCGACAATAATATTTCCGGATTGAGAATAATTCAGACCGCTGTCTGGATTATTCATATCTATTTCGATAACATCAACATTTGCTTTTAATGCCGTTCTCCTGCCGAATACGGTTTCAAACTGTCTTGTTTTTCCAAAGTCCCTAACTACCGTTTCATAATCCGCACCATCGGCAAACAACACCGTTGCGCCATTATAGTTTCCGATCCAACATTTAACAAATCTACCATCTTGCGTTCTAACTTTGATAGGAACAGATTTAAAATTAAACTCCGCCGCATTTTTAGGCTTATCGTTTATCACATATATAGGAACAGTTTTTTCTTTATCATTAATTGAAAGACTGCCGTCTTTAAGGACTTTAACATTTTCTTTTCCGTACAATTTTACGGCTTCAGCCAAACCTATGGATTTTAAGTATCTGTAATCTATAATTATATGAGTACCGACATTAACATCAAATGCCGCCAACAAAGATGCCGCTAACGATAAAGCAGCCTGCACTATAAGGCTGTATGCTCCGTACAGAGCCAACATTGACATTCCAAAGGCAACAAGGAACGTAATAGCCGTAGCTATTGTTAAAATTTTTGCTCCTTTTGTATTTATATGTCCCCTTACAAAATTTACCGGTCTAAAAAAGGACTTAAAAGTTTCTTTATTAATAATTTCAAGTAATGCTTTCTTTACGGAAAAAACACCACCGGATATCATATCGTTTATTTTTTGTATTGTATTCGGCAAAATAGATGACGGCGGAGTTATTTCTATTTGTCTTTCGGTATCATCTAACGGAAAATAAAAGGAACCGCAATGATACTGTTGCATTTGAGCAAGGCCTGCAACAAATTCAACCTGATAAGCCATCCAACCGTTTTTGTAATATATTTTCTTGGCGTTTCTATCAACATAAGGAGGATATTCAAAACCTAAAGCTCTTGAATAATCTTGAACATCTCTCATTATATTTGCGGCTTTTTGTCTGTATTGTTCCGCTCTTACAATATCCCCTTCTATTTCACTTTTGTTTGCCGCAATAGAATAAGATACCGCCATTTGAAGTGTCCATTCAAACATAATAGGATTATCCGATTCATCTGCGGCGGTATATAAATTGTCATATACCATTCCCTTGTAATTTACCGTTCTTCTAAAATGATTTTCCGCATAATCCAATAATGCATAGATATCTATTTCTTTTAAAAATTGAACATCATTTAATTCGTATTCAAATAAATCGGGGTTTAAATATTCAACCATCGCTAACACCTGAACACCCCATGAACAAGTGTCTAAAACATAATAATTATCATTTCTTCCGCGATAAAATGTTGAATTTTCTTTATCATACAGTTCTTTATAAAGGTATGAACTTAAAGCCTTTAATCTGTTTTGTACATTAAAAGAAACCGAACTGCCGTATTTGTTATCACAATATAACTTTAAATTATAGTATGCTATAGCATCCAATATATGTTCCGTAGATACCCAATTTTCGTCGGCCCTACCATAAATAAAACCGGCATTTCTATAAAACATATCTATGTGTTTATCAACTTTTGCGATTAACCCGTCAAACTTGTCACTTCCACCCGTAACAAGCTTATATTGTGTAGCTGCTATACCAACCCACAAATTTTCTCCGGTAACAATAATCTGTTCTATATTAGACTTATAGAGAACCGGTTGTGAATCAATTGCAGATAAAATTTCTTCCGCCTTTGCCAACATCGAATTCATTTTAGTTTCATCGCCGTCTTCTTTTGCAATCTGAGCTTGCTGTATATACATTAATGCAACTAATGCCTGATCGTACAAATTTTGCTGGTTTGATATTATATTTACTTCCTGTTTTGTAAGAAATTCCGTATTCTGAAAAGACATAGTATCAAAAAGGAAAGAATTATATGCGCCTTGCCCGGCATAAAAATCCTGCACTTCTCTTAAAACATCTTCGGCGGACTCATTATTCACAATCGTCGTATAAGATATTTGCGGAGAATATCTGTAATTTACCTCTTCCTGTTTCTTTACATTGCAGGCTATCAACGATATTGTCAGTGCTACAACCAAAATGAAAGCTACTATTTTCGTTATAATTTTTTTTAATTTAAATTCTTTATTCGTATCTTCTTCCTGTTGTCTGTTTAACAAACCCCTTTGCATAAATTCGGGCATATATTCGTAAACAACAGGCTCTACACCGGCTAATGTTTGTCCGTTATATTCGGAATTTGCTATTTCCCATACGGCACCGTTTCCCAAATACAATCTATTTTCAACCATAAACAAACAAACATCTTTGCTTATTTGATATACTCGAGGAACAACTATATCCGTTCCGTAATTCAGTGTTGTTTTTGTTACCGCACCGGCCACACCGGACAAAATATCCTGCAATTTTTCATACGGAACTTGAACCAACGGTCTTGCAGGAAGCTGCTGCATATCTTGTTCTTGAACAAGGTTTGCGATGTCTTCTTCCACATCTATAATTTGTGTCGTACCGTCTTCAAACACAACTTCTAATTGTTTTCCGTCTTCTATTAAAGAAATAGTTATATCTTGAGAAAAAAGTTGGTTTAATTGTTGAACCAATATATTTATGTTTATACCGTCTAAATTTTGATTTTTCATTAAAGTTGCGGCTACACTCAGAATTTGATCTTTCGGACTTGCATTGGATATTAATCCCAATGCTATCATCTGTCTGACAGACATAGCCTGTTGCTGTGCCAAATATTCATATTCAAGTCTTGATTCCTGCGTTGAATTTGCAATATTGGGTGTTATCGTTATATTTGAATAACCTTTTTGATTTAATATTTCGTTTATGCCATCCGTATGATATCCGCCGGCAACGAGGACAATGATATTTTTAGCTTTGCTGAAAATATCAGATGAATGGGTGAACGGGTGAATGGGTGAAACGGATTTGGTTGATAAGCCCATTTTTTGGATAAAAATATTATTTCTTTCTGTGTTTACATCGTAAAATTCCGTCAAAAGATCAGAATATTTTTCCAACTTTTCAATATCGTTGGATACAGAATATTTTGCATATAATTCTTTAAATTTATCCAATCCCAACTTCACGTATTCCCACTGACTTGCCGTTAAGCTTGCCGACAAATAATCTTTATAAAAATGCTCAAAATCACTGAGATATGTAATTTCGAGTTCGGTTTCCGTATCAGACAAATATGTTCTTAAAACATCTATTAATTTCCTTTCTTCTTTTACCAACTCTATCGGATTACATTTAACCGACTTTTCTTTTAATTCAAACACTTTGTTTAAATTAGGGTATACTTTACTTAAATTTATATTATTCTCGTCACAAAACTTTCTTACAAAAAAACTTAATTTTTGAATATCGGTTAAATTAGACGTTAAACCGATAAGTTTATTATATTCGCTGTAAGGCAAACTTTGTTTTATATTTTTTAACAAATTAACAAGTTCTTTTTGAACTTTTTTATTGTTTACGGAATAATTAAACAAACTTAAATATATCTGTAAGTTTTCATAATTTTTAAGAGATATATTATTGTTTTTCGCATAATTAAATAATTCTATTATAAATTGATCTTGAGATATTTCTTTGTTTTCCGATTGTTTTAACAACTTATCAAAATCTTTATTTTTTGATTTCAAATACTTTGATTTCAACAAATCTATTTCGTTCTCTATTTTTGCCAAATACACAGAGGTTTCTTTTTTAGATGTTATTATATCGTTTAAGCGAACGATATTTTTTAAATATACATCTTTTTCTTCAATACCTTTTAACAAGTTTACTTTATCGGTCATGGCAGAATAATATTCGGTTCCTGTAAGCCTGCCGTCTTTTAACATTCTTTCCAAAATATCTTGTTTATACTGAGAATTAATGCCGGCAAAGAAACTTGTATCGATATTACCGATTCCGCCTTCGACATAAACTTTATCGATATTATATTTTTTGGATATTTCATCTATTAAAAAATATATGTTTTTTTGAACGGAATAATCACAATGCAAATCTTGTATATTTATTATAACGGTATCACTGAGATTGTTGTTGTATGAAACAATCTTTCCATACTTACTTGAAAACAAAGAATCCAAACTATTTGCATCTTTTGTTTCAAAGTATTGTTTTTTTGATTGTAACGTATCGATATTAGCGGCAGCAAATAAATTGTTGCCGATAATTGTAAACGTAAAACATACGGATGTGATTACCGCACAGGCTTTTTTGAATAATGTTATATTTTTCTTGTTCATTAATATCCTTTATAACCATGAATATGGCAAAGTGTATATCTTTGCCATATTCATTATTTGTTTTGATTATGCTGCTGCCAAGATTCCCTTGATTCCGTCTAACGAAACATCGAGTGAAGACATTAACGATTCGCCTTCCGGTAATATTGTATCCATTGTGAGTATAAGTTTTATGAGTCCTGCCAAAGCAATTGTATCTGCTTTTTCCTCAATGCTTATCTTCATATCTTCAGATTTCCACATACCCAAGATACTCTTTGCAAGTCCGGATTCGTTCAACAATTGAGAAATAGATTTACTACCGTCAATTACAGCTTTATTTGCTTCCGTGGTAATATCATTAATATTAACACCGTTAATCATCATCAATAATGCACTGCCGACAAGAACTTTATAATTATCGCCTACACTTCTAACTTCGGACGGAATAACAAGACTTTCTATTTCTTTCGTCATAGAACCTATAACAAAGTCTCTTGCAAATTCGGTTAATACATCTTTATCATTCTTATTAGCACCGTTATTTGCAATAACATCGTCTATAGCTTTTCTTGCAGATTCAGTGAATAATCTGTTGTATGCTTCCAAGCTCAACGGTTCTTGACCGGACAAGAATTTTCTGATAATGTCGAGATCTGCGCTGGTACCGCCGTTAATAAAGAGTTCCGATATATTTTCGCCGAATATGTCGCTTAAGCTGTAGTCTCTACCGTTCAATCTTGCATTATTCTTCAAACTATCCATAACTCTAATTTTCTTTAATGTTTCTATTGTCTTAGCACAAACCGCACCGGCTTTCTTTATTTTGTTGAATATACTTGCATCTTCCGCATCTTTATCGCTTACTCTTACAACTATCTTAGCTGTATCTCTCAATTCAACGAAATCTCTTAAATTATTCATATCTTTGCCTTGAGCAATATAGTTTTCTTCGGTTTCAACATAGGTTCTGGCATCTACAACCAATTCCAAACCGTTTGTTCTTATAAATTCGGCAACGGTTCTTATAATTTCATTACTGATATTCAATTTCGAACTTCTTCCTCTGTTATTGCTGAAATCATAAGATATTGCAGGTATTGTTCTAAAGTTGCTTATTAAAGGAAGTACTTTATTCCTATAAGTCTCACTTAATCCGTTTACAACACTTCCTATATTTTCTTTAGTAACATCATTTTTAACAACAAATCTTATACCTGTTAATCCTGCCTGTGCCAAACTTGTTAATTTGGCTTCATCTATGTTGTTTACATCAACTTCAATAATAACTTCAAAACCATGATCTTTTATATACTTAACTATCTCTTCAAGATTTGCAGTATAACTATCTTCCTGAATAATCAAGGTAGTTACGCCCGCAGATTCAAAGCTTCTGAGCAAGTTACCTTTCTTGATATATTCAAGATTTGTCTTAGAAGTTACTTTGAAGTACATTTCCTGTCTTTGAACGGATTGATATCCTCTAAATGTTCTGGATAACAACAACTCGTTCATTTCAGCCAAACTATAATTTGTAGATGTTCTGTATGCAGCAACACTCTCTGCTACCGCTTTATCAAATGCAGTCAAACCTGTTTGACTTACATTTTCCGCATTCAACACATTATCTCCAACAGCAAATCTTACTAATTTATCTCTTACTATTAAGTCTCCGTTAGGAAGAATTCTGTTTTTGAATTTATAGTCTGCTGCTGCTATTAAATGTTCCTGCGTATTCGGATCTAACAAATCAAATATTCTTCTTGAATTTTTGTTTAAGCTGTAAGCAATCTCACTTACATTTGCATCTGCAGATCTACCTATCATAGCATTAAATTTAAATGTTATAGGTTTATTCTTGTTAGTAACTAAAGCAAGGTTACCATTTTCGGTTGTTATAATCTTACCTATAAAGATACCGTCTTTGGTTCTCAATTCCCATGCTTTACCTTTGCTTTCCTTAACAGGTTCGGTTACATAATGATCTTTATCTTCCAAAATATTTTTCAAGTCAGCCTGACTTAAGAAATTATTTTCTATTGAAGCTAATTTTCTGTAACCGTCCTGCATGGTAGAAAGCAATGCAGTACCGAAATTGAATACCAATTGTTTATTTACACCTTTGAACAAGAAATTAATTACGGTCTTTTGAGCTTCCGTTCCGGCAGGTGCAATAACAGTCTTTTTCGTTTCTTGTGCAGCTACGGTTGAAGCTGTAACATTATCTTTTCTTTCGTATTGGCCTGTCGTACTGTTAAGTTCGTATTGTGATATCGCTATCTTCTTTCCGTCTACTACCTTATATACAACTACTTTTCCGTCTGATTGTCCTTCTACTACATATTCACCAGGATTATTAATCTGTATATCCAATTCCGATATCTTTTCTTGACTTAATCCTCTCATCGCTTG
>JBGUZU010000041.1:0-1566 GCA_045223915.1 Endomicrobiaceae bacterium | reverse complement strand
AAAAGAATCAGATTTGGAAAAGTCTGTGCATATGCACACAGATGACTTTTATCATTATTTGAGTAAAGGGGCAATACCACCGCATTTTGTGTAAAAAGGACGAGTGAAATATAATGCTTAAAAAATATTGGATAAAATGTCCGATTTGTAACGGAAAGACGAGAGTTCAAGTATTTCATAATACTGTATTAAAAGATTTTCCTCTTTTCTGCCCTAAATGCAAATTGACGCATATCATTGATGTAGAAAAATTAGAGATTGTAATCAAAAATACAGAAAAACAAACTTTTATTATTTAGAAGAAAGGATATAAAAATGAAACGTTTACCTAAATATACGCCTGCGGAAGTACGGAATGATCCATACGGATTTACTTACAAAGAAATGTCGGAAGTTATTGGCGAGAATGAAGCAAAAGCCTTATATGAAGAATTATATAAGCAATTACCACGCAAAAAAAATCTATCAATGTTGGTAAAAAATATTTGCAAAAGCAGTGATACTGAAAAGTATGTTTACGAACTGAAAGACAACAAATACATTGAAACGGTTTTTATCAAGCGGCGAGATGGTGGAACTGTTTGCGTGAGCACACAAGTCGGTTGTCCTGTTGGTTGTATTTTTTGTGAGTCCGGGCGAAATGGCTTTGTTCGTAATCTAACATCGTCAGAAATCGTACAACAGATTATATTGTTGCGTCGAAAAGTAAACCGTATCGTTTTTATGGGTATGGGAGAGCCTTTATTCAATTATGACAACTTGATAAAAGCAATCCATATTCTCCGAGATAGATATGGGCTCAACTTTCCAACCGACGGCATTACCATATCAACAGTTGGTCCGGTCGATCAATTAAAAAAATTGCGCGAGGAACATCTTAAAATTCAGTTGACAATATCTTTACACGCAGCAACACAATCTGCAAGAAATCGTATTATTCCTCACATGCGCATATATGCTATTGAAGATGTTGTTAAGCAAGCCTTATCCTATTCTGAAAGGCATAATCGCAAAATTGTCTTTGCGTATTTGCTTTTACCGGGTATAAATGACCGGCCCTCAGATGTAAGACAACTTGCAAAATGGTTTCGGGGCAAAAAAGTTATGATTAACGTGTTACAATACAACCCAACAAGCAATTCAAGAATTAAAGCACCACAGAAACGGGAAATAGTTGCATTCAAACATCAATTAGAGCAAGCAGGACTTGAAGTTACTATGAGAGTTTCTCATGGCAGAGAGATTAACGCGGCTTGTGGACAGTTAGCTAACACATATAATAAATTCAAAAAAAAATGATTAAAAGTGCCAGACGCATAGACGCAGAGCCGATAACGCATTAGGTCAAAAAACCTATGTGTTATCGGCTTTTTTATTTAATATTGCGCAAAAGCCGCTGTTCCCTATTATAGAATGGATTGCGGGTAGTGTATTAAAGTCGCCCTTTTTTAAGGATACGGCGGTATCGGGGAGGTATCGCCGTGTCCATTTTTATTTACTGTAACCCGCCTAATGCTTTGCGGTCAAAAAAAGCTATGCTCCGCAAGCGGGATATTCCGGCTATGA
>JBGUZU010000040.1:0-143986 GCA_045223915.1 Endomicrobiaceae bacterium | reverse complement strand
TTGAAACTCAGGAAATCGAGTATGCCCTTACGGGATCCATATACACTTCATTCCTGAGTTTCTTCATTCTAACCTAAAATCTTAAGGTCTTGAATGACATAACAGCAAAACAACTAAACAAAATCTTGAAATCCTTTGAAAGCTACAAACGGCAACGACAAAAACTTAGAAACTCTTTGATTGCAAAGAATAAGGAACCGAAAATCTTAATATCTTTAACGATAACAACACATCTTCATTCAGTATAAAATCCTTATATTTTAAATAGTGTTAGAAAATAGAGAAAACTCTTTTGGACTTAAAGTAAAATCTTTTTGCCCTTTGGAAGAAGTCTCAAATAATATTTTGTTTAAAATACTGCTCAATATACTCTTCAAACCTCTTGCCCCCGTATTATTTTTTATTGCTTGTTCAGCAACATATTCTATTGTTTCATCAAGAATATTTAAATTTATACCAGCTTCCGTAAATACTTGTTTATATTGAGTTATAACATTATTTTGGCTTTTCGTTAAAATTTTTATTAAGTCTTGTTTTGTTAAAGCATTTAGTATTACCTTGTTAGGTAATCTTCCTATAAATTCCTGTAAAAAACCATACTCTATTAAATCTTCCGTAGTAACTTGTTGTAATATGTTTAAATTATCTTGTTCTACAATATTATCTTTAAAGAAACCTATACTTTTTCCTTTGTTTGTTTTCTTCCTTTTTTCAATAATCTTTTCCAACCCACTAAAAGCTCCACCTAAAATGAACATAACATTTGATATATCATATTCTCTATTATCAAACATTCCAAAACAACAATGTGTGGTACTTTCAAATATTTTTAAAAATTCTTCCTGAACACTTTTGCTACCTATAATACCATCTTTTTCTTTACTAATCGCAATTTTATCTATTTCATCTATATAAATTATGCTTATAGGAAATTTATTTCCTTCCATATTTTGTTTACATTTTTTTAATAATCCAACAAACATTGATTCTGGGGATAATCCTACATATCCTGTTTCAGTCAATTGACTTGCATCTGCTATATATATGGGAATATTTAATATTTTACTTAATGTATTACAGATAAATGTTTTACCTGTTCCTGTTTGACCAATTATTAAAGTGTTTGTTTTATCTATTTTATCTTTTTTATTTTCATCTTTGTTTAGTCTACATTTTATTATGTGTTCATAAACTGCTGCAGAAATGTTTTTTATTGCATTATCTTGTCCTATAACATAACTATTTAATTTGCAATATAATTCGTTAGGTTTTATATCGATAATATCATTATTAATGGATGTCGTTTCTTCTTTTGAAGTTATTAACAAATTAAATAAATGTTCGTTTAATTCTAAACCGAATGAGTATATTATGCATTTGTTTTTAAATAATTTTGAATTCTTGCCAATTAAGTTTATTATTGTAATAGGTTTTGCAATATTTAATTCAATAAGCTCTGATACTAAGTCGCTTCTGCTAAAATGTTCATGTCTAATTTGGGCAATAGCTATTCTTATCAAAGCATATCGTTCTATGATATTAAGATTATATGGCTTTATCTCTTTAATAAAATCAATATCGGATTCTTCTTCCATACTTCTCTTATCTATTATTTTAAACAATTCAAAGATATTTTTTCTACGGTGTGTTTCACTATAAAAAAGTTTTAAAATATCATTGATGTAATGTTCGGAAGTATAAGTTGGGAGTTTTGTTAAAGGTTCAATTTTACCTTGTTTTATTTCTTGTTCATTAAATAATTCGTTCATCTGTTTATCCTCCTATAAATTAATCAATTCTTTTGATTATTTTATAAAAGTAAAGAGACAACATTGTGTCCATTTATTTAAGTTTTTCAAAATCTATAAAGCAATTTGTTTGCGACATAGTGCTGTCTATATGGTTTTATAGAATATTATTGGGAAAGAAAAAAAAGTATAAGGAGGTGTAATATGATGAATGCAATATTAGGAATGAGTTTTACAAGTTTGGTTGATTTAGGAATAACCTCAGTATATTTATATTATGTATTTTGTTTTTTTGCAGTGTTAATTTTTATTACATTAATACAAATTTATGAAAGAGATTGGCAAGGGTTAAAAGAAACAATTGGGTGGTATTTTTTAGTAGCTTACGGAATTTTATTTGGTGTTTCAATACTTGCTCCTATTATTAGTTTTGTGATTCCGGAATTATTTACTCAGAATGGTGTTCAAATAAAAACAGTATTGATTATCTCTGTAATTTGTTTTGTAATAGCAGAAATTTGTTGGAAAATAGGTGATAATTTAGCTTTTGGTGAAGACCATAAATGGGAAAAAGAACATGGAACAGAAAAAGAAATTCAAAAAATAATAAATATAGTTGGATATGATAATTGGCTATTTAAAATATCTAAAAATAGAGAAGAAAGAATAGAATTACTTAGAAAATTAAGAAACAAAGAAAAAATAGTTTATATAGATAAAGAATTGCATTATTAAAGAATTTATTTCGTAATATACACGATTCTAATAGATATTATTAAAAGGAATAAATATGCAAAAATTAACAAAAAAAGAACTTGAAAATTTAACTAAAGAACAAGCTTTTGATTATGCAAAAAAACTTGGTTTTAAAAATATTCCAAATGAACTTATTTACAATTTTTCAGGATGGAAGCTTATTGAATATGCAGAGAATTTAAATTTTAAAAATGTTCCAAAATTTATAGTTGATGCAATATGTAAACGAGGTTATCATTCTGATTATGCTGAAAAAATGAAATATAAAAATGTTCCAAAAAAAATTATATATAAAATGAGCAGATATGGAAACGAATCTTATTGGTATGCAGAAGGAGTTGGTTTTAAAAATGTTCCAAAAGTAATTATTGATAGAATAGCAATGTATCCGTATTGGTCTTATTCATATGCAAGAGAGGTTCTTATGAATAAAAAATTACCATTTACCAAAATAGATTTAGTTAAATTGCCGCAAAATATTTTAAATACGGTTAAAAATTCAGGTTTGTATAACATAGAAGTTTTAAAAAAAGGAAATATCTTTACTTTTGAATTTAAAGACGAAATTGTTCCCGGTAAAAATTATAAAGTAAATGTAAATAAATGCCCCGATGAACTTAATAAAGAAATTATGGAAAAAGTGTTTGAAGAGGAAAATCCACATGTTTGGTTTAATTTATTAACTAAAATCCCTAATTTTGTTCCGTTTGATTTTACTGTAAATAACAAAAAATATTTATGTGTATGTGAGTATATGAATAAATATGAGTCTATGGAGATTGTAATAACCGAATATACCGAACCTAAAATACAATCTTTCAGTAAGACAGAAATCGTATGCGATAGATTATGGGAACACCATTTAAATAATATGTTTTTTGAACATTGTGCAAAAATAATAACAGATAATAAAAACAAAAGAGTATATCATTGGATAAAAGAATTATGGCTATATTGCGGATGGATACAATACGATAGAATAAAACCTGACAACAAACCTATAAGTTACGATTTAATGAGACAATACTTTTTCGGCGGATGGGGACATAATTATGATTTTTTTAAAAGAGATTTATATGAAGCTTATATTGAAATAAAGAAAGTAAAACCCGAAATACAAGACAAAAGCAATGATAGATTAGCTTTTGTAAAATTCAAAATATTTTTAAGAAAAACTATGCAGTTATTATCTAGACAACAATTAACCGAAGAAAAACTAACAGATTTAGCAAAACAATATTTAATTTAAATAAATATAAGGAGAAAAAAATGGCTGATGATTTAAAAGATGAGTCAAAAGAGAATATTAATTCACACTTTGTAACATCTAAAGAAATTATTAAATACAATATTGAAACACTTGGAAAAAGACATCAAAAAGAATATTTTTCAGGTTTAAAGACAGGTTTTGATGAATTTGATAGGCTTACTTTAGGTCTACAACCTTCTGAGCTTATAATAATTTCAGGAAGACCTTCTGTGGGAAAAACCAGTTTTGCTTTGAATATTGTTGAAAATATTGCAGTTAATAATAACGGAACTGTTGCAATTTTTTCTTTAGAACGATCAAATATATCATTGATGATGAAATTGTTAGCTTCTTGTACATTGATTAATCAGGCTAAATTTCTAAGAGGGCAACTTTCTAATAACGATTGGATGAAATGTTTAAATGTTAGTAAAAAAATAGCTAATTCACAACTATATTTTTGTGATGAAGATATGACAGGTACAGAAATATGCGAAGTTTCAAAGATACTAGCAAAGGAATTAGAAACTAAAGGTAAAAAGCTCGATTTGATAATTATAGATTATTTAGAACTTATACATAGTAACACAAAAAGAGGGTATGCAGCTGAAAATGCAAAAATATTAAAAGCACTTGCAATAGATTTAAAAATTCCTATTATTGCATTGGTACAAATTTCAAGAGCAGTACAGCAAAGACCTATGCTTTCAGATTTAAGAGATTCAGGCATGGAACAATATGCCGATGTTATAGCCTTTATTTATAGAGAAAAAAATTACATAGGCATACAAGATCAAGCAGAAATCATTATAAGAAAACAAAAAAAAGGCTCTTTAGGAACTGCAAATTTAATTTATGATAAAGAAATCGCAAAATTTTTTAATAAATCTGAAATAAAAGTAGAATAACTAAAAGTTTATATTAGTTTTTGGTACAATTTTGTAAAATATTTTTATAATTGAAAAATAAATAGGAGTAAATTATGCAAGAAATAAAATGTCCTAAATGTGGTGAAGTATTTAAAGTTGATGAAGCAGGTTATGCTGCAATAGTAAGCCAAATTAAAAACAAAGAATTTACAAAAGAAATTGATGAAAGAATAAAACAGATTAATGAAACTAAAAGCAAAGATATTGAATTAATGAAAGATAAATTTAAATCTGAACAAGAAAAAGTAGAATTGGAATATAAGCATAAAATTGAAGATTTAGAAAAACAGATAGAAACAAATAAAACAATCTACAGTGCAGAAAAGGCAAAAGAACTTGAAGAAATAAAGCAAGAAAATATTAAGTTAAAATCTCAAATAGATTCAAACGAAAAAGATAAAACTATAGCTATTAATTCTGCACTTGAAAAAGTAAAAGAAGATTTGAATAAAAAAGAGCAAGAAATAATAACACTTAAAGGAAATATTGAAATTGCAAAAAAAGAAGAAATAGCATTAAAAGAAAAACATAAAAACGATTTAAAAGCAAAGGATGAAGTAATAGCTTCTTATAAAGATTTTAAGGTAAAGTTATCTACAAAAATGGTAGGCGAAACATTGGAACAACATTGTTTAAATGAGTTTAATAAACTTCGTGTTACGGCATTTCCAAAAGCTTTTTTCGATAAAGATAACGATGCTAAATCTGGCAGTAAAGGTGATTTTATTTTCAGAGATTTTACCGATTCTGGGATTGAATATATTTCAATTATGTTTGAAATGAAAAATGAAGTGGAAACAACAGCTAAAAAACATAAAAATGAAGATTTCTTTAAAGAGTTAGATAAAGACAGAAACGAAAAAAATTGTGAATATGCTGTTTTAGTATCAATGCTTGAAAGTGATAATGAATTTTATAACACAGGAATAGTGGATGTATCATACAAATATCCTAAGATGTATGTTATAAGACCTCAATTTTTTATTACAATAATAACACTTTTAAGAAATGCAGCATTAAACAGTGTTAATTATAAAAATGAACTTGCTGAGTATAAACAAAAAAATATAGATATTACAAACTTTGAAGATAGACTTAATGATTTTAAAGATGGTTTCCAAACTAATTATGGTCGTGCAGGGAAAAATTTCAAAGAAGCCATAGAAAAAATAGATACTACAATAAAAAATCTTGAAGATATAAAAGAAAATTTAAGAAAGACAGAAAATAATCTACGGTTAGCGAATAACAAATTGCAAGATTTAACCGTAAAAAAATTAACGAAAGGCAATCCTACAATGATAGAAAAATTTAAAGAAGCAGAAAACAAAAAGAAAGAAAATTAAATTTAAATACCGAAAATATTTTAAAAAATTTATAACTAAATCCCCAGTAATTTTATTGGGGATTTTTTATTTTGAAAACATTTATTTTTCGCGACATAGTGTTGTCTATATGCTTTTGTACAATATTATTGGAAAAGAAAAGATTGTAAGGAGGTGTAAGATGATAAATTCAATATTTGGAATGAGTTTTAGCGGTTTAGTTGATTTAGCAATAACCTCAGTATATTTATATTATGTATTTTGTTTTTTTGTAGTGTTAATTGGTATGACATTAACACAAATTTATGAAAAAGATTGGGAAGGATTAAAAGAAACTATTGGTTGGTATTTTTTAGTAGCTTATGGAATTTTATTTGCTATATCGATATTAAGCCCAATTGTAGGTTTTATATTTCGACAAGATTTTGTTCAAAATGGTATAAAATTAAAATCAATCTTAATTTTTTCTGTTATTAGTTTTGTAGTAGCACAAATTTGTTGGAAAATTGGTGATAATCTTGCTTTTGGAGAACAACATAAATTTGAAAAAGAATGGGGAACTGAAAAAGAAAGGGAAAAATTAATAAATATAATTGGTTTTGGTAATTGGAATTTGAAATTATCTGATGAAGAAAAAAAAAGAATATCTCAGAAAATTAAGAAACAAAGAAAAAATAGTTTATATAGACAAAGAATTGCTTTATTGAAGTAAGTTTTTAAGACATACTGTTGTCTTGATGCTTTTGTAAAATAGTATTGTAAAAAAATTTTATAGGAGAATAAATATGAAACATTTTAAGATTGTATTAATGATGTTATCAGTTATTTTTGTTAGTAGTAATTTGTATGCAGTTAAAAATCCAGGATTTAATAAATTAACACACCAAAAAGCTTTGTTTTTAGTAGAAGATTTAAGAGATGAAAATCCAGTTCTACACAGAAATACAACCCAATGCCCTTCATGTGGGCAATATGGTTTAAAAGTAACGAGTTATCTTATAGCTGGAAATATTAATTGGCCTAACAGATATGTTTGTGTTGCAATCTGTAGAAATTGTAATAAACTTGTTATAACGGACATGATATATGGTGATTATGTTGACGGTCATCCTGAATATAAATCAAATGGTAACGGAATATGTTCAAAAGAACTTTATAATGGCAAATATAAATAAAATTATTCAAGAATTAAAAGGATTCAAGATGAAATGTAAATTTTGTGGTAGTGAAGACACGAGAGATTTTTATATCTCTTATGCAGCAGGTAAAAAATGTATTGAAAGATTTTGTGCAGCATCTTGTAATGATTGTAATAAAATTTTTTTCTACATGTCAGAATGTGAACTACCTAAAATAATTTCAAGTAAATATACAATACCAAAGGAAGACAAATAAGGGAATATAACGATGGAAGAGAAAACAAATAACAAAGCACAATTAACAGCAAAAAAACTCGACTGGGTAAATATTGTTAAAGGTATTGTTTGGGATGGACTTGAATATAAATTAAAATTAAATTCTGATGGAACAATATTTGCAGATAGCAAAGAAGAAACAAGAAATATGTCAAAAGAAATAGTTGTTCAAATTATGGATTTATATGATAAACATAACAAATGTGTAAGTAAATATAAAGATAATAGATAAAAAAACAAAAATACAGTGTGGATTTAGTCACTTTACTTGCCTGCACTATAAAAATAGAGCTAAAGGAGATAAAAAATGAAAGATTTCATCACAAAAACTGAAGCACAAAAACACTATGTACTAAAAAACATTTCAAAAACAATAAAAAATAGAAGTTTAGGCACTTTATATTATGATATGTTTGAAAAAGAAAAGGATATAGAATTCAAAGAAAGTATGCCTATGGAAATAGGAATAGTATGGTTATGTTCTGGATATGTTGATAGTGCGGAGTTTCCGAAATATAAATGTCCTTGTTGTGGTAAAGAAACACTTGTTCCTTATTATTGTGTAGGTTCAATATTATCTGGTGCACATGTAATAAAATTTCATTGTTTAAACTGTAAAGAAAGAATTGCTTTTAATAATATAAAAGATTATTTCCATTTAATAAGAGATTACTGTATAAACAACCCTAGTAAAATGAAAAATGATAGAGTTTTTGTTCAATTAAAAAACAAACAGATATCGTTAAATAAGCTAATAAAAAAATAAATATAAATTATAAATTATTATAACGACATACTGTTGTCTGCCTCTCTTTATAAAATAATTATACAAATTAATTTTATGGAGGATGCTATGAAAAAAGAAGGCAGACAACTTTGGTTTACGGGTTATAACTATTTTCTTAAAGGAGAATATGAAAAGGCGACAAAAGTTTATGAAGAAGTAATAAACAAAGAGCATGACGAATACGGATATTTATTGATGGGAGTTTTAAAGAAAAGATTAAAACAATATGATGAAGCTATTAAAAATTTCAATATGTTTATAAAACTTTCTGATAAAAAGAAATGTCTTGGATACGGTTATAGAGGTTTAACTAAACTAAAGATGGCTTTAGATAAACAAGCTATTGAGGATATTATGAAGTCGATAGAATTAGAATTGGAAAGCAGAAAAAAAGATATCAAGAAAGAAGAGCTGGAAGAGTTTTATAAAATACTAAAAACATACAAGAAAGGTAATGTTAATAATCCTGAAAACAAGCAATATAACATTCCTATTGATGTTTCAGGTTATTTTAAATCGTGTTTTTATAATATTGGAAATAACAATAAGTATGCTCTAAATTACCTGCAACATTTATCGAATATATACTATGAAATATCTAAATAAAGGATAATAAAAATGATAAAAGAAAAAATTAAATTTATACTTATATTTATTATTATATCAATGGTTATAGTAATATCAGCAACATATTTGGGATATTATATGTATTATGACGGATATATTGCTTCAGAAATTGATACTTGTGATACTATAAAATCCGCAATAAAACAAATATTATTATCGGGAAACACTCAAGAAAAGAAAAAAGAATTAATTAAAGAAATTTGTAAATATCCTTATGCGGAAATAACCGTAAAAAACATTTCAGATGATGCTATATTTTACAAAAAAGATAGTTGGATTCAAAACAAGAATCTTTTTAGAGAGTTTATATTTTCCGAATATATAATAGAAACTTCTAATGAAAAATATTCAATAAAATACAGCAATTTTATTCCAAAGTTTTACACTACTATAAGATATAACATATTTTTAGGTAAAAACATGACAAGGATATAGTTTAGTATTGTTTTAATATTTCTCTAACTTTATTATCGAGCCATTTCGGTTCAATAACTTTAACATGTGGTAACCAATGGAAGATTGTAGGTAAAATCTCTTCTTCTTTTGCTATCTTACATTCCAATATTAAAGAACCGTCTTTATTTTCTTTTATTATTTTTTGTAAAGGGAAATATTGTTTTGCTTTAAAGTATTTTGCTACCTTTTTAGCAACAGAAAGTTTTACTTTAGTTTTTCGTTCCATCTCAAAATAAATATTTGTGCTTTCTTTTAATATTTTGGTTATATCCTTTGTAATTTCAAAATATTTATTTGTTGTTATTATTGTCTTTATATTATCAATATTATATTTTAAAACTTTATTTTTATGTCCTACTAAACAGATTAAATACCAGAATCCTTCAAAGTATGCTATTTTTATTGGTTTTAAATTTTGTATTTTCTTGTTATATACGGATTCAATTGTTAAATATTCATTATCTTTTATTGCCTTTTCTATAGTCTTTGTCTTTTCAGTTATTTCATATTTATGTCCAGTTTGAAACTTTACAAAAAATGGACTATCGGCATATTCGGATAAGATTCGTTTTCTAAATATATCAAAACTTTTATCTATCTTTTTATTCTTTAAAGAATCTACAAAGGAGTTTAATAAAACCAATAATCCTGCTTCCGTATCGGACAGCTGCATTTTTTTTAATGAGAATTTGTCGCTGAATGCATAAGCTCCTTTTCGTGGATTATATAAAGGAAATTCGGCATCTTCTATTTCTTTAATGTATCTTTGAATGGATTTTGTAGACACCTCTAATTCTTCGGCAAGACCTTTCGTTGTTACTTCTCCACTGTCCAACTTGTTCAAAATAAATATTATTGCAGACATTTTATTCATAATCATAAAATTCCACCTGTAATACAATTTTCTGTATTTTATCAAAAGGACAGGCAGTTGTCCACTTGGGGTGATATACTAACGACAGACAAATGGAGGAAAAATGGAAGAAAAAACTACTTTTTTAGACGAAATAATAAAAGATTTAAAAACTACGGATATTGTAAATGTTATAGGTAAGGTAGGAACAGGAAAAAGTTCGTTGACGATGAATATCATAAAAAATGTTGTTATGAACAGTAATAAAAATGTTGCAATGTTTTCTTTGGGAACAACGAGTGTTAGTTTAATACCTTTGTTAATAAAAATGAAAATAAACAAGTTGAATATTTTTATAAATAAAACAGATTTTGAAAAAGATAAGGAAATAGATGAAGAAACAAGTAAAGGATTCTTTTATCTATATGATGGTGTAAGTGTAACGATGGAAAAAATAAAACAACAAGTTAATAGTCTTATTGAAGAGCTAAAAAAAAGAGGACAAAAGTTAGACTTTATATTAATAGATTATTTACAACTTACATATACTTTAAATCTGCCAGTTGATACAAATTTTAACAAAATAGCAGAAGAAAACATTAACAAAATAAGAGAGATCGCAGTAAACTACAATATTCCGATAATACTTGTAACAATGTTAAGTGATAATGAGAAAAAAGAAATTGAACAAAAGAAAATAATTAAAGAAAATTCGGATATTGTTATTGAAATAAAAAAGCAAAAAGATAATTCGCAAATTAAAATAACTAATTCAAAAAACAAAACTGAAATTATTAATTGTAAATTTGATAAAAATTCATGCGAATTTATTGAGATAAAATGACAATAATATATTTTTCAGCATTATTAAAACAAAAAAGATATTTACCTTTCTATAACAGGTTAGTAAAACTGTTTAATAATAATAATTTAAGTTGTAAATTTGTTGAAAGAACAAATGATATTTGGATGCGGGATTTTATGCCTGTAAAATCTATGGCTGGTAAATATATTCAATTTGATTATCATCCTATATACTTAAAAAAATATCCTACATATATAACAAACGGTAGTTTAATTGCAAAACAGTTAGGCATAGAAACAATAAAAACGGATATAAAACTTGATGGCGGAAATTTTGTTTGTTATAACGGAAAAGCAATAATAACATCAAGAATATTTAAAGAAAACCCACAATATAAAAAACAAAATCTTATAGATAAAATAAAAGATTTACTTAAATTAAACAAAATAATAATAATTGAAGAAGAATACGATGATTACGGGCATAGTGACGGTATGGTTAGGTTTGTAAATGATAATATTGTTTTAATTAATGAATATCCTAAAAAACATATTAAATATAAAAAGAAATTAACCGATGTTTTAGAGAGAGAAGGTTTAAAATATATTGAAATACCGTCAACGGATAATATGACAAACGCTATCGGTTTATATATAAACTATTTACAATTTGAGGATATTATAATTTTACCCGCTTTTAATATTGATAATGATAAAAAAGCATTAGAAATGTTCAAAGATATATTCAAAGAATATAAAATTCTTCAATTGGATTGTACAGAAATAGCCAAAGCCGGCGGAGTTTTAAATTGCATCAGCTGGCAGTTATAAAAATTGCCTTGCAATTTTTAGTTTATAGGGTGATAAGATTATAGGGTTATGAGTTTAAATAAAGTATAATTAAAGAAAAATAGTAGGGAGAATAAGATGGAAGATATAATAACAGCGGAATCTTTTTTTGACAAAGCAAAAGGTGAAATAATAGCAGATAAAAATATTGATAATCTAGTAAAAGAAACAATTGAGAAGAAATACTTAAATGATTATTTTAAAGATTGTAGTGATACAAAAATAATAATTCCTATATTGCAAAAAACAAACGAATATTTTATAAAAAACTGTGAAATTCATTTTGAGAAAACAACAATAATTCCAATAGAAACAGAAATATATTTTGTAAATGATTGGATTCATGATGGAATGTGTCATATGAATAAGTTACAAAAAGATAATTTTGGGACTTTTTATTTTCATAGGCAAAAAAATAGTGATAATAAAATTAATATTAGTCGTGGTGGAGTTGATGTTTGTATATCTCCTAAAAATTCTAACTATTATTTATCAATATTAATAAGAAGTGCATTGATAAATGGAATAGCTATAGAAGATAATTTAATTTCTGGAATCAATAGAATTTTTAAAAAAATAATTGGAATAGAAAAACAAGATAATAAAGAACAAATAGAGGATAAAGTAGAAAAAATAAAAGAAAAAGAAAAAATAAAGGAAAAAGAATGTAGAATATATTACAGAAAAGATACTAATAAAGTAGATATTAATAATATTCATATTCAGAGAAGAATAGTTGGTAGTGATTATTTTAAAGATATGTGCAATTATAAATTAAATTGTTTAAATTTAGGCAAAAAAGATGGTAAAGGTGAGTATGAATATTTGAATTATATAATAAAAACTAAACAAACTTTTTATAATGTTCCCGATAATATAAAGAGAATAAAAAAAGATTTTGAAGAACAAAGAAAAACAATGAAATAATCTTAAATCTTTGTTATTAAACCATAAACTTGTTGTTTCCTTGCTTCCATACCTCAAAAATGCTTTGCATTTTTAACGACATAGTGCTGTCTGCTTGCTATGGTATAATATATAAACAATTAGCAATTAGTAATTAGTAATTTCGATGTCCTTCGGATTTTCTTTATAGATTCTGAAACAGGTTTATAATGTACAGTAAAGATAATAAATAAGGAGCATATATGGGAAGGAGATTGTGTATTGGTGACATTCATGGTACATATTCAAAACTAACTGATGTTTTGGATAGATGTAATTTTTCTTCTTCCGATACTCTGTATTGTGTAGGTGATTTGTGTGACAGGGGGAAAGAAAACTTAAAAACTTTACAATTTCTAATGAGTTTAAATAATTTTCATCCGGTTATCGGTAACCACGATATTTGGCTTGCCGAATATTTAAGTTATAAAATGACGGAAACCGCTTTACATGTTTGGGCTTATTATAACGGTGGAATGAATACCTTTGTAGAATTTTTGGATATGTCATACGAAGAAAAATTAAAAATTTACAATTGGTTGAAAAATATACCATACATGATAAACCTTAAAGATAAAATTATAATGCATACTCCGACACCTAAAAAAATTTTTGACAGACTAAAAAACAGATATAGCTTAGAAGATATAACACTTGTCAATATAAAAGAAAGCGGACTTTTGCAGAATGAAATATATGATGACCAGCTTTGGAACAGAAAAGTTATAGCTTGTTCAAAATATATAAACGATAAACAAAAATACAAGAAGTTTTTTGAAAAACAATTCAATAAAAATACACCGACAATATTTTGCGGGCATACTCCGTTATTTGAACCTATATATGACGAAAATATGAATATTTGCCTTATAGATACCGGCAGTTTTGCAACAAAAGAAAAAAATGAAAGAGACGGTCATTTAACGATAATAGATATAGACACTTTTGATTATTGGCAAAACGGCAATAAAAAGAAACAAAATATTTTAGAAAATATAAAAATTTGAAAAAGTGTAGTTTGTTGTTGTTTGACTTTCAAAGAGTTTCAAAGTTTTTGCTTGTAATGAAGCATTTGCCGACTGCGATTTTTGTTTTATAGCTCTCAAAGGATTTTAAAATTTTAAGCTATAATAAGATATTTGCCGACCGAAGTGTACTTAAATTAAAACGAAGTGATGTGTACTCGAGGAAGGCAAATATGAAATTATAGCTTAAAAGAAAAATCCGTTTCGCTCAAAAAATAAAAAAGTTAGTCCCAAGTCCAAAACTTTCTTAACTCCGCCACAATATTGTTCCAATCTTCCATGGTAAAAACGGCATTTCCCAAAATCATTATTGTCATTTCGAGATTGCCGTATTTTTTGTAAATATTTGTATCACGAAATCCGCTGCGGATATAAAAGTCGTGTCTTCGAATTCTTTGTTCCGAATTATCACATTCTTGTTTGGGAGATTCCATATCAAGAACAACATTTTTTCCTTTGTACTTTTCTATCAGAGCGGCAAGTATTTTTCGTCCTTTACCTTGTCCTCTTAACTCGGGTATTACGGCAAAATACCAAAACCAATTAAACTTCTTATGAGGAAATAAAATAGTAAATCCGATGAATTTATCGTCTTCATAATATGCCGTAAAATCAAGATTCATTTGATCTATAAGGGGAATTAAATCGTCCCATGGAATTTGTTCGTTTTCCGGGAATGCCGTTTGATAAAGCAATTTTAATTGCTCGTCGATGTTAGCATTGGTGGTTGTAATCTGTTTTGTTTTCATCACTTTCTATTATCCATAAATTTTGTAAGTTTTTCAAGTAATAACTTGACAAATAAAATTTTTTGTTATACAATCATACCAACAAGTTAATAGAGAAGTAAGCAAAGATGCTTAAAGATGAAAATCTTTAAGCTTTTTTTATTGAAGAATACAGTTTGTAGTTGTTATAAAATTTAAATAACATTTAGGCAAAGGGGCTTAAGGACAAATGTCTTTAAGCCCCTTCTTCTTTTTAGCAGTTTGTTATTTGATTATACGTTATATATTTAAATGAAGACAAAGGAGTCTGAAAGCAAAAATCTTTCAGACTCCTTTTTTTTTAGAGAGGAAAAAATAAAAAAAAGAAGGAGGAACAAAATGAGAAAGTTGTTAATTGCGATGTTCTTGTTTTTAATTTCTTTATGTGTGTTTACTCCCGTATATGCACAAGAAATTGAACAAGAAGCAGAAGAAGTTGTAGTTCAGGAAGTAAGTAATGTAAACGGTGCAGATACTGCATTTATAATTATTTGTGCCGCACTTGTTATGATTATGACTCCGGGCGTAGCATTGTTTTACGGAGGTATGGTAAGAAGAAAAAATGTTTTAGGTATGTTGATGCAAAGTTTTGTTGTTTTAGGCATTGCTACAGTTATTTGGTTGCTTTACGGGTATAGTTTGGCATTCGGGCCTGATGTAGGGCATGTAATCGGTAGTTTAAAGTGGGCATTTTTGGATGGTGTAGGTCTTGAACCTGACCCTACATATTCATCTACGTTGCCGCATCAATTGTATATGGCATTTCAAATGATGTTTGCCGTATTAACACCGGCACTTATTACCGGTGCTTTTGCGGAAAGATTTAAGTTTAAAGCATTTATAATATTTATTGCTGTTTGGATAACAATAGTTTATTGCCCTATAGCTCATTGGGTATGGGGCCAAGGTGGTTGGATAGGAAATTTAGGCGGACTCGATTTTGCCGGCGGACTTGTAGTTCATATAGCATCGGGAACATCTGCATTTGCAGCAATTTTAATATTAGGTGTAAGAAACGGATACAAGAAAGAAGCTATGCCGCCACATAATTTACCTATAACATTTATAGGTGCTGCAATATTGTGGATAGGTTGGTTTGGATTCAATGCGGGAAGTGCATTGGAAGCTTCGGGACTTGCAGTATCGGCGTTTGTAGTAACTCATATTGCTGCAGGAGCAGCTTTACTTTCGTGGATGATAGCAGAATGGTTATATAGAGGAAAACCTACCGTATTGGGTGCTGTTTCAGGAGCAGTTGCAGGACTGGTTGCAATAACACCTGCTGCAGGATTTGTTACTCCGATATCGGCATTAATTATAGGTTTTGCAGGCGGAATAGTATGTTTTCTTGCGGTTAACTTAAAAGAAAGATTCGGTTATGATGATTCTCTTGATGTTATCGGTGTTCATGGTGTCGGCGGTATTTTAGGTGCTCTTCTTACCGGAATATTTGCAACAACATTAGTCAATCCTGCCGGAGCCGACGGTGGAGTAGAACTGTTGAAAATTCAAACGATAAGTGTTATATCTACTATAGCATATTCGTTTATAGTATCGTTTATAATATTGAAGATAATTGATAAGTTTATAGGAATAAGAGTAGAACATAAAGAAGAATTGCAAGGATTAGATTTGTCGCAACACGGAGAAAGCGGCTACAGATTCTAGAAGATTGGAAGATTAGAAGAATGGAGGGAAAAAAATGAAAAAGATTTGTGCAATAGTAAAGCCTTATATTGTCGAAGATATTAAAAATGCACTTACTGAAATAGGAGTAAACGGACTCACAAAGTCTAACGTTGAAGGGTTCGGTAAGCAAGGCGGACATAAAGAAATTTACAGAAGTAAGGAATACAGTGTAAATTTTATCATGAAGAGTAAAATTGAAGTTATAGTAAAAGATGATATGGTTGATAAAGTTATAGATCTTATAGTACAAATTGCAAGAACGGGAGATATCGGAGACGGAAAGATATTTGTTTATCCCGTAGAGAGAGTTATAAGAATCAGGACGGGAGAAGAAGGAGAATCGGCAGTATAACAGAGAGGAAATTATTAAAATGAAAAAAATAATAATATTGTTGTTGCTTGTTTTAACAGTAAGCTTTTTGCAAAATGTTTATGCACAAGAAAATGAATTTCTGGAAGGTTTAACAATCGGCGGTGGTATTACATTGAATTTGCAAAATCTACAGAATTCAAATGTAAGTGATCCGATAAATGATGACGGAGAAATATTAGACTCAAATAAAACACCTACTGTCGGACAATATTCTGTAGATTTAACAGTCGAAAAAGCTTTTGATGATAATAATAAAGCTTTTATTCATTTGGAGACCGGTAAAGGTAACATAAACTATTATCTAGATTCTTATGCCGGTATTAACAGAGATGCCGACGATACCGGAGTTGTAAGAGTAAGCGAAGCTTGGTTTGAACATAAATTTACCGACAATTTTTCAATGAGTGTCGGTATTTTGGATCCTACACTGGCATTAGATAACAATTCTTATGCAAACAATGAAACAACACAATTTATAGGAAGTATGTTCAGAAATGCCGTAAATATCAATTTTTCGGATAATGCTTTCGGTATAAAAGCAATTTACGAAACGAATTTTGTGGATTTTGCGGTACAATATCTTGATGCAGGTAATTATCAAGATTTAACAAAATACGGTTTTGCTTCCGCACAGGTAAATTTTAAACCGAATTTCATAGATGATATGGAAGGAAACTATAGAATTTACGGTTGGGTAAATACAAATGATTATGAAAAAACAGACGACAACGAAAACACCGAAAAGGATTATGGTTTCGGTATTAGCATAGATCAGCAACTTTCCGATATTTTCGGCGCTTTTGCAAGATATAGCTTAAATAACAAAAACATTGACAGTGCTTCGCAAACTTGGAGTTTGGGCTTACAGGCAAAAGTAAATCTTATAGGAGAAGAAGATATTGTAGCATTAGCTTACGGAGAAGTTGATCCTTCGGAGAAATATAAAGATTATGTTAATGAAAATGCAAAAGCCGAAAGTCATTTGGAACTTTATTACAGTTGGAATGTGACAAGTTATTTAGCAATTTCACCGGATTTTCAAATAGTGGAAAATCCTTACTTCGACGAAAATGCTGATACGGCTTATGTAAGTTCGATAAGAATGCAAATCAGTTTTTAATCTGCACAATACCAATACAAAAAAAATATTGACACCAATAAAAAAAAAGAGTACAATTAATAAAAACTAAATAAAGATATTGAGCAAAGGTGCTTAAAGAAAAATCTTTAAGCACCTTTATCTGTGAATAGATTAAAGTTCTTACAAAAGCACAATATCAAATTTGGTTTTAAACCTGTAAATTATAATTTATAAGGTTTAAGGAGGTACCTTTATGAACGAAACAAATTTATTGTTGGTATGTTCACAAAAACAGGCAGAAGAATTAAAGGCACTTCTATCACTATCCGCAAACAATTTTGTAATTACACATATAGAAAAATCAGGAAATGAAGTTTTAAGAAAAGTTAATCAGGTTTTACCCGATATTATTATAACCGATTATGCTTTAGAAGA
Source organism: Endomicrobiaceae bacterium (assembly GCA_045223915.1). GTDB lineage: Bacteria > Elusimicrobiota > Endomicrobiia > Endomicrobiales > Endomicrobiaceae > Ruminimicrobiellum. The sequence goes on along the minus strand of JBGUZU010000040.1, from coordinate 125,873 downwards.
TATGACCGGTTACGATCTTGCCGTAAAAATAGAAGAATTAAAAATATGTCCGACAATAATTCTTGCAAATCCTTTTCAAAGTGATAATATAGACGAATTGAAGAAAGGCTCATTGGATATATTTTGTATAACAAAACCTGTAAATAAACAAGTATTAATTCATACTGCCGAACTTGCCGTAAGATTATCGCATAAATTTCGTGATATGGAACAAAAAGTTGTAAATCTTCAATATCAAATAGAAGAAAGAAAAAATGTTGATAGAGCAAGAGGCATATTAATGAAAAAATTTAATATGGACGAAGAATCGGCTTATAACAATTTAAGAAAAAAAGCTATGGATTCGGGCAGAACAATAAACGATATAGCAAAAACAATAATTCAGTTGTTCGAGAAGTTTAAAGAAGAATAGTAAAATAAAAATTTTTGCAGGGCAAAAATTTGAGGTATGGAAGGATAGAGGAATAGAGGTACAGAAAAGGCAGTTTATAGTTTATGGTTGGTAGTTTATAGTTTAATGTTAAATTTTGCAAAGCAAAATTTCTGGTAATCATTAAAAATTAACTTGGTGAAATTTTACAATAAGCAACAAATCACAAACGACAAACTATAAACAAAGAATCGCAAAGCGATTTGAGTCCATACATCCATACTTCCATACATCCATACATCAAAAATTTTCGGAGAAAATTTTTATGATAAACAATTTAAAAAGGAAAAAGGCGGTACTGGAACTTTCAAACGGGATGAAGTTTGAAGGTAAACTTATCGGTTATGATGCCGCTGTAAGCGGGGAAATGGTTTTTAATACCGGAATGCTCGGCTACAGCGAATCAATGTCGGATCCGTCTTATATAGGTCAAATTCTTGTTTTTAGTTTTTGTCTTATAGGAAATTACGGAGTTCCTAAATTAACAAACGACGATTTTTTAACGGCACTCGGTCATGAAAGTTCATCCATAAAAACTCAAGGTATTATTGTTTCCGAAATATTCGACGAAAGTTATCATTACGGAAGTATGATACCTCTTGAACAATGGATGATAGAACAAAAAGTTCCGGGAATTGCCGGTATAGATACAAGGTATTTGGTTCAAACAATAAGAAACACAAGAAACCTTTTCGGGTGGATAGTTCCGGAAGGATGTAAAAAAGAAAATACAATAAGAAAATTTCCTTTCATAGAAAATTTTAAAAAAGATGAATATATAGATCCTTCAAAATTTAATCTTATGCCGACGGTATCTGCAAAAGAAAGAAAAGTGTTCGGAACAGGCAGGAAAAAAGTTGCCGTTGTAGACTGCGGTGTAAAATGGAATATATTAAGAATGCTTGTAGACAGAGGTTGTCAAATTGAGTTGGTACCTTGGGATACTGATTTTTCTACTGTTGAAGCAGACGGTTGGCTTATAAGTAACGGACCGGGAGACCCGAGAAATACCGGCGATTTGGTAGAAAGAGTAAAAGAGTTATTAAATGGTAACAAACCTGTTTTAGGTATTTGTTTGGGACACCAAATAATATCTCTTGCAAGCGGTGCAAAAATAAAGAAAATGCCTTACGGACACAGAAGTCATAATCAACCGGTATTTATCATACCGGAACAAAAAGCATTTATGACGAGCCAAAATCACAGTTATACCGTGGATCCGTCAACAATTGCGAAAGATTGGTCTTTATGGTTTGAAAATGCAAACGATAAAGGTGTTGAAGGTATAAAGCATAAAACAAAACCTTTTATGTCTGTACAATTTCATCCCGAAGCGTCAAGCGGACCTAACGATACCGCTTGGATACTTACGGAATTTATAAACAAGTTATAAAATTGCCAAAGGCAATTTTGAGGTATAGAGGAATAGAAGTATAGAAGGATAGAAAAAGACAATAACGAAAAAAAATAGTCATTTGTAGTTTCCATACATCCATACTTCCATACATCCATACATCAAAAATTTTCGGAGAAAATTTTTATGATACTAAATTTTTTAAAATCCAAAGGAAATAAAAAACAAAAAGTAATTCTGCTCGGTTCCGGAGCATTATCTATAGGTCAAGCCGGAGAATTTGATTATTCCGGTTCACAAGCCGTAAAAGCTTTGCAGGAAGAAAATCTTGAAGTTATAGTAGTAAATCCAAACATAGCTTCCGTTCAAACAAACAAAGATATCGATAAAAAAGTTTATCTGTATCCTGTAACACCGTTTTGGGTTACAAAAGTTATAGAAAAAGAAAAACCTGTAGGAATAATATCGAGTTTCGGCGGACAAACCGCACTTAACTGTGTTATAGATCTTTATAAAAGCGGAGTTTTACAAAAATACGGAGTTGAAGTTTTGGGAACATCCGTAAATTCTCTTGAAATGTCTGAAAACAGAGATTTGTTTGCCGCAAAAATGAAAGAAATAAATGTTCCTATTCCTGCAAGTAAAGCGGTATCCACCGTTAAAGAAGCATTAAAAGTTGCAGAAGAAATAGGATATCCGGTAATAACAAGATCCGCATTTGCTTTAGGCGGACTCGGCAGCGGACTTGCGGAAAACAAAGAAAAACTTGAACAACTTGCATCTGCGGCATTGATGAGTGTTCCTCAAATTTTAATAGAAAAATCATTATACGGTTGGAAAGAAATAGAATATGAAGTAATGAGAGACAGGCAGGGAAATTGTATAACCATTTGTAATATGGAAAATTTTGATCCGATGGGAATACATACCGGCGATTCAATAGTTGTTGCTCCGTGCCAAACGATAGATAATATAGAAAACAATATGTTAAGAGATACCGCAATAAAAATTGTTCATAATATAGGTGTAATAGGGGAATGTAATGTTCAGTTTGCATTAAGCCCTTACACAAAAGAATTTTATGTAATAGAAATAAATGCAAGACTTTCAAGATCGTCGGCACTTGCATCAAAAGCCACAGGTTATCCTATAGCATACATTGCCGCAAAAGTTGTATCGGGATTTAATTTGCTTGAACTTAAAAACCCGGTAACACAAACAACGTCTGCATTTTATGAACCGTCGTTGGATTATGTGACATTGAAAGTACCGAGATGGGACTTAACAAAGTTTACCGGCGTTTCAAAACTTTTGGGAACACAAATGAAATCCGTCGGTGAAGTTATGGCTATCGGCAGGAACTTTTGTGAAATAACACAAAAAGCCATAAGAATGGTTAATGAAAACGATGAAGGTATAACAACCGGCATATTTAAAAATGCAACCAAAAAAGAACTTGAATACGAAATAGCCAACCCTACAAATTTAAGATTGTTTGCAATATATGAAGCATTTAAAAGAGGTTATTCCATAGACAAAATTTCCGATCTGTCAAAAATTTCAAAATGGTTTTTGGCACATGTAAAACATCTTGCCGATACGGAAAACGAGCTTGTTGAGTTAATAAGAAAGAGTAAAACAAAAACAGTTTACGATACATTTAACAACTTAGGTAAAGAATATATAAGAAATTTGAAAAAACTCGGTTTTTCCGACTATCAATTAGTTAAATTCTTCCTTACTGTAAAAGAACCCGACAAAAAGCATACACAGAAAGAAATTAAAAAATTTTCACTTGAAATAAGAAAATTAAGAAAGAAATTAAATATAGTTCCCGTAGTAAAACAAATAGATACAACATCCGCAGAATATCCTACGAGTTCAAACTATTTATACTTATCTTATGACGGAACACATAACGATATAGAATTAACAAAGAAAAATTCCGGTATTATAACTCTTGGCAGCGGGAGTTACAGAATCGGCAGCAGCTGCGAGTTTGATTGGTGTTCTGTAATGACAAGCAAATATTTCAAAACAAAAAGAGCGGACAGTATAATTATAAATTGTAATCCTGAAACTGTATCGACGGACTTTTCAACTTCCAATAGACTCTATTTTGAAGAACTTTCTTTTGAAAGAGTGTTGGATATTGTAGATATAGAAAAACCGAAAGGTGTTATAGCTTGTATGGGCGGACAAAATCCCAACAACCTTATACCGTCGTTAAATGATGCTAAAGTTAAAATTTTGGGACATAGTGCAAAAACCGTAGATATGGCGGAAGACAGAAATAAATTTTCCGCATTGCTCGATAAAATGGGTATAGATCAACCGGAATGGATATCGGCAACATCAAGAAAAGAAATAGATGAGTTTATTAACAGAGTAGGATACCCTGTTCTTATAAGACCGAGTTTTGTGTTGTCGGGAACACTTATGAATGTTGCCGGAGATGAAAAGAGTTTGGATTATTTCCTTTCGTTAACAAAAGATATCTCGGACGATTACCCTGTAGTAATTTCAAAGTTTATTCTTGATGCTAAAGAAGTTGAATGTGACGGTGTTGCCAAAAACGGGGAAGTAATAATTTCGTTGGTAAGCGAACATGTTGAAAATGCGGGTATTCACAGCGGTGATGCAACGCTCGTATTTCCTCCGGAAAAACTTTATGTAAAAACAGTTAACACGATAAAAGATATCGTCAGAAAAATTGCAAAAGGTTTAAATCTTAACGGACCGTTTAATATTCAGTTTATTGCAAAAGATAATGATGTAAAAGTTATAGAATGTAATTCAAGAGCATCAAGGTCGTTCCCTTTTATTTCAAAAGTTTCGGGAAAAAATCTTGCGGAAATATCCTGTAAAGTTATGAATAACGAAAAGATAAGTAAAATAATGATAGATGAAAGCGAAATTCCTTTTGTGGGAATGAAAGCATCTATGTTCAGTTATCAGAGACTCGACGGTGCAGACCCTGTAACAGGTGTGGAAATGGGTTCAACGGGTGAAGTCGGTTGTTTAGGTAAAGATTTTAATCAGGCAATGATATTGTCGCTTGAAGCAACACAAATAAAAAAACCGGTTAAAGGTATTCTTGTAAGTTCCGGCAGAGAAAGAGATAAAATAAAATTCATGGAAGTTGTGGAAAATTTATATAAGTTAAATGTTCCGGTATATGCAACAACGGGAACAGCAAACTATTTAAAAGCAAGGGGATATAATGTTCACATGGTTAACTGGACGGAAAACCCCAAAGCCATAGATATTATAAAAGACGGTAAAGTTGATTTTGTAATAAATATTCATAAAACATTTGATATATCCGAAAGAAAAGAAAATGCGACCATAAGAAAAGCAGCAATTAAGTGCGGTTGTTCTTTGCTTACAAATATGGAAAAAGTTATTGCATATTTAAAGTCTCTCGATGAGTACGACAAACTTCAAGATATAGAGTGTATTAGTTTATAAAACTTTATCCGACTTGAATAATTTTTGAAAGTTGAGAATATTTTGTGTTAATTAAATAGTTTATGTTTGTGTGTTCCGGAGCGATAAGTTCCGGGTCATCAGCGATAATATCAACGGCAACTTGTTTTGCATATTCAATAAGTTTTACATCTTTTATTATATCGCCCGCTTTAAATTCGGGAAAACCGTGTTGTAAAGTACCCGTAAATTCTCCCGGACCTCTCATTTTTAAATCTTCGGAAGCTATTTTAAAACCGTCGGTGGTTGTTGTCATTATTTGCAATCTTTGTTTTGCTGTTTGACCTTTCGCACTTGAAACAAGTATACAATAAGATTTCTTTTGTCCTCTGCCCACTCTTCCTCTTAATTGGTGCAGCGTCGCAAGTCCGTATCTGTCTGCATGTTGTATTATTATCATTGTTGCATTTGGTACATCTATACCTACTTCAATAACCGTTGTCGATATCAAAATATCAAATTCTTTATTTTTAAATTTCAGCATTACATCATTTTTTTCTTTCGGTTTCATCTTACCGTGCAGTAATGCAACTTTGTTGTTCTTGAAAACCGTTTGCGACAATTTTTCCGCTTCTTGCGTTGCGGATTTTAGTTCGATTTTATCCGATTCGTCTACAAGGGGATAAACTATATATATTTGGTTACCTTTTTCTATTTCTTCCAAAGCATAATCGTAAGCAATATTTTCCGATAAACAATAAGTTTGTACAGGTGTTCTGTTCGGCGGCAATTCGTCAAGTACACTTACTGCCATTTCACCGTATATTGTCATTGCAAGTCCTCTAGGTATAGGGGTGGCTGTCATCATAAGCACATCGGGGTTGTTACCTTTTGCAAGAGCCGAAGCTTTTTGCAAGACTCCAAACCTGTGTTGCTCGTCTATAATAACTAAACTTAAATTTTTAAATTTAACTCTTTCCTGCATTACCGAATGTGTACCTACAATAATGTTTGTAGTTCCGTTTTCTATTAAAGGTAAAATTTCAGTTTGTTTCTTTTTTGTTTTTAAGTTTGAAGAAGTAACAAGTTCAATATTAACATTTAAACCTTCAAGCATATTTTTAAATGTAAGGTAATGTTGTTCTGCAAGAATTTCCGTAGGTGCAACTATAGCGGCTTGATATCCGTTTTCTACGGCCAGAAGAATTGCACTTAAAGCAACGACGGTTTTACCGGAACCGACATCACCCATAAGCATTCTGTTCATTGCTTTTTTGCTCATCATATCATTGAAAATTTCGTTTATTGCTTTCTTTTGTGCTTTTGTAAATTCAAATTTAAGACGATTTTTAAAGGGAGTCAACAATTCTTTTGTTATTTTATATTTGCTTGTTTTTTGTTTTATCGTGTTTTTTTGTTTAGCTTTGCTGAGAACTATCTGTAATAATAAAAATTCCTGTAAAGCAAAAGATTGCCTTGCAAGTTCCGCTTCTTGCAATGTTTTCGGGAAATGTATTGTTCTTATTGCCTGACTTATCGGCATAAGTTTTGTTTTGTATTTATCGTTGGTTGATATTATATCGGGATAAATGTTTGCCATATCGTTTAAAACAAGTTTTAGTGCGGATAAAATTGTTTTTTGTGTTATTCCTGCCGTTAAATCGTAAACAGGAACAAGTTTATTAAACTGTTCACTGACGGAATCTTTGTTTTCTACTGTTTCGTAATCTTCAACCGAAACTTGTTTTTGTCCGAACTTCAGTTCACATATACCATATATATAAACAAAAGAATTTGGTTTGAAAGAGTTTTTTATTGTTGCAAAGATATCAAATTTTGAGTAAGGGTTAACTTTCCTGAAAAAATTTGCGGTAATGGTACCGGAACCGTCATCTATTTCCGCGGAAAATACGGATAAGTTCATAGATAACTTTTTTGTGTAAGTGTTTACAATTTTACCGAATATACAGTAATGCTGACTGAAAAGTATATTTGATATTTTCGTTATTACGGTCCTGTCTTGGTATGTTCTCGGGAAAAAAGTTATAAGATCTTCAACATTATTTATAGAAAGTTTTGATAATGCCAAAGCTCTTTTAGGACCTATACCTTTGATGTATTTTATATCCGTAGATAAGTTCATTCCAGTATTATACAAAAATATTATATAAAAGGGTAGATATTTAGTAATATTATTAACAACTGCCACAAAATATGGTATAATACACAGATAAATTGTGAATACTATAGCTGAAAATATTAATGATATAAAAAATAGAATAGAAAAAGCATCAAACGGCAGGAAGATAACATTACTTGCCGTTACTAAGACTTTTTCTGCGGAATGTGCTAAACAGGCTATAGATACGGGAATTTTAGATATTGCTGAAAGTAAAATACAGGAAGCATTACCTAAATTCGAAGTTCTTTCTAACAGTTTAAACGGTATAAATAAACATTTTATAGGACATTTGCAGTCAAATAAGGCCAAGAAAGCGGTATTAAATTTTGATTTGATACAGTCTTTGGACAGCATAGATTTGGCAAAAGATATAAACAGACATGCGAAAGATATAAACAAAGTTCAAAAATGTTTAATTGAATTTAAAGTTTCAACCGAAGAAACAAAGTATGGTGCATCAAAAGACAAAGTTTACGAAATATACGATTATTGTGCTTTAAATTGTCCGAATATTTCTGTTTGCGGAATAATGACAATAGCACCTTTTTTTGATGATAAAGAGTTGGTTAGGCCATATTTTAAATTAGCTTATGAAGTATTTGAAAATATAAAAAATACGAAAAAAGATGCCAATTTCAATATTCTATCAATGGGAATGTCCGATGATTTTGAAATTGCAATACAAGAAGGTTCGAATATGGTAAGAGTAGGAACAGCCATATTCGGGGAGAGAAATTATGATAAGTAAAAAGTTTTACGACAAAAAGGTCGTTTTTATCGGTTCGGGTAATATGGCTGAAGCCATAATATCGGGATTTGTAAAATATGATATAGTAAAAGCTTCAAATATTGTTTGTAACGATATTTCAAGAGACAGATTACAATATATGGCTCAGAAATATGCGGTATCCGCTCAACAAGATAAAAGTGAAGCTTTAAATAAAGCTGATATAGTTTTTTTAACTATAAAACCGCAAACTTTTAAAAATGTATTGGAAGAATACGGCAAACAAATCGGAAAAGCTAAAATGGTTGTTACAATTGCTGCCGGTATAACGACGGAATTTGTAGAGAAATATCTTTCAAAGAAAACCGTTCTTATAAGAGTTATGCCTAACACTCCGGCACTTGTAGGAAAAGGTGCTATGGCTGTTTGCGGCGGGAAAAACGCAACAAAAGAAAATATTAACGATATAGCGGACTTGTTCTCCGTTATCGGAAGAGTTGTTGTTGTAAAAGAAAAATTAATAAATGCAATCACCGCTGTTTCCGGTTCGGGACCTGCTTATGTATTTTATTTCTCCGAAGTTATGAGACAAGCTGCCGAAAATTTAGGTATTCCTTCCGATATGGCCAAAGAATTGGTTTATCAAACAATATTCGGTTCCGGAAAAATGCTTATCGAAAGCGGACTTGATGATACCGTTTTAAGAAAGAATGTTACTTCTCCGGGAGGAACAACCGAAAAAGCTATGGAAGAATTTTTAAACAGCGATTTTAAACAAGTCGTTTTTTCTGCTATTGAAAAAGCTAAACAAAGAGCAGAAGAACTTTAATATATAATAAGTAATAAGTAGAGAGGTAAAAGTAATGATTATTAAAGTAAGAGTAATTCCTAATTCAAAAAGAAATGATGTTGTAAGCAGAATTGGGTCTATTTTAAGAGTAAAAATTGCTGCTCCTGCCGTTGAAGGAAAAGCTAACGAAGAATTATGCGAATATTTATCTGATTTTTTTGATGTTAATAGATCTCATGTCCTCTTAAGAAAAGGTGAAAGAGGAAGAGAAAAAACCATAGAAATTACAGGAAGAACCGAAGAAGAATTGGAAGAAGTTTTAGATACTATACCGTAGAGATTAAATCGACTTTAAGAGAAAAATATGAATAATAAAATGTCGGAAACTTTATATTGGGAAAAAGGTACACTTTTTTTGTTGGACCAACTGGAATTACCGAGTAAAGTTGTGTACAGAAAATGTAAAACATATACCGATGTTATAAAAGCGATTAAGAATATGATTGTAAGAGGTGCTCCGGCTATAGGTGTGAGTGCGGCTTACGGTATGGTTCTGGCAGGAACAAAGGCCGCAAAGTTATCTCCCACGGAAAAGATTAAATTTATTAAAAAAGTTTCCGAAGAAATGATACAAGCAAGGCCTACAGCCGTTAACTTAAAGTGGGCTGTAGATAAAATGTGTGTAGTTGTAGAAAGTTCTTTAAAATTAAATCCCGAAAATTTTGTTGCTGCTTTGGAATCTGCGGCAAACGAAATTTACGACGAAGATATAGAATGTAATAAGATTATGGCTGATTTCGGAGCAAGATTATTGAAAAAGAATTCCGTAGTTCTTACTCATTGTAATGCCGGTGCACTTGCCACTGCAGGTTACGGAACAGCACTCGGAATGATAAGAACGGGTTATAAGAACGGGAAAATAAAAAAAGTTTTTGTTGATGAAACAAGACCTTATTTGCAGGGTGCAAGGCTTACCGCATGGGAACTTCAACAAGAAAAAATTCCGTATACTTTAATTACCGATAATATGGCAGGATATATAATGAAGACGGAAAAAGTAGATGCCGTTATTGTCGGTGCGGACAGAATTGCTTCAAACGGTGATGTTGCAAATAAAATAGGAACTTATTCGTTGTCGATACTTGCAAAATATCATAAGATACCTTTTTATGTTGTGGCCCCGAGTTCTACAATAGATTTTTCAACTTTGTACGGTACAAAGATAAAAATAGAAGAAAGATCTGCCGAAGAAGTTTTAAAAATAAACGGCAAAGAAATTGCTCCTAAAGGTACACAGGTAAGACATCCCGGTTTTGATATCACTCCGGCATCAAACATTACAATGATTATCACGGAAAAAGGTGTTTTCAAGCCAAACAAAATTTCTACACTGAAAAAAATTAAATAAAAATATAAAAAAGGTTAAACAAGAAAATGGAAAACGAAAAAAAAGATTATTCAAAAACTGTTAATTTACCTAAAACAGACTTTCAAATGAAAGCAAATTTAGCTCAAAGAGAACCGGACTTTTTAAAAGAGTTGTACGATGCTAAAATTTACGAGAAGATGAGAGCAAAAAATCAAGGTAAGAAGAAATTTATTCTTCACGACGGACCTCCGTATGCCAACGGAAATATGCACAGCGGACATGCATTGAATAAAATTTTAAAAGATTTTATTTTGAAATATAAAAACATGAAAGGTTTTGATACTCCTTACACACCCGGTTGGGATTGTCACGGTCTTCCTATAGAAACACAATGTTTAAAAGAATTAAAAACCGATAAACATAAAGTAGATAAAAAAGTTTTCAGACAACAGGCAAGTGATTTTGCAAAAAGATTTGTTTCAATACAGAGAGAAGGGTTTAAAAGATTGGGAGTATTTGCAGATTGGGAGAAACCTTATCTTACGTTGGATCCTAAATATGAAGCATCAATAGTAAAAGTTTTCGGTGAACTTGTAGAAAAAAATTATTTGTTCAGAAAGAAAAAACCTGTTTATTGGTGTTCATCGTGCGAAACAGCTCTTGCGGATGCTGAAGTTGAATATGCGGATGTTACATCCGATTCAATATTTGTAAAATTTAAAATTGTTGAATTGAGTGATGCATTAAAAGATAAACAAGATTTGTTGAAAGATTATTCCGTATTAATATGGACAACAACACCTTGGACATTACCGTCCAACGTGGCACTTGCATTTTCACCTGTAGCAAAATATGTTGCCTGTGAATATATATTAAACGGCAAAGTTGAAAAAATAATTGTTGCAAGAGATTTGGCGGAAAATGTTAAGAACAAAATCTCTGCGGAAAGTTTTACCGTAAAAGCGGAAGTTGACGGTAAAGATTTGGAATATATCAAATGTCAAAATCCTATAGTAGACAGAAAATCGCTCGGTATTTTGGCGGATTATGTCAGTATGGAAGACGGTTCCGGTATAGTTCATATTGCTCCTGGACACGGTCAGGAAGACTATCAGGCGGGATTAGCATACAAACTTGATATTATTTCACCTTTAAATGACAGAGGACAATTTACAAAAGAAGTTCCCGAATTTGAAGGAATAAATGTGTTTAAAGCAAATCCTTTAATAATCGAAAAACTTACGAAAGAAGGAACTCTTCTTGCAAGTATAAAAATAAGTCACTCTTATCCTCATTGTTGGAGATGTAAGAAACCTGTGATATTCAGAGCAACTCCTCAATGGTTTATGGGTGTGGATTTGAATGATTTAAGACAAAATCTTCTTAAAGAAATTAAGAATGTTAATTGGGTTCCTAAATACGGAGAATCAAGAATTACCGGAATGATACAAACAAGACCCGATTGGTGTTTGAGTCGTCAGAGATTGTGGGGAGTTCCGTTACCGATATTCTATTGTAAAGAGTGCGGTGAACCTATACTTGATAAAAAAATCATAGATAAAGTTGTTGGAGAATTCAAAGTTCACGGTGCCGGAATTTGGTACGAAAAATCCGCAGAAGATTGGCTTAAAGGTTTTGATGTAAAATGTCCGAAATGCGGTAAAACGGAATTTAAGAAAGAAGAAGATATTCTTGATGTTTGGTTTGATTCCGGAGTATCAAGTGAAGCCGTATTGTCGAGCGGAAACTATGATTCTTTGGAATTTCCCGCGGATTTATATCTTGAAGGCAGCGACCAACACAGAGGGTGGTTCCAAAGTTCGTTGCTTCCTGCAGTTGCAATAAAAGGCAGAGCACCTTACAAAACCGTTCTTACTCACGGATTTTTGGTTGACGGTCAAGGCAGAAAGATGTCTAAATCTTTGGGTAACGGACTTGATCCTTTACAAATAATAAATAAGTACGGTGCGGATATTTTAAGATTGTGGGTTGCATCCTGCGATTACAGAGAAGATGTAAGAATTTCAGACGAAATTATAAAAGGTCATACCGACACCTACAGAAAAATAAGAAACACAATAAGATTTATGCTCGGAAATATCAGCGATATGAAAAAAGAAGATATAGTAAAATTTGCAGATATGAACGAGATAGATAAATATGCTTTATGGACATTAAACGAAGTTGTAAAACAGGCTGAAACCGGTTTTGAAAATTACGAGTTCCATAAAACAGTTAAAGTTATAAACGATTTCTGCACGGTATTTTTAAGCGGATTTTATCTTGATGCATTAAAAGATATTTTATATTGCGATAAAGTTAACAGTAAAGCAAGAAGAAGTGCACAATCCGCAATGCTTGAAATTGTTACTGCATTGGTAGAAGTAATGTCACCGATATTAACTTTTACAATGCATGAAGCATGGAAAGAAATAAAGAAAATAAAACAAGATTTACCTGAATTTGTAACATTGGTGGATTTCCCTGCGGTAAATGAAGAATATAAGTTGGAAAAAGATGTTCTTGCAAAGTGGGAAACTCTTGTAAAAATAAAACAACAAGTTTTGGCAGAAACGGAAAAATTAAGAAAAGATAAGATTATCGGTTCCAACTTGGAATCAAGTTTAACAATAAAGTATGGTTCAAAGTATGAGAAAGCATTGAACGATATCGATTTGATAAACATTGTATTCGGCAGTTGGGATATTAAGTTGGAAAAATCCGATAATGCGGAAGAAATTTCCGTTGTTGCGGGAAAATCTTCTTACGGTAAATGCGAAAGATGTTGGAGACACATTGACGGTATAAATGAAGACGGATTATGTTCGAGATGTGATGATGCAACTAAGTAAAATAAGCTAAATAAATATAAAAACAGGAAGAGAAAAATCTTCCTGTTTTTTTTGTTTATTATAATTTGATAAAATAGTTCATTATGAAAAAATATTTGTATTTCTTATTACCTTTAATTTATGTGGCATTAGATCATATAACAAAATTCCTTGTTATAAAAAATATACCTTATTATTCATCCATAAAAATTAACGATTATTTCAGTATTGTAAATGTATCTAATACCGGTGTAGCATTTAGTATGTTTCAAAACAACAATATATTTTTTATTGCATTGGTATCATTGGTAATAATATTTTTAATATGGTTTATTTATAAAAATAAAAAAGAACTTACAAAATTACAAACACACTCTTTGCTTTTGATATTGTCGGGGGGAATAGGTAACCTTATAGACAGACTTTTCAGAGGTGCGGTTGTAGATTTTATAGATGTAGGATATAAAGAAGTTTACAGATGGCCTGCATTCAATGTTGCAGATTCTTGTGTGTGTATAGGTGTAACTTTATTTGTTATAACCTTTTTATTCTTCAATAAAAAAGCCAAAGTATAAATTTATACCTTGGCTCTTTTTTATATTTAAAACATATTTACTTCTAATCTTCCAATCTTCCAATCTTCTAAAATTTTGCTCCGCAAAATTTTATTCCCATTCAATAGTCGCAGGCGGTTTTTGAGAAATATCGTAAACAACTCTGTTGGCACCTTTAACTTCGTTTATTATTCTTGAAGATATTTTTCCTAAAATTTCGTAAGGCAATTTTACCCAATCTGCAGTCATTGCATCTACCGAGTTTACGGCTCTTATAACGATAACATGTTCATATGTTCTTTGGTCACCCATAACACCTACCGTTTTTACCGGAAGAATTATTGCAAACGATTGCCAAATTTTTTCGTATAATCCGGCTTTTCTTATTTCTTGATCAACTATTGCATCCGCTTCTTTAACTATTCTTAACTTCTCTTCTGTTATTTCACCGAGTGTTCTTATTGCAAGTCCCGGTCCCGGGAAAGGTTGTCTGTCTATAATTTCATTAGGAATGTTTAATTCTCTTCCCAACTGTCTTACTTCATCTTTAAATAAAGATTTTAAAGGTTCAACCAATTTCATCTTCATTTTTTCAGGTAACCCGCCAACATTGTGATGGCTCTTAATTGTTACTGCTTTACCTATTTTTGCACTTTCTATAACATCAGGGTAAATTGTACCTTGTAATAAAAAGTCGATGTTTTTTACTTTTTTTGCTTCTTTTTCGAAAACATCTATAAATGTGTGACCGATAATTTTTCTTTTTTGTTCAGGTTCGGTAACACCTTTTAATTTATTTAAAAATAATTTCTTTGCATCCACTACTATTAAATTCTTGCCGAACTTTTTGCCGAATATCTTTCTTACTCTTTCCGTTTCACCGAGTTTCTGTAAACCGTGATCAACATAAACACTTACCAACTGTTTGCCTATGGCTTTGTGCATCATTATTGCAGCAACGGAAGAATCTACTCCGCCGGACAATGCACATAAAACTTTACCTTTACCTACTTGTTTCTTTATTCTTGCAATTTCATCTTTTATATAATTTTTCATTGTCCAATCTTGTTTTACTTTACAAACTTTGAACAAGAAATTATCCAATATTTGTTTTCCGAAAGGTGAATGGTGAACTTCGGGATGGAATTGAACTCCGTATATCGTTCCCTTATCGTTTACTATTGTTGCATTAGGACAATTCTTTGAACTTGCAACAACCTTAAATCCTTTAGGAAGTTTTGTTAATTTGTCGCCGTGGCTCATCCATACAGGCATCTTATTCTTTAAACCTGCATAAAGTAATGATTTTGATTTTATAACGATATCGGCTAAACCGTATTCTCTGTTCTTTGAATGTTGAACTTTTCCGCCCAATTGTTGAGCAATTAATTGCATACCGTAACATATACCTAAAATAGGTACATTCATTTGCCAAACTTTTGAGTCCGGCTTGGGAGCATCTTTTTCGTATACACTTGCAGGACCGCCGGAAAGAATTATTGCTTCAACCGTGCTTAAATTCTCTATTTTATCAAGTTTCTTGTTTCCCGGAAAAATTTCACAATAAACATGTGATTCTCTTATTTTTCTTGCGATAACTTGAGTATATTGTGAACCGAAATCTAAAATCAAAATCATAAATTGCTCCTTTATAAATTAAAGAATTGTAAATTGAACAAGAAGCATTATACTAAAATAAAACCAATCTTCCAATCATCCAATTCAATCTTCTGTAGTTTTATTGCCTTTTTAGTGTATATTTAATAAAATAAATCTGTTATTTTTTAGAGAGAAATTGTATGAGTAAAAATGTTACGGCAGATACAAAACTTTTAGGCATTTTCGGTAACCCTGTTAACCATTCTCTATCACCGATAATGCACAACGATTGGTTTGCAAAGTATAAACTGAATTGTTTATATGTTGCTTTTGATGTTTTGCCTGAAAACTTGAAATCTGCTGTGGAATCAATAAGAAGTTTAAATATTACGGGTGTAAATGTTACCGTGCCTCATAAAATTGAGGTTATGAAATATATTGACAGTGTTGATAATGCCGCAAAAACTATAGGCAGTGTAAATACAATCGTTAATAAAAAAGGCAAGTTGTACGGCTGTAATACCGATTGGCAAGGTTTTATTACCGATTTAAAGTCTAAAAATATAAATTTAAAAAACAAAACAATACTTGTCGTGGGTGCGGGCGGAGCGGCAAAAGCAATTCTTTATGCTTTAACAAAATTAAAGGTTAAACATGTTTACTTAACATCGAGAACTTTTGATAAAGCCAAACTTGTTGCCGAAAAGTATAAAAATATTTCCGTTATTGATATCAATAAAGTATCTGCAAGTTTTTTAAAAGATATAGATTGTTTGGTTAACTGTTCCACTTGCGGAATGAAAAAAGAAGATAAACTTCCTTTTACAATAAAAGAATTTAATAAAAAAATTGTTTTTTATGATATTATATACAACAAAGAAACACCGTTTAAAAAGTTTGCCGCAAAAAATAAAATAAAATATTTTTCCGGTGAAGGAATGCTAATATATCAAGGTGCTGTTTCTTTTGATAAGTGGACAGGGATATTTCCCGATACCAAAAAGACTTTGCCGCTTATCAAAAAATTTATGAGGTAAAAAAATTGTTAATATTATTAGTTTTATTTATATTGTTTCCTGCAGTTATATTTTTTTTAGTATCTAACACGGTAAATGCAATAATCGTTTCTTTTTGTTTGGCGGTTCTTCTTTTTATTTTTATAAGAAGAAGCAACAGAAAAGAAATAGTGTTGCTTGATACAACCGTTATAAACGATGACAGAATTATAGATTTTATCAATTCCAATGTATACCAACAGTTTTTGTTACCGAGGTTTGTAATAAGAGAAGTAGAGAACAAAATAGAAAACTTAAAAGATAAACATTTGGAAGAAAATTTGGAAAAAATAAAACAAAATAAAAAGGTAAAAGTTCTTTACAGAAATTACTATAAGATAAAATCGTCCGACTTTAAAATAGTAAAATTGGCAAAATCTCTGAATGCGAAAATAGTAACGGTAAACTTCAGTTTGAACAAAATGTCTGTGTTAGAGGGAGTAAAAGTTATAGATTTGAACGATATGTATGAAAGATTGAAACCTACGATTTTGCCCGGACATAAAATTACGATTTTCTTGGTTAAAGAAGGTAGGGATAAAAATCAGGCGATAGGCTTTTTGGATGACGGTACAACGGTTGTTGCCGAAAACGGAAAAAATTTTGTAGGTAAAAGAGTTAACTTAAAAATAACATCAATGTTACATTCGTCCGATAATAAAATGTTGTTCGGCAAAATACCGAACGAAGATATTTTGGAAGGAAAACTATAATATGAATTTTGCAGCTGTTATTGTTGCAGGCGGTGCAGGTAAAAGATTCGGTTCAAAGGAACCGAAACAGTTTTTGCTTTTAAACAAAAAGAAAATGTTTGTATGGAGCATACTTGCATTTAAAAAAGTTAAAGAATGTAAACAAATTATACTTGTTGTTCCCGAATACAAACTTTCCGAAATGGAAAAGTATAAAAAGTTATATAAAATTGATGTTGTATGCGGCGGTAAAGAAAGATATAATTCCGTTCAGAACGGACTGGAAGTTGTTAAAGATAATATTGATATTGTTGCCGTTCACGATGCGGCAAGACCGCTTATAACATCTAAAATAATAAAAGAAGTGTTCGACAGTGCGGTTAAATATGGCGGAGCAATAGCGGCAAGTGTTGCAAGAGATACAATAAAGTTTTCCAAAAACGGTAAGAATATAACAAAGTCTATAGACAGAAACAACATTTGGCAGGCACAGACTCCTCAGATGTTTAAAACTAAAATATTAAAGAAAGTTTATTCGAATAAAATACCGAAAAATATTACTGATGATGCACAACTTGTAGAAAAGTTCGGTAAAAAAGTAATGTTGGTTGACGGCGGTTACGAAAATTTTAAAGTAACTCAGCCGATAGATTTTAAGTTGGCGGAAGCAATACTGAAGATTAGATGATTGGAGGATTGGAAGATTGGAAGTTGTTTTGTAAAAATCGTGAAACGATTTTTTATAATAAATAGATTTTTTGCAAAGCAAAAAATACAACTTTTCGTCTAATCTTCTATTCTTCAAATCTTCTAATCTTCCAAATTGCGGAGCAATTTTTAAGGAGTAAAAATGTTTGTAGGATTCGGATACGATGTTCACAGATTTAAAAAATCAAGAAAACTCTTTTTAGGCGGAGTAAAAATATCGGATACTAACGGTCTTGACGGACACAGTGATGCTGACGTTTTAGTTCATGCTTTAATGGATTCTTTGCTTGGTGCCGCGGGGGAAAACGATATAGGGCACTTTTTTCCTACAAATGATGACAGATATAAAGGTATATCAAGTATAGAGCTTTTAAAAATTGTAGTTAAAACTTTGAAAAAGAAAAAATTTAAAATAATAAATACGGATATGACGATAGTTGCCGAAAAGCCGAAAATATATCCTTATATAGACCAAATGAAAGATATTCTTTCAAAAACAATGGGTATATCTAAAGCAAGAATAGCAATAAAAGCAACCACTAACGAGAAAATGGGGTTTATCGGCAGAGGCGAAGGTATTTGTGCAATGGCAGTCGCTTCATTGAAAAAATAAGTTTTTAAGGAAAAGAAGATGATAAAATTTTATAACACATTAACAAACAAAGTAGAAGAATTTAAACCTATAAAAGAAAATAATGTATCGATATATATTTGCGGAGTTACACCTTACGATGTTTGTCATTTGGGACATGCAAGAGCTTATGTAACTTTTGATGTTATTAAAAGACATTTTATGAGAAGCGGATATACGGTTAACCATGTTCAGAATTTTACCGATGTTGACGATAAAATTATAAACAGATCATTGGAAAAACAAATTTCTCCTATAGATTTGGCAAAACAGTTTATTGACGATTATTTTATGCAAATGGATAAACTTAATGTTATAAAAGCAAACACTTATCCGCAAGTTACGAAAATGATACCTCAAATAGTGGAGTTTATAAAAAAACTTGAAGAAAAAGGATATGCTTACAATGTCGACGGAGATGTTTATTTTTCCGTTGATAAATTTAAAGAATACGGAAAACTTTCAAAAAGAAAATTCGAAGAAATGAAAGTCGGTGCCAGAGTAGAAAAAGATTCAAAGAAAAAAAATCCTTACGATTTTATATTATGGAAAAAAACAAAAGAAAACGAACCGCAGGAAGTTTCCTGGGACAGTTTTTGGGGAAAAGGCAGACCGGGTTGGCATATAGAATGTTCCGTTATGTCTACGACATTGTTGGGTAACACTATAGATATTCACGGCGGCGGACAAGATTTGATATTCCCGCACCACGAAAACGAAATTGCACAAAGTGAAAGTTGCACGGGACAACAGTTTGCAAACTATTGGATACATAACGGATTTGTTACGGTTAATAAAGAAAAAATGTCTAAAAGCTTGGGTAACTTTTTTACATTAAAAGATATTTTTGAACAATATGATCCCAGAGTAGTAAGATACTATTTGCTTACACAACATTACAGAACACCGCTCGACTTTTCACACGACAATTTAAACAGTGCAAAGGCTGCATTGCAAGGGCTTGATGAGGCATATTCAAGACTTGTTGCAATAGTTAAAGACAGTGATAACAATTTAAAAGATGAAAATTTAATAAAAATACAGAAACAAGTTAAAGATTCGTTGGATGACGATTTTAATTTTGAAAGAGCTTTATCTTATTTACACGAACTTAAAAATATAATATTAAACAACTTATCCGGTGATAAACAGGATTTGTTAAAACAAGCAAAATGGCTTTTTGAAGATATTTTGGAAGGTGCTTTAGGTGTAAGAGTTTTGAAGGAAGAATCGGCATCATCCGATTTACAGGAATTGTTAAATAAAAGAAACCAGGCAAGAAAAGAAAAAAATTGGGCGGTTGCCGATGAGTGCAGAAATAAACTTTCCGAACTCGGTTACAAAATTATAGATAATAAAGACGGAAGTTCAACTCTTGTTAAAAAGATATAAAGAGGAGAAACATGGACAAATTATTCGGTAGAAATGCCGTGCTTGAAGCAATAAAGTCCGGTAACAGAACAATAAATAAAATTCTTATTTCTAAAACCGCTCACGGCAGCAGTATAAGTGAAATTATTAAACTTGCCAAAGCAAAAGGTATTGTTATAAACAATGTCCCGCCGGAAAAACTTGA
This sequence comes from Endomicrobiaceae bacterium, assembly GCA_045223915.1. Classification (GTDB taxonomy): domain Bacteria; phylum Elusimicrobiota; class Endomicrobiia; order Endomicrobiales; family Endomicrobiaceae; genus Ruminimicrobiellum. The sequence goes on along the minus strand of JBGUZU010000040.1, from coordinate 105,946 downwards.
TAAATTCGAGCAGGAAAATACTCAAGGTGTTGTTGCCGAAGTTTCCGCAACAAATTATGTTGAACTTGAAGATTTAATGGATACGGTAAAAAATAAGCAAAACGGACTGTTACTTCTTCTTGATTCAATAGAAGATCCGCATAATTTGGGTGCTATTATACGAAATGCCGTATGTTTCGGCGTTGACGGGGTAATTATACCCAAATGGAGAAGCGCAACGATAAATGAAACTGTGGAAAGAACATCTGCCGGTGCTATAGAGCATATAAAAATAGCAAGAGTTACAAATTCATCGCAAGCAATATTAAAATTAAAAGATAACGGTTTTTGGATTTTAGGTGCCGAAAACGGAAACAATTCAATAACCGATACAAAAGTTCCGTTTCCCGCGGTTTTGGTTATGGGCAGTGAAGGGTTTGGAATACATCAAAAAATAAAAGAAAAATGTGATTTTATTATAACCATACCGCAAAAGAGTACAATTTCTTCTTTAAATGTTTCTTGTGCCAGTGCAGTAATCCTGTACGAAATATTTAAACAAATTAGCAAGTAAATAGTCTTTTAAAATTTCTCTTTTTCAAGCAAAAAAGCCATTCAGTTGAAAAATTTAAAGCCGTGCTCCAACTTGATTTTTCCTAACGACCTAATGTAACGGAAAAATCTTCAATCATGTTCGCACTAAAAAACTTTTTTGATTTATAGTTTTTTGCTTTAAATTTTTCTTCGTTCATAGACAGCTTTAATCATGCTTGAAAAAGAAAATTTCGAAAGTTTTATTAAAACTAATACTTCCTAATTGAAAAGGTATTTCCTTTTTGATAAAATTATTAAACTATGAATACAGATATAATTAATGCAGTTACGGATATTATAAGTAATATACAAACTAAAGGGGATAGTGCGGCAATAAACTATCTTAAAAAGTTTGACGGGGTATCTTTTAAATCCGCTAAAGATTTAAGAGTTACCGATAAACAGATAAACGAAGCGGTTAAAAAGGTTAGCCCTGCTTTAAAAAAAGCAATAAAAGCTTCTTATGCCAATGTTTTGGCATTTCATAAGAAAGAATATTCAAACATAAAAAAACAATGGTTAATAACGGACAGTGTAAAATCTGTAGGACAAATATACAGACCTATAGAAGCTGTAGGTATATATGTTCCGGGCGGAAGATTTTCTTATCCGTCATCCGTTATTATGAATGCTGTTGCCGCTAAGGTTGCAGGTGTTAAAAGAATAGTTATGATGACTCCTCCCAAGAAAATGAGCAACGAAGTTTTGTTTGCTGCAAAACTTTGCGGAATAAAAGAAATATATACAATCGGCGGAGCAGTGGCAATAGCGGTTCTTGCTTACGGAACAAAAACAATAAAACCTGTAAATATGATAGTAGGTCCGGGAAATGCTTATGTAAACGAAGCTAAAAGACTTGTTTTCGGTAAAGTTGGTATAGATTCGTTGGCCGGACCGAGTGAAGTTGCAATTATCGCCGACAGCGGAGCCGATAAAGATTATGTTTTATACGATTTGTTGGCACAAACAGAACATGATACAATGGCAAAAGCATATTTGTTGTGCAGTTCGAAAGAAATTATAAACTATATAAAGAAAAATTTTGATAAAGAAAAATTAAATCAAATTAAAATTTTTAATGTGGATACAAAAAAAGCCATAGAAATGGTTAATGATATAGCTCCGGAACATTTGGAACTTTTATTGAAAAATGCAAAACAAGCAGTAACAAAGATTTATAATGCCGGAGCAATATTTGTGGGATATAATACGGCAACGGCAGTGGGTGATTATTGGGCAGGTCCTTCGCATGTTTTACCGACGAATGCATCTGCAAAATATTCAAGCGGACTTTCCGTTATGACATTTATGAAAAGAAGCAGTTATATTGAACTGAAAAAAGTTACATCTTCGGTAAAAAAACAAATTGCCGATTTTGCGGCATCCGAAGGTTTGATAAATCATAAAAAATCAATAGAGGTTAGAAAAATATAATGCAAGTAGATCTTTCCGAAAGGGAAATTGAATTAATAATACATATGCTTACGGAAGAAGTAACTAAAGTTAACGACGGAAAAGCTAAATTAAACTTTTCGGTTGACGAAGTTATTTTGTTGGAAAAATTGGACCAGGCTTTAAAATTAAAAGACTTGGACGGTATTACGGAAACAAAAAATACACAAAAAACAAAATATTTAAATTAGAGAGAAAAAATGAGAAAAGCACACATTCACAGAAAAACATTTGAAACGGATGTTGATATTGAGTTAAATTTAGACTCAAACAAAAAATCTTCAATCAATACAACAATACCGTTTATGGATCACATGCTTACATTGTTTTCCGCTCATGCCGGAGTATATCTTAAAATAAATGCCAAAGGTGACACGGAAATAGACGATCATCATTTGGTTGAAGATATGGGAATCACTTTAGGCCAGGTGTTTAAACAAGCATTGGGTGATAAAAAAGGTATCGTAAGGTACGGACATTTTTTATTGCCTATGGACGAAGCTTTAGCTTATATTGCTCTCGATATTTCGGGCAGGCCGTTTTTAAGTTATGAAGCTAAAATAGAGTTTCAAAAAACAGGTTTTAACTACGATTTAATACAGGAATTTTTTATTGCTTTTGTTAATAATGCGGCAATAACACTCCATATAAAAATGATGAAAGGAAGGAACAACCATCATATTGCCGAATCCATATTCAAAGGTTTCGGAAGAGCATTGGCAATAGCAATAAGTATAAATAAAAAAATAAAAAATAAGATACCTTCGACAAAAGGTTCTATTTAAGGATGAGATAAAAATGATAATAATACCTGCAGTAGATATCAGACAAGGAAATTGTGTAATGCTTAAACAGGGAAAAATAGCCGACGAAACTATTTATTCGAAAGATCCCGTGTTTATGGCAAAACTTTGGAAAGCAAAAGGCGCGGAAAGATTACATGTCGTCGATTTGGACGGATCTTTTTCCGGTAATCAATCGAACAATCAAATCATAGGAAATATTTGTTTAAGTGTAGATATTCCGGTTGAAGTCGGCGGCGGAATAAGAAATATGAAAAGAATAGACGATATTTTTACTTTGGGAGCATCGTATGCAATATTGGGAACGGTGGCAATTTATAATCCCGATATAGTAAGACAGGCCATAGAAAAATACGGATCGGGAAAGATTATAGTTGCTCTCGATGTTTATGAGGGGAAAATTGCTATCGGCGGTTGGAAAGAAATTACCCCGGTAACAACGGAAGAAATGATAGAAAAATTAAAAAATATGGGTGTCAGTGAAATTATTTATACGGATATATCGAAAGACGGAATGTTAAAAGGTCCTAATATCGACGGGTTAAAGAGAATTGCAAAAGCAAGTAAAATGAATGTTATAGCTTCCGGCGGAGTAACAACCATAGATGATGTTAAAAAAATTGCCAAACTCGAAAAATACGGAGTAACCGGAGCTATTGTAGGTAAAGCATTGTACACTGAAGATTTTAAGTTGGAAGAAGCAATAAGAACTTTAAATAAAAAATAAAAGAAGTTGTGGGGGAAAGTAAATATGTTGGAAATTACAAAACAATTAAAGTTTGACAAAAACGGATTGATACCGGCTGTTGTTCAAGATTATAAAGACGGTGCAATTTTGATGGTTGCATATATGAATGCCGAATCATTTGAAAGAACATTAAAAACAAAAAAAGCTACATATTGGAGCAGATCAAGACAAAAATTTTGGGTAAAAGGTGAAGAATCCGGAAATATACAAAAAGTAAAAGAAATTTATTATGATTGCGACGCTGATTGTATATTGTTAAAGGTTATTCAGGTAGGCGGTTCTGCTTGCCATACGGGATACAGAAGTTGTTTCTACAGAAAGTTATCTTTTACCGGAAATACAAGAATTGTAGGTAAAAAAGTTTTTGATCCAAAAAAAATTTACGGGAAATAGAAAATGCTTAAAGTAAAAATTTGCGGTATAACAAATTATGACGATGCTTTAAATGCAACAAACTTGGGAGCTGATTATTTAGGATTTCAGTTGATAAAAGATTCACCTAAAAAAGTTTCCGATAAAATGTTAAAAGAAGTTAACGAAAAACTTCCTCCTTTTGTTTTGGCTGTCGGAATATTTGTTGACCAGGACAGTAAAGCAATAACGAAAGTAGTTAAAAAAACAGGAATAAAGGTTGTTCAGTTAAACGGTTCGGAAACTCCGGAGTTTTGTAAGGCATTGGCAGTGGCATTAGGTGTAAAAGTTTTTAAATATATGAAGTTTACAAGTGTTGCCGATGTAATAAAATTACAACCTTATGTAGGCAATGTAGATTATTTTGTGTTGGATATAGCTACACAAGACGAGCAGGGAAAAGATGTTCTTGCTTTAGATGCTCTTTCCGGACTTGAACAAGTGGCGGTTCCTTATTTTATAACAGGAAATATTTCTTCCGAAAATGTCGGTGAAGTTATGGAAAAAGCGAAACCGTTCGGCGTTGAAGCGGATACAAGTATAGAAAGGTTACAAAGAAGAAAAGATTTTAATAAAATGGCAGACTTTATTAAAAATGCTCACAGTTTAAGGTAAATTACAATGGAACAAATTAATATACAAAGAGCTATAGATACATTAAATTTGGAAGCTAAAGCCGTAAAAGATCAAATAAATCATTTGGATGATCAGTTTATAAAAGCGGTTTCTTTAATAGAAAAATCGTCCGGCAGAGTTGTTATTATAGGTCTTGGAAAATCTGGTCATATCGGCAGAAAAATTGCTGCTACTATGGCTTCTATAGGTGTTCCCGCAATATATTTACATCCTGCCGAGTGTCTGCACGGTGATTTGGGTATGATAATGAAAGATGATGTCGTAATAATGTTATCATATTCCGGCGAAACAGAAGAAATTAAACAAGTATTACCGGTATTGCACAAAATGAATTTGAAAATTATAGCAATTACCGGCAAAACAGATTCTCCTACATGGAAAAATTGTGATGTTATTATAGATTCTTCGGTGGAAAAAGAAGCTTGTCCTTATAATTTGGCACCTACATCATCAACAACGGCATTACTTGCTTTAGGTGATGCGTTGGCACTTGTTTTATCCGAAAGAAAAGGTTTTAAAAAGGAAGATTTTGCTATATTTCATCCTTTGGGTGCTATAGGTAACAAAATTAAGAGATTAACAATGAAAGTTAAAGAAATTATGAGACAAGGTAAAGCAAACCCTATAGTAAAAGAAACTGCCACCGTTCAGGATGCTCTTTTAATTATGACGGGAACAAGAGTTGGTGCAACGAGTGTTGTGGATGAAAGCGGTAAACTTGTGGGATTTTTTACCGATGGCGATTTAAGAAGACAAATTCAGTTACACGACAATTTGTTGAAGAAAAAGATATCGGAAGTTATGACAAAAAATCCGTCAACATTGTCACCGAATATGCTTGTTGCCGAGGCTGAAAAAATATTGCAGAAAAAGAATATTGATAACATACCTGTAGTGGATGAAAAAGGAAAGCCTATAGGTATTCTCGACGAAAGAGATTTGTTTTCCGAATAAAATTTCATAAAATTTTTAATACATTGATTACAGACAGATCGTTTTTACGGTCTGTCTGTTTTTTGTGCGTATGCGATTTTAAGTTTGAATATTACAAAGTTTAATATAAGACAAATCAAAAAGAAGACGGTTAAACTTAATACACAATATGTCGCATAACCTATCCAAATAGTATTTAAAGAATAAAACCTGAAAATGTTCACAAAATATGTGGAAGGGAAAATATAAGCTGCTATCTTTAAATATGAAGGTAACATATATATCGGCCAAGCAAAACCGGAAATTAACAGAACAGGCATGGAATAAAATGTTAATGCACATAAAGACACTACCGGGCTTTTGAATAAGTGGGATATCAACATGGCAAAAAATACGATAACAAAAGAATATACTAACGATAACAATAAAAGATTTATTATTGATGTTTGAAATATGGAATTGAACGGAAAAACCAAAAATATGAACAATAATACCATAGAAAGGGCGGCACATACATAAGGGACAGCTTTACCGAACAGAATAGGCATAACTTTATTGTTCGTTATTTTATATAAGTCTTTCCATGTTTTTTCCTGTGTTTCCAAACTCATTGTATGACAAACGGCTACTATAAGAATTTGTTGAAATATTGCAAATAAAACAAAAGGAATGAAAAAGTTTGCATAAGTCTTTGTAGGATTAAACATCCACTTAAAATTACCTTTTATGGGCTGTATCATTTGCATCGCCGAATTTTTTGAAATTCCGTTCTTTATTAAAAAACTTGCGGACACCTGAGCTGCCAGAAATTGTGAAGTCATAACTATCGTTTTTATTGCGGTACTTGAAACCATGAAATTACTTGCATTTGCACCGATAAAAGCAAAGGTGCTTTTGGCTCTTTTTAAGTTCGTGGAAAAATTGCTCGGTATAAAATAAAACAAATCAACCTTGTTTGTAAAAATTGCATTATAAGCAGCATATGTTGACGGAAAATAATCAACAATATTAAGTTCGGGGGTGGAATCTATCATTCTGCCGTATTGCCTTGATATTGCGGAATTATCTTGATTTACAAGTGCGATTTTTATATCTCTAGGATTTTGCTTGTGATATATGTATGTTATACCGAATGAATATACGATAGGAGCGATAATACATATCAAAATTAGATCTTTTGATGTGAAAAATCTTTTAAATTCCCGTAATAATATTTGCTTAAACAATTTCATCTTTTGTTTTACCCGTTAACCTGTTTGCCGGTGTTTTTTATCGTCTTGTTTCGTATTCTCAAAAATATATAAGTAATCAAGAAATATAAAATGAGTAATGTTATTAATATTTTAGCAAAGGGTATTATATATTCTGGTTGCATATTTTGTTGAAATATTTTTCTGAAACCTTCCAAATAAGCGGACAGGGGAATAAATTTTGCAATAGTTGACATTAATATCGGCATTTGTTCCAAAGGCCATGTATAACCGGATAACAAAAATGCGGGAGCACCTATTAAAAGGCAACCTTTTAAAGCATCGAGTCTGTTACCCGTCACTGCAGGCATAAGCATACCGAGTAAGATTGTTGAAATTATAAACAGTACACTTAAAATTATTGCACCTGAAGTGTTTCCGTCGAAAGGAATTTGAAAAGCGGGGAAAAAGACTCTAAACAATATTTCAAAATATATAACCGATATCACTGTATAAACGAGCAGCTTTCCCAATATAAACAAAAATACGGAATTTGAAAATTTTTCTTTTCTCTCGAGTTCTCTGCCTATGGTTAAAGTTCCGAATATTAAAAAGAGTTGTCCTAAAATTGAAATCCATAATCCAGGTGTTAAGAAGTATCCGTAATGATATGTAGGATTAAATAACTTTGAGGTATCATTCTGTATAGGCAACATCATTGCTTTTGCCTGTTTGGATTGAATACCCTTCTTTTTCATCATTGTGTTTTTGAGACCGGCATTTATTGTTCCAAGTATATTTGCACCTTCTATTTCCGAAAGGTTTGCTGTAAGGTAATTTGAGCCGTCTATATAAAAACTTATTTCCGCAGGTAAAGATTTTTTTATATTCTTTTGAGTGTCTTTGGGTATATAAACACCCATATATATTTTGTTTTCGGCAATCAAATATCTGAAATCTTCCACATCATCCAATTTGTATTTAACATCAAAAGCATAGGAAGTATCAAAAAATCTTGAAACCGTTCTTGATATTTTGGAATGATCTTTATCTATTATGGCAATAGGCATGTTTTGAACATTACCGTAATAATATATTCCGCCCAAGAAAATAAAATCTATGAAAGGCCACAAACATATTAAAAATAAATAATATTTGCTCGTAAATATGTGTTTTAGTTCTTTTATGATTACATCAACTAAGTATTTCATAAAAAGCTCTGCTTTTTTTGATGTATGGAGGTATGGAAGTATGGATGTATAGAAACTGCGAGATTTCTCTCTTTGCTTTAAATTACAAATTTTTTTCTATACCTCTATACCTCTAGACCTCTATACTTCTAATCTTTTAAGACTGCTGTCATTCCCGGTCTTAAATTTTCTATTTTTTCGTTTGGCTTTGCTCTTACCTCGAATGTTTTTAAATCATAATTATTTTGTTGATTAGTCGGTTTCCATGAAGCAAAACTTGCCATAGCGGAAACATAACTGATTTTCATGTCTAATGTTTCTTTTATTGCGGGAATATAAACTTTTATTTCTTTGTCTTTTTGAAGATTATTTAAAAGATCTTCTCTTATATTAAATACAACCCACATATCGTCTGTATTAAGCAATGTAATAATAGGATAACCCGTAGCGACAAGTTCTCCCGGATTAGATATTACTTGTGTTACTTCACCGTCGATAGGCGCAACAATCGTAAGTTCGTCGTAATAAGCCATAATTTCATTTTTTTGACCTTGAGTTGCATTTATTTTTTGTAATGCGGCATTATATTTGTATTCAACTTCATCATATTGCTGTTTAGGAACAATACCGTCATTATAAAGAGTTTTTATTCTGTTATATGTTTTTTCGGCAAGCAAAAACTGATCTTGAGCTTCTTTTAGTGCCGCATTAATTGTTTTTAATTTTGCATCAAGTTCTTTTCCTTCAAGCCTTCCCAAAAGATCACCTTTTTTTACCGCCTGTCCTTCGGTAATAAATATTTCGGCAATTCTTCCCGGAACTTTTACTCCGATATCAATTTCCGTTGCATCAACTTCTCCGGAAATAGTCTGTTTCTGCCTGTTAGAGCAGGAAATCATGCATACAGTAAAAGATAGTAACAAAAATAATAAAATTTTATTTTTCATTGTTTTCAGTTTCTCCTATAATATTGTCCATTAGTATCTGTGAATTACCACATATATCCATAAGTTTTGCATAAGCAACATTAAAATCAAATAAAGCCTGAGACTGTTCCAATCTTACTTTTTCCAAAGCAAGTTCGGCATCGATTACTTCTATTGATGTTGCAAGACCTTCTTTAAACGATTTTTTATAAAGATTCAAGTTCTCTTCGGTTAAATCCTGAGAACTCTTTAAACTTTCATATTGTTCAAGAGCAGCTTGTGCTTCATGATGATATTTTTGTACAGCGGTATCAATCATTTTGTTCGCATTTTGAATGTATAAATCCAAAACTTCAACTTGTTTTGAATATGCTTTATACTCGTCGTAATCTTCTCCGCCTTTAAAAATATCAAGCCTTGCATTTAAACCGGCAACCCATTCAGGTTCAAAGAGTGTAAGATCATCTTTATATATTTCATATTTTCCGAAAGCAGCTACGGTAGGTAAAAAATTTCCTTTGATTGCTTTTTTCTTTTGGTTTAGCATTTCTTTTTTTTGTTGCATATCTTTTAATGTTATATTGTTTGAATATGCAACATCCTTGAAATAATCCGCTCCACGAACATAATCGATTTTTTTGAAATCGGTAATAAGATTTACTTTGTCCAGCTCTACACCTATAATATTCGACAATACAACCAGTGCCAGTTCCAAATCTCTTTCGGATTTTTGATATTCTCTTGTTGCATCCGCAAGAGCAACTTCCGCTCTTAATTTGTTTGTTCTTGATATCATACCTACTTTAAATAATTTTTCGGCATTGTCGTTATGTTGAATAATATCATCCAAATAATCTTGTCTTATGTTTCTTGCTTCTTGTGCAAGTTTTGCTCTGAAATAACTTTCTATTACGGATGTTATTGTAGAGTTTAAAGTTTTTGTATATTCCATTTCGGAAATGGCAAGTTCCGCTTTTTTTGCCTGGGAATTTGCTGCAATTTTTCCTCCGGTATATAAAGGCCAAACAACGGCAGCCGTAAGTTTATAAAACAAATCATCTTGAAATTTCATACTGAAATCGGGAATAGCTTGTTCAAGTTGTTGTTTAAATCCTGCAACTACAGGGTCAGGCGGGGGGGTTCCTCCACCGGAATATGTCGTTGCTGCTTGAAAAGATGCCACACTTGCACCGATAACCGCCGATCTTGCATCATTCAAATTTAACGATATCGAATCGTTTATTTTATTTACCGAACCTTCGACATAAACATTGGGATAATGTTTTCCTCTTGCCGATTTTAAATGGTATTCGGAAACTTCTTTTGTCTTTGCCGCGGCATTTATTAATTCATTGTTGGCTATTGCACATTTTAATGCTTCCGCTAACGTTAAAGAATATTCCGCATATAAAGAAACATTTAAGCCGAAAAAAACACAAAGTAATATTGCTATATATCTTTTCATATTTGAATACACCCTTTTCAGTAAAATTCAACTTAAAATTTTATTATTTTTTACGAGAATAGTCAAAAAAGTATTGATGAAATGTGAGTTTGACAATAAAGTAGTTTTATGTTATATTGTCTACCGAGCGGTAAACAAAACTTTTCGGATTTTAATACAAAAATGGATTCAAGGAAAATATTATCAAAAATAGCATATTATTATATTGCTTTTACCAAAATGACATTAAGAGTAAGAAGTATAGATTTGGTAGGCAGATTCAAGGAACAAAGTGTATATGCTCTTTGGCACGGAGAACAAATTCTTCCTTTGTGTCTTAATTCCGGAAGACAAATTGTTGCCATGTGCAGTATGTCTAAAGACGGGGAAATTCAAGCCGGAGTATTGAGAGATTTTGATTTTATAGCAGTAAGAGGTTCTTCGTCGAAAAGAGCGGAAAGAGCATTAATAGAAACAATAAGATATGCAAGAAAAGGTCATTTTGTTGCATTTACCGTTGACGGCCCCAGAGGTCCTATACATAAAGTAAAATCAGGACTTCTTTTGGTATCTCAAAAAATAGGTATAAGATTAATACCGATATCCGCAATAGCAAAAAATTCTTTAACATTTAAGAAAGCATGGGATAAATTTAAGGTTCCTTTACCTTTTTCAAAGACGGTTGCCGTTTACGGTAATCCTATAGTGATAGGAAAAGAGGATAATTTGGAAGAAAAAGCTTTGATAGTTGAAAAAGAATTGAATAAATTGAGTGAATTTGCAAATAAATATTATTGGTCTAAAGATATAAACGAATATTTGAGTCATCATCCGAAACCTAAAATATTTATAAAGTGTAAAAACAATATAAATGCTTGTATAGATAAAATAAAACAATTAAAACAAAAATATCCTTTATCCGTATTTACTTTGTATATTTCCGATAAAGAAAACAAAAACATTTCATTACCTCAGGATGTGTCCGTTATAAACAAAATAACATCAAAACTTAAAGAAGAAGTTTTCGATGTTTGTTACGGAACCTCTTTTATAGATAATCTTCGAATCAAACCAAACTTTAAACAGCAATTAGCAATTAGAAATTAGAAATCAACTGCAAACCACTAAACATAAACAAGTCTTTGACCTTGTTTTTTTTGTCGATAAAGATGTACAATATCAACCGTTATGTATATTTATTTTTTAATGCCTTTAATCGGTTTTATAGGAATGTTTTCAGGCGGCTACTGGGGAGTGGGGTGCGGTTGGCTTATAGTTCCTACCATGTTGATTTTCGGCTTTACTCCGAATGAAGCTGTGGGGGTGGGTTTATTACAAATGGTGCCTTCCATTCTTATGACTACCGTTCATGATATAAAAAGTTTAGATTGGCACAAAGAATCCGTTGCCGTAAAATTAGTTATTCCGTTGGGAGTAGGAGCTTTTTTGCTTGCATTTAGCGGGAAAATAGTGAACAGATTTTTTTACGAAAGGTTCGGTTCTATTGCATTACTTGTAATATTCTGTATATTTATGGTTACATTGGGTTCTCTTGTTCTCTTCGGTAAAACTACGGAATATGAAACTGATGTTCCGAAAATCTCAAACACACAATCACTAATAGCTTTTTTTATAGGTATGGTTGTTGGAGTGTGCAGTTCCGTTATGGGTGTCGGCGGTGCAATATTTTTCAGACCTACACTTGCCAATATTTTTAAAGTCCCCGAAATGATAACGGCGAAATCAATAAGAATACTTTTGCTTGTTACAACTTTTACAGGCGGTATGTATTATACTTTTGCTGACGGTAAGCCCGATTGGACGATAATAATAATGTCTTTAATAATCGCAGCGGGTGGTATGATAGGTTTTCCTATGGGAATAAAAATTCATAATACAATCCTTGCCAACGGATACGGAAAATATGTAAATAAAAGTTTTGCCATTGTTACTTTAATAGTTCTTACAAATACCCTTTTAAATATTTTCGGCTTTGTTGTTTTCAGCAGATATTTAATGATAACCATAGCGGTATTATTGTTTATTTCAATAAATGTATTTAAAAACTATACCGATACCCATAAAATAAAGATAAATAACAATATACAATAAAATCATAAAATGGTATAATGAACAAAATTTATTTTTGAAGGAACAACATGAAAAACATTTCAATATTGGGGTCGTCGGGTTCTATAGGTACACAAGCTCTTGAGCTTATTTCAAAAACAAAAAATGAATTTAAAGTTTGCGGATTATCCGTTCATTCAAATACGGAACTTTTAAAAAAACAAATAACTAAATTTAAACCTTCGGTTGTCTCTGTATTCGATAAAGAAAATGCCGATAAATTACAAAAATGGTGTAACGATAAGAAACTTAAAACAAAAGTATATTGCGGTAAAGAAGGCTTAAATAAAGTTGCTACAATAAAGTCTGCCGACATGGTTTTATCGTCGGTTGTTGGTTCTATAGGACTTGAACCGTTACTTGCCGCCATAGAAAGCGGTAAAGATGTTGCAATAGCAAACAAAGAAGCTTTGGTTATGGCCGGAAACCTGATAATGAAGAAAGCAAAAGACAAAGGCGTTGCCGTTCTTCCGGTAGACAGTGAACATTCCGCTATATTTCAATGTATAGGTAAAGAAAACAAAAAATCAATAAAAAGAATTCTTCTTACGGCATCCGGCGGTCCTTTTTATAAATCAAATAAAAATTTCGCGGATATTACGGTAGAAGATGCACTTGCTCATCCTACATGGAAAATGGGTAAGAAAATAACAGTAGATTCCGCTACCCTAATGAATAAAGGCTTGGAAGCAATAGAGGCATCCGTTTTATTTGATATCCCCATAGATAAAATTGATATTATTATTCATCCTCAGTCGGTAATTCATTCCATGGTGGAATTTAATGACGGGTGTGTTATGGCACAATTATCAAATCCGGATATGACTTTACCGATACAGTATGCCTTATCTTATCCAAACAGAACAAATTGTTATATAAAAAGATTGGATTTAACCGAAGTTGCAAAGTTGGAATTTTTTAAGCCTGATTTTAAAAAATTTAAATGTTTAAATATAGCATATAAATGTGCGAAAATCGGCGGTACAATGACCGCCGTAATGAGTGCCGCAAACGAAATAGCTGTAAGATATTTCCTTGACGGAAAAATCAGATTTGATATGATTCCGGTTGTTGTTGAAAAAGTAATAAACAAGCATAAAGTTATAAAGACAAAAGATTTATCAAAATATGTAAAAGCGGATTTATGGGCAAGACAACAAGCTGAAAATGTTATAAAAAACTTAATATAGAGGAAAATAAGAAATGAAGAAAATATTGTTACTTTCAATTTTGGTGTTAATTTGTTTTATATCAACAAGCTGTTTCGCGCAAGAACAAGAGATAGAATCAGTAGAAATACTTGTTCAACAAGATAAAATTGTTGATTCCGAACAAGAACAAAAAAAGGAGCAAATTAAAGAAGAACAACCTCAAGAAGAAGAAAAACCGCAGGTTGAACAGATTTCCGCAGATCAGGCGAAAGGTATGCATTTAACTATCTATGCCGCTGCTTCTCAATTTCATAAAACAAGAACAAACGATTTGTTGGATAATACTGAAATGAATGCCGTTGTTATTGATATAAAAGAAATAGACGGTGATATTTCCGTTAAAGATGTTGCGGGAGGGGTGACTTATTCCAAGAGTGTTCCCAGTGTATTGCCATATTTGAAAGCAGTTAAAGAAAAAGGAATGTATGCAATAGCAAGAATTGTAGTTTTCAGAGATAATGTTATGCCGAGAAAAAGACCTGAACTTGCAGTAAAAAATCCCGACGGTTCTCTTTGGCAGGACAGAAAACAGCTTACTTGGTTGAATCCTTATAAACAGGGAGCCGTAGATTATATTCTTGAACTTGCGGAAAAAACGGCAGATATGGGATTTGATGAAATACAGTTTGATTATATAAGATTCCCTTCAGACGGAAATACGAAAAATTGCAGATACGGAGTTGAGCACTCTTCTACGACAGCATCCGCAAAAATAGTAGACTTTTTAAAACAAGCAAAAGAAAGATTGGCTCCGAAAGGCGTAAAAGTATCTATAGATGTATTCGGTCTTACAACTACGGAAAAAACGGATATGGGAATAGGACAAAAAATCGTGGAAATGACGGAACAGGTTGATTATGTAAGCCCTATGATATATCCTTCTCATTATAATAACGGAGAATATGGAATACCTAATCCGAACAAAGAACCTTACAGAACGGTTTATATTGCATTGCAGGGTGCAAAAAAGAGAATTCCTGTTGAAAAATTGAGACCATGGTTACAAGATTTTTCCATGAAAGGTGTTCCTTATGGTCCTGCAGAGGTAAGGGCTCAAATTCAAGCCTGTTATGATTGCGGTGTAAAAACGTGGTTATTATGGAATGCCGCTTGTAAGTATACTAAAGGTGGCTTAAAATCTAAAAAAGATCAATATTCTTATACAAGAACTTCGGATGAAAAAATAAAAGAATTGTTAAAGTATAAAGATCCAAATGCTTCAATGCAAACAAGAGCAAATAATGTTAATAAACAGGCAAATAACGGTGCCGTAAAAAAGCCTGCCGGAACTTCTGCAAACAAAACAACAAAACCGGCACAAAAACCGGCACAAAAACCGGCAACAAACACTGTTAAAAAGAGTACTAAAACCGTAACAAAAAAATAGGTGTAACTTTTTTTAATACTAAGGAGTCTAATTTATAGTTTATGGAAGACAGAGAGCTGATTGAAAAAATTATTCAAGGTCAAGAAGATCTTTTCAGTATTATAATAGACAAGTATAAAAACAAGGTCTTTAGCATAATTTATTCGTTTTGCGGGCAGACAAGCGACTGTGAAGATATAGCTCAGAATGTTTTTATTAAGATTTTCAAAGCTTTACCGAAATTCAAATTCGAGTCTGAATTCTCTACTTGGATGTACAGAATAGTTATAAACGAAACGATAACGATATCTAAGAAAAAGAAGCATAATGTTGTTCCTTTAGATATAAATAACAGCGAAGATGAAGAAAAGAGTAACTTAATTGATTTTTTGAAGTCTAATGATAATACGGAAAGAGAGTTGATGCAAAAAGAGACACAGAAAATGGTACAAGAAGCTCTTGGAAAACTGAAAGATAATTATAAAATGGTCTTAACTTTAAGAGATATAGAAGATTATTCTTACGAAGAGATAGCAAAAATGATGGATGCATCGGTAGAAAATGTAAAAATTTGGATTTTCAGAGCAAGAAACAGATTGAAAGAAATTTTAACGGAAGGGGGTAATTTAAAATGAACTGCAATAAAGCACAAGAATTAATTTCTCAATACATAGATAATGAATTATCCGCTCAATCTGTTTCCGAATTATTGAAACATTTTGAAGAATGTGATAAATGTAAACAAGACTACATTATGCTTAAAAATATAAAAACGGTTTTGTCCAAAGCTCCGAAAAAAGAATTGAGTTCCGATTTTACGGCTTCTGTTATGAATAAAATAAAAAGTGAGAATATTGAAAAAGACGATAATGTAGTAATGTTCGGTTCTTTCTTTAATTCTTTCAAGAAAAAAATAGTAATGGCTGCGGGATTTTTGTTTATTGTTGCATCTTCATCTTTTTTCTTTATGCATGAAACCGGTATAAATAAGCAGAATAGTGAAAATTATGCTTCGGCAGGTATGGAATATTATTTCGGATATAACAGTTATTATGACAGTGATGATATTGATGACGATGATTATGAAGAATATATTTCTATGTTTTGTTAATATTTTTTAATTCTTATAAAAAAATAACCGTCGGAACAAAATTCCGACGGCTGTTTTTTTATTTGTCGAAAATTAATATTTATAAATTTTTTCGGAACTTAAAACATCAAATCCTTTATCACACAATAATTTTGCGGTATCAGGATAATTTTCTATTTCCAAAACAATAGCTGCCGTTGTTCCGTTGCTCAATAAAAATCCGTAACAATCTTCGATATTTATTTTGCTTGAAGCTAATGTTAACAATAATTTGTTGAAACTTCCCGGAACATTATCTACGACAACACCTATAATTTGTCTTTTTGTTACGGCTATTTTGTTTTCTTTTAAAACATCAAAAGCTTTATCCGGGTCATCAACCAACAATTTCATTACACCGAAATCACCGGAACTTGCAAGAGACATTGCTCTTAAGTTAATGTTGTTTTCGGATAAAATGGTTGTTATTTTTTCCAATTTTCCGGGATTGTTTTCTAAGAATACTGATATGTGATATGCCATTTTTGTCTCCTTTTTTATTTTTTTGCTCTTAAATCTATTACTCTTTTTGCTTTACCTTCACTGACCGGTAAACTTCCGGCTTCAACGAATTGAACTATAGGAGTAACATCAAGTTCCTGTTTTAATTCGCTTATTAATTTGTTTTGTAATTTTTCCAAATCTTTCAATGTTCCTTTGAAAGTATCATTGTTGATTTCCACCTTTATTCTCAACTTATCCATACAATTGTGATCAATCAATTCGATAACATAATTTTTACCTGCTTCAGGTATTGATAATATTGTCTTTTCTATTTGTATGGGGAAAATGTTTACTCCGTTAATAATCATCATATCATCCGTTCTTGCCGTTATTCTTGCGATTCTTCTGTGCGTTCTTCCGCAGGCACAAGGTTCGGATATTATTCTTGTTAAATCTTTTGTTCTGTATCTCATAAGAGGCATTGCTTGTCTTTGTAATGTCGTTAATACCAATTCTCCTTCTTCACCGTCGGGTAAAGGTTCGAATGTTTTAGGATCTACAATTTCAGGATATACATAATCTTCCCAAATATGTAAATGTTGTTGGCATTGACATTCAAAAGCAATTCCCGGACCTGATATTTCCGACAATCCGTAAGAATTGTATGCTTTAACATTATATAATTCTTCTATTTTCTTTCTCATTGCTTCACTGTGAGGTTCCGCACCTATAAAAAATATTCTTAAATTTAAATCTTTTTTTACATCTATTCCGAGCTCTTTTACCGTGTTGGATAATCTTAATGCATAACTCGGCAAAATGTGTACAACCGTCGTTTTAAAATGTTGCATAAACCAAAGCTGTCTTTTACTGTTTCCCGGACCTATAGGAATAGTCATCATTCCTAATCTTTCTCCGCCGTAATGAAATCCGAGTCCGCCCGAAAACAAACCGTATCCCATTGTGTTTTGAAATACATCGGTGCTTCTTGCACCTGCACAATACATTGATCTTGCAGATATGTTTGCCCAATTTGCTATATCGTCTTTTGTGTGGAATACAACTGTAGGATTACCTGTAGTTCCCGAAGAAGAATGCATTCTTACAACATCTTTTAAATCCGTTACCAAACAGCCGTAAGGAAAAGAATCTCTTAAATCTTGTTTTGTCGTGAAAGGAAGTTTTGTTACTTCGTCCAATGATTTTAGTTCGCCTATTTTTGCGAGTTTGTCTTTGTAGAATTGTGATTTTTTTGCGAGAGCAATTTGTTTGTTGATACAGTCCAACTGAAATTTTCTTAAATCTTTCCTGTCCATCGTTTCAATGTCTTTTTGCCAAAACATTTTATAATCTCTCCTGTAGTAAATATTTTAAAAAAAATACAATTTTAATATAATAATCAATTATAGCACATTTAAATTAAAAAAGGCATAAATAAAATGATAATAGGAATTATATACAACCATTTAAAACCTAACGCACAACAATATTGTGCTAAAATTTCCGATTGGTTAAAAGACAAGAATATAAAGGTTAAAAATATTTCTTATAAACTTAATAAAAATCCGAAAGTTGATTTTATAATTTCTCTCGGCGGTGACGGAACAATGTTAAGAATAAGCAGACTTGTTTCAAAATATTCTATACCGGTTATGGGTGTAAATATGGGGACTTTGGGATTTTTAACCGATACCGATATCAAAAACGTTTTTAATTCATTGGAAAATATTTTAAGTAACGGTATCGAATACGAAGAAAGAATGATGTTGGATATTGAAATTGCGACAAAAAACGGAACGGTAAAAACAACTGCACTAAATGATTGTGTTATAAGGTCAATATATAACGGAAGACTTACTTCCATAGATTCTTTTATCAATAAAAAGTTTTTGTCGAGTTATAAAGGTGACGGTATAGTGATAGCTACACCTACGGGGTCTACGGCATATTCGTTAGCTCTTTCCGGACCTATAATTTATCCTACATTATCTTTGTTTATCGTATCTCCGATATCTCCGCACACATTAACACACAGACCTATGATTTTGGATTGTAATAATGTTTTGGAATTTACTTCCACCGATGATAACAAAAAATCGGATTTAGTTGTTTCTGTGGACGGACAGGAAAGTTATATTTTAGATAAAAATAAAAAAGTGAAAATAAAAATGTTTTCAAAAAAAGCAAAACTTATAAGAGACAGAAATTACTCTTATTTTGATACATTAAAAACGAAATTAAAATGGGGAGTGTAGTTTTAAGTGATTACCGCATTATCTATTAAAAACTATGCTCTAATAGAAAATATAACAATAGATTTTAAAAAAGGACTTACCGTTATAACCGGAGAAACCGGTGCCGGAAAATCAATAATTATAGATTCAATAGATTTGTTGTTGGGTGCAAGAGCAAGCACAAGCATAATAAGGACGGGGACTTCTTCATGCACGATTTCTGCGGAATTTAATATTTCAAAAAACGCTGCCGTTAAAAATATTCTTTCGGAATTATCAATAGATTGCGAAGATGACATTATAATAAGAAGACAAATTGATTCTTCCGGAAAAAGTAA
Organism: Endomicrobiaceae bacterium; assembly: GCA_045223915.1. GTDB lineage: Bacteria > Elusimicrobiota > Endomicrobiia > Endomicrobiales > Endomicrobiaceae > Ruminimicrobiellum. The sequence continues at coordinate 86,788 of JBGUZU010000040.1, read as the reverse complement.
AGCCTTTATTAACGATATTTCCGTAAGTATAAATACTCTTTCAAATATGGGAAAATATTTGGTTGACTTTTATGCTCAACATAAAAGTAATATGTTGTTTGAACAAAATTATCAAAAACAGATAGTAGACGGTATAGCAAAGAATGATTCTTTATTAGCAAAACTTTCGACTAAATATGATGAATACGAGAAATTAAAAAAGCAAAAAGAAGAAATAGAAAAAGCAAATACGGACAGAGAAAGATTATTGGATTTGTATAAATATCAAATAAACGAAATAAATAAAGCAAATTTAATATCTGACGAAGAAGAAAAAATAGAGCAGGAACTTCCCAAATTAAAAAATGCCGAGAAAATAAAAACGGTTACAGGTGAAATGTTGTCGATATTATATAAACAGGAACATTCTGTTACGGATAACCTTTCCATAATAAATAAACAAGTTGCCTTGTTGGAAAAATACGGAATAAATATTGAAAATATTTCTAAAAATTTAGCCTCGTCAATGAGTCAAATAGATGATATTTACAGAGAAATTGAAGATTTGTCCGACAGTACGGATATTACACCCGAAACTTTGGATAATATGTTGGAAAGGCAACAATTAATAAAGAGATTGAAATCGAAATACGGTAAAACAATACAAGAAATTATCGACTACGGTAAACTTTTGGAAGATAAAGTTAAAAGTCTTGAAAACTATGAAGTAAATATGGATAAATTGCAAAAGGAAATAAATTTCATATTAAAGGAAATTATAAGTTTATGTGAACAAATTTCCGATAAAAGGAAAAAAGTATCAAAAGTTATATCAAAGAATATAATATCGGAACTTGAAGATTTAAATATGAAAAATTCTCAGTTTGAAATTGATATAAAAAAAGGTGAAATAACAAGAACCGGTTTTGACGATTTGGATTTTATGTTCAGTGCAAACAAAGGGGAAAAACTTTATCCTTTATCTCTTGTCGCTTCCGGCGGTGAAATATCCAGAGTAATGTTGGCTTTGTCTACTACAGTATCGAATCACTATAATGTCGATACCGTTATTTTCGATGAAATCGATACCGGAACAAGCGGAAAAACAGGTGAAAAAATAGGTAAAAAATTAAAAAGCCTTTCAAATCAGAGACAAATTATATCAATATCGCATTTGGCCCAAATTGCATCAAATGCGGACAACCATATAAAAATATACAAAGAATCGGAAAAAGGCCGAAATATAACGAAAGCCAAGGCTTTAAGTGCTAAAGAAAGAGTAGAAGAAATAGCTAAAATTATTTCCGGTGAAAAAGTAACGGAACATGCCATAAAACATGCCGAAGAACTCCTTAACGACAAATAACAAAAAAGCACTTCGTGCTTTTTTTGTTGAGGTATAGATGTATGGATGTATAGATTAAAATCACTCTGTGATTTTTTATATATTCCTTTTCAATAGCAGTTTCTATACTTCTTTTCTTCTATCCTTCCGTACATCCGGATTATCTCGTGATTTTTACTATCTCAAATTTCATGGTTCCCGCAGGAAGTTCCACATCAACTTTGTCTCCGGCACCATGTCCCAATAATCCCTGAGCAAGAGGGGAACCGATAGAAATTTTCATTTCATCGGGGTTTGCTTCTTCTTCATCTACGATGGAATATTCATATTCGTCTCCGTCTTCATCTTTTAATGTTACGGTAACTCCAATGAATACTTTATTCGGATCGATATTTAATTCTTCAATTATTTTTGCTCTTGAAAGTTTTGAATCTATTTCCGCAATTCTCTGCATAAGATTTGTTAATGCTTCTTTTGCAGCATGATATTCCGCATTTTCTCTCAAATCTCCGTGTTCTCTTGCTCTTGCAATTTCATCTTGAATCTGCGGTTTTCTTTTTTGCAATCTGTCTATTTCTTCAATTAATTTATTTCTTCCTTCTCTGGTTAAATAAATTTCACCCATTTTTTTTCTCCTGATATAATTAAATTGACTTTTTATACATTGATAAAAGTTTTTTTACCCACTTGTCTTCGGGGACTTTGCAAATTATTTTGCCTTTTTGAAATAGAATACCTTCGCCTATTCCGCCGGCTATTCCGAAATCTGCTTCTTTTGCTTCTCCCGGACCGTTTACAACACATCCCATAACGGCAATTTTAATATTTTTCTTTGTGTTTTTGTTGTGAACTTTTGATAATTCAGCTTCAAGTTCGTCAACAATTTTTATTAAATTAACTTTTGTTCTCGAACAAGTCGGACAAGATATTACTTCAACACCTGTCGATCTTAATCCTAAAGATTGCAATATTTGATAAGCAACCCTGACTTCTTCAATAGGATTTGCCGTAAGAGAAACTCTTATTGTATCTCCCAAACCTTGAGCAAGCATAATACCTAAGCCTACGGACGATTTTATCGTTCCTCTGAAAACAGAACCCGCTTCTGTAATTCCCAAATGTGTAGGATAGTTTCTCTTTGATGCAAAAAGTTTGTATGCTTCGATTGTTGTTTCCACATCGGAAGCTTTAAGAGATACCGCAATATCGTCAAAATTACAATCCTCCAATATTTTTACGTGTTCTATTGCTGCTTTTACAAGTGCTTTTGCTTTATCTTTTACCGTCGAAAAATTATGAACTTCTTTTAAGGAGCCCGCATTAACACCTATTCTTATTGGGATACGGGCTTTTTTTGCTTCTTTTACAAGTTCCATAACTTTTTCTTTAGAACCGATATTACCGGGATTTATTCTGAGTTTATCCACACCTTGCTTTATGGATTCTATTGCAAGTCTGTGATCAAAATGAATATCGGCAACTAACGGAATTTTAATATTTTTCTTTATAAGTTTTATATTCTTTGCACATTCCATATCCGGAACGGAAACTCTTATTATCTCGCAACCGGCATCTTGCAACTCTTTTATTTGCTTTACCGTTGCTTTCCAATCTCTCGTGTTTGTATTTGTCATAGATTGAATAGCAATAGGGTTTCCTCCGCCTATCTTTACACCGCCGACATTTATTACTTTAGTGTCTTTTCTTGTGAACATTTTAATACCTTTTATTTAAATATTTTGCCTAACCCTAATCTTATTAAATCACTGTATGTAGCAAACAGGAATATTAATAATATTAATCCTAAACCGATATAATTGTATATTGAAATTACTTTCGTGCTGATTCTCTTTCTTATAATTCCTTCCAACAAGAATAAAACTATCATTCCTCCGTCAACCATAGGAATAGGAAGCAAATTAAATAATCCGAGAGCAACGGAAATAACAGCCAACAACCTTATATAACTCTCAAAACCCGATTTTGCAGAATTTGCCATAAATTGTATAACCCCTATCGGCCCTGCAACTTCAGGCTTTTCCCATTTTATTAATTTATCCCATAAGTATTGCAAAGTAAAAGTCGTTTGATATACTACCGTGTAACCTGCAAAAGAAATTGTTTTTAAGAATGGGAGCTTTTCTTTTGTGATAAGAGGTTGGATACCTAACATACCTGCTCCGGTTGTAGGGTTTTTATCCAATACAAAATTAAATTCCAACTCTTTATCATCTCTTAAAACTTTTAAATTTATTTCTTTTTCGGCTTTGTCTTTTATATTTTCTATTAAAGCTACCCAATCATTTATTTCTACACCGTCAATATAAGTTATTTTATCGTTAGTTTCCAAACCTGCTGCTTTTGCACAGCCGGATTCAGCTAAGGCTCCCACATAAGATTTGTCCGATATTGCTGCCACTCCCCACAAATTAAAGATGAAAGCAAACATAACCACCGCGAGAATATAGTTCATGAGAGGCCCGGCAAATATTATCATAATCTTTTTGTAGAAAGGTAAAGATAAGAATTCATCTTTTTCACCTTTTGCTTCGTCGGGATTTTCTCCTGCCATAGCAACCATTCCGCCCAAAGGAAATAGACAAACGGAATATCTGGTTTCGCCTTTCGTAAAACCCCATATTTCTCTACCGAAACCCAAAGTAAATTTTAATACTTTAACCTTGTAGAACTTAGCAACCGAAAAATGGCCGAGCTCATGTATAAAGACCAAAAAGCCCAAGCCGAAAATAACCGCAAGAACTTGAAGAATAAAACTTATCATTATATTACTCCTTTAATTATATTTAAAATAAAAAAAACAATAACACAAGATTTATGTTGATAAATCTTGCAAAAAAAAATATCATTAAGTTGAAGAAATTATATCATTTTTGGTTTGACAAATAAATACCGGAGAAAATAAAATTAATAATCTTTTTATACTGTTAAAAAAAAGTTTAACAATATGGCTTGTGCCTTGCTTTCTTGTAAGTCTTTTGTTTAATCAAATAACTGTATTTGATGAATATCTTTTATGGATTTTGCTTTTTTATATAGTAGTTTTAAGTTTAAATTATTATAGAAATAACTTTGTCGTTCTTTGTCTGGATAGACTTTTTTTAATGTTTTTATCTTTATTAATATTCGTGAACAATAAAATAATAATTAAAGAACTTATTCCCGTTGTACTCTTTTTAAGTATTCTGATAATAATTATATATATAATCGCCTTTTTCTTTTATAAGAAATACAATAAAGCTTTTATTTTAAATTTTTCCAAACTCGGCAGCTTTATAGAATTGATGTTGGTTGTGTTTGTATTGCTTTTCGGAATAAAAAGCATAATTGTTATCAATGTTTTGTTTTTTGCAATGTGTGATATCTTTTATAAAGTAATAATATTATCAATAACTTTTAATCTTAAGAAAAGATTTAGTATTCAATAGAAATGGCAAATATTATAAAAGTTGCCGTATAACATAGAATCGTAAAACAAAACCAATAAAAGAATCTTCTGTAAAATTTAGCTCTAATCATTTTCATAGATAAAATATAAATTTGTGTTATTATTTTCGATAAAAACGATGATATAAAAATAAGTAATAAATATATTATCAGCGAGTCGACAAAAAGATTTTTCAATAAACCGACCAAAATAATTTGTTGGTTTATGAAATAAGCTAAAATCGAACAAAAAATAAATTGAATTATGAAAAATAAATATTTATGTTTATAAAACATAGCTGTTAATTTATAACACTCCTTTTAATTCTTCTAAAGCATCATCGTTTCCGGAATAAGCCGCAATTTTCAAATGTTCTTCCGCTTTTTTCTGTTCATTAATTCTTTTATAAGCAATTCCAATAAAGAAATTAACATTTTGTTCATTAGGTTCTATGTCCAAAGCTTTTTTATACCAATCGATAGCGGTGTCGTATTCGTTATTTTCAAAATATAAATTACCTATTTGATAGTAAGGATAAATATAATCCGGACTTATCTCTATTGCTTTTTTATAATATTCTTCGGATTTTGCAAAATTACTTTCTTCTTTATATATCTCCGCAATGTTATAATATGCCGATATGTAATTTTTGTTTTCTTTCAGAGCTTTTTCATAGTAATTTATAGCTTCTTCAAATCTTCTTTGCTTGAAATATGTGTTTGCTATAAATCCGTAAAACTCACCTGCATTATCTATATCTTCCATAGAAGCTTTTTTATACCATTGTCTCGCATATTCATACTGTCTTTTTCTCTCGTATATCGATCCGAGCAGTTTGTAAGATGCTTTATTTCTGGAATCCAAATCGAGACTCTTTTTCAAATATTCTATAGGAATTCTAAAATCTTTTTTTTCATTGTTGTTTAATATTTTTAAGTAGTGTGAGTACGCAAGCAAATAATACATTTCACAGGATGGGGGTAATTCTCTTTCCATTCTTGATAAAAGTTCAATTGCTTTTTCATAATATCCCGTCCGAATTAAAGCATTTGTTGCATTTATATAGACTTTTTCATCGGTTGTACCCATTGAAATAATTTTTTTATAGTACCTTATGGCTTGCAGATAATCTTCGTTTTTGAAACAATGAGAGGCTTTATGAATAAACCCGTCTATCGTATATTTCTTGTTTTGATGATTATAATATACAATACTGAAAGATATAAAAATAACGGTTATAATCAGGCTAAAAATAAAATTTCTTTTTATCAACATAACCTAATTTTATAAAATAAAAATGCTTGATACAAATTCAAAAAAAATGTATAATGATTTCCATTATTTATAGTATATGGAGAGATGGCCGAGTTGGTTTATGGCACTAGTCTTGAAAACTAGCGTAGGGTTTCCTTACCGGGGGTTCGAATCCCTCTCTCTCCGCCAAAAAAATTTCAATTCTTAAATTTAAATCATTGTACAGATATGAAAACAATTATTTTATTGGGTTTTTCAAATATTTTTATGACTTTCGCATGGTATTGGCATTTGAAGTTCAACAATATAAAAATGTGGAAGTTAATTCTTATTTGTTGGGCGATTGCTTTGCTTGAGTATTGTTTTATGGTTCCTGCCAACAGAATAGGATACGGACAGTTTAATGCCGCACAATTGAAAACAATACAAGAAGTTATTTCGTTGGTCGTGTTTTCTTTTTTTTCCGTTTTATATTTACATGAATCTATGAAATGGAATTATATTGTCGGTTTTGCTTTTATAGTTCTTGCCGTATTTTTTATATTTCATAAATGGTGATAAATGTTTCTGCCTACAACTAAAGAAGAAATAAATAAATTACATTGGGATAAGCCGGATATAATACTTATATCCGGGGATGTGTATATTGACAGTCCTTTTAACGGGAGCGCCGTTATAGGTAATTGGTTAACGATACATGGCTTTAAAGTTGCAATAATTGCCCAACCTGATGTAAATAGCGATGATATCGCAAGATTAGGGGAACCTTCTTTATACTGGGCAGTAAGTGCCGGTGCAATGGATTCTTTGGTTGCAAATTACACGGCTACCGAAAAATTCAGAAATGAAGATGATTTAACTCCGGGAGGAGTAAATAATCGTCGTCCCGATAGAGCTTGTATGGTTTATACAAACCTTATAAGAAGATACTTTAAAAATACAAAACCGATAGTTTTGGGCGGAATTGAAGCAAGTTTAAGAAGAACTGTTCATTATGATATAAAAGATAAAAAATTAAGAAGGTCTTTGATTTTTGATGCTAAAGCCGATATCTTGGCTTACGGAATGGCAGAAAAAACAATGCTGGACCTTTCTTATGCATTAAGGGATAATAAAGATTATCGTGATATAAAAGGATTATGTTATATTTCAAAAACTCCGCGTGACGGATACATTGATATACCTTCATTTGAAGATTGTGTTCAAAATAAAAACATTTTTAGGGAAATGTTCAAAACTTTCTACGAAAATTCCGCATATGTTAATTCCAAAGGCTTAAATCAAAAGCACGATACGAGATATTTAATTCATAACCCGCCGCAACCGCAATTAACACAGGAAGAATTGGATAAAATTTATGATATGGATTTTACAAGGGAAGTTCATCCTTATTATGCAAAACAGGGCAATGTAAAAGCTCAGGAAACCATAAAGTTTTCCGTAGTATCACACAGAGGTTGTTGCGGAGAATGTAATTTCTGTGCAATAGCCGTTCATCAGGGAAAATCCGTGATTTCCAGAAGCAAAGAATCTATTATAAAAGAAATTAATAAACTGGTTCAAAAACCTGATTTTAAAGGTTATATTTCCGATATAGGCGGTCCTACTGGAAATATGTATAAAATAGCATGCAAAGTACACGGAACTACAGGTAATTGTAAAAATAAAAGATGTTTGTATCCTACAGTTTGTGAAAATATTATTTTTTCTCATGATAAACAAATCGATTTATTATCCGAAGTTGCAAAAAACAACAAAATAAAGAAAGTTTTTGTGTCTTCCGGCATAAGACATGATTTAATTATGGCAGACAAGCAAAACGGCAAAAAATATTTGGAATATATTTCAAATAACAATATATCGGGACAATTAAAAATTGCTCCGGAACATACATCTGACAATGTTTTGGAAAGTATGGGAAAACCAAAACAAACGGTATTTTTAAATTTTATGAATGAATTTAAGAGAATAAATGAGCCGTTAAATCAATTTTTAACATGTTATTTTATGGTGGATCATCCCGGCTGCAGTTTATATGACATGGACGATTTATTATTATTCATTAATCAAAATTTAAAATTCCGTCCTGAACAGGTTCAAGTTTTTACGCCGACACCATCTACTTTTTCGACTCTTATGTATTATACAGAACAGGATTTGAACGGAAATGATATTTTTGTTGAAAAAGACAGAAATGCAAGAATGAAACAAAAACTTGTAATAACCCAAACTTTGGGGGATTCAAGTAAACATCAAAATAATAACAGAAATAAACACGGCTATTCGCATAAGAACAAATTCAATTCAAAAAGAAGTTACTATACAAAATTTAAGAAAAGATAAAAAATGTCGGGTGATTTTATGGTGATTTCTCCCGCAGGATTTGTGACCATAACACCCGACATATTTATTTATAGACCATCAATTATTTTTTGTCAATGCTTTTATTGGAATCCATAGGTTCGTATATTATCGGTTTAACAGGCTTAACAGGCTTTATAGGTAGTATAGGCTTAGGATGATTCGGATTCGTATATTTTTTGTATTGCTCCGTAGATAATACGGATTTTAATTCAATTTTAGAATTGAGATCAATTTTAAACAGTTTAGTTGTTATATTTGAAATCTCATTGGATAATTTTGTTACAACAGCCATATCGATTTCATCTTTTTCGAATTCTTCTCTTATTTCTTTTTCAAAATCCCTTAGTTGCTGTTTTAAAGGTTCTTCTTGTTCTTTTTTTCTTTCAAGAATTCCTATGAATTTTTCTTTCTGATCTTCTGTTAGTCCTAATCTTTCAGCCAATACATCATATTTTGTTTTCGGCTTGAACATTTTGTTATATTGCTTGTCGGTTAAAATTTTTCTTAATTCTTCTTTCTTTTCCGCTTTTGAATCTATGATTTTAGCGGATATGGCTTTTATATCTTTAACTAAATTTTTTACATCTTTTGCATTGTATTTTTCTTTATAAAATTCGTTATTTAAATCTCTTACTTTTGATTTAAATTTTTTTGTTAATTCATTAATTTCTTTCTTGCTTTTTTCCGTAAGTTTTTTAAAATCTTGTTTTTGTTTGTCGGTAAGTTTTAATTTGTTGAGTTTATCTTCCAAGAATTTTTTATCAAAATCTTTTTCCGCTTCCGGGGAAAGTTTCTCATAAGAACCGAAATCTTGTTGAGGTATATCTATGTCGCAGGCAAACATCATTTCTTCATCACAATCTCTGTTTTCCCGTTGTTGCGGTGGAACAAAACATTCTTTCTTCATGTCTTTGGGAATTTCCGCCAACAATGAAGATGTTAACCCGAACAAAACTGCAAAGCTTAGTAACATTTTAGCTTTTTTCATAGTAATCTCCTTTAATTTCTTTATACAATACTTTGACTGTTGCTTTTTTCTAAAAGTTACATTTTGCGGTAAAATTGATCTTAAACAGTGTAACTTGGGGGTGTTTATTTATTCGCCCTGAAGAGGAGTTGAACCTCCAACCTTATCCTTAGGACGGATCTGCTCTATCCAGTTGAGCTATCAGGGCATAAACTACAGAAGAATAGATGTATGGATGTATAGAGGTATAGAAATTGTACAATTTTATATTAATTACTAATTGCCATTAAGTTTTCTCTATCCCTCTATTCCTCCAATCTTCTATACCTCAAAATTTTGCTTTGCAAAATTTTAATATTGTACTATCGAGGAGTATGGTATATCTTTTAATTTGTCTTTGCCGTTTAAAAATGTTAATTCTATTACGAAAGCACATGCAGCAACTTTAGCGTTAAGCTTTTTTATAAGTTCTACTGCTGCATAAGCCGTTCCGCCGGTGGCAAGTAAATCATCTACGATAAGAACATTATCTGTTTCATTAACGGCATCAATATGCATTTCAATCGTAGAACTACCATATTCCAAACTGTAAGTTGTGAAAACGGTTTTGTATGGTAATTTGCCTTTTTTCCTTATAGGTATAAAAGGAACGTTTAATTTCTGAGCTATTGATACACCGAAAATAAATCCTCTTGATTCCAATCCGGCCACTTTTGTTATATTTTTATCTTTGTATTGTTCAACAATAGTATCAATTATATCGTTGTACAGTGACATATTTGAAAGAAGAGGAGTAATATCTTTAAATATAACACCTTTTACGGGAAAATCAGGAATATCTCTTACAGCTTTAACAATAGCCTCTTTTATTTCCATGCTTTTCTCCTGTCATTATGTCTTCTTTCTTTTGTGTTTGTTATGTTATGTTGCCTTCTGTCCGGCAAAGTGCCTCTTTGATCTAAAATCAATGTATCTATTGTTTTCGGATCGGCATATTTTAATCTTAAAAATATGCTCTTTAATCTTTGAAAAGCTTTCATTTCTATCTGTCTTACTCTTTCTCTTGATAAATCGAATTTTTTACCTATTTCATCAAGAGAATAAGTAGGTGTATTATTTATCCCGAATCTCATCTTTAGAACTTCAGCTTCTCTTTCAGGAAGACAATCTATAGCTTTTTGAACATTTTGAGCATTTCTTATAATTTCGGTTATTGCTTCCGGGGTTTTAGTTAAAGTATCTTTTATATTATCTTTCTTTAATGTGTCTGAATCGTCGCTCATGGCAACATCAAGAGAAGATATATTATCTACGGAATAAATCGTTGAATTTATTTCTTCTGCCTGCTCTATAGGAATTTTTATTTTTTTTGCTATTTCCTTTACTGTCGGCTCTTTATTCAATTTTGCCATCAATGTACTTCTCATTTTTTTCCATTTATTGATGATATCGTACATGTAAGAGGGGATTCTTATCGTTTTCGAGTTATCTTCGATTGATTTTCTTATAAATTGTTCTATCCAATATGTTGCATAAGTTGAAAATCTGATATTTTTCGCAGGTTCAAATTTTTCTACAGCTTTCATTAAACCGATATTACCATCAGAGATTAAATCCATCAAGTCTACACCTCTTTTGGTAAATCTTTTTGCGATAGGTATAACCAAACAATAATTAAGTTCAACCAACCTTTTTATTGCTTTTTTATTACCTTTTTTTGCTTTTATCCAAAGCTTTTCAACTTCTTCTTCCGTCGCCGGCTTTACCGTCTTTAATTGTTTGAAGTATGCTTGTAATAAATCATCTGACATTTTTATAATCCTTAATTTAGATTACAACTGTTTTATACATTTATTGTTTTCATCGACAAAAACAAATTTTGCTTTTATTGGCCTATCCGATAACTCGAACCCCATAATAATAATAATTTCACCTTTCTTTATCAGATGTGCTGCTGCTCCGTTCATACAAATAGTTCCGGAACCTGCTTTTCCCGGAATAACATATGTTTCAAGTCTTGCACCGGAAGTGTTGCTGACAACTAAAACTTTTTCACCTACCCACAATCCGGCTTTATCTATTAAATCGGAATCTATGGTAATACTTCCTTGGTATTCAAGATTGGCTTCCGTTACTGTAGCACGAAAAATTTTTGAACTTAATACAAATCTCATTTTCCTAATATCTCCACGGATTATTTTGAATTTCTTTCAGCTTCTTCCTGACAATTTTTGCAATATCTTACCCAAGGTATTGCTTCAAGTCTTGCTTGAGGGATTGCTTCACCGCAACATTCACATGCACCGAAAGAACCTTTTTCTATTTTAGCTAAAGCATTATCTATATCCTGCATCATTCTTTTATCTATTCCGCCGAGTTCAAACTGCATTTCTCTTTCCGTACTTTGTGTAGCGGTATCTATTTCATCTCCGCCGGTTTCAATTTCTGTTTCATTAATTTTTTTTGAATTAAGCTTGTTCGTTATGGATGCTTTTTTCTGAGTAAGGGCTTTTTTAAATTGAGATAACAACTTTTTGTTCATTTTTAATCTCCATAATATATTTTTAATTTGCAAATACTTTTACCATTTTTAAAACATCGCCTTCCTGACCGCTGATTCTTATACCTTTAGATGCCATTTCTACCAAATAATCACAAATTTCTTTTGAAATTCTCTCACCGGGGATAACAACAGGTATTCCCGGCGGATAAGGTGTTAATACTTGAGCGGAAACATGTCCTACCGATTTTGCCAAAGGAATCTTTTTTATATCGTGAGATAAAAATACTTCTCTCGGTGTCATAACCATTTCGGTAGCAAGAGAAGGAATTTTTAAAATCCAATTTTTTTGAGTTCCTTTATATTTTTTACTTATTTCTTTTAATGCACTGACAAGTTTTTGAACATCTTCCATATCCGAACCGATACCCATAATTGCAATTAAGTTAAATGTATCGGAACAATCAACTTGTATATTGTATTTTTTTGCAAGAATTTCATCTACTTCATATCCGGAAAGACCGGTCTTTGTAACATTTATGGTAAGTTTTGTTAAATCCAAATCAAAATTTCTGTCTTTTATATCAGCTTTTGTTAAACATCTCATATTTGGAATCTTTTCATTTATTTCTTTTCTTGCCCATTCCGCAGCTTCAATAACTTTATCGAACATTTCTTTTCCGTGCAAAACCGCTTGTCTTCTTGCCAAATCTATACTTGCAAGAGTTAAATATTGCGGGCTTGTTGTTTGTAACATTGAAACGATTTTTTTAACCCTGTTAATATCAACAAGTTTTGAATTATGATGAAGAACGGAACCTTGAGAAAGTGCGGAAAGAATTTTGTGCGTGGATTGAACACATAAATCCGCGCCGGCATCTACTGCAGACATCGGCAACTTGTCGTTAAATTTTAAATGAGGTCCGTGTGCTTCGTCCACGAGAAGAATTTTGCCTTTTCTGTGACATAAATCCGCAATCTTTTTAACTTCTGTTGCAACACCGTTATATGTGGGACTCGTAAGAAACACGGCTCTTGCTTCAGGATACATTTCAAGAGCTTGTTTTATTTCTTCATACGTTGAATTAAAAATAATGTCCAAATTTTGATCTATTGTCGGTTGTAACCAAATAGGCCAAACACCGGAAAGTATAATTCCGCCCATTATGGATTTATGTGAACTTCTTGAAACTATAATGGAATCTCCGGGATCGCATGCGGATAAAAACATTGCAATATTTCCTACGGAAGTTCCGTTAACCAAGAACAAAGAATGTTTTACTCCGTAAGCTTGAGCCATTAATTCTTCGGCTTTTTTTATCGGACCTACAGGATCATGAAGAGAGTCTACTTCGTCGAATACTGTTACATCAAATTTATAAAGACCGTCTCCGGTCACTTCTTTCAATACGGGATCTATTCCTTTTCCGTTTTTATGTCCCGGTGTATGAAAAGAAGTAACATTTCTTTTTGCATGTCCTAAAAGTGTGTCAAAAATTGGTACTTTATTTTGTTTGTCCATAGCTGTCCTTTTAATATACAATATTTTTAATACTAAATAAACTTTTTAGAAGGTGTATTTTCCAATACGGCCGTTGATAATCCGTTTTTGCCCAACAACTCAATAAACGGATCCGGATCCAACTCTTCCACATTCACCATAGTTTTCACATCCCATGTACCGTTAGCTATAAGCATAGCGGCAACTACCGGCGGAACTCCGGCGGTATAACTTATTGCTTGAGCTTCAACTTCGTTATAACAATCTTTGTGATCACAAATATTATAAATAAATAATTCTTTATTCTTTTTATCTTTTTTACCTTTAATCAAACAACCTATACATGTTTTACCGGTATAGTTAGGTGCCAAAGTTTTTGGGTTGGGAAGACAAGCTTTAACAACTTTTAAAGGAACAACTTCCAAACCCTCTGCTGTTTTAACGGGTTTTTCCGAAAGAAGACCTATCTTTTTTAATACGGTAAACACATTTATATAATGATCGCTGAATCCCATCCAAAATCTTATGGATTTTGCTTTAATATTTTTTGAAAGTGAATGAAGCTCGTCGTGTCCCGTTAAATATACAGGTTGTTCTCCTACTACGGGAAAATCATAAACGAGTTTGTCCGCATGAACGGGTTTTTGTACCCACTGATTATCTATCCATGTCCAAACTTTATGGAATTCTCTGAAATTTATTTCCGGATCGAAATTTGTAGCAAAATATTTTCCGTGACTTCCGGCATTTACATCCATAATATCTATTGTTGCTATTTTATCGAAATGATGTTTTACCGCCAATGCACAATAAGCATTTACCACACCCGGATCAAATCCGCAACCGAGTATTGCGGTAACTTTCTTTTCCGTACATCTGTCTTTTCTTTTCCATTCATAATTTGCATACCAGGGGGGATTTTCACAAACTTTTTTAGGATCTTCGTGAATGGCGGTATCGATATACGCCGAACCTGTTTGAATACAGGCTTCCAAAATTGACATGTTGCAAAATGCACTTGCAACATTTATAACTATTGTTATATTCAATTGCTTTATTAAATCTATTAATGCGGGAACATCAAAAACGTCTATCTGCTTTGATGAAAATTCGTTATCGGGATTTTTATAATTTTTCTTTTTCTTAATACTGTCTAAAATTGCATCACAACTCTTTAAAGTTCTTGATGCTATATACATTTTACCGAATACATCATTGTTTTGTGCCAATTTATGACAAACTACATGTGCAACGGCTCCGGCCCCAATAACTAAAACATTTCTTTTCATTTCAAGCAGTGCCTCCTCAAGATAAATTACCGATAAAATCTTTATATGTAAAACTTTTTACCAATTCTGTTTTTCCGTTAAGTCTTTTTACTACTATAGACGGCATCGGTACTCCGTTAAACCAATTCATTTTTACCATACTGTATCCGGCAGCATCTTCAAATACTATTTTGTCACCGATCTTTAACGGTTTCGTAAATTTATAAGTTCCGAAAATATCACCTGCCAAACAAGTTCTTCCGGCAACAATATATTCATACTTCGCATTTTTTTGTTTAGCCATTTTTGCGGGAGTATGATAAGTTAACAAATCCAACATATGTGCTTCGGTTGAAGAATCTATCACCGCAATATCTTTGCCGTTATGCGTAATATCCAAAACGGACGTAACAAGTTTCGCGCTCATCGTTATGGAAGATTCACCCGGTTCCAAATAAATTTGCACATTATATTTTTTTGAAAAATCTCTTAATATTTTACAAAATTTTTTGATATTATAACCATTTTTTGTGAAATAAATTCCACCGCCGAAACTTACCCATTCGACTTTTTCTAACATCTTTGAATAATTTTGGCCTATATAATTTAAAGATTGTTCCAAATTATCTGCATCTTCGTTTTCACAATTAAAATGGAACATAAGTCCGTTTATTTTATTTAAATTATCTAAAATATCTTTTTTGTTTATTACTCCCAAACGGGAATTCTTTCTTGCGGGGTCAGCCAAATCGAAATGACTGTAACTTATTTTAGGATTAACTCTTATTCCCAAGTTCTTATTTTTTACTAACGGATAAAATCTTTTTAATTGAGATATTGAATTGAAAATTATTTTATCGGCAAACTTTTTTAATTCCAAAATTTCTTCTTTCGGATATGCAACCGAATAAGCATGAACTTCTTTACCGAATTTTTCATAACCGAGTTTTGCTTCGTATAAAGCACTGCTTGTTGTTCCGTCCATATATTTAGACATCAAATCAAAAACACACCAAGTGGAAAAGCACTTTAATGCCAACACAAACTTCGCACCGGACTGCTCTCTTATAAAAGCAATCTTTTTCATGTTTTCCAATAACTTTTTTTCTTCAATAAAATAGTAAGGTGTTTTTAATTTCATTTTTACTTTTCCGTATTGATAAATTATCAAGTTGAATAAGTTTATAAAATATACAAAAAAAATGCAATGAAAATATAAAATTTAAAACATGAAAAAAAGTGGCTGGTTTTCAGGTTATATGCTATAATAATAAGTAGTAAGTATATTGTAATCATGATTTGTAATCGTGAAAGGGAGGGATAAATGGATATATTAAAAAAATATAAGGGTTTTACTCTCGTAGAATTGGTAATAGTAATAGTTATAGTGGGCATATTGTCCGTAATATCTGTTCCCATATATCGCGGATATGTTCAAAAAGCGAAAATGACGGAAGGTCAAGTCCTTGTCGGTTCAATAGTTAAAGCTCAACTGGCTTTTCATGTTAAGTATGGTACCTTTTATGATTGTGGCGGATATGTTCGTTATGATAAAAACATAGATATGGATGCAAGCGGTAATAAATATTTTAAAGAATTTGATTGTTGGGTTAACGGAGGAGGAATGACTTTATCTGCAAAATCTTCTTCTGCTAATGTAGCAAAAACAAACAAATTGATTGCTGATGATGGATGGAGTGGTGATAATGGTGATTTCGATAATGTTTTGATTATAGCTAAGTATGTTGATAATAACGGGCAGACGTATACAGTGTCCACAATATTGTATGCGGATGGTTCAAAATCGGAAATGGAAATATCTTCCGGTTCTAACTATCCGAGTGGATACGATGATGGATATGATGATGGTCCTATATCCGGACCAATTGGACCCATTGGAGATCAAGATTACTATGTAAAATAGTTATCTAATAAACAAAAAAAAAGAGTTTGCTTTTATTGCAAGCTCTTTTTTTTATTGAAAAATTTTTAACATGTTATTTAAATTTTGTATAATAACAACAATTTATAAAAAAACAAGGAGCAAAATATGTCAACAATTGATAAACTTAAAGAAGATTTAAAAACTTATATGAAAGCAAAAGATATGGTTAGCTTGAACACAGTCAGGGGAATACTTAACGAGATAAATATAAGAGAAATGAAAAATATTAAAATAAACGAAGAAGAGATTATAAAAGTTCTTAGAAGTGAAGCTAAAAAAAGAAAAGAATCTATTGAAACTTTTGAAAAAGCAGGAAGAGCGGATTTAACCGAAAAAGAAGCTAAAGAACTTAAAATAATAGAAGGCTATTTGCCGGCTGAAATTTCCGATGAAGAATTAACGGCTAAACTTAAAGAAGTTGTTGCTTCCTGCGAAGATAAAAGTTTCGGCGTTGTAATGAAGGCTTCCATTGCGGCTCTTAAAGGTGCGGCAGACGGTAAAAGAATATCCGCAATTTTGAAACAAATATTATAAAATTTTCACAGAGTGAAAGTTTTGAGGTATAGAAGAATAGAGGTATGGAGGAATAGAGGAATAGAAGTATAGAAAAGGCAATGAGAAAGATCGTTATTGCTAGCAAAGTGAAGCAATCCAAAGTATCTTTCCATACATCTGTACTTCCATACATCCATACCTCAAAAAAGGATTTAATATGTTATTTGCACAGATTTTTGCAGTTATAATTTTTCTTGCAATGTTCACACTGATAATTACCGAAAAATTCGAAAGACAGTGGGTTACGCTTGTTTGCGGTGGTTTAACATTGCTTTTGGTTTTTGCAATAGGATTCGGATTTAGTGAAAAATCTCTTATTGCAACAATTGAAACATTGAACATTAAAGATGTGTTTACTTTAGGTTTTTGGTATACGAAAAATGCACATTTAAGTTCTAAAGGAATAGATTGGGCAACAATATTCTTCATTGCCGGTATGATGGTAATGGTGGAGGGTATGGCAAGAGTCGGCTTTTTCAGATGGTTATGTATGCGACTTGCAAAAGCCGTTAATTATAAAGTAATTCCTGTCTTTATTGCTTTTATGTTATTGTCTGCAGTTCTTTCCATGTTCATAGATTCCATTACGGTTATTTTGTTTTTAGCTGCAGTTACCGTTGAACTTTCATTCTTGTTGGATTTCAATCCTATATCCATGATACTTGCGGAAATATTTTGTGCTAATTTGGGCGGTTCATCCACAATGTGCGGAGATCCTCCGAACATAATTATAGGTTCAAAGCTCGGTTACACATTTATGGATTTTTTGTGTAATACCGGTATAATCGCTTTAATCGGTTTAGTTTTTACTTTGGCTTATTTCTATTTTGTTTGCAGAAAAGAATATTCCACTGCGGGGCAACATATTGACAGAAGAAAATTTCCAAGACCGGAATCCGCAATTACGGATAAAACAGGATTTGTTATAAGTTGTATGATTTTTGCTTGTGCAATTATACTTTTGATAACTCATGCACAAACGCATTTAAGTGTGGCAACAATCGGTGTTTTTATTGCTTTTATCACTCTTGTTACGAGCGGAAAACATCTTATGGAAATTGTTAAGAGAGTTGACTATAAAACGTTGCTTTTCTTTGTAGGCCTTTTTATAGTTGTCGGCGGTCTTGAACAAACCGGTATTCTTGAACTTATCGCAAGACTAATTGAAATGACTTCAGGGGGAAATCCGTATATTTTAATTGCTATTATTATATGGGTAAGTGCTGTAGCATCGGCATTTATAGACAATATTCCTTTTGCGGCAACAATGATACCTGTAATACAATCTCTTACGGTAACAAGCGGTATTCCTTTAGCAACAATGAGTTGGGCTCTTTCCATAGGAACAGATATCGGCGGAAGTGCAACACCTATAGGTGCAAGTGCAAATGTTGTTGGAACTTCTGTTTCCGCAAAGTCGGGTCATCCTATAAGTTGGGCAAGATATTGCAAAGTTTCAGTTCCAGCAACCATTATGGTAATAGTTATAAGTACGGTATATATTTGGATTGTATATTTATAAAAAAAATAAAATTTTTTGACGATAAAAGCTTATATCTTTGAGATATAGGCTTTTTTTTGTTCACTATATTTTTTGAGTTGTTTTTCTTAACAAAAAGTCGGCAAGTTTTGTTTCAAGTTTCCCGTTAAGGGTTTTACTTACCTTTTGCAATTTCTGTGCGATTATTTCCATTTGATCGGTCCAAACAAAATTTTTCTCGATATATTTTTGTGCATTGTCAATATTTCCGTCTATTTGTATTCTAACAATTTCACTAAGCATTTGTTTTGCTGTCGGAACAACTTTATCTATATTTACAAAAATCTTGTTGTCTTTCGTTAGAATATAACCGCCGTTATCGAACATATATTTATTTTGCATAACGGTTCTTACCCTGTGGGCTTGAGACAATGTGGGCTTGGATTTAAGAAAATTATCCGTAATAAATGTTACTATAATTTGTTTTCTTTGTTCTTGCGTGTACATTCCGAGTTCTGTCAATAAGTCTACAAAAGATAAAGAACCCATATCTGCTTTGTTTTCTTCTATAATGTTTAAATATTTGCCGAGACGTTCGTTTCCTTTTTTGGGACCTAAAGAATGCAGGTTCTCATGACCTATAGTAAACCAATGGTCTGCTTCGTCGAGATAATATTGATGCTGGCTTTTATCTAAAATTTCATCAAGCATCTTTTGCAGTTTTTCTTTATCGCTTATAAATCTTATTTGTCTGTGATAAACATTTCTTAAACCTCCTCCGATAGTTAAAGACAACTTATCGGAATTGGGCAGGTTTTCCGCTAAAGTAATACCGCCTCTATATGCTCCGCAATCACCGGATGCATATACCATATCAACATCTACCATCGTTTGTTTTGTGTCTTGTTCCGATGCTATATTTTGTGTATATTCGTTATTGTAAGGCATATTTTTTGCAAGTATGGGAAGAAAATCTTTTATCTTTAATAAAGTTTTTGTTCCTTCTTTGTTTACAATTCCTACTCTTCCGCCTAAAAAATCTTTTGGTATGGGGGAAACAGAATGTTCTTTTAAAAGAGCGGTAAGTTCTTTGTTTTCAAAAATTGTTCCCGTTAGTTCGTCTTCATAGTTTTCTCTTGTTATTGTAAATTCCAACGGTGTGTCTTGTAATGTAGCCCATTGTTTATCCGCATAAGCATCAAGCATAGGATCTGCTGTCTTTAATGCTTTTGCCTGAAATTTTAAATATTTGTTGAATTCTTCGTTTGTGGAAACTTCACTTGCTTTTTCGAGTTCTGTGGCAATATTGAAAAAATCCTGTTTGAAATATTCGATATAATCTATTCCTTTTAATTTTTTACCGTTTCTTATAACGACGGATCTTTGAGTTAAAATGTTTTTTACTTCATTTATTTCACCGTCTTTAATCATTTTTGTAAGAATTGCATGAAATTCTTCTTTGGATAAATCTTCGGGATAAACACCTTTACCCGGAGTTTCTTGTATGCCTTTTGCAAGATTTATTTTGTTTGATAAGGAATCTATTGCATTTATACCTTTTTGTGCATCAAAAAGAATTTTTGTAAGCTCTGCCTGTTTATTGCCTTTTTGTATTTCCTGTTCGAGAAAAGATTTGAAATCCAAATTGTATTTGCAGTCTAACTGCATATTAATTTTTTCTATAAATTCCGCGGCTTTAACGAGATGTTTTAATGCTTGTTTATCGCCGTCTTTAAGAGAAACGTATTCCGGAGAATCGACTGTTAAAAACTTTTTTGTCGCCAAATATTCTTTACTTGTTCTTTTTTCCAATTCTTCCAATGATAAATTAAATTCAAATGTTTTCATGATTTATAAAAGCCTCACCAATCAAAAATTATTTCATATCTTTTTTTAAATACAATAAAATTTCTTCGGTATATTTTCCGAAAAAACCTTCTTTGTGTAATATTTGTTGTTGTAACAGTTCGGCGGGATTTTCCAATTCTATTAAGATTGGTTCACCATCGACGCCAATCGTTATATCCCATCTGCAAAAACCTAACCACGGAACATAAGAATGTAGCTTTTTTGCCGTTTCCAAAACTTTTTGAAAGTTTTCTATTTTATGATTTTTAAAAAGCACCTTTGTGTTAGGATGATAACTATACCATTTAGATTGTTTTATACATAAAGCGGAATCAAACAATATTCCGTCATCATTTATTGCAATAATAAGACCATTTCCTTGTATTCCGGAATAATCCGTACTGCTTCCGTTCATGCCGATTTTTAAAATCGGTTTATCTATTGTTTTTATTTCACCATTCCAAATAAACGTATAAATTGAAAAAGTATTAACAGCATTAGGATAAATATCAGAAATACTTTTATGACAAACAATTTTTTCTTGAATAATAAAATCATGAGAGTAATACTTTTTAATTATATCTTTTATACCTTTTCGGGAATAAAGATCAATACCGTCTATTATATTTATCAGTTTACAATTTTTTGCATATCCCGAATCAAACATGTTTGTAGGTTTAATAAACGCTTCACCTAAATTTGAAATCTTTTTATATAATTCTTCTTTTGAAATTATATTATCATTAGAATCAAAAAAAAGATTGTTTGTTGAATAGAAAAATCTTTTAGGAGTTTTTATTTTTGCTCTTTCGGAAAAATTATAAAGAAAATTTTTGTCATAGAAAATAAAACCTGAGCTGTCTTGACGGTTTAATTTATCAATAAATTTCCAGAAAATATCGGGAGAAATATATTTTACATCAAAAAAATTATTATACCCTACAATCATATTGTGAAATGAATATGAGATTTTTTTACCATAATATTTCTTGTAAAATTTATCTGTTTCGATTTTTTGCTCTTTGGTTAGAATATTCGTTTTTATATCTTTGATTTTAGAAAGATTGTTAATGAATTTACAGTGGTAATTGTATCTGGGGTGTTTCCTGGCAATCAAATACAATCTGTAAAAAATTTTCCAATATAAAGTAAAGCTTAACCAATAAAATACTCTTTTCATTGTTATATACAGTTTTTACTATGAATTCTTTTTTTACAACATGTTATTATAGGCGAAATCAAGGGACTGCAAAAAAGACAACTTTTCAGTATCATATGACGGATAAAATATATAAAACTTTTTGCTTTAATTTTTAAAAAATTTTCTGTCCTAAAAGGATTAATGTATTCGTATTTTAAATAATATTTTTTTAAACGAGTATGGCTGTTCCACGGTTTCTCGTTTGTTGAATAATGAATAATTTTGGGATTTTTCAATGTTTCTTTTAAACATGTTTTAATTGTTTTGGGCAACAACTTTTTTATATTAAAAGCACAGACTTGAAAATTATAGGAAAA
Organism: Endomicrobiaceae bacterium; assembly: GCA_045223915.1. Lineage (GTDB taxonomy): Bacteria > Elusimicrobiota > Endomicrobiia > Endomicrobiales > Endomicrobiaceae > Ruminimicrobiellum. The sequence continues at coordinate 64,819 of JBGUZU010000040.1, read as the reverse complement.
ATCAATAATTTTAATTTTTCCATTGAAGACGAAATTTATTGCATCTTGATCACCGAACAAAAAGGTTTCTTTGTTCTGTTCTATACTGTCAAATAAAGTCGGCAATATATTATTTTGTCTCCAAAGTTTTAAATTTATAAGCAACACTCCGCTGTTGATATATGTCGTGAAATTCTCATAGAAACTACCGAAAAATTTGCTGTTAAAAATCTGTCCTGTATCTTCTGCCGCGGCTAAATAGTAACCTTCTATATCTGTCTCAAATAAATCTTTAAGACTTGATAAAACCAAGGTATCACAGTCAAGATATATTATTTTATCGATATCGTTTAATAAATCTGCAATTAACAATCTTGAATAGCCCATCTTTGGAATATGGGGACAAAATTTATAATTCGGAAATTTGTTAAACAAATTTGTGTTTATGTTAACAAAATTTATTTTGCAAAATTCATTATTAAAAAATTTTAGAAGTTTGTTTTTGTTATCGTTTGAAATATTGCTTTCAAGTATAAATATATCGAAAGTATCCGTCTTATTTGCATTTGATAGAATTGAACACAAAGTGCGAGATAAGTTCGAAATGTAATTATTGTCTGTTGTAAAACATATATTTATTTTCATTTTTTCAAATTATAGCAATTAAATTTTAAAATTTGTAGAATATGAACTTGAAATAATCGGTATATGCTTTAAAATCAATAATGAATATTAAAGTTTCTGTCATTATTCCGGTATACAATACAGAGCAATATTTAAGACATTGTCTTGATAGTGTAATAAAACAGACTTTTAAAGATATTGAGATAATAGTTATTAATGATTGTTCTACGGACAATTCTTTACAAATAATCGAACAATATAAACAAAAAGACAATAGATTTGTTGTTGTTAATTTAAGTAAAAATGAAGGTCAAGGAAAAGCAAGAAATATTGGATTAGAAACAGCAAAAGGTGAATATGTCGTCTTTGTGGATTCCGACGATTGGATAATACCGGAATACGTTGAAATTTTACATTCCGAAATCACAAAAAATGATTTGGATATGGTTAGTGCTTCAGCTTATCTTTATGATGATTTAACAAAAAAAATAATCGACAGAAAAAGGAAAGAGGCTTCAGCCTCCTTTTTAAATAAAATAAAAATAGAAAGACTTCTTGTCTTGGACAAAGATGGTTTTGTTGTACCTGTGTGGACAAAGATTTACAAAAAACAATTTTTAGTCGATAATAAAATTTGTTTTAGACTGAATAATTATCATGAAGATAATTTGTTCGCTTTTGAAACAATTATAAAAACAAGGAAAATAAAATTTATAGATGATAGAATTTATTTTTATAGAAGCAACAGAGAAAACTCTTCAATGTGTGAAATTAACAGAAAGTTTACTTATTTTCAACTTTTTGATGAATTAAGAAAAACATTGATAAATGATGACAAATACGAACAATACAAAAAAGTTTATTTTCAATATATTTCAATAATAACCGCTACGAGACTTGAGTTTTTAGATCTGAAATTTTCTGATTTATGTCAGTATTTCAATAAGTTTAGAAAATTGTATTACACAAAAGAATTTATTGAAAATTTTACAATTAAAGAAATGGGTATAATATTTAAAATGAGACTAATATTATTTTATTTGTGCTTGAAACTGAATATAAATTATGCTATCGTCGGAAAAATTTGCAGAAATATCATTATTTGAACTTTAGTCGTCAATAAGCTTTCTCTTTTATCTTTTTATAATTTTAATTTTAAATCAATTGATAGATAATTCAAAAATTGATATACTTATCTATTATACTTTTAGTTAAATATAAATAATATATACAAGCTTTAAGGAGGCAACAAAATGGCTTTTTATTTTGATGAACCGTCTCACACTTTTAACGAATATCTTTTAGTTCCGGGTTATTCGGATGAAAATTGTATTCCTGATAATGTCAGTTTAAAAACTCCGCTTGTAAAATTTAACAAAAAGAAAAAAGAAAAACCGGCTTTAAGTATGAATATACCTATGGTTTCTGCGGTTATGCAGGCGGTTTCCGACGATAAAATGGCTATCGCCCTTGCAAAAGAAGGAGGGGTAAGCTTTATTTACGGCAGCCAAAGTATAGAAAATCAAGCAGCAATGATAGCAAGAGTAAAATCATATAAAGCCGGATTTGTTACATCCGATTCAAATGTTCGTCCCGATCAAACCTTGCAGGAAGTTATTGCTTTAAGCCAAAAAACGGGACATTCCACTTGTGCCGTCACCGAAGACGGAACAGCTCACGGAAAACTTGTAGGTATTATAACATCAAAAGATTTCAGAATTTCTCATTGTAAGCCGACTTCAAAAGTTCGTGAATATATGACACCTCTTTCGGAAATGGTAACAGGACAAGAGGGAATTACACTTAATAAAGCAAACGATATAATTTGGGATAAAAAAATTAATCAATTACCTATTGTCGATAAAAAAGGAAATTTGGTTTCTTTGGTATTTAGAAAAGATTATGCAACACATGAATCTCATCCGTTGGAATTACTTGATTCAAACAGAAGATATATCGTCGGTGCTGGAATAAACACAAGAGATTATATGGAAAGGGTTCCCGCTTTACTTAAAGCCGGTGCGGATGTTTTTGTTTTGGATTCAAGTGAAGGTTATTCATATTGGCAGGCAAAAGCTCTTAAAGATATACATGGGAAATTCGGCAATAAAGTTAAAGTCGGTGCGGGAAATGTTGTCGACGCAGACGGTTTTAATTTTCTTGCCAAAGCAGGTGCTGATTTTGTAAAGATAGGTATCGGCGGCGGTTCTATATGTATTACCAGAGAACAAAAAGGTATAGGCAGGGGACAAGCAACCGCAACAATAGAAGTAGCAAAAGCAAGAGATGCTTATTATAAAAAAACCGGTATATATATTCCTATTTGTTCCGACGGCGGTATCGTTCAAGACTATCATATAACATTGGCTTTGGCTATGGGATCCGATTTTGTAATGTTAGGCAGATATTTTGCAAGATTCGATGAATCTCCTTCAAATAAACTTGTTGTTAATGGAAATTATGTTAAAGAATATTGGGGAGAAGGTTCAAACAGAGCAAGAAATTGGCAAAGATACGATTTGGGCGGTAAAAAATCTTTAAGTTTTGAAGAAGGCGTTGATTCTTATGTTCCTTATGCCGGACATTTACATGATGGAGTTTCAATTACTCTTAGAAAAGTTACCCATACAATGTGTAATTGCGGTGCTTTATCAATTGCCGAATTACAGAAGAAAGCAAAGCTTACATTGGTAAGTCAAACGACTATCAGTGAAGGTTCCGCTCACGATGTTATAGTAAAAAACACTTCAATGCAAAACTGATACGACAATTTATAATTTACAATGCACAATGTATAATTGAAAAAGCAATATAAACATAAAAAAACAGGAAGAAATTTTTCTTCCTGTTTTTTTTATAACCCCGTAACCTTATAACCCTATAAACTAAAATTTGTAAAGCAAATTTTATAACATTGTTTTTCTGAGCTCTTCCGGCGTTTTTGCACTTAAATATGCAGGGGGGATATCAAATATCGTTTTAGCCCCTTTTTGGCCTTCTTTATTCAATTTATAAGCTGCTCTTGCAAAAGCTACAAGTACACTTGAAGTAAATTCGGGATTGGATTCAAGTTTTATATTATATTCTATTACATGTTTTGTTGTACCGGTTTGTCCGGTTCTTATAACGCATCCTCCGTGAGGAAGTCCGGAATGGTTCTTCTTCATTTCTTCCGCGGTTATAAAATGAACGGTAGTATCATAGTCGGAAAAATAGTTTGGCATTTCTTTTATTTCTTTTTCTATTTTTGCTTTATCTGCACCTTCCGCAGCTACGACAAAGCATTCTCTTGTATGTTTTTGTCTTGTTGTAAGGGTGGGATTTTCACCGTTTTTAACTGCTTTTAATGCTGCTTCAACGGGAATTGTGTATTGTCTTGCATCCAATACACCTTCTATTCTTCTTACTGCATCGGAATGACCTTGGCTTACACCTTTGCCCCAGAAAGTATAATCTTTACCGTTAGGCAAAATAGCATTTGCATACATTCTGTTCAAAGAAAAAAGTCCCGGATCCCAACCTACGGATATTATTCCTATTTTGCCCGCTTCCTTTGCAGCTTTATCTACATTGGCAAAATGTTCCGGTATTCTTGCATGAGTATCGAAACTGTCTATAACATTAAACATTTTTACATATTTTGGAGTTTGAACAGGCAAATCGGTTGCACTGCCTCCGCACAAAATTAAAACATCTATTTTGTCTTTCCAATTTTCTATTTCCGAAACATTTACAACTTTTGCATTAGATTTTACTTTTAAGTCTTGCGGATTTCTCCTCGTAAAAATTGCAACAAGTTCTACATCCGGATTGTGTTGAATTGCATTTTCAACACCTTTACCCAAATTACCATAACCTACAATTCCTAATTTCATGATGGCTCCTTAATATAGTAAAAAATTTTTCGTAAAAAAAAAAGACGCAAAAAAACAACATAAAGTTTTTTTCAGCATCTTTGCTAAAAATTATATATTATTCATAATGTTCCTACTGATTATACTCTTTTATATTTTCAGTGTCAATTATACGATTCTATTCCTTGTTGCAAAAGCCAAAATCAATCAATTAAAAGTTTTATAAAATATTTCTATTTCAGTATTCTTTTTATTAGATTTTTTATAGCAGTCTTGATATATAAGTAGATTCTATAGAATATTGCCATAACTAAAAAAAAATAGAAAGGCATATACTTTATGGAAATAAAAAAGAAATAATAATAGTAACTCTTTTTTTTCTTAAAATAATCAATTTTAAAATCTAAATCTTTTAAAGAAATGTTTTTTAAAAATTTTTGAAACATCTTATAATTGCTTTTCCCGTGTTTTGTGAAGAAATAAGTTCTAAACCAATAAAAAATATGTTGGGTTAAATTTGTTTGCAATAAATAGTTTTTTTGTCTTGTCGGAAGATTTTGCGTAAAATTTTTTATTGTTTCAAAAGTATATAAGTCACAAGCAAAGTTCTTTGCTCTTTTTGAAGTTAAATTATTTTCTCTGCCTTTTCTGTAGTTAACGAAAGTTTTATCGGATATATATATACTTCGTGCTTTTGCGAGCGTACAATAAAAAAAGGCCACATCATTTGAACATTGTAAATTATCAAATTTAATGTTGTTTTCTGTTACTAATTGTCTGCGACATAAACCAAGCCAAGCATTAACAGGTAGAATTGTTTTCCTATCAATAATCGTATCAAAAGATATTACTTTATTAAATAAATCTTTAGGAAAATCTTTCATGTTGATATATGGATGCTCAATACGTTCTCCTGTAAAGGAACTAAAAGCCGAACCTCTAAATCTAATAATATCAACACCTTCGTTTTCTTTAATAATGTTGCTAACATTTTCAATTAAATCGGATTCAATGTAATCATCGGAATCTACGAAGTATATATAATCTCCGGAGGCATAACCGATACCTGTATTCCATGTAGCACCGAGCCCTTTGTTTTCTTGGGAATATAATTTAAAAAAATTATATTTTTGTTCGTATTCCTGTAATATTTCAAAGCTGCCATCGGTCGAACCGTCATTTATACAAATGACTTCAAAGTTATGATGAGATTGGTTAACAACACTATCAAGACATTGTCTTAAATATTTTTCTACATTATAAACCGGTATTATTATTGATATCAGAGACTTTTCTTTTATCATGACAAAACTACAAAGAAAGCAAAATTTAAATTTTTATTTCTTATCAGGGCTTTATCCAAATAACTTGTTGCACCTATAATTATTGATATGTTTTTTACAGACTTAATTATGCTTTAAATATTTAATAAAAATTATTATACTACAAACAGATATATAAAAACAATAATTTATTATAAATATGATTTTGATAAAGATAAAATGAAAGAACAGGTAATAGTATCAATAATAATACCCGTATACAACACGGAAAAATATTTGGCAGAGTGTTTGGACAGTGTTTCAAAACAAACATTTAAAAACTTTGAGTGTATATGTATAAACGATTGTTCCACGGATAAGTCTTATTCAATTCTTGAAGAATATAAAAAAAAAGATAACAGATTTATAACTGTTAATTTACATAAAAACAAAGGACAAGGAAATGCAAGAAACGAGGGGATAAAGCTTGCTAAAGGTAAATATATATCTTTTATAGATTCCGATGATTGGGTTACGAAAGATTACTTAGAGATTTTATACAATGCAATAGAAAAATACGATACGGATTTTGTGGCTGCAAAATTTTCTTTGTTCGATAACATAACCCGTCAATTTAAAGATATGACTTGTTACCTTGAAGATTTTTATGACAAAACAATTTGTGAAAAAGAAGGTAAAATCATGTTTTTGCAAACTCCGGGTACACAGTTATCTACGGTATGTGCAAATATATTTAAAAAAGAATTCATATTATCTAATAAAATGTCGTTTGATGTGTCAATTAAAATGGAAGATGTTTTGTTTATGTGGGAAACAATAATTCGGGCACATAATTTTATTTTAATAAAAAATGTTATTTACTTCTATAGAATAAATTTGAAAAATTCTTCGTCATCATCGGTTACGATAGAGGATGAAATTAAATATAACGAGCAATTTATTCTGTTAAACAAAAGTAAATTTAAAGATTTTCTTCCGATCGGGTATACACTTGTTTTAACTGAGTATGCAAGAAGAATTGAAAAAATACCTTTTAAAGAATCAAAAAAAGTTTTTGCTTTAGTTAAAGCTTTTATTTTCTTCGATGAGGGAATTTTGGATTATAACCTTTTAAATTTAGCGGACAAAATAAGACTGTTTGTTTTCAAAACTTGTTTGAAATATAATTTAAATTACTGCTTTATAGGAAAACTGCACAGAAATTTTAATCCGATAAGACTTTTTATTAAAAAATAATTATTCGAAGTAACGTTTAAGAGTTGTTTTATATATCATGTGAAACAATTAAGATTGTCTTATCGGGATTATGAATTAATTTTTACATTCTTATATAAAACAAAACACACTTTTTTACGGATAAAAAATATTTTTATCAATATTTTTTTAACACAAAAGATGCATATATTTATTTATCTTTTATATTTTGTTGTAAAAGCCAAATTTTCATAATTAATTTTTCAGGCAATATTTTTGATAAGAACCTGCAAAAGTTTACATATGTGCCATAAACCGAGATATCTTTATTCTTATAAGCATCTTTTAATGCTTTTTTTGCTACAACATCAGGTGTAACCATACGAACAAAATTCGTAGTTCCTTTTGCAGCATTTATACATCCTCTCTCATACAAGTTTGTCTTTATCCATCCGGGACAAACCGCAGTTACCGTTATTCCTTTTTCTTTAAGTTCTACGTTTAGTGCTCTGGAATAATTTTTTACAAAAGATTTTGTTGAACTGTAAATATTTTGATAAGGAAGAGGTTGAAATGATGCTTGCGATGCTATATTTATGATATGTGAATTTTTGTTCATAAACGGAATACAAACTAATCCCATTGCAACAACACCGGATACATTCAGGTTAATCATGTTTAACGATTCATCTATTGAGATATCATTATAAGAACAAAATTTTGCAAAGCCGGCATTGTTAATCAACAATTTAATATTTACATCCTCTTTTTCTAAATATCTGCCGAAAGCTTTTATATTGTTTATATCCGACAAATCTGTAGGATATGGCCTGATTTTATCACCATATTTATTTCTTAATTCGTTTAATTTATCCCTGCTTCTTGCGAGAACAAATATTTGATCAAGACTTTTATCGTCGGTTAAAAGTTTTACAAACTCTTTGCCTAAACCGCTGCTTGCACCGGTAACTATTGCTATGTTTTTCATAATTTAAAACATTCCTTTGTTAAAAAATTGTTATTTTATTATAGAATCGTTTATTTCGTTTGAAAGAGTAGTTTCTTTTGCAGTAATATTTTTTTTATCTTGTTCTTTGCTTTTCTTTTCAGCCTTTAGTACCTTTATAAAAGCAAATATTATTATAAAAAGAAAGAGCAGAGACCATATTACATAATCACGAATAAAAGAAAAATTCTTGCCGGAAAAGACTTCATATTTAAAATTTTTATTATTTTGTAAAGCATCGTTTATTTTTTCTTGTAATTGTTCCACATTAAGATCTTCTTTTTTATTTATAGAAAAAGAGATGCTGCTTTTTAATTTGCTGTCGGATTTTTTATTTTTGAAAATAAAATTAAAAATGTAGGTTTCCGTTTTTACCAATAATCCATCAGTTTTTTTTATTACCGATACCTTTTCTAATTCCGGTAGTGTAAAATACTTGTCTCTAAATTTAGGGACCATACTGATTACATGAAAACTTGGAACAAAAACATCATCGGTTACGGTTGTTTCGAAATTAACACGAGTTGTTGTCAACAACAGAAATATTGCTCCTGATACCAGGAAATATATTAGGAATAATAAAAGTAAAAGTTTTAAAAATAGAAATTTTAATTTGTTGCCCATAGAGGTATTATACAAAAAAAGTATGAATAATCATATAAACAGATTTTGTATTACAATAAACGGGAAGTTCCTTGCTTAGTTTTCTAAACTTTTAGCAGGCCAACCGTAATCTTTATATTTTGTTGCAGGAATATTATGTTTTTTTACATAATTTGCAAGAATTTCAGCTCTATGCTTTTCTCGTCTTACATTATCACTATTGATAGCCTGAAATGCATCGTATTTTTTACCGAAAATTTTCTTTGCACTCGGCATATATCTTGAACCGTCTTCCACTTGGTCAAATGCCGTTACTTCAAATCCGGTATCGGTTTGCTTTATGTGCATAAGTCCCGGATGACTTCCTCCGGACACGGTTTCAAGAGTATCATCTGCCAAATTATAATTAAATACCCAAAAATCACCCCAAACCAAAATATCTTCGGCGTTTCGTTCATCTACGGCAACAACAGTTTGAAACGGAATGCAATATTGCCCTTCGAGATATTTGCTGCCGCACTCTTTTACTAAGTATCGTTCAATTGCGGGGAAATAAGTCATTTCTATTTCTTGTGCAGATAATTTTTTTTCGCTTGAACTTTTATCTATAATAGAATTGGCGGTTACCATATTTTCTTTTTTCTCTTCCTGTCTGTTTTCACAAGCAGTAATACTTAAAGCAAGAATAACAGTTATAAATATAATGATTTTATGCATATAATTCTCCGAAAATAATATTATTAAAATTTAGTTTAATGCTCTTTTTACAATAAGATTAGAAAATACGATTACCATCTTCCGCCACCGCCGCCGCCAAAACCTCCTCCGACAAAACCACCGCCACCGCCGGATGATGAAGCCTGTTTTCCACCGTTTGCTATGGAAGGAACAGACACTCTTTTTATTGTACCGATTAAATGACTAAAAGAAAGACTGTTAAATTCTTTTCCCGTATACCACGAAGGATTTTCGGAAATAATACTTTCAAAATTCTTTATCCACTTGTTTGAAATTTTAAACAAATAAGCATAAGGTAAGATGTTATAAAAATATTGAGGATCATCATATACAAGAGATTCTAATTGTTGCTTTTCAGCAGTTTCTATGAATTTTTTAAAGCCCAATAAATCACCTAAAATTCTCAAAGCTTTTTTATTCCTTTTTCTCAGATGATACATGCATACAAAACAAATAGCAACAGATGCTATTCCCATTGATGTTACCGGAATGTATTGTACATTGTATTTAATGTTTGCAATATAAAAAAATACAAGAGAAACAAAGGGTAGCATTAAGAGAAAAATTAAAGAGAAATCATCAAGATCTTTGTAACATTTTGCCCAAAAAATTGTAAAACCGAATATAAGCATACATGCAATTTCCGAACTGCTGTCCGAATAGCTAAATTTAGAACAAAAATATATGGTTATGAATAAAGCTACGAAAAAACAAAAAAACATCAATACTCTTAGTTTCCAATTAACAGATGCCTCTTCATACAAAAGCTTTCGTTTTCTATTGGCTTTGTGCACTATATTACTGCATTCGTTATAAAAAGTTTTAGATTCTTCTAAATCTCTTTCCGTAACAATTTCATCTGTTTTTTTCTCTGATATTCTCTTTACGGAAAAAAGAGCTTTCATATATCTCTCTTCTAATTTGTCGTTACCGTCATATGGCTTTAATCTTTCAAAGCTGAAACTATGTGATTCTTCATGAATTCGTATATATCCTTTTTGAGCAAGAGAAATAATCATTGCTATAAGACCTCTTAGTGATGCTTTTTCTTTGTATGCTATTTCCACTTCTAATGTATTCATTCCCTCCGGAGGATAAAAATTTACTACAGGAATTACTTTTTCGTCTTTTCCGACTTTATACCAAACAGTAAAAGATATGAGTGTTATAATACAAAGTAATATTCCGAATATTATATTATTTCTTACGACATGTTCTTCTTTAACGGGAGGAACTTTTGTGAAATATCCTTCCGGAAGAACAATTCTTATTGTTACTCCTTCCCCGGGTTGCAGAGTTCTTTTTACCTGACCGATAACTTTTAAACCGTTTACGGAAAACTCTGCATCGCCTTCAAACCCTTTGGTACCATATTTTCCTATTGATAACCCTACGTCTGACGGATTAAACTCTTTTGGCATGGATAATTTAAATTTTACATGCCTTATTTCTGTCGGCCAATCCGTTCCTATAATATTGTGATAAAGTTCGTTTATATTATCGCTATAACAGAAATCATAAGATATCTTATAAAAATGTCTTCCATATGTGAGTCTGTCCGGATTTCCGATTTTAATATTAAGTTTATTATTTCGACTTGAGGTGGAGTATCTTTCCGATGCATAAACATTTATTATTTTTGCATTGTTATATGGAATTTCACGATATATACCATGTGATGCTTCGGTAAAAGAAACATCAATATCCTCAGTTACATGGATTTGTTTATATTTGTTTACCTGTAAATCGATAATATAATTTTCTATGTAAAACCCTTCGGCAAAAATTGGAGTACACAAGAACAACCATATAACGATACCTATAAAGAAACTTGTTCTTTTACTCATTGACATTGACCTCAATATTTTGTCTTTCGGTGTCGGAAATATCAAACATCTTTTCTTTTTGAATACCGAAAATAAAGCCAACAATGTTTGTGGGAAACATTTCGAGAAAATTATTTAATAACCTTACTGTTCCGTTGTAATATTTTCTTGAATTCGCGATATCTGTTTCTATTGAAGATAATTCTCTGCTTAATTGCAAAAAGTGTTGATCAGCTTTTAGATTCGGATAATTTTCCGCAACAGCCATAAATTTTGTTAAAACTTGAGCCAGTTCGGAATTAGTCTGAAGTTTTTGATTGGCAGACATAGTTGAATACTCGGAATTTCTTAATTTGGTTATTTGTTCTAATACTCCTTTTTCATGTTTGGCATAACCCTTTACTATTTCTACAAGGTTAGGAATTAAATCCCAACGTTTTTTCATATAAACATCCATTGTAGAAAAAGCTTCTTTTACATAATTCCTTAACTTTATACCTTTATTGTATGTCACGATAATAAAAGTTAAAAACACTAAAATTATAATCGAAAAAATCAATAAAACAGTCATTTTTAAACTCCTTTGTTTATGTTAATATTTTATATATTTTTTCAGTTGTTGTTCAAATAAAAAAATCAGTTGTAAAATTTGCAAAATTTTATTATAAACTCAGAACATAAAACAAAAAACATATAAACACACTGATGGCATTTGCAATCAGTAACCACCAAAATGTTTTTAGTATTTTTATTTTTAATGTCAGTTTTATGAACAGCCCTTCTATGATGGTATTTATAAGAATTACAAGCAGATAAGCTGCAAGCCAATGGCTCCAATGGAAAGTTCCTATACCGAACTTATCGTAAGCATGAAATACAAAATCAAAAACGAATTCCGAACCTAAACCGGACAGGGGAATAAATATTATTCCGAGCATTGTTGTAATCAGATTCATTAAAAATGTAATGATTGAAGAATTTTTCCAACCGGCTTTTGTAAAATATTTTACGAAGAACAGTTCAACAATTAAACCCAAAAGAATTACTTTAATGCTTAACATTCCTTTTGCAATATAAAGAGACGGCCATATAAGGTCTGCATTTGCTGGTAATACAGCAAATGCGATTAACGATATAGCTAAAATAAAAATTTTTATATTCATGGAAAATATCTTAATTCTTTACACTGTCAATAAACTTAGTAAGCTTCTCTAATTGTTCTTTAGGATTTTTGAACCAATCGGTTGACCAAATTCTATACATTTTCCAACCTAATCTTTCCAAAACTTCCTGCCTTAACCTGTCTCTGTCTCTGATTGTTGCACAAGAATTATAAGTCGGACCGTCACATTCTATTCCTACTAAAAATTTATTCGGATTGCTTTTATCTCTTACGGCCAAATCTATTTTATAGCTTGAACAACCTACCTGAGAAGATACCAAATAACCTTTTTCGGTTAAAGATTTATAAATCGACTCTTCAAAAGGGGAAACAAAAGTATTATTTTCGAAAGAATTATCTTCTTTTTTGTTTAAAGAGCTTTCACCTTTTTCTGCAAAATCCAAATATGCCTGTAAAAGTTTTACACCGGTGCTGCTCGTTTTTTCGAGATTAAAGTCCGAAGCTTTTATTCCGCTGAAAACTTCTATTTTATATCTTGATCTTGTTACCAATACATTAAGTCTTCTTTCTCCGCCGTCCTGGTTTATCGGACCGAAATTCATCGAAAGAACACCGTTTTTGTTTTTGAAATAACCTACACTTATCATAATAACATCTCTTTCGTCGCCTTGAACGGATTCCAAATTTTTAACGAAGAAATATTCTTGTCCGCTGTTATTGAAAAATTCTTCGCATGAAGGATCTTGTTCTCTCAGTTTTTCAATTTCGTTTTCAATTAAACTTTTTTGTTTTATGTTTAATGTTGCAACACCTAATGACATGTCGGGATGGCTCTTTGCATGTTGCATAACGGCTTTTGCCACTATTTTTGCTTCTTCCAAACACATTTCTTCTTTCGTTGCCGCCGTCGGTATATGATAAGTAAATTTTACACCCAAAGTATCGGATGTTTCTATACAATTGGGGAAAGTATATAAATCTTGATATAAATGTTTATTTGAAAAAGCAATTAAATGCTCATGTTTACTTCTGTAATGCCATTTTAACATACACTGCGGAAATCCGGATGTGGTACATTCATCAAGAATACTGTCCAAATCTTCTCTTTCCGGCTCTTGAGATTGTTCTTCGTCGATTTCTTCTTCGTCGGTTTCAACTATTGTTCTAAAAAAAGATGTCGGAGGCAACTGTTTTGTGTCACCGGCAACGACAAGTTTTGAACCTCTTATTATTGAACCTATACAATCTTCCGTAGTTAACTGACTTGCTTCATCGAATATAACTACATCAAAACGAAAAATATTCGGATCCAATAACTGTGCAACCGTTGACGGACTCATCATTAAACACGGCTTTAACTCTAAAAACAGTTGCGGAATGGAGCGAATAATTTGTCTTAAAGATTTCCTTATACGTTGCAGCTTGCATAATCTTTTAAGTTCGGAAACTTCTTTCGGATATTGTTGTTTTGCAAAATTTATATTTGAAGAAAGTTTTGATACAAGTCTGTCTTTTGCGGAAACAATTTGTCCTTTATCGAGATTTCTGAATTCTTTAACTAAATCGTCTTGTTCCAAAGAATTAAAATTCTTTAAAATGTTATTGTTTTCAAAAACATATCCCATTAACCATATTCTCAAAAATTCCGTTTCCAATGCTACGGAATAATCGTCTAAAGACAGATTTGCTTCAGAGCATTTGTTCCAAAACTCTGTCAGCCCTTCTTTTTCTATTTTATCTGTTAAGTCCAAATATTTTATCCATAAAGTCAGGTCTTCGGCTTTCTGCAAAATAGCAGAGAATTTGTGCTTCAAAGTATTAATATCAATGTCGGAATATTGACAAGCAAAAGCTTTGTTCCAATCGAATTTCAATATATCGGTAATAATATCAAGCTTTATCTTTATGGGCTCTTGAAGGTTAGATATTGTATCAATTGCATTTTTGACTTTAGTGTAATCTATTTTGTTATTTTTTATTTTTTCGGTAATATTTTCTTTAAAACAGTTATCTTCTTTTATAAGTTTATTGAATTTCAAAAGACGATCACTTTGTTTGTTTATACTGCTTTCGTCGGGATTATTTTTGTCCCAAAATTGAGAATACAATTTTGCAGCTGTCTTGTCGCATTTATCAAGATCAATTATTGATTTTTTTAATTCTTTTACATTGTTTAAATCGTAAAGTAATTCATAAAAACCGGGCTTATGATTGTTAATAAAAAATTGCTTAAAAAAATTATAATTTTTATTAAACTTAAAAAATATTTTTGACACAAATCCGTAAAGAGATAAATTTGATATTAAATCATCGATATCTTGATTTAATATTTCCGAAGAGTATTTGTTTTTTACTCTATTGTTAAAAGTACTGAATTGTTTTACCGTGTCACGAACAAGCTTAACATCTTCTTCGAAACTTATATCGGCGTTTTCCATATAAGAAAGTACCGAATCTGAAATATTCGAAACAGAATCGGCAACCGTTATAAAATCTTCGAGTTGTGCGATTTTTGTAATTTTTTTCAATAAAAGTTCTTCACATAAAATGTTAATACTCTTTTCAATTTCTTCGATACTTTTTATGAGATAATCAATTTCATTTTTTAAATTTATTTTTTCTTTAAGAGAAAGTTCTCTTACTTGTGTGCCGTACCATGCAAATTCTTTGGGATTTCCTAATTTTTTTATTGTTTCCGTTGCATCTTTAAAAAGTTCTTTCTTCTCTGCCAAATCTTCATGTGTCCATTTATCGTAGTTTTGAAATATGTATCTGAACTCCGGAATATGATTATTATCCAAAACAATTCCCAATGCTTTATAAGGGGATATTTTTACCAATCCCATAGGCGTATGCAACTCTTTAGAATAAACTTTTAAAGCTTTTATATCCGTTAATATTTTAGATAAACTTTGAGAATCGTAATTTCCTACAAATTTGTAGTCCAAACTTCCGGCAAGTTCGCTGAGCACATTTTTCCTGTTTGTTTTATTGCTGTGCAGTTCCAAACAAAAAGGCGCTAAACCGTTGGCTGCTAAACGATTTTTTACAACTTCCAATGCTGCTATTTTTTGACTGACAAACAAAACTTTTTTGTTTTGTGCCAATAGTTCTCCGATCATATTTGAAATAGTCTGACTTTTGCCTGTTCCCGGAGGACCTTCTATAATTAAATTATTTCCCGATTTTACAACTTGTATTGCCTGTTGCTGTGAAGAATCTGCGTCTAAAATTTGATATGTTCCGTGCGGATGAACAATGTTATCAAGCTCAGACATCGGACAAATTTCTTCAGCGGAAACTTGTTTGTTATCGTTTAATCCGCAGATAGTTTCAACAAACTTATTACTCTTTATTATATCCCGATATTCTTCCAAATCTTTGTACATTACGAATTTGGCAAAAGAAAATAAACCTATATAGATATTGTTTAACAGCTTCCAACGTTGATTTTTGCTTATTTTATCTTGAACTTTAATAAAAATATCGATAGGGTTTAATTCTTCTTCGTCAATATTAATATCTTCCAAATTTATTTGAAAATCTCTTTTCAGTTTAAGTACAAGTGCGGGATTTAATATAACGGAATCTTCGTTATACTTAATTGTAAACGGTTGACCTATACTTTTTCTTTTTATTTCAACGGGAACCAAAAGAACGGGAGCTTCCATTGGTTCGTTACTGTTGTCTTTTTCGTACCAAATCACACTTCCCAAAGCCAAAAATAAAACATTGTATCCTAAATCATCGTTGGTGGATCTTGCCGTTGTGCTTATTTTGCTTAACACTTTGTTTAAATCTTGAACGGAAAGTTTTGTTTGTAAATATTTATCCGTATGTTTTTTACTTAATTGTTTAGAATCATATTCTTTAAATTCCTGTGCCTTAAATTCTATACCTTCGTTTAGTTCTTCCAACGATTTTTTCTCTTGTTCGGAAATATTTTCGGCATTTTCCTTTATCGGTAAAAATTCCAAAGAATGTAATTCTCGAACCAATGCTTTATATACTTCCGGAGGTTGTTCATCAATAATTCTTAAAGTCAGAGATTTTGAGAATTTAAAATTTAATAATCTGTTTCTTTTAGACAAATCTATGAGCTTCTCTTTCCACTTATAAATTCTTTTTTCTATTGTTTTTCCGTTATTTGTGTTTTCTGTTGTCATTTTTTTAATACCATTCTGTTTTTTAAAAAGCTTAAAGAAATATTAGGATTATATTTTGATATAAAACACTTAAAATCAGGGGTTTCTTTCATGATTTTAAATAAAAATTTTTCTTGTTCGTTATAAATACCGATGTTCTTATTGAAAATATCTTTTATTTCGGTCAAATAACTTTTTACGAAATTAAATTTTTGTTCGGTATCTATAATTAAAGATTCAACGTAAAACAATTTTATATCGTTTAAATCAATATTATTATCATTTAAAAATTTGTACAAAAGTTTAAAACTTTCAATATAATGAAAACCTCGTTCTTTCAAATGTACAGCAGAGGTTTGGTGTTGACAATAATGATAGTAAGGACCTTTAAAAATATAAGATTTTTCCTGCATTAAATCACAGGCATAAGCGAAATATATATCCTCGGCACCGCATTTTATAAAAGGAAATCTAAAGTTATATTTGTTTAAATATTCTCTTTTGTATAGTCTTGTCCAAATTACCGGCGGAAAAAATTTTTGAATGATTTTCGGATTAAGACTTTCAAAATTTTCTGTAAGAAAATCAAATTTGCCGTATGCCTTTCTTGCACTATCATCGTATTCTTTAACAAGATTTGCATTTATTATTATATCTGAATTTACTTCTTTTATTTTAGTCAGCATTTCTTCAAGATAATTTGTATCAATCCAATCATCGGAATCTATAAAATAGATGTATTCTCCTTGTGCTAAATCTATTCCTGTGTTTCTTGCATTAGATACACCCTTGTTTTCCTTTAAATCTACAATTCTTATTCTTATATCTTGTTTTGAAAAGTTTTGTAAGATTTTTAACGAGTTATCCGTAGAACAATCGTTAACACATATTATTTCGATATTTTTTATCGTTTGATTGATTATGCTGCTAATACACTTTGGTAAATATTCTTCCGTGTTGAAAACGGGTATAATTACAGAAACTTGGTTTATCATAAAATCCTTTTAATTTAAATAAGTTCTATAGTTGTGATAAATAATATAAGTCGCAAATAATATTGAGATGAAATAAGTATAACTTTTAAATATTTCCGGTAAAGAGAAATAAAAAATATTGTTTAAAGAAATAAAAATTAAAACTATATTGGCAAATAACAGATATATAAATTCTCTGTTATGAGTAAAAGTTTCTTCTTTGCTTAATTTAGAATTAGATATCATTAAACATACTGTCGATATAAAAATTATAAGATGAAAAAATATTGTAAGCGAGAATACACTGACTGTAAAACAATTTAGAACAAGAAAAACCGTTCCCATTATGTAAACATTAAAAAACAAAATTGCCGCAAAAAAAGATTTGAATTCAAACACTCTTTTATAAATAAAAAGCAGAAAATTGAGTATTAAAAACAGAAACGGTAAATATAAAACTAATTGGATGTTAAGTTTTTCCGCACGATATACAAAAAAGTCAAACAGCAAGAATATACAACCTAAAACTATTGCTGCTTTTAGTGTCGGCGAAAATGCTGAAATAGGAACGGGCGATTTCCTTTGTTTCCGTAATTTATAGATATAGTATAAAATAAAGATTCCAAGAATGGTTGCATAGACATAAGACATGGCATTGGAAAAACTGCCGGCAGACAAAGAATTTAATGTAAGAACAGATAAGAAAATTATGAAATTTATGATCATAAAATGTTCGGATGAACAGATTAAGAAGTTTTCTTTCTTGTTAAGTATCTTTAT
Source organism: Endomicrobiaceae bacterium (assembly GCA_045223915.1). Classification (GTDB taxonomy): domain Bacteria; phylum Elusimicrobiota; class Endomicrobiia; order Endomicrobiales; family Endomicrobiaceae; genus Ruminimicrobiellum. Next base: position 46,690 of record JBGUZU010000040.1, on the reverse strand, counting down.
CCAAAATCTATAAGAAGTGATATAAAAACCGGTACACACCAAATATGCCAATGCCGAAGAAAATTTAAAAGAAAAAGATAACCAATAAATGCAGGACAAAAATATAAATTCAATTATCATAACAAAAAAGTAGTGTTGTTTTGTTTCTTTTAAAAGGTTCATCTTTGTCTCCAAAGGAAATATCCATATTTGATTATAACCAATTTAATATATATAATCAAATGTGTATGGAATTATGCATTCTTTTATATGCGTCTTTTAGTAAATAAGAATAATGTGAATTTATTATGAAAAGAAAAATTCTTTTATTATGCCTTAGGTTTTATTGGAAGATTTGTTTTAGATTGTATTTGTTTTTGCTTAAGGAATTTTCGTATGCATATTATCTTAGAGTTTTTGAAGCCGTGTGTAAAATTAAAGATGTTAAAACAAATGTTTTAAGTAAAGAACAAAAACAAGAAATAGACAGTTTCTATAAAAAAAATTATGGTAAGAAAATTCCGCATATATGGCATAATTTTATAGTAAATCTTAATAATAAATTCGATGTAAGGTATATGACTCCTCGAATTTTTATAAAAATCACAGAAAAAATAAATTCAAATTTGGATTCCGTTATTTATGATAAAAATTTTCTTTATAATATTGCTAATTCGGCAAATATAAAAGTTCCGAAAAAAATTTTTTGTTCGATAAAAAATCTCTTTTTTGATTCAGACAACAATGTAATTTCAAAAGGAGATTTTTATAAAGGAATGTTTAACATAGGGGAAGTTTTTATTAAACCGACACAAACAGTTAATTCCGGATATTCCAAAAATTGTAAATTGATAAATGTGATAGAAGGAATAGATGTTTATTCTAAAAAAAGCATAAAAGATATAATAGAAAAAAATTATAATAAAGATTTTATAGTTCAAGAAAAAGTTGTTTGTCATAAAAGTATCTCGGACATCTATTCTAAATCCGTTAATACTTTTTCCTTTTATACTTTTATTTGGAACGGAGAAATAAGAACAATAAACAAGCCGATTTTAAAAATAGGAATGAATGGCTCTGTTACGGATTATTCCGGAATACAGGAAAAAGGACTTGTTATAGCCATAGATAACGAAGGATTCCTGTCTGAATTTGCTTTGTGTATAAATCAATATAAGTGGTATACTTCTCATCCTAATACCGGTCTTGTTTTTAAAAGTCACAAGATAGAAAATTTTCAAAAGGTATTTGAAACCGCAAAAAAGATACATTCTTATATTCCGTGGTTAGGTTTTTGCAAATGGGATATTACTATCGGGGTTAATGGTGAGCCTATACTGATGGAAGTGGAATCACCGGGTGAAATGTTTCAACAGCAGGTTTTGTATAAAGAAGGCTTTTTCGGAGAATATACAGAAGAACTTTTGAGTTGGCTAAGCAGTAAAAAATAATTTAAATAATAAAACTATTTGCCCGGCAAAATGAGGTTTTTGTTATGAAAAAGAAATTAAGAAATTTGTTCCTTTCTATATTCGGTAGTTACCGTATGAGATCTTTTGTTTTTACTTGTTCGGCTTACATTAGAAGAAAACATCTTTACAGGTATTTTTCGGCTCAATTTGATTACGCACTAAACAAAAACATTTTAACGAAAGAACAAAAAGATGAAATAGATCAATTTTACAAAAGAAATTACGGCAAAAAGGTTGATTATAAATGGCATAATTTATTTACAATGTATAGCGGTAATTTTGATGCAAAGTATATTCCTTTTGATATCTTTTTAAAATTTACGGATATAATGAATTCCCAAAAAAATTATTATGAAGTTTTGAAAGATAAAAACTTCTTATACCTTTGTGCAAATTTTGCGGGAGTAAAGGCACCAAAAAGACTTTTTGGCTCAATAAATGGTATTTTCTTTGATTCAGACAACAATATAATTTCAAAGGAAGAATTTTATGAAAAGATGTCGAATATGGGGGACGTTTTTATTAAGCCTTCTGCTTTTGATAACACGGGATTTGCAAAAAATTGCAGAACAGTAAAATTGATAAACGGTATAGATATTTATTCTAAATCAAGTATAAAAGATATAATTGAAAATTTCTATGACAAAAACTTTATAGTTCAGGAAAAGATTACCTGTCATAAAAGTATTTCGGACATTTATTCAAAATCCGTAAATACATTTGCTGTTTCTTCTCTTATATGGAATGACCAAATAAAAATAATAAATTGTGTTTTTAAAATAGGAAGAGGAAATTGTTTCGTTGATTGGGACGGCCTTAATGGTCGTTCTTTGGAGATAGGTATAAAAAATGACGGTACTTTGTTTGATTATGCTCTTTGTATAGGAGAGAAAAAGAAATATTATGCACATCCGGATACCGGAGTTGTCTTTAAAAATTATAAAATTGAGTTGTTTCCGAAAATTCGAGAGACAGTTATAAAACTTCATTCTGCGATTCCGTGGCTTAAATTTTGTAATTGGGATATTACTTTTGATTATAACGGAAATCCTGTTGTAATAGAAACGGAAAAACCGGTGGGAATAGATCCTCAATTATCACTTGGCAAATCGTGTTTCGGAGATTATACCGAAGAAATATTAACCTTTTTAAAAAATAATGGCAGAAGATAATAAATTGCTTTAAAAGTTATAATTTTGTATATTTACAAATTGTAAATTTATTAAATCTAAAAAAAGGAGAAAGAAAGTAAATGAAAAGTTTTTTCAGTGAATTTAAGAAGTTCATCGCAAGAGGAAATGTGATGGATATGGCAGTAGGTATCATTATAGGAGCTGCATTTACAAAGATAGTTAATTCTTTGGTTGCGGATATTATAATGCCTCCTATCAGCCTTTTGATGGGTAATGTTGATTTTACAAATTGGTTCATCGTATTAAGAGACGGAGCAGAAACAGCAGCACCGTATGCTTCTTTGGAAGCAGCAAAAGCAGCAGGAGCCGTAACAATGAATTTGGGTTTCTTTATTAACAGCATAATTTCTTTCTTAATAGTAGCTTTCGCAATATTTGTAATAATTAAAGCTATTAATAAAATGAAAGAAGAACCTGCACCTGCACCTGCAGCACCTACAACAAAGAAATGCCCTTATTGCTTTTCTGAAATTGATATAAAAGCGACAAAATGCCCGCATTGTACATCAGATATAAAGTAATATAGATATAAAAAGAGCCGTGTAGATATAATTCTACACGGCTCTTTTTGTTTATAGCTTGCGGTTTGTTGTTTACAATTTGTTAGTTTTTTAATAAAATATAAGATTATGAAAAAGAAGGGAATGATTATTATTGTTTCTGCTCCTTCGGGTGCCGGAAAAACGAGTATTTGTGATGCTTTAATAAAAAGCGACAATAATATTGTTTACTCCGTTTCCACTACTACAAGGGAACCGCGAAAAGGAGAAAAGAACGGTAGAGAATACTTTTTTGTTAACGACAGTGAATTTAAAAAGATGGTTAAAGCAAATATGTTTGTAGAGTGGGCAAAAGTTCACGACCATTTTTACGGAACATCAAAGAAAGTATTGGAGCAAACTATAAACAAAGGTAAAGATATTTTACTTGATATAGATGTTCAAGGTGCCGTTAAAATAAAGAAACAATATAAAGAAGCTTTAATGATTTTTATTACGACACCGAGTTTAAAAGTATTAAAAGAGAGATTAATAAAAAGAAATAAAGATTCAATAACCGTTATAAAAAGAAGAATTGAAAATGCGAAAAAAGAACTAACTTATTTACCTAAGTACGATTATTTGATTTTGAATGATAAGTTAGATAAAAGTATACAGGAAGTTAAGTCCGTAATTTGTGCGGAAAGATTATCAATAAAAAGAAATAAAAATATTTGTGGGGGAAAGTAAAATGACCAATGAAGAAAGACCAATAGAAGAATTATTCTTTGCATCAGGCAAAGGAAAATATGAAGTTACAAAACTTGCAATAGATTGGATAAAAGTTAAGAAAAATGATGACGGATATAAAAATTTATCTCAAGCGGAGTTATTGGATAAAGCCGTTAGAGATGTTTTATCCGGTGAAGCAACCTATGAAAAAATAGAAGAAATAAACAAGAAGAGAGAAGCTGAAAAAGAGGAAAAACAAGAAGAAAATGCAGCAAACTAGTTTGAAAGGGAAAAATGTAATAATCGGTATTTGTGCCGGTATTGCTATTTATAAAGTTTGTGATTTAGTAAGATCTCTTATTAAATCGGAGGCAAATGTTACTTGTGTGATGACGGAAGCTGCAACTAAATTTATTACACCGTTAACATTTCAGTCTTTAACCAAAAATAAAGTCTTTGTGGATATGTTTGATACTTCTTATTTCGAGATAGAACATGTTTCTCTTGCACAAAAAGCTGATGTATATGTGATAGTTCCGGCAACGGCAAACACAATTTCAAAATTAGCTAACGGTATGGCAGATAATTTAGTAACATCAACCGCAATTGCAACAACCGCAAAGGTTATCGTTTGTCCGGCAATGAACCACAATATGTATCATCATAAAGCCGTTGAAAAAAATATGGAAACTTTGAAAAGTTTCGGTTATGAAATAGTTGATGCAAGACCGGGGCTTCTTGCTTGCGGAGTTGTCGGTGACGGTTGTCTTGCAGATAATGAAACAATATTAAAAACAATAGAAAATAATTTAAAATAAAATGGCTATAACAATACTTATCACTTCAGGTCCGACAAGAGAATATATAGATCCTGTTAGGTTTATATCAAATGCTTCTTCGGGTAAAATGGGAAAAGCTTTGGTTGATGAAGCCTTAAAACAAAAATGCAATGTTATTGTTGTAAAAGGGCCTTCGGATATCGATATCCCTAAGAGAAAAAATTGTAAAGTTATAAATGTTATAAGTGCAAAAGAAATGTTGGCGGCAGTAAAGCAAAAGTTAAAATTTGCGGATATTTTTATAGGCGCTTCCGCTGTTTCCGATTACAGACCGATTGAAAGATCAAAAACAAAAATAAAAAAAACTGTTATCGGTAACGATACAATAACTTTAACGCTTGTAAAAAATCCCGATATCATAAGATATGTCGGTTTTCATAAAGAAAACCAAGTGGTTGTAGGTTTTGCATTGGAAAGCAAAAATCTTTTATCCTATGCCAAAACAAAACTAAGGGAAAAGAATTTAGACATGATTGTTGCTAACGATGCAAGTACAATTTCTTCGAATAAGTCCGCACCTACACTGATTTTTAAAAACGGTTCAATGAAAAAAATGAATTTGGTGTCAAAAGAAAAAGTAGCAAAAGAGATAATCAATGAATCAATCGGAATATATAAAACTATTAAGACTCGTTAGAACCTCAATAGAAGAATATAAAAATTGGGGTGAAGACGAACTTGTGTTGGACAAATCCATATTATCGGAAAAAGCCAAACAAAAAGATTCTGCAAAGAATGAAAAAACAGTTATTAAAGGAATAGAACAAAAAATCGTAAAACAAGAAAATATACAAATGAAAAAGGCAACAAAACGAGAACAGTCTCTTACCAAAAAGACTACACAAACAAAAAATGCCGAACAAAAGCTTGAAGATTTAAAAGATCAAATATGTGCTTGTAAAAAGTGTGAGTTGGGCAAACATAGATTAAATGCTGTTTGCGGTAGCGGAGATCCCTATGCAAATATTATGTTTATCGGAGAGGGTCCGGGATTTCAAGAAGATCATGAAGGCCAACCGTTTATAGGAAAAGCCGGTAATTTATTAACAAAAATCATAGAAGCCATGGGATATAAAAGAGAAACCGTTTATATTGCCAATATCGTAAAATGTCATCCTATGAAAAATCCGGAAAATCCGGAACTTAAAGGAAACGATAGACCTCCTACACCAGAAGAAATGCAAACTTGCCAACCTTATCTGGATGAGCAAATAAAGATAATATCACCTAAAGTTATTATAACCTTAGGTGCATCTTCTACCAGAGCATTATTGAAGAGTGACGATGTTATAAGCTCGTTAAGAGGTAATTTCACAGAATATATGGGAATACCGTTAATGCCTACATATCATCCCGCCGCATTATTAAGAAATCCCAAATTAAAAAAAGATGTTTGGCACGATATGCAAAAAGTAATGGCATTGGTTAACAAAAAGGGTTAAAAATGAATGTTGCAGAAGTTGTTTTACCCGTTCCGTTAAACAAATCTTTTTATTATACAATTCCGGAAGAGTTAAGAAACAAACAGTTAAAATACAGAAGAGTTACCGTTCCGTTTGGGAGCAGGACTCTTGACGGTTATGTTATATCCGTAATAGAAAATTATAAAGATAAAGATATAAAACTAAAGGATATAACGAAAGTTATAGATGATATAGAAATATTGACCGATGAAGTTGTAGAACTTGCAAAGTGGCTTTCGGAAACATATCTGTGTTCCATCGGCGAAGCATTGGCAACAATCGTTCCTATATCATTGAAAGTTCCGAAAAGAAATTCTAAAACAAAAAACTCTAAAACAAAAATCGTTAATCCTAATTTTGATATGACACAATATCAAAAAAACGCCATAGAACAAATAGAACAATCAATAAAAACCGGTAAAAATGAAAATTTTTTAATACACGGCGTTACGGGATCGGGGAAAACGGAAGTTTATTTAAGAAGCATTCAAACTGCAATAGGCAACAATAAATCCGCGATATTTTTGTTGCCGGAAATATCGTTAACTCCGCAATTTATTTCCATATTAAACAAAAGGTTTGGCAATATTGTTGCTTTATGGCACAGCGAAGTAACTACAATACAAAAATATAAAATTTTTAATGCCATACAGAACGGAGAAATAAAAATTGTTGTAGGCGCAAGGTCTGCAATATTTTTACCTTTTACAAATTTAGGACTTATAATAATAGACGAAGAACACGAAAACACGTATAAACAAAACAACAAACCTTCTTACGATACAAAAGAAATAGCATTATGGAGAGCAAAATATAATAGTGCCGTTACTGTTTTTGGATCTGCAACACCATCTATAGAGACTTATTATTCGGCAATAGAAAACAAATATAAGTTAATAGAAATGCCTTACAGAATAGATAAAAAAGAAATGCCTGCAATTAAAATGCTTCCTTTAAATAATTTGAAAATGACTGTTTCTGTTTTTTCAAAACCTATGTTGCAAGCAATAAAAAGAGCCTTAGCCAGAAGAGAACAAGTCATAATATTCTTAAACAGGAGAGGTTTTTCACCTTCGATAATTTGTAAACATTGCGATACCGTAATACAATGTCCCGATTGTTCGGTCGCTATGGTATATCATAAACATCCGGAACATTTGGAATGTCACTATTGCGGAAAACAAATGAAGTTTCCGTTGAAATGTCCCGCATGCGGTAATTATGAATACAGAATAATAGGTGTTGCTACACAAAGAGTAGAAGAGGATTTAAAGAATTTATTTCCTCATACAAAAGTTTTTAGGTTGGACAGAGATACGGCAACATCAAAACAGGTTTATACGGATGTTTATGAAGGAATAAAAAGCGAAGAATATTCCATATTATTGGGAACTCAAATGGTAACAAAAGGATTCGATTTTCCGAGAGTATCTTTAGTATGTGTGGTTGATGCCGACACATCTTTATATTTGCCCGATTTCAGATCTTCGGAAAGGACTTTTCAGCTTATTACACAAGTGGCAGGAAGATGCGGAAGAGCTGAAATAAAGGGGAAAGTGTTGGTACAAACAAAACATCCGGAAAATTATGCTTTGAAATTTGCAAAAGAATATAACTATAAAGACTTTTACAATCAGGAAATAGAGTTCAGAAAAGATTTATCTTATCCGCCTTTTTGTAATATAGCTAAAATTACCGTCAGAAACAAAGATAACAAAAAATCGTTTGAGTTTACGGAAAAGGTTTATAAATTTATCGAAGAACAAATAAACAAATCAAATTATCCTGTATCGTTGCTCGGCCCCGCGCAATCTTATATCTCAAAGTTGAACGGAACATACAGATGGCAAATAATATTAAAGGGTGACAGAAAACAGTTAAAAGAAGTTTTGGAACAATTGCAGTCTTTACTAAAATTACCTTCGGGAACATTTATCAATATAGAACTCGATCCGAGTGATTTATTGTAATTTATAAATCAATTTTATAGAATAAAAATCGAATTTAATAAAAACGGGAGGAAGTAAAAAATGAGAAAGTTGGCAATTTTAACATTGGCTTTGTTTTTATGTGTAGGTACTGTTTTTGCGGCAGCAAGCAAAAATACAGGAAAATCAAACAGTTCAAGTTCATCAAGCGGGAGTTTCGGTATAGGTTATTCAAAAGCAAATTTTAATCAGGCTGTAAGCGGTGTAAACGATGCACCGGATTTATCTTTTGATGAAATTGCCGGAAGATATTGGTTTGATGATAAGTTTGCCATAGACGTTCAGTTGGGTTTTGGTAGCGGGGATGCAACATCGAGATTCTTGATCGGCGGAAAGGTTGTTGGTAATGTTTTGACAATTAACAATTTGAATATTTATTTCTTCGGCGGTCTTGCTTTCGGTAGTTTTACATTAAAAGGTAACGGCAGAGATCAAGATGCTTCCGTTTTTTCAATTAATGGCGGTGTAGGTGCCGAATACTATGTTCTTCCATGTTTGTCGGTTCTTACAGAAATGGGAATTCGTTACATAAGTCTTAAACCGGACGGAGGAAACTCTTTTGACGATTTCGGAGTTTATGCAGATTGGTTACCTCAAGCAGGAATAAGATTTTATTTCAAATAATTAGCGGAAAACATTTAAAATCAGCTTGTAATGAAATTATCGTTACAAGTTGATTTTTTTATATGTTCTTTATGAACGGTTGTATTACTCTGTCTAAAGTATTGTTTACGAAAGATATTACCATACCATAATTTGTTATCGGTATATTTTTATCTACAGCATAATTTAATCTGGATATCATTTGTTTTTTGTTAATCATACATCCGCCGCAATGTATTATTAAAGAATAGTCTTCCAAATTTTTAGGATAATCTATTCCTGAAGAAACATCGAATTTTATTTCAAAACCTAAATATTTGCTTAACATTTTAGGGATTTTTACTCTGCCGATATCGTCTTTACTTGCATGATGAGAACATGCCTCTGCTATAAGAATTTTATCCGTAGGTTTTAAGTTCTTAATTGCTTTAATTCCGTTCAGCATGGTTTTAAAGTCCGACTTATTGGAAGAAAAAATTATCGAAAAAGTTGTAAATGCCACATCTTCGGGAATAATATCCAAAACTTTTTTTACAACCTGACTGTCACAAATTACTATATCGGGTTTATCTTTTAACTTCTCCAATGTTTGTTTAAGTTCCGTTTCTTTTGTTATTATGACGACAGCATTTATATCAAGACATGCTCTTATCATTTGAACTTGAGGTAAAATAAGTCTTCCTTTCGGTGCTCCCAAATCTAAAGGAACAACCATTACAACAGTTTGAAAACTTTTTATTATGTCTTGTGTAAGAGGTTGTAAATTTAAACTTTCTTCCGGAATTGAGGAAAGTAGCTTTTGCTTAAGTTTAGATAAAAAAGCATCCCTATACTTATTTTCCTTCAACAACTCGGTTTCAATAAGATTGTATTGTAAAATTTGTTTAATAAAGCTTTCGGACAATTTTTCTTTTTTATAATTGTTTATAATGAGAAGAAACGGTGTTCTTTTATTGATTAATTGTTCTATAATCTTGTCTTCGTATTCCGTCCAAATATTTGGAGCTAAAACAATGATTGCAACATCGGTAGAATCAAAAACTTTTGTAGTCCTTTCTATTCTTTCTTTCGATAAATTCGAGATATCGTCAATTCCGGCCGTATCTATAAGTGTAACCGGTCCCAAAGGGGAAAGTTCCATACTTTTATAGACAGAATCAGTTGTTGTTCCCGCTACGGCAGAAACTATAGATGTATCTTGTCCGGAAATATAATTTACAAGTGTGGATTTTCCTACATTCGTTCTTCCGAAGACACCTATATGTAATCTTAATGCTTTAGGTGTATTTAATTCTTTTTCCATTTTTATTCCTTATTTGAGTTTATATTCAAATTAAAGTCCGGTAATCTTGCAACATGTTTTAAAATGAGTTTGTCGTTAGGATCCATGGCATATGCTTGCTTTGCATATTCAACAGCCTTTTTCATATCTCCTTCAAAATAATAAATTTGGCTTAGATAAAATACGGCTTCTGTTCTTTCTTCTTCTTCCAAAATTTTAAACAGTATTTTTTTTGCCTCTTCATATTTATCTTGTGTCATTAATATATTACAGGCTGTGATTTTATATTCGTATAAATCATTTAACTTTCTGGCTTCGTTTATCAATTCCAAAGCTTTGTCATATTGTTTTACAAGATAATACTGTTTTGCAAGGCCAAAACAGGATAAATGATAATTAGGAGCATCTTTATACATGTTAAGCCAAAATACCGGCGAATTTATATATTTATCAATGTTTATGAAAGATTTAAAAGAGAAAATTATCAGTAAAACAACAAAGAAGCATGTAAGAACTTTTTTTAAACGAATATTTTTCTTTAAAACAGTATCCGACACCTGTATAATTACCATTGCTATAAAAAATAACGGTAAAAACAATCTGTGATAAAAAACCTGATTTTCATACATAAAAACGGTCGGAAACAAAAAAGTCAGTATACACAGTAAAGAAAAAATAACGGTTTTTCTTTTTGCAAGTTTTTTATAAAAGATAACAAGAACTAACAGAATAAAGATCATGCTGATGATAACATCTTTTAATGATAATTGTATATTGAATAAAATTGTATGAATGTAGTCGGGAAATAAAATTTTTGACATATACATTATAAGAATCTTTATAAAATTGGTATATGTCATAGTGCTCGTTATGAAATATAAAAAGTCTGTTTGATGAACAACCGCATTTCTACATACAAAATAAAAAACTGTCGGTGCAAGCAATACTATAAACAATTTAATATATTCTTTAAATGTAATTTTATACTCAAATAGAAATATAAAAATAAAATATAACGGGAAAAAAGCTAATGCCGATTCTTTTGTAAATAAGGCAATCATGTAAAACAGAATATAAGGTATCAAATAAAATGTTTTTTTTGTTTCCAGATAATTTACCAACATAATAAAAGAGAGAAGTATAAAAATAGCTATTAATATTTCGGCACGAGTAGAAACATAAGCTACGGTGGATGAAATTACAGGATGAACTGATAATAATATTAAAACAAACTTTGATATTGTCTCATCAAAATTAAGTTTAATCAATAACAAGTACATTATGTACAGAGCAAAAAAGAAGAGATATAAATTACCGAAATGATATATTTTCGGATTGTATCCGAATAAAACAGTTTCTATTGCGAAGGTCAATGTTAAAACAGGTCTGTAATACGGAATATCCGGACTTTCTTCATCATAACAATTTGTAGTGAACAGAACAGGAATATTCTTTATACTGGAAATTCTTTCAAGATTGCCCGTTATTGATGATGTGTCATCCAAAGAAAGCAAAGCAAAATTGACAGCTTTACCATACACAAAAAAAATAATAAATATTAATGCTATTACAAAAAATGCTTTTGTCGATAAAAAGTTCTTCATATATACTTTTCTCTATGTTTTTCTGTTTTTAATTTTATCATTTATTTACGTAAAATTAAAACAAATTTTATGTTCTTTTATAATTGACTATATTTTATAAAATTTGATAAAATACAGAAATTAAATCAATAAAAATTTATTTTATATGGGGGAAAACGATAAATGTCTAAGAGAAATATTATTATTGCTCTGCAAACATTGTGTTTGCTTTTAGCAATATTTATGGTTTCAGGTTGTTCCGGCAGTGGAAGTGCTAAAAGTGAGGATGTCGTTAAGGTTTGGCATTGGATGACGGATAGACAAGAAGCTTTTGAAAAGTTGACTAAAGATTATTACGATCAAACAGGAGTAAAGGTTGTATTTGAAACATATGCTCCTACCGATGTATATAAAAACAAGATTACAGCAGCGGCAAGCGGACATTTATTGCCCGATATTTATAATCCTCAAAGCGACAAGAAAGAATTGGCATCTTATATTAATGCCGGCTACATTGCAGATTTAACAGATGAAATGAATACCGGTTGGAAAGATGTATTCTTTGAAAAATCTTTAATAGCAAATTCTTTTGAAGAAAATAACGAATGGGGAGTAAAACCGGGTATTTACGGAGTACCTTTGGATGTAAGTTCTTTAATGATTTATTATAACAAAGACTTATTCAAACAAGCAGGTCTCGATCCTGAAAATCCTCCTAAAACTTGGCCTGAGTTTATAGAAGCAGGTAAAAAGTTGAGAGAAGCGGGAATTCAACCTTTCGTAAGCGGTTTCGGTGAAGCTTGGTTAATAGGAGCTTTTGCATCATCGTATCAGTGGTCTTTATTCGGTAAACAGGGAATAATTGATACTATCGACGGAAAAATTCCTTACAATGATGAAAGATGGTTAAAGATATTTAAATTATTTGAAGAAATGAGAGATAACAAAATGTTTGCATCCGGAATTGTTACAATGGTAAACAAGGATGCTGAAAGAACATTTGCTACCGGAAGAGCTGCAATGACATTTAACGGTTCATGGGGCGTAAATGTTTATAAATCAATGAACTCAACTTTAAATTACGGTATTATGTATCCGCCTTCATTGCCTGATGCAAAATATCCTTTATTAGTATTCGGCGGAGACGGATCTTCAATGTTTGTTAATGCGGAATCTCCAAGAAAAGATAAAGCAATTGCTTTCTTAAAATGGTTTACACAAAGAGAACAACAATCATATTTGGCGGAAGCAACATTAAATATACCTTCAAATAAAGAAAGTGCTCAAGATTTACCGGAAGTATTACAAGAATTTTCCAAGAGTATAACAAGAACTTTTGAAAATTTACCTAAATTGGAAGCTTGGCAGGTAACAAATTATATAAATATTAATTTACAATCGGTAATAATAGGCGAAAAAGACCCTGCTAAAGCCGTAAGAGAAATTCAAGAAGAAAAATTAAGACAGATGAAGGTGCAAAAATGATGAATGCATCCCCAAAAGAAAAAACATTTAATATGCTGTTTATCTTGCCGGCATTGATATTGTTTTTGGTTTTTAATTTATATCCTTTATTAAGAACTATTCAATTAAGTTTCTTTCAATGGAACGGTATAGATAAAGACATGGTTTTTGTCGGCTTTGCTCAGTATAAACACATTATATTTAATAATCCTGCTTATTGGAAATCGATGTTAAATGCAGGTTATGTTACTCTTTTGTGTTTAACATTGCAGAACGGATTGGCTTTACTTCTTGCAATTTTGGTTAACAGACAAATAAGAGGTGAGAACATATACAGAGTGATATTTTTCTTGCCGCCGGTACTTTCCGGTATTGTTGTAGGTTTAATATGGAAGTTTATGTATGACGGTAATTTCGGTATTTTAAATACATGGTTGGCTGCAATAGGTTTCGAACAATTTAAAGATTTTGCATGGCTTTCCGAAATTAAAACAGCATTGTCTTCCGTAGCTGTCGTTCATATGTGGAAAGGTTTCGGATACGGTTTTATAATACTTCTTGCAGGTCTTCAAACTATTCCCAACGAATTATATGAAGCCGCAGAAGTTGATGGCGCGGATAAATGGCAGCAGTTTAGACATATTACCGTTCCTTCCATGATACCTGTATTTACAATGGTTACAATATTAACTGTTTTAGGTGCTATGCAGATATTCGACTTGATTTATTCTATGACTCAAGGCGGTCCTGCAGGTCATACTGATGTGCCTATAACGAAGATTTATCAGTACATGAATAACGGAGAATTCGGTTATTCTACAGCTATGGCAGTAATATTCGGTATGGTATTGTTGATAGCAAGTATTTGTCAGCTTTATGTAAGTAAAAAATTTAATAAGTAAGATATATATAGGATATTAAAATGAACTCATTCAAAGTAAAAAAGAAAATTTTAGATGTTATTACACATGTTATTTTGATAGCTGTAGCATTAACTTGTGTATTCCCTGTTTTTTGGATGTTATCTTCTTCTTTAAAAACAAACGAGGAAATATTCAAAAGTATTACTTTGTTTCCTGAAGCATGGCAATGGAGCAATTATACGGAAGCTTTATTAAAAGCAAAATTCGGTATGTATTTCTTAAACAGTCTTATTTATACCGTTGTAGGTGTTTCCGCAATTGTACTTGTAACTTCCATGGCTGCTTATGCTTTTGCAAGACTTGAGTTCTGGGGAAAAACAATCCTGTTTTATTTATTGATATCCACATTATTAATTCCTATACCGGGAGCATTCGTTCCGTTATATCTTTTACTTAAAAGTTTACATTTGTTGGATACAAGAACAGGTCTTTTATTATGTTATATAAGCGGTGGTATTGCTTTCGGATTATTCTTGTTAAAGGCTTTCTTTGAAGAATTACCGAGAGAAATAGAAGAAGCTGCTCTTATAGACGGTTGTTCAAGATTCGGTATATATTGGAGAATCGCACTTCCTTTGGCAAAACCTGCCGTTGCAACACTTGTTATTATTCAGTGCTTAAATATATGGAATGAATTCTTGTTGGCTTTAGTTGTTTTACAAGACCCTTCAAAAATGCCTATACAGAGAGGTTTAATGGTGTTCCAGGGAACTCACATGACGGATTATCCTCTTTTGATGGCAGGACTTACGATAGCTACCATTCCGATAGTAATAATTTACCTTCTTATGCAAAAGCATATCGTTAAAGGTATTGCTGCCGGTGCCGTAAAAGGTTAAAAGCTTTTAGTCCTTTTCAAAATATTCCGAGGCTTTTATGTCAGAAAAAGTTATTGTTTTTGATTTAGGTAAAGTTATTTTCGATTATGATTTAAACATAATATCTAAATCTTTATCGGAATATTCTCACGAAAAAGCTTTATTTGAAAATATGGAGCAGTTTGTTATTTCCCATATAGATATCTTTGCCAAATATGAAAAAGGACTGATTTCTTCTCAAAATTTTTATAAATCAATGGTTGATATGCTGAAATTGGAAAACTTATCTTTTGATAAGTTTTCGGATATTTGGAATAATATTTTCACACCGATACAAGATGTTATGGACTTAGTAATTTCTTTAGCTCACAGATACGAACTTGCATTGTTGTCCAATACCAATGAATTACATTTTGATTATTTATATAAAAAATATTCCGACTTTTTTATGAATTTTAAAAAGATGCATTTATCTTATATCATGAATGCAAGAAAACCTGATGCAGAAATTTATGAGCAAGTTTTAAAATATCATAATGTTGAACCGCAAAATATGTTTTTTACAGACGACAATAAAGAAAATGTTTATGCTGCTATGGCTATGGGAATAAAAGCTTTTTCTTTTAAAAATATAATAAAATTAAGACAAGATTTGGAATGTTTCGGAATAGAAGTATGATAAATTTCGGTATAACGATATCAAAACAAAAAGAACTTGAAGACAAATTCGTTAAATTAAATATTAAAGAATGCGATATTGTTGAAAAATTTGTTCACTCGTCGGGTAAAGGCGGTCAAAACGTGAACAAAGTTGCAACTTGTGTATATTTAAAATATCTTCCTTTAAACATAGAAATAAAATGTCAAAAAGCACGAACTCAACTCTTAAACAGATATTATGCAAGGAGAATGTTAGCGGAAGAAATAGAGTGCAGACTTTTGGGCGAAAAAAGTAAAAAACAAAGAGAAATCGAAAAAATAAGACAACAAAAAAGAAAAAGAAGCAAAAGAGCCAAAGAAAAAATTTTGGAATTAAAAAGAATGAATTCCGAAAAAAAAGAAAACAGAAAGAAGGTTGTAATAGAATGAAAATAGCATTGGCAAAAATAAACCAAACAGCAGGAAAAGTTACGGATAATCTTAATAAGATATCCGATTATATCGTCGATGCCCAAAAAGAAAAATGTGACTTAATAGTGTTTCCGGAATTTGCAATTTGCGGCGGATATTGCGGAGATTTGCTTTTAAACAAAGATTTTATCGAAGAAAATATAAAAGCCGCAGATAAAATAATTAAAGAAAGCAATATACCCGTAATTTGCGGAACTATTACGAAAGACGGTAAGGACGGACTCCTAAATTCGGTTTCTTTATTATATAAAGAATTGTCGACGGTAGCTTCCGCAAAGAATACATTAAACGATTCCGCTTTTAACGATATAAAATATTTTAAAAAATACGACATTATTAACACTTTAAAATTTGCAGACAAAAATATAATGTTTGTCGTTATGGATAATCCCGAAACAATAAAAGAAAATATTTTAACTGTTTTTAAGGAAACGAAAACAAAGCCGAATACCGTTTTTGTTCTCGGTTGCAGCCCTTATTATTACGGAAAAATCGAAGAATTTAAAGAATTAGCAAAGAATCTTGCCATACAAACAAAAGCGGATTTTGCTTATTTGAATATGCTCGGCGGAAACGACGGTTTTATTTTCGACGGACTTGCAATCTATGTCGATAAAAACGGTAACTTTAAACTTGTAGAACAATCTTTCGAAGAAAAATTGATAATCGTTGATACCGACGGAATAAATGTCGAAAACAAACAAAATGATAAAAACAAAGAAATGTATGATGCTTTAGTCTTGGGACTAAAAGATTACATGACAAAAAACAAATTTAAGAAATGTGCTTTGGGTGTAAGCGGGGGAATAGATTCCGCATTGGTTGCCGCTGTTGCCGCAGATGCAATAGGTTCCGAAAATGTATTAGGTGTTCTTATGCCGTCGAAATATACATCCAAAGAATCTATAGATTGCGCTTTGGAATTGTGTAAAAATTTAAACATTCAAACAAAAACAATTCCTATTAACGACATTTATGATGTCTATATAAAAACGCTAATACCTTCTTTTGAAGGAAAGCCAAAAGATTTAACGGAAGAAAATTTGCAGGCAAGAATAAGAAGCAATATTTTAATGGCATTATCGAATAAGTTCGGTTATTTTATTTTGTGTACATGTAATAAGTCCGAAGATGCCGTAGGTTACAGCACGCTTTACGGTGATGCAACGGGCGGATATTCCGTTATAGGAGACTTATTAAAGAAAGATGTTTATGCACTTTCAAAATACAGAAACACAATTTCAAATGTTATTCCGGAATTTATAATTACAAGACCTCCCACGGCAGAACTCAGAGACAATCAAAAAGATTCCGATTCGTTGCCGGAATACGATATTTTGGACGATATATTAATAAAAATATTGGAAGAGGAAAAAACTTATTCTCAAATAATAAAAAGCGGTGTAAAAAAAGAAGTTTTAGATAAAGTTTGGAAACTGTTATCCACATCGGAATACAAGAGAAGACAATCTCCGTTAGGAACAAGAGTTTCTAAAACCGCTTTTTCAAGAGATATTACTTTACCAATGAGCAACGGATATATATGGAAACAGAATCAAAAATAAATATAACTATCAATGCCGATACTGTAAAAGGGCACAGAAAAAGAGTAAAAGATAAATTTTTTAAAACTAATTTTGAAGGTTGGCACGACTACGAAATTTTAGAATTTGCATTATTCTTTGCCATATCGAGAAAAGATACAAAACAAATAGCTAAAGATCTTATAAAAAAGTTCGGAAGTTTAAAAGATGTATTGTTTGCCGATTATGATGAATTAAAAGAGTTTTTTAAAGATGTTAAAGGTGTAGGAGAACATGTAGCATATTTTCTTTATTTTTTAAAAAACTTTGCCGTAAAGTATTCGGAATTTGCCGTGAAGGAAAAAGAAAAACTTTCCGGCCCGCAGGAAACCGTTGATTTCCTGAAAAACTTTATAGGAACATCAAACGAAGAAAAAATGACGGCATTATTTTTAAATGCTTCTAATAAAGTTTTAGACTGTAAAATAATAAGTGAAGGAACTGTATCAAGGTCTGCAGTATATCCTTCAAAAATTGTAAAGAATGCAGTTTTAACGGATGCAAGAAGTGTTATAGTTGCTCATAATCATCCGGGGGGTGTTTGCAAACCTTCACAAAATGATATAATAGCAACTGAAGCAATACAAAAAGCTTTAAAGACAGTAGATGTTATATTATTAGACCATATAATTGTTACAAATGCCGATTATTACAGTTTTAAAGATAACGGTCTCATATAGGAGAAAAAAATGAGTGGTTTATTCGGGGTAGTTTCCAAGAAGAAAGACAGCTGTATAGATTCATTAATTTACGGAACGGATTATCAGGCACACATGGGCTCCGAATACGGCGGATTGGCTGTATTGGGTAATAACAGCTTTGCAAGATTCATTCACAGAATGAGCAATGCTAATTTCAGAGATAAATTTTTTGAAAGCATAAAAAATATAGAAGTACACAGCGGTATCGGCGTAATAAGCGATTTGGAAGAACAACCAATTTATATGAAGTCTAAAGTGGGGGAATTTTGTATAGTTACTTCCGGAAGAATCGTGAACATGGAAGAACTTGCAAAAGAGATGATGGATGCCGGAATATGTTTCAGCGAATTCAGCAAATCACATGTTAATATGACCGAACTTGTAGCAAGAATCGTTTCAACCGGTCAAACAATACAAGACGGTATAAAATTGATGTTCAGTAAGATAAAAGGTTCTTGTTCTTTGCTTATCTTGACGAGAGAAGGAATTTATGCCGCAAGAGATTATTTCGGAAGAACGGCACTTGTTTTAGGTCAGGATTCCGAATCTTTTGCTATTTGTTCTGAAACCTGCGGTTTTGCAAATTTAGGATACAGAACAATCAGAGACTTAAATCCGGGAGAAATTCTTTTAATCAGTGATACCGAAGTTAAAGTTTTGGAACCGGGTTACAAAGAAAAGAAAATTTGTACATTCTTATGGATATATACGGGATTTCCGTCATCAAGTTATGAAGGATTAAATTCCGAAATCGTAAGAGAAAGAAGCGGAAAACTTCTTGCAAAAAGAGATAAGGGAATAAAGGCGGATTTGGTTGCCGGTGTTCCTGATTCCGGTCTTGCACATGCAATAGGTTATTCAATGGAGTCCGGTATTCCGTTTAGAAGACCGTTGGTAAAATATACTCCCACCTACGGAAGAAGTTATGCGCCTCCGTCACAACATTTAAGAAACTTAACCGCAAGAATGAAACTTATAGCAATAAAAGAAGTTATTGAAGGAAACAGTCTTATTCTTTTGGAAGATTCTATAGTCAGGGGAACACAGTTAAAGAATTTTACCGTTGAAAAAATTTGGAATTGCGGAGCAAAAGAAATACATGTAAGACCTGCATGTCCTCCGTTGATGTTTCCGTGCACATATTGTAACTCTACAAGAACAAACAGTGAACTTATAACAAGAAGAGCTATAAGAGAAATTGAAGGCAGTGATATAGAAGATATTTCCGAATACCTTGACCCGAAAACCGAAAAATATGCTAAAATGATAGAGTGGATCAGAAAGTATTTGAATATTACGTCTTTGAAATATCAAACATTGGAAGATATGATAGAAGCAATAGGTTTACCGGAAGAAAATCTTTGTACATATTGTTGGAACGGTAAAGGAAACGGTTGCAAAGACTGTAAAAAGGCTGAAAAATAGAGGTATAGAGGGATAGAAGTATAGAAACGGCAATTTGTCATTCTGTAGTTGATACGGGATTTCGTAGTTAAGTAGTTTCAATACATCCATACTTCAATACATCCAGTCATCAAAATCGCAAGGCGATTTTTATTGGGGCTATAGCTCAGTTAGCAGAGCGCTTGCATCGCATACAAGAGGCCGGGGGTGCAACTCCCCCTAGCTCCATATTTTTTATTGACTTTTATGACTAATAAGTTGTAAAATTGTAGTGTTGTTTTAGTTGTATTTTTATATAAATTAAGAAGGATTTTTTAATATGACGTTAGCACCGAGTGTGTTGTTTCATATAGGAAGTTTTCCTGTTACAAACACGCTAATTACCACAATAGTTGTAGATGTTATTATAATTGCGCTTGTTATAGTTTTTAACAAGTGTTTATCTCTTTATCCGAAAGGAATCCAAAATTTTTTGGAAATGGTTTACGAATACTTTTATAATGCGACGAAAGAAGTTTCAAGTAAAGTTGAAATCATATATCCGTGGGTTATAACATTTTTCATTTTTATAGTAATTTCCAACGTATTGGGACAATTTCCGGGTTTTGAAACAATAAGATTTCATGCTGCAGGTTCCGGAGAAGAAGGTGTACCTTTATTTAGAACGGCAACAAGTGATTTGAATGTTACTCTTGCATTTGCCGTTATATCGATAGTAATGTGTCATTTTTATTCAATAAAATATACCGGTGTAAAAAGTTACATCGGCAGATTTCTTTCTTTGAGTCCTATATTTTTATTTGTGGGCCTTTTAGAATTCATAGGTGAGTTTACAAAAGTTATATCATTGTCTTGCAGATTGTTTGGAAACCTGTTTGCAGGGGAAAGTGTTATGGGAACAATTTCATCAATGAGTATTTGGGGTATTCCTTTACCGTTTTTCGGTGTTCCTATACCGTTTATGATGTTGGAATTAATGGTTGCCGTTATTCAGGCAATTGTTTTTGCTATGCTTACAATGGCATTTATGAGTATAATGGTTGAAAAACATTAAAATAATTCAGAAGGATATTAGGAGGAAGTAAAGATGGTTATTACATTAACAGGTGGTATTATTATTGCAATAGGAGCTTTAGGACCTGGTCTCGGTATCGGTTTAATCGGTGCAAAAGCAGTTGAAGCAATCGGAAGAAATCCGGAAGCAGCCGGTAAAATAATGGTAAACATGCTTATAGCTATGGCTTTTGCTGAATCTATAGCTATTTATTGCTTAATATTTGCATTTATGAAGTAATTCTATGGATATAATAACGAACATATTAAATTTATTTGGATTGGAAGGTAAACTCTTTATAGCACAGATAATAAACTTTGCTGTATTGTTGATTATCTTAAAGATTTTCTTATATAAACCGATTGCACAAATATTAGAAGAAAGAAAAGCAAAAATAAAACAAGGCCTCGATGATGCCGAAAATGCAAAAAAGGCATTGGAAGAAGCTGATAGTCAAAAACTTTCAATTTTGAAAGAAGCAAAAGTTGATGCTGATAAAATTTTAGATAACACAAAAAAGTCTTCCGAAATTTTAAAACAAAAATCTTCCGAAGATGCAAAAAGACAAGCTACGGAAATTGTTGATAATGCAAAAAAACAAGCTCAAGCAGAGTTTGATAAAGCAAGTAAACAAGTAGGTTCAATGTCTGTAGATTTATCTAAAAAAATAGTATCAAAAATATTATCTGAAATTTTTACCGAGCAGGATAAAACAGCAATATTATCCAAAGCGGTAGAAAAAATAGAGAAAGGCGGATATGAAAAAGCAACAAATTAAGCAATTAGCTTTATCGATAATGGAAGCAGGGGAAATATCTCCGTCTGTTTCCGAATGGATAAATAAAAATTTATCAAAAAGCGAACTAAAGCTTTTTGTAGGCTATTTGGAAAGAGCATTAAAAGAAGCCACCGTTACGGTAAAGTATGCGGGAAATCCGTCGCAAGTTACTAAAGAAAAAATACAAAAAATGTTTCCCGACAAGAAACTTGTGTATGTAAGAGCAGACGAAGAAATCGGTGCGGGAATAAAATTTGAATTTGGCGATTATATTTTGGACTATACGGTAACAAATATGATTGTAAAAATAATGAAAGATTTGAGAGAGAGTCTATGAAACCAGAAGAACTTATAAAACAGATAGAAGAAAAACTTAATTCCGTAGATATTAATCCGGAACTTGTTAACTACGGTATAGTTGAAACGGTAGGTGACGGTATCGTTAAAGCTACCGGTCTTTCCGGTGTAGGTTACGGGGAAGAAGTTGAATTTGAAAACAAAGCCAAAGGTTTGGTTTTGAATTTGGATGAAGATGCCGTATATATCGTGTTACTTTCCGATATAGAAGTTACTAGAGGAATGAAAGTTTCAACAACGGGAAAAATTCTCGGTATCAATGTGTCGGATAAATTGATAGGAAGAGTTATAGATCCTACATGTAAACCGTTGGACGAAAAAGAACTTAAAATAGACGACGGAAAACTTTATCCGTTGGAAAAAATTGCCGCGGGTATTATTGAAAGAAGTCCTGTAGACAGACCTATAAAAACAGGTATTAAAGCAATCGATGCCATGATACCTATCGGAAGAGGTCAAAGAGAGCTTATTATCGGTGACAGAAATACCGGTAAAACAGCAATTGCAATAGATACAATCATTAATCAGAAAAAATTGGATTTGGGATTAAAAAGAGTTATTTGTATATATTGTGCAATAGGTCAGAAAAGATCCAATGTTGCATCACTCGTTGCAAAACTCAAAGAAGCAGGAGCAATGGACTACACAATAGTAGTTTCCGCAACCGCTTCGGATCCTGCATCCTTACAATATATTGCACCTTTTGCCGCTTGTGCAATCGGTGAATATTTTATGGAAAAAGGCGAAGATGTTCTTGTCGTTTACGACGATTTAACAAAACATGCTTGGGCATACAGACAAATATCGTTGTTACTCAAAAAACCTGCAGGAAGAGAAGCATATCCCGGAGATATTTTCTACTTGCATTCAAGATTACTTGAAAGAGCCGTAAGACTTTCCGACAAAAACGGCGGAGGAACACTTACAGCATTACCTATAATAGAAACACAAGGAAACGATGTTTCAGCATATATTCCTACAAACGTTATATCCATTACCGACGGACAGATTTACCTTGAAGGAGATTTGTTCAACGCCGGTGTAAGACCTGCGCTTAACGTAGGTTTGTCGGTATCCAGAGTAGGCGGTGCGGCACAGACGAAACCTATGAAACAATTAGCCGGACCTGTAAGACTTGAACTCTCACAGTTCAGAGAATTACAAAGCTTTGCTCAATTCGGAAGTGATTTGGATGAAGATACATTGAACAAAATTAACAGAGGTAAAGTTTTAACCGAAGTATTGAAACAGCCTCAATATAAACCGTTCGATGAAGCATCCGAAATTATAGCAATATATTCCGCAACATCGGGTTGCTTGGACGATGTTAAAATAGACGATATTATGTCTGCAGAAAACAAAATAATAGAGTTCGTAAAATTAAATTATAAAGATTTGGTTAAAAAGTTGGGTGAAAACAAAAAATTGGACGAACAAACATTGGCAGAACTTAAGAATGCTATTTTGGAATGCAAAAAAACAATTTAATGAGATAATATAATGGCGGAAAATTTACAACAAGTTAAAAAAAGAATAAAAACGGCCGACAGCATAGCTCAAATAACAAAAGCTATGGAAATGATTGCCGCTTCTAAAATAAAAAAAGCTCAATCTGCCGTTGAAAAAAACAAACCTTATGCCGACAGAGTAAAATTTATCGTGCAAAAAATATTGGCTGAAAACAGTGATTTAGCGTTAAATTCATCTTTTATCGGATTGAATTCAAATGCTTCAAGAAAATTGGTTTTTGTTATTTCCAGTGATAAAGGTTTGTGCGGCGGTTTGCTTGCCAATATATACAAACAAGTTTATACCAATGTAACAAAAGACGATTATGTTGTTACAATAGGTAAAAAAGCTCAAAACTTTTGTATAAAGAACGGTTACAATGTTAAAGCATCTTTTAATATGGGTTCATCTTTTCCTAAATACGAAAGCATATTTCCTATGTTAAAGATAATGCAAAATTTATATGAAACAAAAGAAATATCGGCAGTGGATGTTATTTATACAAACTTTAAAAATCGTTTGGTTCAGGAAGCTGTAACAAAAGTTCTTGCACCTATAGAAAGAGACGAAAAATTTGTAAACAAAGGAGATCATGTTTTTGAACCTTCTTCAAAAGAAGTGTTGGATCACTTGATTCCTTATTATTTCGAAGCTTTGTTCTATAATATGTTGATGAATGCCTATGCAAGTGAACAGGCGGCAAGAATGTCTGCAATGAGCAATGCAAACGAAAATGCAAAAGAAATATCGGCATCATTAACGATAGTTTATAATAAGTCAAGACAAGAAAAAATTACCAATGAAATTCTTGATTTGGCAAACGGACAGATACATTAAAAATTGCCATAGGCAATTTTGGAAGAATGGAAGATTAGAAGAATAGAAGAGTAGAAGATAAAAAGAAGAAGATTAAATAATACCAAAATTTGCAAAGCAAATTTTACATTTGAGCTTCCAATCATCAAATCTTCAAATCATCCAATCTTCAAAAACACGAAGTGATTTTTAATTATTAGAGGATATAGGTATGGAAAAGATTAATAAAGGTGAAGGTTTTGTTATCAGAGTTCAAGGAGCCGTTGTTGATGTAAGATTTAACAACGAAACACCTGAAGTTTACGAAGCTCTTAACATAACAATGAAAAACGGTTCCAAACTTGTTTTGGAAACTATGTTTCAAATGGACAATTTCGAAGTAAGAACAATAGCTTTAGGTTCTACCGACGGATTAAAAAGAGGAGATAAAGTTTTAAGAACAAATGCTCCTATTTCGGTTCCGGTAGGAGAAAAAACTTTAGGCAGAATATTTAATGTTTTGGGCCAGGCCGTAGACGGATTGGGAGAAATAAGCAAAAAAGACAGTGATTTCGCACCTATACATAAACCGTCACCAAAACTTTCGGAACAGAAAACAACGCCTGAAATTCTCGAAACAGGTATAAAAGTTATAGATTTAATTTCACCGTTCACAAAAGGCGGTAAAATCGGTATATTCGGCGGAGCCGGAGTAGGTAAAACCGTTGTTGTTAAAGAACTCATAAGAAACATAGCTATGGAACACGACGGACATTCCGTATTTGCAGGAGTTGGAGAAAGAACAAGAGAAGGTACGGATTTGTGGATGGAAATGAAAGAGTCCAACGTTTTGGATAAAACCGTTCTCGTGTTCGGTCAGATGAACGAACCTCCCGGAAGCAGAATGAGAGTTGCTTTAACCGGTCTTACAATGGCGGAATATTTCAGAGATCAAAAGAACGAAGATGTGCTTTTGTTCATAGATAACATTTACAGATTTGCACAGGCAGGCAGTGAAGTTTCCGCATTGCTGGGCAGAATGTCTTCGGCCGTAGGTTATCAACCTAACTTGGCACAAGATATGGGTGAATTGCAGGAAAGAATTGCATCAACAAATAAAGGTTCCGTTACATCGGTTCAGGCAATATATGTTCCTGCCGATGACTACACAGACCCTGCACCTGTAACGATTTTCTCTCATTTGGATGCAACAATTACATTGGACAGAGCAATCGTGGAACAAGGTCTTTACCCTGCGGTTAACCCGTTAACGTCGTCTTCAAGATTACTCGATCCTAACACTGTGGGAAAAGATCATTACGAAGTGGCAATGAATGTTAAAAAAATATTACAGAAATATAAAGACTTGCAGGATATTATCGCAATTTTGGGTATGGATGAATTATCCGATGAAGATAAATTAACGGTTGCAAGAGCAAGAAAAATACAAAAATTCCTTACACAACCGATGTTTGTTGCTGAAACATTTACCGGTTTGGAAGGAAAATATGTTAAAATTGAAGATACGGTAAAAGGTTTTAAAGAAATTATCGAAGGTAAATACGACGATATTTCGGAACAGCATTTTTATATGGCTGGAACAATAGAAGATGTTTTAAAAAGGGCTAATAAATAATGGCTAATATTTATAAGTTGGATATTTTATCTCCGGAAGGAACTACTTTCAGCGGAAATGTTAAACAAGCTACATTTCCTACAACATCCGGTTTAATTACAATACTCGCAGGTCATACGGCTTTAATAACCACACTTGCACAAGGTGATATTGAAATAGAACCGGAAACGGGAGAAAAGAAAAGTATTACCATATCGGGCGGATTTTTGGAAGTGTCCGAAAATATGGTAAGCGTAGTTGCGGATTTTGCGGTAAGAAGTGAAGATATCGATGATAATTTAATAGAAAAAGCAAAAAAATATGCGGATGAGCAGAAACAGAAAAGAGATAATGTAAATACGGAAATGGCGGAAAGAGAATTACAAAAAGCAATAATGGCATTAAAAGTTTTGGAACATAATAAACTAAAAAGAAAGAGTAAAGGAGTAAAATATTGAAAAATATCAATTTATTCTTAACGACTTTGTTTGTTTGCGGTATTTTTATGGCTTCATGTTCTTCCACACAAAAAGAAAAAGTTTCTTCTTTGGAAGCAACAGAGGAAGGAGATGAAGTAGCCCAAGAGCAAGTTGTTTTCACGGAAAAGAAAGCATATCCGTCTGCAGACGGGAAAACTACCGAATATAAATATACTTTTGAAGGTAAAGTAATTGCTACCGAAGTCGTTGATGCTAAAGGGCAAGTACTTTCTTTTCAAGGGGAATTGCCAAACGGATTAATAAAAGAGGTTGACTCTAAAAACAATATTATTTCCGAAATGAACTATAATGCCGGAAAACTTGAAGGAGTTATAAAAACATTTTATCCGGGTGGTCAAGTTGCTTCAGTAAAAAATTACAAAAATGGTGTTTTGGAAGGAAAACATATAGAATATTATGAAAACGGAAATAAAAAAGAAGATTCCAACTATAAAAACGGTATTTTAGAAGGTACTGTAAAAAAATATTCAATGTCAGGGACACTTATGTCTTCCGCACAATATGTTGACGGGCAATTAGAGGGTTTATACAAAGAATATTTTGTTACCGGAACACCGAGAATAGAAACAGAATATTATAACGGATTGAAAGAAGGATACAGTAAAGAATATTTCCCCGGAGGAATATTGATGTCTCAACACAATTATTCACAAGGAAAGCTGGAAGGGGATTCTCAAATATATTATGAAGACGGAAGTATAAACAGAATAGAAAAATATAAAAACAACAAATTAAACGGTGATACAAAAATATATAGCAATAATAACTCTGAAATTCCATTGTATATTGATACATATGTTAACGGTAAAAAAACAATGAGAAAAGCTTTCAGCAGTAAAGGTGAACAAATTTTCAAAATAAAATATTAGTACAAATAAGTACAAGGAGTTTGTTATGTCAGGTCATAATAAGTGGGCAAGTATTAAACACAAAAAAGCAGCTACGGATGCAAAAAGAGGTAAAATTTTTACAAAGATAATCAGAGAAATCGTTGTTGCAGCTAAGGAAGGCGGCGGAGTAATCGAAAATAATGCCAGATTAAGAAAGGCAGTTGACGATGCAAGAGAAGCAAATATGCCTCAGGATAACATTAAAAAAGCTATCCAAAGAGGAACAGGTGAACTTCCCGGTGCAGTTTATGAAGAAAATACATACGAAGGTTACGGTCCTGCAGGAGTAGCTTTGATAGTTGAAACAACTACCGATAACAAAAACAGAACCGCTTCCGAAATAAGAAAGATATTTTCAAAACATTCCGGAAGTATGGGAGAATCAGGTTGTGTAGGATGGATGTTCTCCAAAAAAGGTTTTATTGCTATAGATAAATCAGCAGGTGACGAAGATACAATTATGACTATAGCTTTAGAAGCCGGTGCAGAAGATTTCGTTGCAGAAGACGACAGTTACGAAATATACACAACAACAAACGATTTTAATGCGGTATTGGATGCAATAAAAGCTAAAAATATTCCTGTTGCAGAATCGGAAATAACAATGATACCTCAAACATATGTTAAACTCGAAGGTGACAATGCGGAACATATGTTAAAGTTGTTGGATGAATTGGAAGAACACGACGATGTTAAAGATGTTTATTCCAATTTTGATATATCTAAAGAAGATATGGAAAAATACGGAGCATAATGATAGTATTAGGAATAGACCCCGGCTTGGCTATGCCCGGCTGGGGTGTTGTTTATAAAGGACAAACAGACAAACTTACCTGTTTAGCTTACGGGTGCATGAAAACATACCCGAAAGATTCTCTGGCCGACAGACTAAAATTCATTTTTACTGAAACACAAAAAATCGTAGATACATATAAACCCGAAGTTGTTGCTATGGAAGATATCTTTTTTTTAAAAGGATCTAAAGTCATAGCTACTATCGGTCAAGCAAGGGGGGCATTAATATCCGCCGTGGTAACAAAAGGACTTCCTTTGTTCGAATATAATCCGAGAACAATAAAAATGGCATTAACCGGCTACGGACTTGCCGACAAGTATCAAATGCAACATATGGTAAAAACCATGTTGGGATTGAAAGATATTCCCAAGCCGGATGATGCTGCGGATGCACTTGCGATGGCAATTTGCCATATAAATACTAATCGTTTTATTGTGAAATAAAACGATAAACCTTATATCGACCTTAATATTTTGGTTATATTTTCGAAACACAGAACCTTGAGTACTGCAAAGAGTACACATCGGTTCTGTGTTTCTTCATTCTAACCTAAAATCTTAAAGTCTTGTAACTTCGTTATAATTTAAAATCTGTAAATCCTTTGAAAGCCAAGAATAAGGTAAATCTTAAGGTCTTTAACGGACACCATCGTGTCATCCCGCACTTGATGCGGGATCTCGCCGTTGCCGTTGTTTATTTCTATACCTCTATACATCAATACATCCATACCTCAAAATTTGCTTCGCAAATTTTATCTCCAAGGATAGAACTCTTCATCAATCTCTTTTGTGCCGTCTTTCTTTTTTAAGGTGGGGACATTCGATTTCATTTCAAACTTTAAATAGAACTCAAAATATTCCTCTCTAAGTCTGAAACTTGCACCTAAATTGAAACAATGTAAATCTCTGTAGACTTTTAATTCCTGATCTCTTTTAGACCATTTGTTTTCCGTATAATGACTGGTTATTCTTATAAGATAATCCAATCTCCATTTTGAATTTAACCAAAAACCTATACCGGAAACCAAATCAATTTCTTCAGGTCTTAATTGATAATAAAAAGCTGAAAGTTTAAAATAAAATCTTTCGAGTCTACCGAACATCGAATCAAATTGTAAAGAATTGAATTTAAACGGATGTAAATCTTGAGTTTGTTTTAAATACAATGTAATTTTAGATGACGGGACATAAGTTAATTCCGTTATAAAAGGATACCAATCTATATAACCTAAACCTTCCAAATCTCTAAAGTCGTAACCGGTAGTGTTTCTTACCGTTAAATTATAGTTTGTATAAATGTAATTATTGAATAAAACAGCATTTTGCTCTACACCTTTATCAAACTCATCGGTATCTATGTTTAATCTGTTAATATCGGATCTTAATTTCGCATTATAAGATAAGTTCCAATCCATCCACCATGTAGGTCTGTATCTTGTATTTAAAGATCCGTAATATCTTGTAGTAAAATTTTTATCATCATCTTCCGGATTTACACTATCTGAAAAAGTTCCGTTTACACCTAAAGTAGGTTTAATCGTCATTTTCTTGGATATTTTATAATTTTTTGTTATGTTATAGTCGGCATAAGCACTTATTTTTCTGTAATCATAAGTATTTGAAGAAAATTCCATTTCATAATTTGTTTTGTTTTCAAAATTAAAGGTGAAACTGCTGTAAGCTCCTAATGTTTTTGTAGGATATAATGAATAATATACCTGCGGTAATATTAAATAAGAACCGTTTTGAATTTTATCTGTTATAGGATTATATATTTGATATAATTCCGACATTACTCTTAAATTTGATTTATTACTTTGTCTTGTAATAGCCGCATACGATCTTCTTCTGTTTAATACTCTGTTCCAATCGTCGAGAGAATATCTGTTATTAAAATAAGAATCGCTTACAAACTCCGCATGAGATTGTATTTTCCAAAAATCGTTTATCTTTTGCCAATAAGAAGGTTTTATCATCCATCTTTGAGAATCTTCTTTTCTGTCTTGCGTTCCGTAAGCATATAATGTTGCTTTTAAGTTATCTTTATCATAATAGTTTGTTTCCAAACCTACACCTTCACCTTTTGTACCCAAATAATCCAATAAAAGAGCCGAATTTAATTTATCTGTAAACTTATACTTTAATTTAGCTTTTGCCGAAAGTCCGCCGTCGTTAGTATATCCGGGCTCTATTTCGTAACTGAATTTACTGTCGGAACTTGCCAAATTTCTTGTATATTTAGGAAAATAAAATATCGGAACTTTACCTACATAATAAGTTGCTTTATAAATTGTTATTTTTTTATCTACGACAAATACACCTTTTTTTGCAAAAGCATAATGGTGGGGATTATCCAAATCGCAATTTGAAAGTTTTACATTTTCTATTTCGTAAGTATCGGAAGATACTTTTACCATTTTTTCCGCCTTAAAAAATATCGATGAACTTGTCCCGAAAGTGTTTTCAAGGTCTCCTTGTTCTTTTGCCATATCGTATTGGATTTTATCGGACATAAGAAGACTTTTCTCTTCGGAAATTTCAACATTGCCTTCAGCTGTAAGTTGTTGATCCTTTATTCTCATTTCAATATTGTCGGCTTTTATTATTTTATCTGTCCATTCAAGTTCAACATTGCCTTCGGCGGTAATAATTTCGTCATCTTGTTGATATGTTAAAGAGTCTGCTTTTATCGTTACTTCATAAGCACAAAAAGCACGTGAAGTAAAAATAAAAAACAAACATAATATAGATAATAAAAAGATTATTTTTTTACGAAGCATTTGTTAGTTTTTTACAAGCATTGCCGCACCCACAACACCGAGCTTACTTGTATATTTAGATACCACAATTTTGCAAGCTTTTGCAGCAGTTTTGAATGCTCTCTTTTTTATTTGTTCTTTAGCCGGTTTTATAATTAAGTCTCCGGCATTGCTTATACCACCGCATAAAACAATGCAGTCCGGATTGAAAAAATCTATAATATCGGACAATAATATTCCTAACTTTTCTCCGGCATTGTTCCAAACTTTCTTTGCTACAACATCACCTTTTTCGGCTGCCTGAGACAAAAGCTTGGGAGTAATTTGTTCTATATCGTTGTTTGCCAACTTGACTATATATTTAGATTTTTTTGTTTTAAGCAAATCTATTGTTTCTTTTACTATATGTCTTACGCCGATATATGTTTCGGCACAGCCGTAATTTCCGCAATTACATTTTCTTCCGTCGGGTTCTACGGTAATGTGTCCTATTTCACCGGCTGTTCCGCTGTTACCTCTGAAAAGTTTTTTATTTATTATTATTCCGCCGCCTACACCTGTTCCCAAAGTAACACATACCATATTATCCGCTTTAGCTTTAATATCGAGCCAATAAGCACCGATTGCGGCAGTGTTGGCATCATTATCCACAAAAACTTTTTTGCCCGTTAATTTCTCAATATCTTTCTTTAATTGAACTTTGTTCCATTTAGGAAGATTAGGGGAAAGTCTGACTATTCCCTGCTTAAAATCTATATCACCGGCAATACCTATACCGATAGTTTTTACCTTGTTGTAGTTTTTAAATTTTTTAAATACTTCCACTATATTTTCGATGACCGATTTGGGACTTGCATTTATATCCGTATTAACAACCGCTTCTTCTATAACATTAGCTTTATCATCAACTATTGCTATCTTTATTAATGTTCCGCCCATATCTACACCAAGATAATAATTAGTCATTTGTTTCCTCTATGAATTTTAGTATCGTTCCCGCTAAATAGAAGGAACCTAAACATATATAACCATCGTTGTTTTTTATATTTTTAAAAAACTGTTTTACGGTATCGTAAGTATAAATGTTTTTGCTATCTATATACTTGGAAAATTCTTTCTTTAAAACATTTGTATCTACTGCTCTGGAATTTTCCACTTTCAATAAACTTACATTATCGAAAACTTTCGATACATCTTTTATTACCGCTTTAATATCCTTTTCCTGCATAACGGCAAAAAGAAGTTTTGTGTGTTTTTTGTAAAAAGGGGATTTTTTATATAATTTAATAAAATTATCTATTGCCTGTATATTATGTGCCCCGTCAACAACAAAAGAACAATTTTTACCGTTTATTTTATATTTCTCGAAATCAAATCGTGCCGGCCACTTTATATTTTTACAAACTTTCTTTACGACACTAAATTTTATTTTAGACAAATCTTTCTTTAATATCTCGCAAGTACTTAGTGCCATCGCCGAATTGTATACTTGCGAGTCGCCCAATAAAGAGAAATCTATTGCTAAATTTTTGTTTAAGCCATAATAACTTATTTTTTGAGTTAAATTTTTCCAATTATAACTTATATGTAGGGCTTTAAAATCTTTATTATAAACAAAAACTTTTGAATTTTTCTCTTTGGCAACTTTTTTTATTACTGCAAGAGCTTCTTTTTTTATATTACCGCACACTACCGGAACATCTTTTTTTATTATACCGGCTTTTTCGAAAGCTATTTTCTTTAAAGTGTTTCCCAAAATTTCGGTATGATCAAAATCAATACTTGTAATAACGGAAACCAACGGATTAACAATATTTGTAGCATCGAATCGTCCGCCCAACCCTGTTTCAAGTACTGCAACATCAACTTTATTTTTAACAAAATATATAAAAGCAAGAGCCGTAATATATTCGAAATATGTAAGTTTATACTTTTTCGATATACCGGCATATTTTTTATCTAACAATTTCAGTTGCTTATCTGTTATCGGTAAAGAATTTATTTGTATTCTTTCGTTTATTTTAATAAGGTGGGGAGAAGTATATAATCCCGTTTTGTATCCCGAACTTATTAAAATTTCCGAAATTGTTTTTGCGGTAGAACCTTTACCGTTTGTTCCGGCGATATGAATATATTTAATCTTGCTGTATTCCACTTTTTGATCGGACAAAAACTTTTTTATTCTGTCCAACCCGAGCAACATTGTTTTATATTCTTTACCGGCTTCAATCGAAATCATTTTGCTTTAAATACAAAGAACTTTATTATTTTTATTATCGTATCTTTTAAATGTTTTCTTTCTACAACCATATCAACCATACCGTGTTTTAACAGGAATTCAGACAACTGGAAACCTTTAGGTAATTGTTGCCTTATGGTTTGTTCTATAACTCTCGGGCCTGCAAAACCTATTAAAGCATTAGGTTCTGCTATTATAACATCTCCCAACATTGCAAAAGAAGCAGCAACACCACCGGTTGTAGGATCTGTTAATACAGATATAAAAGGTAATCTCTTTTTGCTTAACTTAGCTAATGCGGCAGAAGTTTTTGCCATTTGCATTAAAGAAATAATACCTTCCTGCATTCTTGCTCCACCTGAAGCTGCCACAAGAATTACCGGCATTTTCTTCTCTATTGCTTTTTCTATAAGGCGAACAATCTTTTCACCCACAACAGAGCCCATACTTCCGCCCATATATTCAAAATCCATTACACCTATTGCAACAGGATATCCACCCATTTTGGCTTCACCGGTACGAATTGCATCTTTTGTTTTATAAGAATCTTTTTTTACGTTATATCCGGGGAAACCTATAACATCAACAGGCTTTAAATCGGAATTTAATTCCTTAAAAGAGCCCTTATCCGTTAAATATTCTATTCTTTCTTTAGAATTTAGTCTTAAATAGTATCCGCATTTCGGACATACCATAAAATTTTCTTCAAAATCTTTTTGGAAGATTATCTGTTCGCATTTCTTACATTTCGTCCACAAGCCTTCAGGTAATCCTTTTTTGTTGCTGACACTTGTAACCATCATTTTTATGTACCTCAATAAGTTATGTTTTTATTAAACAAATTTAATCCTAAATATTATACAAATTTTTTACTCAAATAGATACAACAATGTATGTGTTAAAATTATCGGCTTGAAACTTAAGCAAAAAGGTATTAAACTATTATATTATGATGATATTTATATATATTAGGGAAAAAGTATGAAAAAGATACTAAGCGCAGTTGTTTCTTTATGCTTTATTAACTTAATAATAACCGATATTTACGGCGCTTTTATTCCGAAAACCGTGCCCGTTGCCGCCAACAACACCGCCGATTATAACCTGCTTCCGGAAGATATAGGAAAATTCGTTCAGGATATGTATGTTTTGGGTGATAAAACAATAATCAATATTCAAGATTTGCATTCCGATGAAAATACTCAAAAGAATATTATTTCCATACTTGAGTTCCTTTCGGATAATTACAATATTAAAAATATCTATCTTGAAGGGGCATACGGCAATTTAGATTTCGGTTGGTTAAATGCAATAAAAGATGAAAAATTAAAAAAAACTGTTGCGGACAACCTTTTATCGGAAGGTAAGATTACCGGTGCGGAATATTTCGGACTTTTCGAACAAGACAAACATATTCTTTTTAAAGGATTGGAAGAAGAACAAGTATATAAAGAAAATTTTTATATTTTGGAACAGATGTTTGAAAAAAGAGCCGCAATAAACATAAAAATGCAAAATATTTCAAATGTTTTGGAACAAGCTGCCGAAGATACATACAATTTCAGATTAAAAGCTTTTAACGATTTGGTTACGGACTATAACACGAAAAATGTTTCCCGCAGTGAATATTATGAATATTTGCTTAAATTGATACCGAAATCCGTTTCGGAATCAGATTATAAAAACATCGTTGATTTCTTAAAATTGGAACAAAAATTTAAGTCGATAAACACAAAGAAATTAAAATTTGAAATTTCCGAAATAACTACTCTTCTTAAAGAAAAGTTGCCTTTCGAGCAGTATACAAAAATACAAAAAACGGCAAAAGCTTTTCCTGATAAATATTGTAACGAGTTATTAAACTTTGTTTTAAAAAATAAATTAGAAAAAAATTATTCCGAACTTGTAAAATTTTCAAATTGCTTAAAACAAAGAAATATGTTGGATGCCACAAAAATTTTAAACGAAGAAAAGTTTTTAACGGACAGATTGTACAACGAATATTCAAAAACGACAATAGAAAAAAATTTGATATTCTTGAATTCTTACACAGAAAAACTTTTATTGTTTCTCACAAACAACATTCCGTCTTTTGAATACGAATATATAAAAGAAAATTTCGGCAGATACTGTATTTTACTTAAAAACTACATTTCAAATACAGATATAACAGAAATAAAACAATGGTACAAACCCGTTAACAAATTTTATTCAAACAACGAAAAAAGAAATTTGTTCTTTTTGGAAAACATTCTCAATAAAAAGATATCGGAAAAAGATTTTGTGAACAAATTAGTTATTAAAAATGAAGGCAGAAAATCTTTTGAAGAAATTTTGCAGAAAACAAAACAACCCATAGATATTATGGTAACAGGAGGATACCACAGTTTAGGCCTGCAGGATTTAATGACAAAATCAAATATAAATTATGCGGTTATTATGCCGAATGTTCAGTTTGCCGATACCGAAGCCAGTGAAGACAAATTCTATAAAGATTACATAAAACAATATTCTATTTTATCCAACACATACCAAAAATTTATAAGAAGTTCCGTTATGAATATGGAATGGGAAGATCCGGTAAAAGTTATTGTAGGAACTTTTTTGGATTATACCGTTTTGCAATCTCTTTCAAACAACTTAAATAACGAACAGGAATTTAATTCCGTTATAGATCTTATACAACAACATTTTAAAGATATTATTCAAACAAAAGGATTAAAGTCCGATATAAATATAACAAATATAGAACCTGCGGAAGTAAATTCTTTTATTGTAACCGTTTCGGATAACGCTAAAGAGCGAATATTTTATATTTCTAAAAATGTTGCCGGTGAAATACATGATAAAAGCGATATATCGACAATGCAACGGGATATTGAAACATTGAACAGATTAACAAAAGAAAAAAAACAAAGTGAAATAAAAAGAATATTAAAAAAACTTTCGAGATTTATAACTTTTATTTTGGCATTTCCTTTGTTAATGGCTATGGGCGGCGGCGGGGGAGGATTTCGTTCTTCCGGAAAACAACCGCAACCGAAAGTTAAAACAATTAACGGAACTTTTGAATATGTTGATACAGTTGTAGAAGATGGCGCACAGGCAATTTTGGAAGGAAAAATAAAGCTTGACAATGTTTTTGTAAACAAAGGTACAACTCTTACTTTAAAAGCCGGTACAAACACTTTCATAACAATGAAAAACATGGATTTAAGTGAAATAGGAGACCTTGATATTACCATAGAAGATAACGGTGATTACGAAATTGTTTCCGAAGAAGGTATAGTGAAAGTTTATAAAGTGTTAAAAACGGATTTTTCTTCTTCGACAAAGCAAAAAAGAGAGCTTGTTTCCGTACTGAAAAAAGGAAGTTTGTTTTTACCGAATGAATCCGACTGGGAATCTAAAGAAACCGATCCCGTTATAGTTTTTCACGGCAGATACGGTTCTTGGTCAAGCATGGAAGATATAAATAAAAGAAGTGAACTCATATATAAAGGTAAAAAAGTAATATATATTGATGTATCCGATATTACTTCAATGAGAGGAGAAATAGAAAAAGAAAGATTAATAAGCATTTTGGAACAGAATAACCTGCAAGACAAAAATGTTTGTTTGGATCTTTCTTTAATAGAAGAACGTTTTTCAAAACCTTTGGCAACACTCGGTGATATTTGGTCTCAACAAACAAACGGAGCAACTTTTTTAAATTCAAATATTCCTTTTTCTTTGTTTGTAAAATCATCACATTCTTTTAACAGGAACAACACTCATTTTTATTTGAATTCTGACGGAACATACAAGAGATATCCTTATAAAGATCGTAATTGGTTAAAATCGGTATTGCAAAAATATATGCCTGCTTTTACGGAAAAAACTTTCGTTTTTGTTTGGCCGGTGGAATCAGTTAAATACACATATTTTACACCGAAATATTCCGACGGCGGCGCACCGGAACAAAGAATTTTGGCATTCGAACCGTTTAAAGAATTTATGGACAAAGCAAAAAAGTATACCGCAGACGGCAAAAATTCAATAGTATTTATGCCGGGGTATTTAATAAGTGAACTTTCATTGTATTTAGGTGATAAAAATATCGGTGATAAATTTGTAGATATTACTTACGGTGACAGTGAAGAAACAAATCCTTTCAGTATTTGGTACAAGAAACAAGATGCAAAACAAATAGAAAAAATAGAAGTGTTAAAGTTAGACGGTTTAACAATCGTTATGTATCCGGAAGGGAACAGAGGCCATAACGAACAGGCATATTTAAAAACTTTAATGGCAACATATAATTTCGGAAAAGAAAGTTTTGACAGTATGCTCACACAGGCAGGTTTTGCATGGAAAGCAAACACAGTATATGTTTATGAAGGAAAAGAAATGGAAAACTTGGATATGGAAGCACAACTGTTAAAAAATCCGTCCATAAAAACAGGTAAAGTTTCTTATGTATATGATAATTTAAAAAGAGTTTTTATAGATCTTTATTCAAATATGAACAGATTTTTCAGGACTATAATACCTAAATATATGAAAGGAAATTGGATTTCCTTTGAAAGTGAAGTTAGAGAAACTATAGATATGACTCAAATAAAGGAAGCTGTATCCGCAAAATCGAAATTAGGTTTTGAATCCACTGTTGTTATTCCGGTAAATGCAAATGTTTTAAATGAAACTGAATACGGTGAGCCGGAAATATTGGAACAAGACGGTAAAGAAATAAGGCTGTACACTTTGGAATTCGAAGGTTCTAAAATTTATCTTGTCGGGATAGATAATCCGAACACTGCCTGGCAGGACAGTGTTTTAAATTACATATCGGACTTTTTAAGAGATTACAGAAACAATATTGTTTCGTTTGAAGGTGTTCCTCAATTAACTTCATTAAGACTGAATTATATTCTTTCGGACAGTTTTGTTAACTATATTCCGGTGGTATTAACTTCCGATGAAGAAACTTATGAGCAAATAGAATCTTTAGGCTACGATGATATTGTGGATACTTCCGAAATTGTGTCTAGGATAGGAAACAATCAATTAAAATATCCGCATGTCGCTTCCGATATGAAAGAAATTTCCGAAGCAATAACCGTAATAAAAGCATTAAAAAGAAAATCGTTTTTCGGAAAATTTTCCGACTATAAAACTTCTTATGTCGGCGTAAAAATAGCTTCCGACGAACACATCTTTAACAGCGAAATGGAAGAAAACGAATTTATAGAAATATTGAAAGGAAGCGATATAGATTTTGTTACCGTAGTTATAAGAGATAATGATTTGGGTGTTCATGTTTTAAACAGAACAACAACAGTAAAAGAAAACTTAACGAAATTATCGGAAAACCTCCATAAAAGCAACAAAAAAATAGTTTTGGAATACACTTTCAGATTTGTGGACGAATTCTTTAATTCTTTTGTAAGATCGATACAGGAAGATTGTACGGATATGGATTTAGACGGAATAAAGCTTGATTTGGCGGATTGTCCGATAGAAGATATAGGAAAAACAATAAAAGATTTTAAAGCAATAAGAGAAGCTCTTCCCGATTTAAGCATATCTATACAGGTATCAAACGAAGCGTGGGAAAAGCATTCACCTTTTTTTGAAGAATTAAATATTACAAGAACCGTATCAAGTAAAGAGGAACTTCTCTTGGGAGAGCATGATTTATCAGACTCTGTCGATGTAAATTATGAAATATCAATATACAAGAATCAGCAGGAATATGAACAGAAACTTTTCAGTTTAACCAATCAAAGAGAAAGATTGTTAGACAAAGATCCCGAACGTCTTTCACCGCAAATGAAAGCTTTGGTTGACTTGGGAGAAGAAAAATTCGCAGACCAAATAATCGATAACAGATTGGAAAATATTTTTCAAAAAGTTGTTGTTAACGATTCAATAGGTAAATTAATTCTTCCCGTTAATATGCTTTATGCCAAAAGATTGGAAAATAACGAAAATTCAAACGTTATACAGGCAGTATCCAACCTTATAAGATTATTTAAAGAATCTAAAGGTATGGGAGAAAGAAGAAAATTTGCTTATGAATACGGTTTGCAACAGAAAGTAAATTTAACATCTGAAGAAGAACAGGAAATAGCCAAAATTTTAAGAGGAGAAAGTAAAGGATCTGCCGGCAGTTATGTAAGGAAACATTATCCTTTCGTGTTTAACTATTTCGTGGAATCCAGACAAACAAGAATAGAAATAAGTGACAGTTTCTTGTTCGGTATATATGAAGCAAACATTATAAGAAAATATAAAGAAGGTCAATTCGGCAAAGTATTGGAATTTGCTCTTGATAAAAATCTTATTTATAACGATACTCAGGAAGCCGTAGATAAAAGACAAGCCTTATTCTATCGTGCTTTGGCACATATATCTTTATACAGAAATGTAACAAATATCGAAGATCTTTTCTCAATAGACGAGAATGATTATGATTTCTATGAAGGGAAAAACTATAAGGAAAATTATTTGAATGCTCTTATAAGAGAAGTAAAAGGAAGAGACAGAATGAGCCATGTAATGATGGTTTTCGAAAAAGGGTTTCCTTTATTAACGAATATTGCGGTAGGATATCTGCCGAACAGAGAATCAACTTTATATGAAGCAAGAATATTGTTAAGAACTTTATCTATGGTATATACAATGCAGGAAATCGAACCTGTATTACCGGAACTTACCGAAGAAGAATTACAGGTTGATGATATCTTCATTAATGAAAATTCAAGCACTTATATTAATGAACTCTTGGCCAGCGCATAAAAAACACTTTATGTTTTTTGGAAGAATAGAAGATTAGAAGAATAGAAGAATGGATGAAAAGTTGTACTTTTTGCTTTGCAAAAAAATTATTCGTTATCAAAAATCGCATAGCGATTTTTACAGCTTCGTTTCCAATCTTCTAATCATCAAATCCTCCGATCTTCTATTTGATAACATTAAACTTCGAAACCCTGTCAATTAAAGAATTCCCGGCAACTTCAGAACCGATTTCCAAGTCTGAAACGATGGTTTTATTTATATAATTTACCGTTTTTTCATTCTTTTCCGTATAAGAAGTTACACCCCAAATACACTGTATTACATAAGGTTTATTATCTTCATGTCCTATATACAACATAATATGTCCCGATAAATAAATAAAAGATATTCCGGGAACCGCATTTTCGATTATAGAAGCGTTTTTTATTGTATCATCATCTTTTTTATTTAATTTCGTAACTTGTCCGCATTTTATTTTCTGAACGGATGTTTCCGGAAGTAAAATACCGAAACAATTGAATATTTGTCCTAAATATCCGGAACAATCTTGTTCTCCGTTTGCTCCACCCCATCCGTAAGGGGAATTTAAGTGATTAAAAGCTAAATTAAGAGCATTTCTTTGTGTGTAAGGTACATAACCTATATTTGCTTCTTTGAAGTTTATATAACCTTTTTGAATCACTAAATTTCCTTCGGAATCCGATGAAGGAATATTTACACATATATACTTTGTTCCTTTTTTACCGGCATAAGGAAATTTTGTACCCATTCTTGCATATTCCAAAAATTTTGTTCTTTCTTTATCGGTAAAAACATCGGCCTTATCTTCCGTAATTACTACGGGCTTTTTCATCTCTATCCACTTATTAA
This sequence comes from Endomicrobiaceae bacterium, assembly GCA_045223915.1. Taxonomy (GTDB): domain Bacteria; phylum Elusimicrobiota; class Endomicrobiia; order Endomicrobiales; family Endomicrobiaceae; genus Ruminimicrobiellum. The sequence continues at coordinate 6,112 of JBGUZU010000040.1, read as the reverse complement.
AAGTTTTTCTGTCGGTAAAAGCTACACTTTCCGTTTGTATCCAACCTTCTTCCGTGGGAGTTGCAACATAACACCATTCTTTGTCTTTTGTTTGGCATAACACCAAAACAGGTGTTCCCAAATCTATACTTTCTTCTTGTAATCTGTCTATATCTTTGGAGTTTTTGCTTGATATTATTTTTTGTGATGTCGGTAAAAGTCTTACATCATTATATTTTGTAGTTAAGGCAAACCTTACTTCCACCGTATCATCTTCGGGAAGATCTATTTTATCATCCAAAGTAATAAAGAAATCCGGAAACAAATGTTCTCCGTACTCGTTAAGATAATTCTTTTTTGATATAAAGGAAGATGTTTGTTTAAATGTTTTTTCCAATCTTTCTTTGGATATAGTATCCGGATATCCTTTCATATTTGAAATACCCAGATGTAAATCAAAAATATCTTTGTTTAATTGTGCTATTTGTTTCTTGTTTAATATTATCTTGTCCGGTTCGGCAATTTTAGCTATCCAATAGCCTTCCGTTTTTAATTGTTTGGGAGTATTATCTTCAAACACAACTTTATCGGAAGTTTTTCTGTATATCAATGAAACGGGATTTTTTATATCAACATTTTTCTTTGATATTTTTACCTCGGAATAATTTATACCTGTTTCTTTTATTTTTACTTTTTTACTTTTTGCAAAAGAAAAGTTTACTGCACAAAACAATACCAATATTATTACAATAAATTTTTTACTCATAAAAATACTCCGTTTTTTTGAAACTTAAAGCTTATGGCTTATAGTTTATAGTTTTCGGTAAAATTTTGCAAAGTAAATTTTTATATTCTGTCTTCTTATAAACCAAAAATTTGTTTTACAAATTTTTAATTGTATAATATTGTTATGAAAAACAAATTAAAAATTTTAATTATTTTTATTTCTTTATTATGTATAAGCGGATTTTGTGTTGCCGATAACAAAACGAAATCTGCTTCTTCAAGCAAAAAAATATTGAAGGCTCCGGAAGTTAAGAATTACGAAGTAATTATTCCACAGGTTTTGGCTTTGGATTCAAGAACGGCTCTCACAAGAAACGAAATAAATATAATAGATAAACAAAGTTTCAAAAATCTTCAAAAATATAAAAAAATTTTGGTTAAAGAAATAAACACAACAGGAATAAAATATACAGCTGTTTGGGTAGAAAAAATGGGGGAAATAGCCAAAGAAATAAAGAAGCATCCCAATACAATTGTTATTATAGAAGGTTTTAGAAATACGGAACTCACGGAAAGAGAAAATATTGCCTTATCCAAAGAGCATGCTTTGTTTGTTGCTTCCGTTTTTAAAGATGTATACAAAATAAAAAACACAATGGCTGCGATAGGCAGAGGTTTGGAAAAGAACGAAGAACTCATTTACAATTGTGTAATAGTATCTCTCATAAAAGATATCAATCCTTCGCAAAGTATTCAATAAAAAATTATTGTTTTCCTATTTTTTCGATAGCATCAAGATAAGCTTTGTAGTGAAGAACTTTTTTTGGCTTTTTATATACTTTTATCTCTGCAGCGGCGGCACCGCCTTTTGTTAATCGGCTTCTCAAAAGAATCATTTTATCAATATCCATACTTTTATTCTTTGGAGGAATATAAAAGTAAAATTTCTTATCTTTACAATTATCTAAATATTTTTCCGTATCTTTAACCGGCTTTAACATATTCATACAAAAAGCGCCGTCATAAGTATCATACATTAAATTAAATAATAATGCTAAATCCGCACCAAAACCGGTTCCTGCAACATAAACCTTTATTTCCTTAGGATTACAGGTTCTTTTTAATCTGCTGATTTCTCTTAAAATTCTATCATCCACACCATCTAAATTTTCTTTTTTATTAAGAAAATTTTTATAATCACCGAAATCAAATCCCATGATAAAGAGCTTTTCTTTTTCGGATTTATACTCCCATCTGAGAGCTTCTTTAACAAAACCGCTAATTTCAAGTTTTTTCTTTTTAGTATTATCTATATCGTGGAACAGAACCAATATTTTGATTTTTTCAATTACGGGTTCATCCTGCATTATATATACATACGGAGTGTAAATATAGAAATTATCGAAAAATTCTAATTTCTCGTAAGCATAAGAATATTTTATATTAAAAAATAAAACTGCTATTAAAATTGCCGTTTTTAAAAATTTCATAGAAACCCTTATGTATAACATATATATTCTAATAAATTTTTATCACTTTTTAAATAATATTTTTTATCTTGAAAAAATATCTTATATATTGTAAATTAAATCTTATTAAATTTCAGGAAAAACAAATGAACAAATACGATATTATTGTTGTCGGCGGCGGAAATGCAGGTTGCGAAGCTGCTCTTGCACCGGCAAGAATGGGACTAAAAACATTATTAATAACTCAAAGCGTAGATTTAATAGCAAATATGCCGTGCAATCCTGCCATCGGCGGTATTGCCAAAGGTCAAATTGTCAGGGAAGTTGATGCTTTGGGCGGAGAAATGGGTTGGATTACCGATATGGCCGGTATCCAGTTCAAAATGTTAAACAAATCAAGAGGACCCGCCGTATGGTCTCCGAGAGCTCAATGCGATAAAAAACTTTATTCCACATTTATGCAAAACTCAATAATATCGCAAAAGAATTTGGATTTGTTACAGGCAACTGCCACACAACTTATAATAGAAAACGGTAAAGTTACGGGTGTAAAAACAAATTTGGATGAAACAATATATGCACAAGCCGTTATTGTTACTACCGGAACATTTTTAAACGGTAAAATTTTTGTGGGTAAAACTGTTTTTAACGGAGGAAGATTCAGCGAAGCCTCTTCCACCGATTTATCGGAATCTTTGAAAAAAGATTGCGGCCTTGAAATATCAAGATTTACAACATGTACTCCGCCGAGAGTTAACGGAAGTACGGTAGATTATTCTAAAATGACTCCTCAACCGGGAGATAATCCGCCTACACCTTTTTCGCATTTTACAAACACTAAAGTTTGGCAACAAACAAAAAAACAAGTTCCGTGCTTTTTGGTATATTCCAACGAAACTACACACAACATAATAAAAGACAATATAAAAGAATCTTCTTTATATAACGGTCTTGCAAATGCTCACGGCCCGAGATATTGTCCTTCTATAGAAGATAAAATCGTAAGATTTCCGGAAAGAACAAGACACCAATTATTTTTGGAACCGGAAAGTTTAAGTACACAGGAAATTTATATTAACGGACTTTTCACCGGGTTAGGGGAAAAAGTACAACAGGAAATATTGCATTCCATTGAAGGATTGGAGAATGTAAAAATAATAAGATACGGTTATGCTATCGAATACGATTATATTCCGCCAACACAAACAAAACATACTTTGGAAACAAAAAACATAGAAAATCTTTACCTTGCGGGGCAAATTAACGGAACAACAGGATATGAAGAAGCCGCAGGACAAGGTATAGTTGCAGGAATAAATGCCGCACTGAAAATCCTGCAAAGAGATCCTTTAATACTTCACAGACAAGAATCTTATATCGGTATTTTGATAGATGATTTGGTAACGAAAAACGTCGATGAACCTTACAGAATGTTCACCTCAAGAGCAGAATACAGATTAAGCATAAGAAACGATAATGCGGATTTAAGACTTATGGAATTAGGACATCATATAGGTTTAATTTCCGATGCAATGTACAAAAAATTCACATTATACAGGCAAACATTGGTAGATTTATATGAAGGAAACGATGCTACGTTACCTACAGACGAAGAACTTAATCCGTGGTCTATGGAAAAGGTTAACGAAGAACTTGAAATAACAAAGAAATACGAAGGTTATATTCATATACAAGAGCAATCGGCAAAAAAGTTGGCTAAATACGAAAACAAACAGATACCGAAAAATTTCGATTACGATTCTATTTCAACTTTGTCGGCGGAAACCAAAGAAAAATTAAAAAAAGTTTTACCGTTAACATTGGGACAAGCTAACAGAATACCCGGAATAAAACCGAGTGATATTTTATTTTTAAATATAGCGATTGAGAAAGCCAAACAACTCACAAAGTGAGTTGTTTTGACATTCAAATGTTTTTAAGATTTTGTAGATTGTCGTGGTCGTTGGTTGCACTCAAAGAGTTTTCAAGTTTTTACTTAGAATGAAGCATTTGCCGACTGCGGTGTACAAAAGTGAAACGGTACATAAAGAAGGCAAATGCAAAATTATAAGTAAAAAATAAAACTCGCTTCGCTAAAACATGAATAAAATTTTTCGGAGAAAAATTTATGAATAGGAAAATAAATATATATGTCTTTTCCGGAACGGGCAACACACTAATCGTTGCAAACAAAATTTCCGAAACATTTAACAAAAATTCTTATAACTCAACCGTTTTGAAAATGGAATCGGTTGAACCCAAACAAATAGACTTAAATTCCACAATAGGTATAGGTTTTACTACCGCATGTTGGAATACTTTTCCTTTTGTAAGAACTTGGATAGATTCTCTTCCCGACGGTAACGGAGCAGAAACTTTTCTTTTTACATCCATGGGTGACAGTTCTTTCGGAATGATAGCACACATTGCAAAAATATTGGAAAAGAAAAATTATAAAATTATCGGTGCAAAAGGTTTTATAATGCCGAATAACTTTTTGCTTGTATTAAAAGACGACAAAAACATAGCGAGAATAGAAAATAATTTACTAAAAGTTGAAGAATATACAAAAGGTATTATTAACGGTAACGGATATATAAGAAAACCAAACATTCTTTCTTCGATAGCATTTTCCATTACAAGTTTTGTTACAACAAAATTATGGAAAACCAAACTTGCACAAAAGATAATGAAATTTAAAATCGATAAAACAAAATGTAACGGATGCGGATCTTGTGCAATGCTTTGTCCTGCTGAAAATATTGAAATAAAAGAAGTTCCGCAGTTTAAAGATAAATGCATTTTTTGTTTAAGGTGTGTATCTTATTGTCCTCAACAAGCATTAAGCAACAAAATACTTTTAAAAACTTACAGAGCAGTAAATTTAAAGGATATGTTATGGAAAAAGTAATTATAGATTTTTTAGGATACATAGCTGCAACTATCACGACAATAGCTTTTTTACCGCAAATAATCAAAACGGTTAAATCAAAATCAGCTAAAGATGTTTCTATGGGAATGTTTGTATTGTTCACGACGGGAGTTTTTTTGTGGATAGTTTACGGTATTTTAACAAGTACTTATCCGGTACTGATAGCAAATGCGGTTATATTCTGTTTGGCACTTACACAAATTATTTTAAAAATAAAGTACGATAGAGAAGAAGGTAAAAACAAATGAAAAAAACAGCATTATTAATATTGTTTGTTCTCTTTTGCAGCACAAATATTTTTGCATTAGAAAAGGATACTTTATACAAGTATGCTAAATTAGATCTTTGCTTATCCGCAGGTTCAACGGAAACTTACGATAAAGAAGGCGATGAAAGAGGTATGGTAAGCATCGGTTTTATGGCAAATGCCGCCTTCGGTCTTCAACTTAACAGATTCAGATATGAACTTTCCTATCAGGAAAGAGCGGAAGTTTCCGAAATGTTACAAACAATGTTGGGACTTATAAGCACTTTAACCGTTAGAGCAGGTATGGCTAATGTTTTTTACGACTATCTTACAACAAGACATTTTGCAATGTATGTAGGTACAGGTATAGGTTTGGCTTATTATGATTTAACGATGAAAACATGGTCGGATTTTTATGAAGACAGCGGATATTCTTGTATATTGGGTGCTTATACCGGTCTTACTTTTATAATAAAAGAAGTCTTTTTTATAGATTTAGGTTTTGATTACTACTATATAAACAAACCGGAAACAAACACTTTCGCACCTAAAATCGGTTTCCGCTATGCATTTTAACTTATACTGTCTATTAAAAAAATCGTTTTAGCAAAACGAGTTTTATTTTTTGCATATAATTTCGCATTTGCATCCCTTATGTACCATACGCTATCGCTTCCATTTATGTACACCGCAGTCGGCAAATGCTTTATTCTAAGCAAAAACTTGAAAACTCTTTGTGTGCAACCAACAACTTTCCAT
>JBGUZU010000039.1:0-1514 GCA_045223915.1 Endomicrobiaceae bacterium | reverse complement strand
ATAATTTAACATTTTATTTACACTTGTTATATCTAGCTTGTTTTTTGTACATCGTCTGCACTGCCGTTAATTTTTTCTTTCTCTCTTCTATCAAGCTCAGCTTTTAATCTAAGTATATCCTCTTTTATTTCTATCAAAGCAAAGATATTAACTATGCACCACTCTAAACGCTCAGTAAGTCCCTGATATACATCAGATAACTCAGCATTATTTTTATCTCTGGCAGAAAGGCTTATCAGGTCATTAGCCCGCTTTACATTCATAAAAGCAGCTTTTAATATATCTTTATCAGGTGCCGGCAAAGTTAACTCAACATATTTACATTTACCTCTTGCCATAGTCATCCCTTAATAAAGCCTTTTGTTTTTCCGCTTTAATTTCAGCTAAAATATTTTTCATACCTAATACAACGCCATCTAAATCCCAAGACTCACGACTCTTTACAGATAACTCTCTTTGAAGAGTATAATTTACCATTTCTAGAGTATTCAAAATTTTTATAACATCCGGTGTTTCTGTGTTATTCATTAGCTCTGTATGGTCTAACTCTGGTTTAAATTTTAATTTATACAGGTAATGTACATGCTTAGCATCTTTATTTATTTTGGTATCTACAGCAGTAGCAGAGCACCAGTTTTTTAAAATGCTATCTTTTTTTATCAATTCAAAATCAAAAATCATTTTTAACTTATCAAGTATTTTTGAAAGTTTAAATAACTCTGAGTCCTGTTTACTTGTTAATTCTTTATCACATATACATGTATAGTAATAATCATCAGTTCTTAAAAGCTCTACACTTCTAAAAGAGTTAGTTATTTCTATTTTGTTTTCTGGGCACTTAAATATAACGGTATAACCCTCTAAGTACTTTGCTAAAAATTTATAATCATTAAAAATAGCACTCTCTTTATCTAATTTATTCTGTAATTCATTATTCATTTTTAGCACCTCTGTAGTAACCATTTTCTTTTATGGTTTTCTTACTGTGGCAGCTGTGGCATAAGCTCTGCCAGTTTCCACGATCCCAGAATAATACAGGGTTTCCTTTATGCGGTATGATGTGATCCACTTCTGTGGCGGGTTTACCACATACCTTACATATCGGATTAGCTCTTAAAAAGTCCTTTCTGGCGGCATCCCATCGGCGGCCATAACCAAGCTTAGACGGGCTGATCCTTTTCTCTCTGATAAAGTTAAATTTATCTTTTTGATGCTTTTCACAATAACCACCAGCCACGGCATAACATTTACAGCCTACATGCCTACATGGTTTTAACGGAGCCTGACCCATTATAAACACCTATGCTAAATAATCATACTGTTATAATTATAACATCAAAAAAGCATGTTATAGAAACATGCTTTATATTTTTAATGCTCACTGCAAATTTTTAACAGAGTGTTATATCTCTCTGCTAGTTTGTCGCATCGGTGCCCGATATCCAGAGTTCTTTTAATTCTGTTTCGTAATTTGTCGGCTCTGATGCACTCAAAGTCCCCGGTATTTTTGGCTG
>JBGUZU010000038.1:0-2352 GCA_045223915.1 Endomicrobiaceae bacterium | reverse complement strand
TCTATTTATAAGAAAGTATTACAATTAGAATCAAAAGAATATATTGTTAGCCATAAAGAGAAAGAGGGAAATATGCCAGATAAAGCAGTATATACTATTACTGACAAAGGTAATGATTATTTTAATAGACTTATGAATGATATTTCAAATTATGATGTTAGTCTATATTTGGATTTTAATATTATTATTACGAATTTAGATTTAGTAGATGATGAACAAAAAAAGATTCTTGTTTCTAATATAAAATCAAAGATATTAGAATTAAAAGAATTGCTAAATGAAAGACAATCTCATAGACAACATATTCCTAATGTTGGAAAACAAATGTTCAAACAACAATTAGCATTAGTAGAAACATTAGAAAAGTGGATAATTGATTTTGAGAATAGTTTAAAAGAACAAAATTAGCAAATATTGATTTTAAGTTAAAAGATAAATTTGTAGGGAGGGAAATTCCATGAAAATAATCAACATTGGTATTCTTGCTCATGTAGATGCAGGAAAGACGACCTTAACGGAAAGTCTGCTTTATACAAGTGGAGCAATTTTAGAATTAGGCAGTGTAGATAAGGGAACAACAAGGACAGATACTATGTTTTTAGAACGTCAGCGTGGAATCACAATTCAGGCAGCAGTTACTTCTTTTAATTGGAATGACTACAAAATCAATATTGTAGATACTCCTGGACATACAGATTTTATAACAGAAGTGTATCGTTCCTTATCTGTTCTTGATGGAGCTATTTTAGTAATTTCTGCTAAAGATGGTGTACAAGCACAAACAAGAATACTATTCCATGCACTTCAAAAAATGAATATACCAACAATTATTTTTATAAATAAAATAGATCAGGATGGAATTAACTTAAATAATATTTATCAAAATATCAAAGAAAAACTTTCAAATGATATTATTGTTATGCAAAATGTAACATTAACTCCAGAAATATCAATTAAAAATATCATTGATTTAGATGATTGGGATCCTGTAATTTCCAAAAATGATAAACTTTTAGAAAAATATATTGTAGGAGAAAAATTGACTATACAAGAATTAATGTATGAAGAATATAGGTGTGTTAAAAAAGGTTCGTTGTTTCCTATATACCATGGAAGTGCTAGAAATAATATAGGGACTCAACAACTCATTGAAGCTATTTCAAATCTTTTTTGTTCTGAAATGAATGAGAATGATTCAGAACTATGTGGAAGAGTTTTTAAAATTGAATATACAGACCATAAGCAAAGATTAGTTTATTTGCGTCTTTATAGTGGAACATTACACTTACGAGATACAATTATGTTGCCAGAAAAAAAGAAAATGAAACTTACAGAAATATATATTCCTTCAAATGGGGAAATGATACAGACAAAAATAGTTTGTTCTGGAGATATTTTTATTATACCTAACAATACATTAAGATTGAACGATATTATAGGAAATGAAAAGATTTTGCCATGCAATGTATGGAATGACAAGACTGTACCAATACTACGAACAAGAATTGAACCGATAAAAATAGAAGAGAGAGAAAAATTATTGGATGCTCTTACAGAAATTGCAGATACTGATCCTCTTTTACGTTATTGTGTTGATACGATAACACATGAAATCGTCATTTCTTTTTTAGGAACAGTGCAGTTAGAAGTTATCTGTTCTCTGTTGATTGAAAAATATCACATAAACATAAGAATCGAAGATCCAACCGTAATTTATTTGGAAAAGCCATTACAAAAGGCAGATTATACTATTCATATTGAAGTACCACCAAATCCATTTTGGGCATCAATTGGATTATCAATAACTCCACTTCCAATTGGCAGTGGAATACAGTACGAAAGCAAAGTTTCACTCGGTTATTTAAATCAAAGTTTCCAAAATGCAGTAAGAGAAGGTATTAATTATGGACTGGAGCAAGGTTTGTATGGCTGGGAAGTAACAGATTGTAAAATATGTTTTGAATATGGTGTTTATTATAGCCCTGTTAGTACTCCCTCGGATTTTCGTTTTCTTGCCCCAATTGTACTTGAACAAACATTGAAAAAAGCGGGAACGCAATTATTAGAGCCATATCTTTCGTTTATACTTTTTACACCACAGGGATACCTTTCTCGTGCATATAATGATGCACAAAAACATTGTGCAATAATTGAAACTAGTCAATCAAAAAATGATGAAATTATTTTTACAGGACATATTCCTGTACGTTGTATTAATGAATATCGTAATACTTTAACTCTATATACAAATGGGCAAGCAGTTTTTTTGACAGAATTAAAAGATTATCAAATTGCTACTTGTGAACCAGTTATTCAATCACGTAGACCAAATAATCGAATAGATAAAGTACG
>JBGUZU010000037.1:0-161054 GCA_045223915.1 Endomicrobiaceae bacterium | reverse complement strand
AAATTTAGGTAGTAAACCTACGGTAAAAGCAGAAGGAGTAGAACTTGAACTTGACAGTATAGACGGTTATGTAGAATACGGAGCAGGAGTAAACAAAGACTTTATCGGAACAGTTTGGAGCTGCTATGCACAGGTAACCGGCAGAAGCGGCGGAAGAAATGGATTTGTTGGTAATTTAGGAATTAAGTACAAGTTTTAAAAATTATTGTTACGAAAAAAGAACAGAGTAAATGCTTTTTGCTCTGTTCTTTTTTTATTTTTATTTTGTTATAATAACAAGAATATGAAAACTAATAAAATTATATTAAAAATATTACATATAGGTTTTTTAGGAAATTGGCGATTACAATAGCTGATTATTTATTTGTTTGTATAACAAAAAATTGATAAGCTGAAAAAAACAAATAATTAGAGGAAATAAAAATGGTAAAGAAAAATAAAAAAGATACGGTAGTTTTTTTTGATACAACATTAAGAGACGGAGAGCAATCACCGGGAGCAAGTTTAACTTTCCAGGAAAAGTTATTGGTTGCACAGCAACTTGCCGCTATGAATGTGGATATTATAGAGGCAGGTTTTCCGATATCAAGCCAAGGAGATTTTGATTCCGTAAAATCAATAGCACAACAGGTTAAAGGTCCTGTAATTTGCGGACTTTGCAGAGCAAACACAAAAGATATTACAACTTGTTGGAATGCAATAAAATATTCAAAAAAACCGAGGATTCATACATTTATTGCAACATCTGATTTGCATATAGAAAAGAAATTACAAAAGACAAGACAACAAGTTTTCGATATGGCTGTTAATGCCGTAAAACTTGCAAAAAGTTTTTGTGACGATGTGGAATTTTCCGCGGAAGATGCAAGTAGAAGTGATGTGGATTATTTGTGTTCAATAATAGAAGCAGTTATTGCAACAGGAGCAACAACAGTAAATATTCCCGATACCGTAGGTTATGCAATTCCTTCGGAATTCGGTAATTTAATCGCAACAATTAAACAAAGAGTAAAAAATATAGAAAAGGCTGTTATAAGCGTTCATTGTCATAACGATTTGGGATTGGGTGTTGCAAATTCTTTGGCAGCAATAGAAAACGGTGCAAGACAGATAGAATGTACGGTTAACGGTATAGGTGAAAGAGCAGGTAATGCCGCAATAGAAGAAATTGTAATGGCAATAAAAACAAAACCTATGTTTTATCCTGTAAATTATAATATCAAGACAAAAGAAATATATAAATCGAGTAAGTTGGTTTCTAATTTAACGGGAATTACGGTTCAACCTAACAAAGCTATTGTCGGTATAAATGCTTTTGCGCATGAGTCCGGTATTCACCAGGACGGAATGTTAAAAGATAAAAGAACTTACGAAATTATGTCTCCGCAAGATGTTGGAGTTCCTGAAAGTTTGTTGGTATTGGGAAAACATTCCGGAAGACATGCTTTCTTTAAGAGATTAAAAGATTTGGGATACAACAAATTGCAACCTGAAGTTATGGAACAATTATTTGAAAAATTTAAACTTTTGGCAGATAAGAAAAAATGTGTGTTTGACGATGATATAAATTCATTGGTGGAACAGTCCGTATCCGGAGTTAAAGAAGTTTATACCATAGATTATGTAAACGTTACTTCAGGTGTCGGTGTAATTCCTACGGCGACAATAAGACTTGTTAAAACAATTAAAAATAAAAAAGAAATTATACAAGAAGCAGCTTGCGGATCGGGACCTGTAGATGCCGCATATAAAGCTATAGATAAAATTACAGGTATAACCGTAGATTTGGAAGATTATACTTTAAGAGCAATTTCAAGCGGTGAAGATGCTCAAGGTGAAGTAAATGTTAAAGTAAAATATAACGGGGCTAAATATATCGGTAAAGGTATGTCTACCGATATTGTTGAAGCAAGTATAAATGCTTACATTCATGCCGTAAACAAAATAGTTATAATGCAATTCGGAGGAAAGAAATAAAATGGGTCAAACAATAACAGAAAAAATATTGGCAGCTCATTGCGGTAAAAAAGCTGTTGTTCCGGGCGAATTTATAGAACCGAAAGTTGATATATCGTTATCTAACGATGTTACCGCACCTCTTGCAATAAAAGAATATTTAAAAACGGGCAAAAAGCATGTTTTTGATAAAAATAAAATAGCTTTGGTTATGGACCATTTTACCCCTAACAAAGATATTAAATCGGCAGAAAATGTTAAGTTTGTCAGAGAATTTGCCAAAAAAGAAAAAATAAAACATTATTATGAAGGCGGTAATGTTGGTATAGAACACGCATTGCTTCCGGAAAAAGGAATAGTTGTTCCCGGTGATATTGTCATCGGAGCAGACTCTCATACTTGTACTTACGGAGCTTTAGGTGCATTTTCAACAGGTGTAGGTTCAACCGATGTAGGTGCTTCTCTTGCGACAGGTAAAGTTTGGTTAAAAGTTCCTCAATCAATAAAGTTTGTATATAAAGGAAAATTAAACAAATTCGTCAGCGGTAAAGATTTGATTCTTTACACGATAGGAAAAATCGGTGTTGACGGTGCATTATATCAAACAATGGAATTTACCGGTGAAACAGTAAAAAATTTAAAAATGGCCGACAGACTTACAATGGCAAACATGGCTATTGAAGCCGGCGGAAAATCGGGAATTTTCCCTGTAGATAAAATTACATTGGATTACGTATCAAAAAGAGCATTAAGAAAATTTAAAGTTTATGAAAGTGATAAAGATGCAAAATATGCAAATATTATCGAGATAGATTGTTCAAAAATTTATCCTCAGATATCGTTACCGTTTTTACCGGAAAATGCAAAAGCCGCAAAATCAATGAAAAAAACTTATATAGATCAGGTTGTTATAGGTTCTTGCACAAACGGAAGAATTGAAGATTTAAGAGTTGCTGCATCAATATTGAAAGGTAAAAAAGTTAACAGTAATGTCAGAACAATTATTATACCTGCTACACCTCAAGTTTATGCGGATGCATTAAAAGAAGGTTTAATGAAAATATTTATAGAAGCCGGTGCGATAATTTCCGCACCTACTTGCGGTCCGTGTTTGGGCGGTCATATGGGTATTCTTGCTAACGGAGAGAAATGTGTTTCTACCACAAACAGAAATTTCGTAGGAAGAATGGGAAATACAAAGTCCGAACTCTTTTTGGCAAGTCCGGCTGTGGCTGCAGCCTCTGCAATTAAAGGATATATTGCAGACCCTACAACAATAAAATAAATTTTGTGTAAGTTTTTATTGGAGGTAAAATTATGGGCTTAGGTTTTTCTGAAATAGTTGTAATTCTTATAGTAATAGTAATTTTGTTCTTCGGTGCAAAAAAGATTCCGGAATTGGTAAAAGCGATAGCAAGAGCCGGTCACGAATATAAAAAAGCAAAAGAAATGTTAAAAAAAGAGTCCGATGAAATAGCAAAAGCGGAATCCGGTGATACAACTTCGGAAAAGCAACAAATTACAGATACAAAGTCGGAAGAAAAAACAGATAAGTAAATTAAATGGCGGATTTAGATCAGGAAACTTTAACTTATCATTTATCCGAACTAAGAAAAACAATCATTTCAATAGTTGTTTGTTTAGTCGTTTTATTTCCTATAGGTTATTTTTTAGCTCCATATTGTATCGATTGGTTGGTACAGTGGAGCTTTCCTGTTGATAATGCACAATTGAATTTTTTCTCTCCGATGGAAGTTTTTATTCTAAATTTGAAAATAGGTTTTGTGCTTGCTCTTGTTTTAGGATTTCCCTATATAATTTATAAAATATGGCAATTTTTGCTTCCCGCATTATACGATAAAGAAAAAAAATTTGTAAAAACGGCAGTATTTTGTTCAACTTTCCTTTTTGTTTTGGGTGCGGCAATGTGTATTGGTTTTGTATTGCCGTTGATAATGAAGTTTTCTATGAGCTTTGCAACCGAACAAATTAAACCTATCTTGGGAATAAGCAACTTTGTAGTTCTTTCCGGTTGGCTTATTTTGGCATTCGGTTTAATGTTCCAATTTCCGATAGCAATATACTTTTTGGTTAGATTTGATATTGTATCGTTGGAGAGTTTAAAAAATAAAAGGCCTTATATTGTAGTAATACTTCTTATTATTGCGGCAATCCTTACTCCGCCGGATGTAGTTTCTCAAATTTTATTGTTTATACCTACTTATCTTTTGTTTGAATTGGGACTTTTTTTTGCAAAATTTCCGAAACAAAAATAATTGCTTTTAATCTTTAAACTTTAATACAAAAATAGTAAAATATTAGTCATAAAATATTGGGATTTTATTATGTTAAAAGTTATAGCCGGAACTGCAAGAGGCAGACAACTAAAAACATTACCGAAAGAAGATTTTTCAATCAGACCGATGCTCGGTATGATGAAAAAATCCGTATTCGATATTATTACACCTATATTGCCCGACAGTTTGTTTCTTGATTTGTATGCCGGTGTGGGTTCGGTGGGTATAGAAGCTCTTTCCAGAGGCGCAAAGAGAGTAGTTTTTGCCGAAATAAGCGATAAATCTATAGCACTTGTAAAATATAATTTGAAAATGCTCGGATTTGAAGATAAAGCCGACATTGTAAAATGTGATGTCGTAAAAGGATTTCCGAAATTTCAAAATAAATACGATATTATTTTTATGGGACCGCCTTATAAAGACGGAGACAAAAAAGCATTGGCTTTAACATATCCCACACTGAAAAATGTTGTTTTATTTTCTATGCTTAAAGAAAACGGAATAGTTATTTCTCAAAGGCATATGAAAGAACCGGTAGGGGATGTTGCAGGATTAAACAATTACAGAACAGAAAAGTACGGTGATACCGTAGTTGCTTTTTACAGGATGATATAACAGTGAGAGATAATTCTTTTAAAATCAGTTATTCGAGAATAAATACATATTTGTTCTGTCCGCACAAATATAAATTGATATATTTGGAAAATAAATATATTCCTTTAAACGGAGATATTTCTTTCGGAAACTCGGTTCACAAGACTTTAGATGATTTTTATAAGAAAGGTAAATATTCTTTTGAAGATTTAACGGATAGCTTAAATACGTGTTGGGAAAGCAGCGGTTATGAAACGAATCAGGAAGCATACGTTGCTTATTTGAGAGCAGTAGATGTTTTAAAAAATTTTTGGGAAACGTACGGGAAATATCCTCCTAAAAAAATATCTACCGAACACAATTTTAAATCCGAAATAGGAAAATATTCTTTTATAGGAATAATCGACAGAATTGACGAATATGAGGACGGAACAAGAGAGTTGGTGGATTATAAAACTCATAGAGTTATATGGGAACAGGAAAAAGTAGATAATGATTTGCAATTAAGTTTGTATTGTTATGCATGCAAAGTTGCACTCGGGTTTATTCCCGACAGAATAGCAATATATTTTTTGTCCCATAACAAAAAAATTTATACTGCCAGAAACGAAGAACAAATAAAGAGTGCATTGAATTTATCTTTACAGGTCGCTGAAAAAATTAATAATAACGAGTTTGATCCTAATACGGATAAATGCAGTTTATGTGATTTTAAATCTTCTTGCAAATATAGCAGCTTGAAAACAAGAGAAGATGATTTTAAAGTAACGATTGCAGATCTTATATAAGGGGATAATTTTATGAAAGTTATTTTATTTATAATCATGATGTTATTAAGTGTCCCTTGTTTTTGCGAGGATGACGGCTTTCAGGAAGAGTTTATAGATTTTGAACCTAAAGAGTTTAAAACGGAAAGAGTAAAAGAAGATGAAGAATTGTCAGAAGACGAACAGGCTCTTGAAAAAGAAAATGAACTTAAAGCTCTTGAAGAACAAAACAAAAAAGACATTAGAAAATTACAAAGAATTTTTGATTCGGAAGAAGACGGTATAAAAAGAATAGAAATAGAAAATCAGATTAAAGCAAAAGAAATAGAATATAAAGCAAAAAAGTATATGATTGATTGGCCGGATGTAACGACAGACAATTCCATTCAAAAAATATTAAAAGAAGCTACAGAAATAAAAAAAGA
Organism: Endomicrobiaceae bacterium; assembly: GCA_045223915.1. Classification (GTDB taxonomy): domain Bacteria; phylum Elusimicrobiota; class Endomicrobiia; order Endomicrobiales; family Endomicrobiaceae; genus Ruminimicrobiellum. The sequence continues at coordinate 155,015 of JBGUZU010000037.1, read as the reverse complement.
GACGGAAAATTTATTGAATGAGTTCGAATCTTTGTTGGAAGCGGACAACGAGAGATTTTTGGAAAGTGATATCGGACTTGATTTTATACAATACGGTGCTTCGGATCGTTCCGAGGAACTAAATAAAAAAGGCAGTAAATATAAAGTGTTGGCTTTAATGTCGGAAACGATGAATCCGTATATCGAAAGATTACAGTTTTTTCAAAAAAATTATTTTAGAAGCGAAGGTAACGAAAAAGCAAAAGTAGTTGCTTTAAGCAAAGTTAACAATAAATACATGATAATAAAAATAATATATACGGGAGAACTGACAGTTGTTCATAATTTAAAATATGATTGTTCAAATATGAGTAAGGAAGATTTTGCTGCTACGAACAAAGCCGGATTGAAAATAAGTCCTCAATTTTCCGTAGCACAAAATAATAACGGAACTTTAGCAAAGATGTTGACGGGATTTTATGTGAGAAATACGAATACAGACGATGGTAAAATTATAAAAATTTCGGCAAATGTAGACGAAATTTATGAAATTGTAAGATATAGAAAAATAATTAAGCAATATAATACGGATAAGCAATAACCTTTTTTGGGGGATTAGATGAACGATATTACGGTAATCAAGTTCGGCGGAAGTTTAACAAAAAACAAGGATGCTCAGAAAAAATTTATAAAAGAGTTGGCGGAAATTTCCAAAACGCAAAAAATAGTTCTTGTTCACGGCGGTGGGCCGGAAATAAATAATTTGCTTTCAAGATTAAACATAGAGTCTAAATTTGTAAACGGTTTAAGATATACCGATGAACAAACGTTGGAAGCCGTGGAAATGGCTTTAAGCGGAAAAGTAAACAAAATGTTAACGGCAGAACTTATAAGTTGCGGTGTTAAAGCGGTTGGAATATCGGCAAGAGACGGTGCAATTGCCGTTTGCGACGTGAAAAAAGAGTTGGGCTTTGTAGGTGAACCGGTAAAAATAAATATAAGTTTGATAGAAACATTAATAAACGGCGGATTTTTCCCGGTTATTTCTTCGGTAGGTATGGCGGAAGATACACGTGCATTAAACATAAATGCCGATACGTTGGCAACAAATATTGCTATATCTTTTAAAGCTGCAAAACTTATTTTTTTAACCGATGTTGCCGGTGTTCTCGATAAAGATAAAAAAACTATACAGGAAATAAAAATAAATGAAGTTGATAATCTTATAAAAACGGAAGTTATTACAGGCGGAATGATACCGAAAATAAACAGTTGTAAACAAGCGGTGGAAAAAGGTGTTAAAGAAGTTTTAATTGTTGATGGTGTAAGCGGTATAAAAAAACTTAACGGAACAGTTATAAAAAATTAATAAAAATGATATAATATTTTAGTTATGATAGATTTACATACGCACACATTATTTTCTGATGGAGTTTTGTTGCCAAGTGAGTTGGTATACAGAGCAAAGTTTAAAGGATATAAAACTATTGCTTTGACCGACCATGTTGACTATTCGACTTATGATTATGTTATACCGAGAATAATAAAAGTTGCTGCAATTTTGCAGGAACAATATGATCTTCAGGTTCTTCCCGGTGTGGAAATAACTTATGTTCCTCCGAAACTTATAAAAGATATGGCAGACAAATGTAAAAGTTTGGGAGCGCAAATTATTGTGGTTCATGGTGAAACCGTTGCGGAAACAGTACCACCTACAACAAACCATTATGCCGTTCAAGCGGGAATAGACATTCTTGCTCACCCGGGACATATAACAAAAGAAGATGTTATGCTTGCAAAAGAGAATAATGTTTGTTTGGAAATTACTACAAGATGCGGACATAATGCAACAAACAAAGAAGTTGCATCTTTGGCATTGGAGTGCGGAGCAAAACTTATTTTAAATACAGATTCTCATGAACCTGAAAACTTGATGGATAAAACAAAAATAGAAAATACTTTAAAACAATCCGGTTTGGATTTGGAATATTTTAATATTATGCAACAAAATTCTTACGATATTGTTGCTTCAAAAAACAGAGGATAAAAAATGGAAATGGAAAAACAGGAAAATTCGGCAATAGTAGATGTTATTAAATGGGTAAAAAGAAACAAAAAACCTTTCTTTTCGACTTTGATTGGTGTAATTGTTGTAGCATTGATAATAGTTTTTGTTTACGTAAGAATACAGATGGTTAATACTGCAGCATCCGACAGATTAAATATGGCTACCAAAATTATTTCTACCGGTAATTTGGAACAAGGCCTTACATTGATAGACGATGTAATAAATACATACGGTAATACACCTGCTGCATATAGAGCAATCATAATTAAAGCAAGTAATTTGATATTCCAAAAAAAATATGACGAAGCGGAAGCACTTTTAAAAACTTATATAGAAAAAGCTAAACCGGAAACCGTCAAACCGATAGGTTATCCGTTATTAATTTCTGTTTATGACAATAACGGTAATGTAGAACATGCTATTTCTCTTTCAAAAGATTTCTTGTCAAAATATTCGGATAATTATTTGGCAGCTTCCGTAATGGAAAATTTGGCAAGGTTATATGCTTTATCCGGAAAAGAAGAAGAAGCAAAACAAGTATATAAAGACATTACCGAGAAGTTTCCCGGAACAATTTATTCGGAAAGAGCAGCCGAAAAGTTAAAGTAGTTTTGGAGCTTATAATGAAAAAAGTTTACTTGGCTTTTTTATGGCATCAACATCAACCTATATATAAAAATCCGTTGAATAATGTTTATGAATTACCTTGGGTAAGACTTCATGCGACCAAAGATTACTATGATATGATTGCAATTTTGGATGATTACCCGAGAGTAAAGGCAAATATTAATTTAGTTCCGTCTTTGTTGGTTCAACTTGAAGAATATTCCAAAGGAATAGCAAAAGATAAATTTTTGGAGTTAACTTTAAAACCGGTTTTGGAATTGTCCGAAGATGAAAAAGTTTTTATTTTAATGAACTTTTTTATGGCAAATTGGGAGACAATGGTTTTCCCTTATAACAGATATCATCAATTGTTGGAAAAAAGAGGAAAACAAACCAGTGAAGCAGATGTTAGAAGAATATTAAACTATTTTAAAAATGAAGATATTAGAGATTTGCAGGTATGGTTTAATTTGTCATGGTTTGACCCTTATTGGAGAAAACACGACGAGTTTATAAATTCTCTTTATATAAAAGGAAGAGATTTTACCGAAGATGAAAAACATAAATTAATAGATAAACAACTTGAAATTTGCGGAAAGATAGTTCAAAAACATAAAGAATTGCAAGATAGAGGTCAAATAGAAGTTTCCGTTACACCTTTCTATCATCCTATAATGCCTTTGTTGTGTGACACAAACAACGCTTTGGATGCAACCCCCAATATAGTTTTGCCTAAAAAAAGATTTTCTCATAAAGAAGATGCCGTATGGCATGTTCAATCCGCAATAAATTATTATGAACAATTATTCGGCAGAAAACCTACCGGAATGTGGCCTTCCGAGGGGTCTGTTTGTGATGAAGTGGTAAAGATTGTTTCCGATAACGGAATAAAATGGATAGCAACTGACGAAGCCATATTGAGCGGAAGCTATAAAAGAGTTTGTGAAAACAGAAGATATTTGTTTAGACCTTATAATGTGAGTGTCGAAGGTAAAAATGTAAATATGATTTTCAGAGATCATGGTTTGTCGGATTCTATAGGTTTTGTTTATTCAAAATGGAATCCTGATGATGCTGTGAAAGATTTCATAACAAAAATAAAAAATATAGGTGATTATGCAGGTCAAGAATATGAGAATCCGTTGGTATCTGTTATTCTCGACGGAGAAAATTGCTGGGAATATTACAGAAACGACGGATGGGATTTTTTATCAAAGTTATACGATGCATTAAACAAAGATAATGAAATAGAAACCGTAACAATAACAGATTATTTGAACAGATTTCCTCCGAGAGATACAATTACACATTTGATGGCGGGGTCTTGGATAAACGGGAATTTCGGAATTTGGATAGGTCATAACGAAGATAATACTTCTTGGCAATATGTCGGACAAACAAGAGATTTTATAGTTGAATATACGAAAAATCATCCTGATTTTGCGGGAAGTGAACTTGAAAAAAAAGTTTGGCAAATTTTGTATGCTGCGGAAGGTTCCGATTGGAATTGGTGGTATGGCGACGATCATTCTTCCGGTAATGACGGAATGTTCGATTTATTATTTAGGCAACATTTGATGGCAATATATTCGTTACTTAATGAAAAAATTCCCGATTATTTGTATAAGGCCATAAAAGGCCAGCAGCACATGTCAAATAATCGTAACAGTAATTTTATGATGCCGACTTCGCTTATATCTCCTTCAATAGACGGGGAGATAACAAATTATTTTGAATGGAAAAGATCCGGGGTATATGTTGTCGGGCATACCGGTGGTTCCATGCACCAGGTTGCAACAACTATAAAATCATTTAATTTCGGCTTTGATTTGGAGAATATATATTTGGCCTTGGATTTAAACGTTGAACAAAATTCAAAAGAAATAGAAAATTTTAATTTTAATATTAATTTTTTAGAGCCTGTAAAAACAAAGATTTCTTTTAAATTCGATATTGAACATAATGTTGTTGAATTTAATGCTTTTTATGAAAATACAAGAGAAACAAAAACTTTATCTTTTGATGATATAAAATTCAAATCTATAATAGAATTAAAAATTCCTCTAAAAGTTTTAAATTTACCGGAAATTTATAAAAACATGGAGTTTACTCTTAGTGTTGATAAAGATAGTATGGAAGTTGAAAGATGGCCGTATCAATCTTCTGTTATTATACCGAAACCTACCAAAAATTTTAATATTTTATCTTGGACAGTGTAAAAATCGCAAAGCGATTTGATACATGAATTTATAGATGCGCGGAGTAATGAAAATTGTGAAATTGTAGAACAATAGAATATTAAAGTAACAAAGTAGGCAATGAGATAGTCTAAAAATTATATTAGGGGAAATTATAAAATGGTAACAAAAGAGATAAAAGTAAAAAATACCATATTTAAAGGTATAGAATTGCCATTATGTAATAATGCAAGTTTGTTGGTTATTACCGGCGACAAGGGGTATATTATGTGCGGATATTTAAATATAAATACCGCACAAAAAAGAGATGATGTCGCTTGTATAGTTACAGGTGTCAAAACAATAGAAGATATGCTTAACTCAAAAATTGTTGCGCTCACGGCAAAAGCTCAACAATTAGGTATAAATATGAACATGGATGTTAAACAGGTACTTGAAATATTGGCCGAATAGAACAGAATAATAACGGATACTGTAAATAAGGAGCAAGAAATGTCAGAAAGTATTGATATTAAAAGTTTAAACGAAAAAGTAAAACAACAATCTTTGGCTGTTGTAGGCTTATTGAGTGAAGTTTCTAAAGTTATAGTCGGTCAAAGTTATATTCTCGAAAGAATGTTGGTTGGTTTATTATCGGACGGACATATTTTGTTAGAGGGGGTTCCGGGCCTTGCAAAAACTTTAGCGGTCAATACTATGGCAAGAGCCGTTTCCGGAGATTTCAAGAGAATCCAATTTACTCCGGATTTATTACCTTCGGATTTGACCGGAACTTTAATATATGATTCAAATAAAGGGGATTTTAATGTAAAAAAAGGTCCTATATTTTCTAATTTTATATTGGCGGATGAAATAAACAGAGCTCCTGCAAAAGTTCAAAGTGCTTTCTTGGAAGCTATGCAGGAAAAACAAGTTACCATAGGAGATGTAACTTATCCGTTACCGGATCCTTTTTTGGTTTTGGCCACGCAAAATCCAATAGAACAAGAAGGAACTTATCCGTTGGCTGAAGCTCAAGTAGACAGATTTATGCTTAAATTAAAGTTGGATTATCCGACTGAACAAGAAGAAAGATTAATTTTAGACAGATATTCTACAAGAAAAAAAATAGAAGTAAATCCTGTAATAACCTTACAAGATTTAGAAGAAGCAAAAAAGGCAGTAGATGAAATATATGTTGATGATAAAGTTAAAAATTATATAGTCGATATCGTTGTTGCTACAAGAAAGCCTGAAAAGTACGGACTTGAAAATTTAAAAAATCTTATAGCTTTCGGAGCATCTCCGAGAGCAACAATAAACTTGAATAGAGCAGGAAAAGCATTAGCTTTTTTAAAGGGAAGAGGTTTTGTTACACCTGAGGATATTAAAGATATAGGACCGGATGTTTTAAGACACAGAGTACTTACAACTTACGATGCTGATGCTCAAGAACTTACAAGTGATGATATTATAAAACAAATTTTTGACGGAGTTGAAGTTCCGTAGAACTTACTTTTGATATTTTAATTCGGAGATAAGAAATTGTTAAATTCGGATATTTTGTCAAAAATAAAAAAAATAGAGCTTAGATCGAAAAAACTTGTAGACGATGTTTTTTCCGGAAAGTATCATAGCGTTTTTAAAGGACAGGGGTTAGAGTTTAGTGAAGTAAGAGAATATGTTCCGGGTGATGATGTAAGAAGAATTTCGTGGAATGTTACAGCCAGGAGAAATAAACCTTACATAAAAAAATATGACGAAGAAAGAGAACAAACGGTTATGTTTGTTGTTGATTTGAGTGCTTCGGGACAATTTGGCAGTAAGAATATTGTAAAAAATGATTTGATTGCCGAACTTACGGCGGTTCTTGCTTTTTCGGCTCTTAAAAACAGCGACAGAGCAGGACTTCTTACTTTTACTGATATTGTCGAACAATATATAAAACCGAAGAAGAATAAAAAACATATATTAAGGCTTATAGATATAATTTTGAGCTATAAACCGCAAAACAAAAAAACGAATATTGAAAATGCATTAAAATCTTTAAACAGATTATGCAAAAGAAAGGCATTAGTTTTTTTAATATCTGATTTCTATGATGAAAATTTTGACAGGATGTTGAAAGTTACGGCAAAAAAACATGATTTAGTGTGCATAAAAGTTTCAGATCCTAAAGAACAGGAAATTCCTAAAAAAGGATTGTTTAGATTACAAGATGCAGAGACAGGTTTAGTGACGGATATAGATTTTTCGTCAAGAGAAGTTAGAGAAGAATATTACAAAAATTTAAAAAAGCATGAAGATTATTTGGATGATACTTTTAAAGTTGCCAAAACAGATGTTATGAATATATATACGGATAGACCGTACATACTGGAACTAATAAAGTTCTTTAAATCCAGACAGGAGAAAGCATTAAAACATTATTAAAATATATATTTTGGAGGAAGTATGAAAAAATTTGTTGCATTTATTACGGTAGTACTTTTATTTGGTCCTATTCATGTTGCGGCTGCGGTAGTTAATGAGAATGAAAAAAATGCCGATGCTCAATATGAAATAGGTATGAAATACCTTGAGGGTAACGGTGTAGGTCAGAATTATGTACAAGCATATAACTGGTTTAAAAAAGCCGCTCTTCAAGGTCATGCACAAGCTCAATATGAGTTAGCAGGTTTATGTGCAAGCGGTTCGGGAAATGTTCATCAAACCGATAAAGAAGCTTTTAAGTGGTATCAAAAAGCTTCGGAACAGGGAGTAGGAGAAGCAAAATTTTATCTTGGTGAAATGTATGAAAATGCAAGAGCAACCGCAAAAGATGATGCAAAGGCTTTAAAATATTATGAAGAGTCTGCGGCATACGGATATTCCGAAGCACAATATTATCTCGGAAATCTTTGCTATGAAGGAAGATTGGTAGAAAAAAATTATGACAAGGCTTTCAAATGGTATCTTAAGGCTGCCGAACAAGGAGATAAAAGAGCTCAATTTTGTTTAGCCGAAATGTATAAGAAAGGAGAGGGAACACAAAAAAATGAAGAAAAGGCTCTCCAGTATTATAAAGAATCCGCAAATCAAGGATATGCTAAAGCTGAAAATGAGTTAGGCAGTTATTATTATGACAGAGAAAATTATAAAGCTGCTTTGAAATGGTATGATGAAGCCGCAAATCAGGGAAATGCCGATGCAGAATATGCTTTGGGACTCATTTATTACAAAGGCGAAACAGGTAAGATTGATTTTGTAGCATCGTTGGAATATTTTAGAAGAGCAATGGTTAACGGAAATGAAGATGCTCTTTATATGTTGGGAGAAATGTATTATAACGGTTATGAGGTAGAAAAAGATTATAAGGAAGCAATGGACTATTATAAAGAATACAACAGATTAAAGAAGGATCCGGATGCTCAATATATGATTGGTCATATGTATGAGGAAGGAGAAGGTGTAGCAAAAGATATTAATGAGGCTACAAAGTGGTTTAAATTAGCTGCTGCTCAAGGTCAAGAACAGGCTATATCGAAATTAAAGGAATATAATGTTGCCGTTCCGGAAGTTCCTGCTTCAGCACAATCAGTAAAAGATAATGAAAATGTTGCAGAACAAAAGATAACAAATGAAGTAAAAAAATCCACACAAACAGTTGAAAAAGCTTCGCAAGGAGAAGCACCGAAATTTGTTGCGGGAGTAACCGAAACTTCTCAATTGGAAAGTGACAAAATTGAAAATAGTAAAGATGCAGCTAAGAAAAGTAAAAAAGAAAAAAAGAATAAAAAAAGCGGATTTGTAAATGAAAATATAAATGAACAAACCGGAAATAAACCGGTAACAACGGATGTAAACATTTCATCAGAAACAATGAAGGCCGTTGTAAGTGCAAATAATGAAGTTGCACATAAAACCGTTGAAGATGAAATGAATGATATAAAAGAAGATGCTGATAATGCTGCTAAATCAGTAGCAGAGGATGTAGAAACATCTTCTCAAACGGTTGTAGCCGAAGTAAAAGAAAATGTTGAAAACGAGGAAGCTAAAGTTAAAGAACAAGCAAACGAATCTAAGGAAACCGTTAATAAAGTGGAAAAAGATATAAAAACTGAAAAAGAAAAAGCAAAAGCAGCAGAAAAGCAAGCTAAGGAACAAGCGAAAGCAGAAAAAGATAAATTAAAGGCTGAAAAAGCGGCGAAAGAAAAAGAGTTGAAAGAACAGGAAAAGAAAATAAAAGCTGAACAGGCTGCAAAGGCAAAAGCAGAAAAAGAAAAAGTAAAGGCTATAGAAAAACAGGCGAAAGAAAAAGCAAAAGCTGAAGCAAAAGTTGAACAAGAAAAAGTAAAAGCTGCAGAAAAACAAGCAAACGAACAAGCAAGAATTCAGGCAAAAGCGGAAATAGACAAAATAAAAGCAGAAGAAAAAGCAGAAAATGACAAAGCAAGAGCTCATGCAAAAGCCGAGATAGATAAATTAAAAACGGTACAAAAACAAAAAGAGGATGCAGCAAAAGCCGAGACAAAAAGACTTCTTGCAGAGAAGAAAGCTAACGATAAACAAGCAGCAAAAGAAGATGCTAAAAAAATTAAAGATGCAACAAAAGAGGCGGAAAATAAAATAAAGGCTCAAATAAAATCCGAAAAAGCACAAGTTGCCAGAGAACTTGAAGCTATCGAAAAATCAAAAGAGGCAGAGAAGGCAAGAGCTGAAGCAGAAAAAATAGCTGCAAGACAACAAATGTCAAAAGAAGAAATAAAGAAACTTGAGGCAGAAGAAAAAGCTGCAGCAAAAAAACTTCAGGCAGAAAAAAAAGCCGCTGAAAAATTAGCAGCAAAAGAAGAAGCTAAAAGAATAGCAGAAGCAAAGAAAGAAGCGGAAAAAGAAATGACGGATAAAATAAAAGCTGAAAGAAAACAAGAATCACAAAAGGAAGAAGAAAGAATTAAAAGTATAGAGAAAGAAGCAATTGGAAAAGCATTGACAGAATTTAAAACCGAAGAAGCAAAGATAAAAGCTGCCGAAAAAGAAACAAATGATAAAGCAAGAGCTAAAGCAAATGCTGAGATAGAAAAAGTAAAATTAGCAGAAAAACAAGCAAATGATAAAGCAAGAGCTAAAGCAAAAGCAGAACAGGGAAAAATAAAAGCAGCACAGTCTGAAAAAGAAAAAGCATTAAAAGAAGAGTTAAAAAAAGCTGAAGCTGAGGGAACAAAACAAGAAAGTAAATAAGAACAGTAATAGTTCATTTTTGTTTCTTGCAATCAAGAGTAAATGTTTTTATATAAAAAAGCATTAGCAGTAGTAATATTATTTTTATCAGTTGTCGGATTATATGCATTTGAACAAACTTTATCACCTCAACAGGATATAACTGTGGGTGATAAAGTTGTTCTTAATATAAAAGCCGAAGGTTTAACCGTTGATTCTTTGGATAAAGAAAAATTGACGGAAGAAAAATTCGGAGATTTCGAACTTCTGGATATTAAACCCGCACAAGACGGAAGTGTAGACTTTATATTGTCGGTTTATAAAGCCGGCAAAGTAGAACTTTTATCGGTCGAAATTCCATACACTTACATTGATCAAAAAAAATTCGTAAAAACAAACGCCATGCCTATAGAAGTAAAAAGTGTTTTGGATCCTAAAAATCCGCCTACAGATATTTTGGGTATAAAAGGTATCATAAAATTTAGTCATGGCTTATTGTGGTATTTGCCGTTTGTGATAGCATTAATAATTTTAAGTGTATTTGGATATTTGATCTACAAGTATATTAAAAAGAAAAAAAGAAAACCTACACAAGAAGAAATAATACAATCAATTCCTCCAAAGGAGTATGCATTACAACAATTAGAAGATTTGATTTCTCTTGATTTAATAGAAAAAGGTCATATAAAGGAGTATTACGATAAACTCTCGGATATTATAAGATTTTATGTATCGAGAACATATTCTGTTGACGGAATGGAAAAAACAACAACCGAACTTTATTCTATGTTAAAAAACAAAATTCCACCGGAACACAACAGAGAATTAAAGAATTACTTAATTAATTGTGATTTTGTTAAGTTTGCAAAACTTATACCTTCTAAAGAAGATATAAAAAATGATTTTGATACGGCAAAAGGGTTTATAGAAAAATTATGAGATTTTTGTATGTTTACTTATTATCTTTAATTCCTATAATTTTGGTATTATTTATCCTTAAAGAAATATACTTTTCTAAACCTTTATTAAAATTCTCTTCTTTATCTTTTTTCAGCTCTAAAAAAGGTTTTAGAACAAGATTACTTATAATTCCCGATATTTTAATATTGATAGGAATATGTTTTTTAATTGTTGCTCTTGCAAGACCGCAAAGTTCTTCCAAATACGAAACTTTTCAGGCAAACGGTATAGATATAATGCTTGTAATGGATACATCTACAAGTATGGAAGCTATAGATCCTACTGTTAATATTTCCAGAATACAAAATGCAAAAGACAGAGCAAAAGAATTTATTTTAAAAAGAGTAAACGACAGAATGGGAATAGTTGTTTTTAGTTCTTTAGCTTTCACTCAGTGTCCGCTAACATTAGATAAAGATGCTTTAGTAAATTTTATTGATTTAATAAACACACGAATAACGAAAGCGGATGGAACGGCTATAGGAGATGCACTTGCTACTGCTGTTAACAGGCTTTCAAAAGTCGACAGTAAGAGTAAAATTGTAGTGTTGCTTACAGACGGAGCAAATAATAGAGGGGAAATAAGTCCTATGACGGCAGCACAACTTGCAAAAGACAATAATATAAAAGTTTATACTGTAGGTGTGGGAAGTGAAAGAGATTATTATGAAATAGAAGATTTGTTTTGGGGAAAAAGAAAAGTTCAGGCACAAGGGAATGATTTAGATGAAAGTTTATTAAAAGAAATTGCTGCAAAAACCGACGGTGAATATTTTTCTGCACAAACTTCAAAAGATTTATACAAAGCTTTTTCAAGTATAGATGATCTTGAAAAAACTACGGTTGAACATACGAAGTCTGTAAATTATAACGAGCAATTTATGAAATTTTTATTTCCGGGATTTTGGATTTTAATTTTAGGCTTTCTATTGAAAATTACAATTTTAAAAAGGTTGCCTTAACAAATGTTTGAAAATGTAAATAATTTATTATTCTTAATAGTGATTTTAGTGATAATAGTAATATTCTTGTTGTCATTTAAATTGTCCAGAAAAACAATAAACAAATTTACAAATTCTTTGTTGTGGAATAAAATGCTTACTGTTGATTTTTTTAAAGTCTTTTTAAAAAATATATTTTTTATATTAGCCTTATTTTTTGTTGTGATTGCTCTTGCAAGACCTAAATGGGGGTTAAAACAAGTTGAAGCAAAATCTTTATCCAGTGACATAGTTGTTGCCATAGATGTATCAAAAAGTATGTTGGCGCAAGATTTGAAACCGGATAGACTTACAAGGGCTAAAATTATTTTTAAAGATCTATCGGAAAAATTAAAAGGTCAAAGAATAGGATTGATTGCTTTTGCGGGACAAGCATATTGGCAATGTCCTTTAACTTCAGACGTAAAAGCATTTGAAATGTTTTTATCTTTGTTGGATACGGATTCTGTCCCTTTTTACGGAACAAATATTGCCGCACCTATAGAATTGGCTTGCGAAAGTCTAAAAAAGGTCCCTTCAAATGCAAAAGCTCTTGTTATTATTACCGATGGTGAAAGTTTTGACGGAGACTTGAAAAGTTCCTTGGAAGAGGCAAAGGAAAGTCAAACAAAAATATTTTGTGTCGGCATAGGGACGGAAAAAGGAGAACCTATTCCTACTTATGAGAACGGACAATTTAAAGAGTATTTAAAAGATGAAAAAGGGAAAACTGTTGTTACTAAGCTTGATTCCTCAACTTTGGAACAAATAGCACAAGCTACCGGCGGAAGATATTACAATATGAATCAAGATCAGTCTCTTAATAGTCTTATAAATATATTAAATAAACTTGATAAGATTGAAGGAACTGCGAATATATTTAATAATTTGGAAGACAGATTTTATTATCCGTTAGCGGTAGCGTTGTTTTTCTTGTTGCTTTATTTGTTTATGCCGACAACGAAAAGGCAGAAAATCGGAAGATTAGAAGATTGGAAGAAAAAATGAAGAAAGTACTGAGTTTAATTTTTATAATGTTTTTGTTTCCCGTATTTTCTTATGCAAACGAAAATATGGTGAAAGGTAATAAACAATATCAAAAAAACAATGTCGATAAGGCTATAGAATATTATGAAAAGGCAAAAGAGGCAGATGCTGATAATGCTATGATCAATTATAATTTGGCAAATGCTTACTACAGAAAAGGAGAATATGATAAGGCATTGGAAACTTATAAAGTTGTATTAAATAATACAAACAATGCGGAATTAAAAAGTGCAGCACTATATAATATGGGAAATACTGCATATAGAAAACAAGATAAAGATTTGGCTTTGGATTATTATAAGGAATGTTTAAAAATAAACAGTTCCGATGTTGCAGCAAAACATAATATAGAGTTTTTACAACAGGAACAACAACAAAACAAAGATAAGAATAAAGATAATAAAAACGATAAAAACAAAGATAATAAACAACAAAATAATCAAAATAAAGATAATCAGGAAAATAATGATAAAGATAAGCAAAATCAAGATAATAATAAAGATCAAAAAGATAATAAAAATGACGATAAAAATAAACAAGATAATCAAAATAATGAAAATAAAAATAATAATGAACAAAATAAACAAAAAGATAAAAACGATGATAAACAGCAGAATAAAGATAATAAGCAGGATAAAGATGATAAACAGGATAAACAAAAACAAAATCCTAACCAACATCTGTTAGATTATTTTGATAAACAGGATAAACAAAATCACGATAATGCCAAAGATGGCGGCACAATACAAAAAATAGGAAGAAGCGGAAAATCATGGTAAAAAGTTTTGATATAAAAAAAATAATCACTGTTATAGTTGTTTGCTTTTTTACGGCTATCGTTTATGCAAGTAAAATTGAAATGTATTCATCGGTAAATAAAACAGCTGTTGCACTGAACGAAACACTGCAACTTACAATTTCAATAAAAGGGGATTCCAAAAGTTTACCGTATTTTTCGGTACCGACTTTAAAAGATTTCAATACTTACGGCTCTTCTCAGTCGAAAAGTATGTCTATTGTTAACGGGCAAATAACTAATACGGTAAGTTATATATATACATTAAGTCCGAAGAAAGAAGGTGAATACGAAATACCTTCTTTTAAACTCGATTATAACGGAGAAACTTATGAAACCGAACCGATAAAGATAACTGTTTCTAAAGCTCAAACCGTAAGTTCGGCATCGGTTCAAAATACTAAAATACCACAACAAAAACAATCTTCGCAGGTTTATAATTTCGATACATCAAAGGCTGTCTTTGTAGAAGCAAAAGTTGATAAAAAAACAGCATATATTAACGAAAAAATAATATATACTTTTTATTTTTATACATCTGTTAATGTTTTATCCAATCCGTCTTATCAAGCCCCAAGCTTTATCGGCTTTTTTACCGGTAATACGACACAAAATAATTACAGATCGCAGATTAACGGCAGAGATTATATTGTAACCGAAGTTTCAACCGAAATATATCCTCAGCAAGAAGGTAATATAAAAATTGACAAATCAACGCTTATTGTCTCTATAGAGGATTTTTCAAAAAATTATGATGATTTTTTTGCCAGCTTTTTCAGAAGAAGTAAATCTGTTGAACTTGTAACCGATGAAATAAATATAAAAGTTTTAAAAGTTCCTCAGAATATAAGCATGGTTGGAAATTTTAAAATGTCGGCAACAGTCGATAAAAAAGACAAAAAAGAAAACGAACCGTTTGATTTGAAAATAACTATATCCGGAGACGGAAATATTAAAACAATCCAAGAACCGGAAATAATGCTTTCCGATAATTTGAAGAAATATGAAACATCCGAGAAAATAATAAAGCAAGGTGAGAAAGAAACAGGAAAAGAATTTACAACTTTAATAATGCCTTTAAGTGCGGGCGAAGGTGAAATTAAGATTTTGCCTCAGAAATATTTTGATATGCAAACAAAACAAATAAAAAATCTGCCGGCAAAAAATATTAAAGTAAATATTTTGGAAGATTTATCTGTTAAAAAAAGTTCCGATACCATAATTAATTCGACAATAAATAAGGAAATCTATGATTACGGTACTACAAATGTTCAACCAAATATTGATTTTTCTTTTTTTATTAAAGCATATAATTTTATAAAAAGACCTGTTTTATGGATAATTTTGGGCTCTTTGTTGATATTATGTATCTTGATAAGACTGATTTTTAAATATATCGAGTATATAAACAAAGATCAACAAAAATTAAAAAATAAAAAGGCATATAGAAGGTCAAAAAAATATTTTCAAAAAGCTAAAAAAACCAGTAAAGCAACCGAATTTTATGAGTATATGTATAAAGGTTTATTGGAATATTTTGCTTCAGTATTGGGAGAATCTGCTGACGGATTAACAGCTTACAAGATAAGAAAAGAATTAGAACAAAAATCTATAGATGCAGAATTAATCAAACAAATAGAAGAAATTATAGACGATTGTTCTATAGTTTTATACTCTCAAAATACAAGTGTTAATGAAGCTAATTTAAAAGAATTTTATAATAAGACATTTGATGTTTTGAAAAAATTAGATATATAAAACTTTTGTTGAGATAACAAAAAGCAGATAAAATTTTTGTTTCATCTGCTTTTTTATTAATTTATATTGTTCAAAAACCCGTATTTTGAATTTAATTCTAATTTGGCATTTGTCTTCTCGGAGGTCTAGGTCTCTGTCTTCTTTCGGGTTGTCTCTGAAATCTTTCTTGTTGAAATTGAGAATTGTTTTCTCCTTGCTGTTGTTGTCCTTGTAATTGCGGTCTTTGTTGTTGCCTTCCGTCTGCAAATCTGTCTTGAGGATTAAATCCGGAAGAAGCATTCAGAGGCGGTCTTTGATAAAGCGGTTGCTTTGGAGAGGACGAACCGTTGCCTCCTATAAATATTCCGAATAATAACCCAAGTAAAAAACATACTAATGAACAAGCCGATACGAGAATTATTGTTTTCTTATCAAGTTGATTGATTGTAGAAATCGGTTCTTTACTTACCTGAGATTCTTCTTGAGATTGAGTCTGTTCTTGTAAGTTTTCTTCCATAAACATATCTCCTTTGGTTTTATTTTTCAATATTATATAAACTTATTATTTTAAAAATCAACTTGTTTAAGGCAAGAATTATCATTCTCTTTTATGTCGTCAATATTAAGTGCATCCGAAAGTTTATAATTGCCTATTTCTTCTCTAATTAAATTTATCAAAACGGTATCTGCATTAAGTTTTTTCCCTATGTCTTCCGCCAATGTTCTAATATATGTCCCGCTTGAACATTTTACTCTTATTGAAAAATTATCTTTTTGATAATCTGTTAAATCGATAGAATAAATTGTTATTTCTCTCGGCTTTCTTTCAACGGTAATTCCTTTCCTTGCAAGTTCATACAATTTTTGACCGTTAACTTTCAGAGCTGAATACATGGGGGGAATTTGTTTTATCTTCCCTATAAAACTTTTACACACTTGTCCAATTAGATCTTTTGTTACATGAGAAAAGTCGGATTGTGAAATTATTTTGCCGTCGAGATCTCCGCTATCGGTTTTTAAACCGAGTCTTATTGTCGCATGATAGACTTTATCTTGTTTCATAAACTTATCTTGCAGTTTTGTATATTTACCTGCAAGAACAATCATTAAACCGCTTGCTAAAGGATCCAGTGTCCCGCAATGCCCTGCTTTTTTCACATTTAATTTTTTTCTGATAATATGAACTAATTTAAAGGATGTAATACCTACAGGTTTGTTTACCAGTATAAGTCCTGAAAAGTCATTATATTGCACTTATAATTTACCTTTGAAAGCTTGAATGATTTTTTTTGTTGCAGTGTTTATGTCCGAATTTATTGTACATCCTGCGGCATTTTTATGACCGCCGCCATTAAACAATCTTACTATATTTAACAGATTAAATTTTTCGATTGAACGGAAACTTAATTTTGTTGTTTTTTTATCAACTTCTTTAAGTAAACATCCTACAACAGCTTTTGGTGCGGAAATGCAATAATTTATTATACCATCGGTGTCCGTATCGGAAGCTTTTGCTTTATCAAACATTTTTTTTGTCAATTTTATATATACAAGCTTATCGTTATAAGCAGTTTCGATATTCGACAAAGCGAAACCATATAATCTCATTTTTGAAATTTCCATAATCAAAAACAATTGTTTACATAATTTATTGGAATTAACTCCTAATTTTAAAAGTTCGGCAACTACTAAATGTGAATTTGCATTTGTATTTAATTGTTGAAATCTTCCCGTATCGGTAACAATACCTATATATAAATTTTCTGCTTCCTGTTTCGTCGGTGTAATTTTTAAATTTACAAAGATATCGTATATAAGTTCCGAAACGGATGATGATGTCGGAACGATGTAATTAACATTTCCGAAATTTGTATGAGCAAGATGATGATCTATGTTTATTATCTTTTTTGCTTGATTGGGGGAAATAATGTCACCCATTCTTTCAAAACTTATACATTCCAAAATAATAGCACAGTCAAAATTCCCTGATATTTTATCGGTTATTTTTATATTTTTAGAGCCTTTCATAAACTTCATATCTTGAGGTACGGGATCTAATGAACAATGAGTTACTTTTTTGCCCATTCTTCTTAATAAAGATGAAAGAGCCAATCCCGAACCGAGAGCATCACCGTCTGGCTTTGTATGTCCGGCTATAAAAAAAGTTTTAGATTGTTTTATTATTTTCGATATAGCATCAAGAATTTCTTTTTTTGAACTGTTTTGTAATGATAAATTATTTGTTATTGTCTTTTTCATGTTCTATCTTGTCTAAAATTTCAAATATTTTTTCCGCTTTTTCTCCGGAATCATCATACTTAAAATCTATTGTGGGAGTTCTTCTTAACTCCATATTTTGTGCAATGTTGTATCTTATTTGTTTAAGGTTTTCCGACAAAACTTTTTCCGCATTTTTTTTATCATCTTCTGTTCCGATAACGGAATAAAAAATTCTGCAAGTTTGTAAATCGTCGGTAAGTCTTACACTCGTTACCGTTACTAAACCTTTATTTAATTCTTTTATATCTCTCAAAATTTCCGCTACGTTTTTTTGTATTAATTCTGCAACTCTGGTTGCTCTCTTATATGCCTTCATGTTCTATTACCAATTCCTTAATTCGTAGTTTGCCTTTGTCGTTTCCATACTTCTATACTTCTAACTTTCTATTCTTCTGTAGTCTTTAGTTTTCGTTTACCAATTTTCTTGCAATCTTTTCTATTGTGAAAAATTCCATGACATCTGAAACTTTTATATCAGAAAAGTTTTCAAGAGAAATACCGCATTCATAACCTTTTTCAACTTCTTTTACATCATCTTTAAATCTCTTTATCGCCGAAGAATTACCTTCAAATATTATAACATTATCTCTTAAAAGTCTTATTTTAACATTTCTTTGAGCTTTTCCTTCTGTTACTGTACAACCGGCAACAGTTCCTGCGGAAGATAATTTAAATACTTGTTTAACAACGGCTTTACCGGTAATTTTTTCTTGAGTATCCGGATCAAGCAAACCTTCCATTGCAGCTTTAATATCGGCAATTAAATCATAAATAATTCTATAAACATTTATACTTACACCTTCCGATTCCGCCAATTTTTCTACGGCTGCATCAGGTCTTATGTTGAAACCTACAATCAAAGCATCCGAAGCTGCAGCTAAAACAACATCGGATTCCGTAATAGAACCGGCACCTTTATGTATAATTTCCAAGTTTATTTCGGAATTAGACATTCTTTCAAGAGCATCACACAATGCACCCAAAGAACCCTGAACATCGGTTTTTAGAATAATCTTAAGATGTTTTGCCTTACCTGCATTCAAGTCCAACAAAGAAACATGTTGTTTAGGTCTTAATGCATCCGCTTTTGCTTTTTCTTTTCTTGCATTGGCAATTTCTCTTACTTGAGATTCGTGCTCCAATACAACAAATTTATCACCGGCCTGAGGGGGTTCATTTAAACCCAAAATTTCAACAGGCATACTTGGTATTGCTTTATCAAATCTTTTTCCGTATTCATCAATCATTGCTCTAACTTTACCGAATGTTGTTCCTACAACTAAATTGTCTCCTACATGAAGAGTTCCGCTTTGTACGAGAATTGTTGCAACAGCTCCTCTTCTTGGATCTAACTTAGCTTCTATAACAATACCTTCGGCATGTTTGTTGGGGTTAGCTTTTAATTCCATCATTTCCGCTTTAAGTTGAACTAATTCCAACAAAGAATCAATGTTCAATTTTTGTTTTGCTGATATATCAACCATTATGGTATCACCGCCCCATTCTTCCGGGAGTAAACCATAATTGCTTATTTCTTGTCTTATTTTTTCAGGATTTGCAGTCGGTAAATCTATTTTGTTAACGGCAACGATTATAGGAACATTTGCAGCTTTTGCATGGTTTATAGCTTCTATTGTCTGAGGCATAACACCATCCGCTGCGGAAACAACCAATATAACAATATCGGTTGCTTGTGCTCCTCTGGATCTCATTGCGGTAAAAGCTTCGTGACCCGGTGTATCTAAAAATGTTATTTCACCTGTGGAGGTTTTTACTCTGTAAGCACCTATGTGCTGTGTTATTCCGCCTGCTTCACCTGCAATAACATTACTATGCCTTATTGCATCAAGTAAAGATGTTTTACCATGATCAACATGTCCCATTATTGTAACTATAGGTGATCTTGGTTGAAGATTTGCTTTATCATCTTCGGCAGAATCTTCTTTGATATTTTCTTCTTCATAAAGTGAAGATAATTTTGCATCAAATCCGAACTCGTTTGCAAGTAAAATTGCCGTATCCGTATCAAGTCTTTGATTAATTGTAGCCAATGTTCCCATTGCCATTAATTTTCTTAATACATCGCCTACTTTTAAATTCATTTTTTCGGCAAGCTCTTTTACGGTTATAAGTTCATTAATTGTTATAGTGGGAAGTTTCGGCTTTTTTGCTTCTTCTTCGGCTTTTCTTTTTGCTTCTTCTTCGGCAGCTTTTCTTTTTGCCTCTTCTTCTGCTAACTTTCTTCTCGCATTTTCTTCTTCGATTCTTTTTCTTGCAGCTGCTTCTTCAGCTGCTTTTTTTGCTTCTTCTATTTTTTTCTGTTCTTCTAATATTTTTTGCTGTTTTTCTTTTTCATTTTGTTCTTCGGTTTTTTTTGTATCCGTAACTTTTTTGGCGATATTAGATTTTTTTGCGGTTGAAGTCTTTTTTGTAGAAGAAGTTTTTTTTGTATCCGATGCTGCTGTTTTTGTCTTGTGAGTTGATTTTTTTTCAGTTTTTTCTTTTGTTTTAGAAGATTTTGGAGCTTTTTTTTCTGTTTTGGACACAGCAGTAGAATTTGAAGCGGAAACTTTTGTCTTTTTTGCGGTTGTTTTTGAACCGCTAACAGTAGTTGCCGTTTTTTTTGTCTTTTTTACTTTTGTTTCTTCTGTGTTTTCTTTTTTTGTTGTTTTTTTTGTTGTTGTGGCCATATAATCATCAACTCCTTCTTCTAAAATCTTCTATAAAAATTACTTAATTGCTTCTTTTGCCGCCTCAATAATTTTTTCAGCGGTTTTTTCACCTATTCCCGGTAAAGTTGTTAAATCTTCAATTTTTAATTCTGCTATTTTATTTATATTTGTAAATCCGGCTTGAACCAATAAATCTATGGTTTTATCATTAATTCCTTTTAATTGTTCCAAAACAGAAGTTTTATTAGCAATTTTTTGTTCTGTTTCTTGTTTCTTTTGTTCTTCGGATTTTACATCTATATGCCAACCGGTAAGTCTTGCAGCAAGTCTTACATTGTGTCCGGATTTACCTATTGCTAAAGATAACATATCGTTTGCAACAATAACTTCAGCTTTCTTTTCTTCTTCGGAAATTATCGCAACAGTCAAAACTTTTGCAGGGGAAAGAGCTGCCGTAATATATTTAACAGGATCATTCGAAAAAGGTATTAAATCTATTCTTTCTCCTCTTAATTCGTCGATTATAGGTTTTATTCTTGCACCTTTTACACCTACGCATGCTCCAACCGGATCAACTTTTGAATTATGAGAAATAACAGAAATTTTTGTTCTAAGACCGGGTTCTCTTACTATGTTTACTATATCTACAACTTTTTCATATATCTCGGGAACTTCAAGTTCAAACAATACTTTAACTAAATCCGGATGAGTTCTTGATAAAACTATATTCGGACCTTTTGCATTTTTTTCGGCCTTAATTATTAATGCTCTTATATGTTGACCTACTGAAAAACTTTCTTTAGGTACTTGTTCGGATACGGGAAGAATGGCTTCTGTTCTTCCTAAGTCAACGATAATGTTTCTGTTTGATATTTTGTATATAGAACCATTTATCATTTCTCCGATTTTAGCTTTCATTTCTTCGTATAAGGAATCCCTCTCGGATTCTCTTATTTTTTGTACGATAACTTGTTTTGCCGTTTGTGCCGCAATTCTTGAAAAATCGTCAGTATCTAAAGGAATTTTTATTTCTTCGTCGATTTTTGCGGATTTGGAAACTTTTTTTGCATCTTGAAGACTTACTTCCAATAAAGGATTGGAAACTTCTTCAACGACTTTTTTTATTACACATGCCGACATTGCTCCGGTTTCAGGATCAACTTTAGCTTCTACATTTACAGCTTTTCCGACATGTTTCTTATATGCGGATACTAAAGCATTTTCTATAACATGTAAAATTTCCTCTTTTGAAATTTTCTTCTCTTTTTGTATTGTTTCGAGTGCATTTATAAGTTCACTAGACATACTTCCTCCATTAATTTTCTGAATCTACTTGTGCTCTTACTATATTTAATATTTCTATTTCTACTATACCGTTTGTTACATCATCAACTACTATTTTATTGCTTGCAACAGCAACCAACTGACCTTTGAAATGTTTTTGGTTGTTTATTGCTTTTGCGGTTGTAACCTTTATGCAAAATCCTTTAAATCTCAAAAAGTCTTTTTCTTTCTTCAAAATTCTGTCTATTCCGGGAGAAGATATTTCTAAAATGTAATGATCTTTTATCGGATCATTTTTATCAATTTCATCTCCGAATAAGTGACTCATTTTTGTACATAAGTCCAAATTTACACCATCAGGACTATCTATATAAATTCTTAAAATGTTTTCACCGTTTTCTCTTACATATTCAATATCAACAATTTCAACATTTTCTTTTTCCGCTAAAGACGAAATAATTTTTTCTATTTGTTCAGGTATATTCATAAATCTCCCTATAAAAACTAAAGGTGACCAACATCGGCCACCTTTGAACTTTGTTAATTATACTAAATTAAATTGAAATATTGCAAATAATATGAAACTTCCATATTTTCGCTGCTACCCTTTTTGATATTGATTTTAATGTTGTAATTTTTGTAAAATCAATGAAAGTTAAAAATAATATTGTTTATTTTAAAGTAAACAAAAACTAGTTAGGAGTGTAGCAAAATGGCCACAAAAAAAGTAAAAAAAGTTGTAAAAGCAGAAAGTTCATCAGCAGTAAAACCTGTTGCAAAGAAAAAAGTTGTTGCAAAGAAAAAAAGTTCTGTTTCTAAATCTGCTTCATCGAAAAAAGTAATTTCTTCCGTAAAGAAAGATAAAGAATTGGAATCTAAAAAGAATTCTTATGTTATAGTTGATTATCCTGTTGAAAATGAAACAATCGCAGGAAATAATTATGTTTTGAGAATCGGTGCTTCAACCGATGGTTATGTTGAAGTATCTTTTAATTCAGGTGAATGGTTACCTTGCAGATTTGCATCCGGATATTGGTGGTTTGATTGGAATTATTTTAAATCAGGAAATGTAACAATTGCAGCAAGAATAGTTGGAAGCGACGGAAAAGTTGTAAAACTTTCTGATATAAGAAAATGCAAAGTTTCTTAATCTAAATATAGAAAGACAGTAACCCTAATAGTATTTATTCTTATCAGATAACAATAATCATTATTGTTACAATATCTTGTTTGAAAGAACAGAGATATTGAATAGTAGTGGTGTGTTATCTGGTAAGATAATTTCAACAAAAATCTTTTCAGGAAAAACAAGTAATGTACTTAAAAAAATTGGAACTTTGTGGATTTAAATCTTTTGCGGATAAAACCGTTTTAACTTTTGAAAAAGGTGTATCTGCCATTATCGGGCCAAACGGTTGCGGTAAATCTAATATATCCGATTCTATCCGTTGGTGTCTCGGAGAAAAAAGAACAAAATCAATGAGAACTAAAGCAATGCAGGATGTTATTTTCGGCGGAACGAAAACCAGATCTGCCGCAGGTATGGCTGAAGTAACATTGGTATTTGATAATTCACAAAATATGATTCCGATTGATTATTCCGAAGTTGCGATTACAAGAAAATTATTTAGAAGCGGCGAGAGTGAGTACTTTATAAATAAAACTCAATGCAGACTTAAAGATATAATAGATTTGTTTTTGGATACCGGTATCGGAACCGGCGGATATTCTATTATAGAACAGAACAAGGTTGAAGAACTTGTTATGGCAAACCCGGAAACAAGAAGAGAATTTTTTGAAGAAGCTGCCGGTGTTGCAAAATATAAAGTTAGAAGAGAAGATACTTTACACAGACTTAAAAATATAGAAATTGATTTGTCCAGATTGGAAGATTCTTTAAAAATATTTGAAGGACAAATAAAACAATTAGATCAACAAGCAAAAAAAGCAAAACAATGTAAGAAATATAAAGAAGATCTTGCTAAATATGAAATAGCTGAAGTAGTTAATAATTTGGCAAGAGGATATGAAGAAATAGAAAAATTAAAAACTCAAATTGAACCTAAAGTAAGAGAATACGAAACTACAAATGTTACATTGCATCAACTTGAAGCCGAACAACAGGATTTAAGACTTGCCCAGACTGAAAACAATGAAAAATATATTGCATTAAATTCCGAATTTTCGGATTTAAAAACGGAATCTGCATTGGCGGATGCCAATATTAAAAATTTACAACAGAAAGATGCTGATTTAATTCAGGAACAAGACAGATTAAGAGTAGAAATAGAGGATGCTCAAGAAAAAATATTGAAGTACGAAGAAGATTTGAAAAATGTAAATACCGCAGATGATGGTATAGAGGCAGAAGTAGAAAAATTAAAACAGGAAACGGAAGCAAAACTTGAAAAATATAATTCGATAAAACAACAAGTTACCGATTTGGAAACACAAGAAGATCAGTCAAGAACAAAACTTGATGATATTGATCAAAAGAAAAACACACTTATAAATTCAAAAACCTCAATAATTCAAGAACAGGCAGATGCCGGTGCAACTGTAGCTTCAATAGATAGAAATATTGAAAGATTAAATAATGACGTTGCTCCCGCAAATCAAGAAATAGCAGCTTTTGAACAAAAGTTGCAAGAGGCTCAAAATTCTTTAAAAGAAATAGAAACAAAAGTTGAAGCAAGCAAACAGGTAGTTTTAAACATAGATACGGAAATAGAATCTTTAAAAGATAAAGAGATTGAATACAATAAAAGAATTGCCGGATTGGAATCTAAGATAAGCACCATTAAAGAAATGGATGCAGAAAATCCTATAAAAGCGGCAATAAATGCCGTAAAAAGTTTAGGCTACATTAAATATAGTGTAGGAGAAATAATTTCTCCGGATTTAGATAGAATTGATATTGTTGCAAATGCATTGGGTGATAAAATCGATTATCTCATTTGTGACAGTATGCAACAAGCCGAAGATGCTATAAAATATTTGTTGGATAATAATTTATGCAAGTTATCATTTTTGGTATCTGAAAATATTCCGAAGGATATTGTCGTTCAAAAAAGTACCGATAGTGCAATAGAATTGTTTAAAATGCTCAATTGCTTACCGGAATATGAAAATGTCGGAAAATTTATTTCCGACGGTATATTTATAAATAATAATAAAATATACTCGAAAGCCGTGGTTTCGGGCGGAGCAAAAAATGTGTCCGATAAACCTGTTCTTGTTGAAGAACAAATAAAGAAAATACAAAAAGAAATAGAAAGTGCAAAACAAGAATTAGAAAATTTAAGTAAAGAAATCGATAACAAAGAAGATACAAAATTAAATATAAGTTTTGAAGATAGAGATAATAATAATTTAAAGATAAGAATCGGCGCACAAATAGAAAACTTACAAGAAACCATAAAACAAAGAAAAGCAGATATTTCCGATACTGCAACCGAAATAGAAAATTTACAAAAAGAAAAAGTTGAAAAGCAACAAATTCTTGATACGGTTAATGAGAAAATAGCAGATATTGATCAGCAACTTTCAGATATGGAAACCGAAAGTATAACTTTAAACGAAACATTAGGTAAAGTTGAACAGGAAATTGATGCATTGAGAAATCAAGAAGAACAAGCAAATCAAGAATATATAGATTCTTCAAATAATTATGAAAGAAGAAAAAGTGATTTGGAACACAGAGCCACCGGTCAAAAATATATTACCGACAACATAGATAACTTAAAATCTCAAATAGAACAAAAAACGAACAGAACTGCAGAAATTGAAACAGAACTTCAAAATATTCAAACAACTCAGGGAACGGAAACATCAAATATTCAAAAATATAGTGAAGCAATGACACAAAAAGAAACAGAACTTCAAATTGTTATCGGTGACAGAGACAGAATACAAGGGGAAATAGACGCAAAAGAAGCAGTCATTTCCGAAACGAGAACAAAAGTTGCTCAACTAAATGATGAAGTTAATGCTTTACAGTCGGATCAAAGAAGTTACAATACGCAAAAAGAATTTTTGGAAAATCAAATAAAAGAAACTTACGGTAAAACTTACGAAGAGATAAAAGATCAATATATCGGTGTTGAAGTTGATAAAGAAGAAATTGCAAGACTTAAGAAAAAGATAGAAAGTTTCGGAGCTATTAACTGGAGTGCCGAAGAAGAGTATGAAAGTTTGTCTCAAAGATATGACTTTATTCAAAGTCAACAAAAGGATTTGTTGAAAGCTAAACAGGATTTGGAAGAAACGATTAAAAAAATAAATGAAACAACTATTGTTAATTTTAAAAAGACTTTTGATGCGGTTAGAGAAAATTTCAGAATTTTATACAAAAAAGTTTTTGGCGGCGGAGATGCAGATCTTATTTTGACGGATGAAAACAATTTGTTGGAAAGCGGTGTTGATATTAAAGCACAACCTCCTGGAAAAAACGTTAAAAATATTATGCAATGTTCCGGTGGAGAAAAGGCATTTACCGCAGTTGCACTATTATTTTCATTCTTTATGGTAAAGCCTTCACCGTTTTGTATACTTGACGAAGTAGATGCTCCTTTCGATGATGCAAACGTCGGAAGATATAATAATATTATAAGAGAGTTTGCTCAGAAAACTCAATTTATGGTTGTTACACATAATAAGAGAACAATGGAAATGGCAGATACTTTATATGGTGTTACAATGGAACAACAGGGTGTTTCAAAAATAATATCGGTAAGAATGAACAAGGACAGCGAAAAAGAAATAGATCAAATTTTATCAACAAAACAATAATGGTTAAAATATGCTAAAAACAATCGTTTCGGCTTATCATTGTGATGATTACGATAAAGACAATGTTCATAATATTGTCGAAAACATAGTAAAATCTTTCGGTAACATATCTGATATTATAAAACCGAATACAAAAATTCTAATAAAACTTAATTTATTAAGTGCATACACTCCGGAACAGGCAATAACAACTCATCCCGAAATAGTTAGAGCAGTTATAAAGGTTATCAAAAAAGCCGGTGCAATTCCTGTAATGGGGGATAGTCCCGGAAATTTGACACACGGAATAGAACATATTTGGGATAAAACAGGTATGCTGCAACTTGCAAAAGAAGAAAATGTTGAACTTATAAATTTTGAAGCATGCGGCTGTGTTGAAGTATCCGTTCAACATCCGAACATAAAACAAATTTATATTACCAAAGCAATAACGGATTGCGATGCAATAATAAATTTACCTAAATTAAAAACTCATACTTTTATGGGATTTACTTGCGGTGTTAAAAATTTTTATGGTATTATTCCCGGGGTTAGAAAAGCGGAATATCACAAGCTTGCACCTACTCCGAAAGATTTTTCTTATTTATTATCTGAAATTTATAGAATGGTGAGAGAAAAGTTATTGTTTACCATAGTTGATGGAGTTTACGGGCTTGAAGGAAACGGTCCGAGTTTAAGCGGTCAAAAAAGGAAGTACGGTATAATTGCCGGAAGCCAAGATACAGTTATGTTGGATACTTTTATTCTCGATAAAATGGGAATAAAATCAAAAAACAATGTTTTATTAAAACCATTAAAAGAAAAAAAATTGGGAGATACAAATTTACAAAATATGATTTATGTCGGAGATAATGCTTCCGAATTTAATTTCGGTAAAACAAAACTTCCGGTTACAAAATTTTTAACTCTATTGCCTTCGTGGTTCGCGAGATTTGTTACTAAATACGCAGGCAGATTATTTTGGGTGAAACCTAATATAATCGAAAGTAAATGTGTCGGTTGTTTACAATGTATGAAATCTTGCCCGGTAAAAGCGATAATAAAAAGTAAAGATAAAACAAAACCTATCATACAAAAAGAAAAGTGTATAGGGTGTTTTTGTTGTCACGAACTATGTCTTCATAAGGCAGTAGAAATAAAAGAAAGTTTTGTAGCAAGTTTTTTTATGAACAAAAATGAAAAAAAATAAAAAGATTCAACATTACATAGAATATATATCTTTAAAAATGCTTATTTCTTTCCTGCATTTGTTTTCGATAAATGCTGCAAAAAAAATAGGATTTTTTTTAGCTGATATTGCTTTTATTTTCGTTCCGATAAGGAAAAAACATATCATTGATTCTTTAACCAAATCTTTTCCTGCGAAGCCGAAATCTGAGATAAAAAAAATAGCAAAAGATGTTTATAAACAGTTTGTTTGTACAGTAGTTGAAATTATTTTTGTAAGTAAAATGACCGACGAACAAATAAAAGATGCTGTTTGTTTTGAGAATATCTATCTTATAGAACAAACATTAAAAAAAGGAAAAGGCGGAGTTATAATGTCTGCACATTTCGGTAATTGGGAAATGTTGGCGTTATCTTTTGCCAAGAGATATCCGTTGTCGGTTATTGTTGCAAAACAGGAAAATCCGTATTTTGATAATATTATAAATAATATAAGATCAAAAAGAGGATATAAAACAATTTATAAAGATGTTGCTCCGCTCGGTGTTTTAAGAGCACTGAAAAGAAACGAGTTTGTTGCTATTTTGGCTGATCAACATGCCGGAGTTCAAGGAGTTTATACTCCTTTCTTTTACAGAGAAGTTTCTACGCCCAAAGGACCGGCTGTTTTTGCTTTAAGAGCAAAATGTCCGTTGTATACCGGTTTTTGTGCCAGACAGCCGGATGGAAGATATGTTGTTACTTTTGAGGAAATTCCTTTGCCCGATACGGGTGATGATGAAAAGAATATAGAAATAATAATGACGGAATATAATAAAATTCTGCAAAGACATATTGAAGAAAATCCTTCTTTTTGGTTTTGGTTTCATAGAAGGTGGAAATCTCAAAAACCAAAAATAAAGGTTGTAAATTAAAAAATTTTAATTTATAATTTATTTAAGTCGTAAAAGAGTTGTTTGTTTTAATTGCTTTTGTTTATAAAAATATGATATAAAAATAAGATAATCAAAGGAGATAACTTATGCAAATTAACATTACGGCAAGGCATTTGAAGTTGACGGATGCTATTGATTCTTATGTCAGACAAAAGATTTCAAAAGCAGGTAAGTTTTTTGACGGAGATAATGTTTGGGCGCATGTTATTTTGTCCGTCGAAAAAAACAGACAAATAACGGAAGTAACTTTCTATATCGCAGGAAAAGCATTTAGAGCAAAAGAAGAATCCGAAGATTTATATGCATCAATAGATTTGACAATAGATAAACTGGCCAAACAACTTAGAAAAGAAAAAGAAATTTCAAAAATACACAGAAAAGCAAATTTAAAAGTATCAAAATCCAAAAAAATAAAAGCAGAAGTTTTCTCTTACGATACAATGCAAGATTCCAGAACGAAAATTTCCGAGATAAAGAGATTTGATATTCGTCCTATTTCAATAGAAGAAGCTATAGAAGAAATGGATTCTTTGAATTACAGAGTTTATATGTTTTTAAATTCTTCTACAGAGAAGATAAATGTTTTGTATAGAAAAGACAGCGGTTCTTTAGTAATGTTAGAGCCGGAAATGTAACATAAAATAAAAAATAAAAATGCCAAATAAATTAGGAGGCTTTAGAAAAAAATGAATATTATGGACTTCTTATGTCAAGATGCTATTACAGTAGATTTGAAAGCACAAAACAAAAAAGATGCTATTATTGAGTTAATAGAACTTTTAAAAGATGCTAAAAAAATCAAAAAAACAGATGAAATCATTGATGTTGTTTTAGAAAGAGAAAAACTCGGTTCTACCGGTATCGGTCAAGGTGTTGCTATACCTCACGGAAAAACAGATGTTCTTTCCGAACAAGTTGGTGTTTTGGGAATATCGAAAAAAGGTATAGAATTTAATTCTTTAGACGGTGAACCTGTTTATATAATATTCCTTTTAGTTGGACCTGTTGAAGTTACGGGACAACACTTGAAAGCTTTATCAAGAATATCAAGATTATTCAAAGATAAATTCTTGAGACAAGCTATAAAAGATGCAGAAACAAAAGAAGATGTTATAAAAATTATTCAGCAAGAGGATGCCTATTAAAATGCCGGTGCTAACTGTAGGCACTTTAATTGAAGAAAAGTCAAAAGATTTATCGTTAACCGTGATTGCAGGTTCGGCTGGTTTGGAAAGGCACATCACCGTACCTGACACAAACAGACCGGGTCTTGCTTTCACGGGATATTTTGAGCATTTACCTTATGAAAGAGTTCAAATAATAGGTATTGCCGAACATACTTACCTTACAAATTTATCCTACGAAAAACAATGTGAACTACTGACTAAAATTTTTTCTCCTTCACAAGTTCCATGTTGTATTATTACAAGATCGTTTGAACCGTCAAAATCGATGGTTGAAATATTTAATAAACTGAATGTTCCTCTAATAAGCACACCGTTGTCTTCAGCACAATTATTGGGAGATTTATTGTTTTATTTGGACGAAAAATTAGCTCCGATGGAAAGAGTTCACGGTGTATTATGTAATGTTTACGGATTAGGTGTGTTTATCAGAGGAAAGTCCGGTGTTGGAAAATCGGAATGTGCTTTGGAACTTGTAAAAAGAGGACATATGCTTGTTTCCGACGATACTGTTGAGATAACAAAAAGGTCCGGAAGAATTTTGATGGGAAAAAGTACAGGGATAGTAAAGCACCATATGGAGTTAAGAGGAGTAGGTATAATAGATATAAGAAATATGTTCGGTATTGCAAATATTCTTGATGAATCTAAAATAGAGCTTGTCATAAATCTTGTTGATTGGATGGAAGTTAAAAAATATGAAAGATTGGGAATAGATGAATATTATGCAAATATTTTGGGTGTTAGAGTTCCGGAACTTACCATTCCGGTTGCTCCGGGAAGAAATTTGGCTATTATCGTCGAAACCGCGAGCTTAAATCAAAGATTAAAAAATAAAGGATGTTTCACTGCTTTAGAAATGAGTAAAAAATTGATGGAACATATGAACAGTACGAAAAATGAAAAATAATTTTTTAATTGTTTCAGGTATATCGGGAGCAGGTAAGAGCCAGGTCTTAAATATCTTAGAAGACTTTGGCTTTATTTGTGTCGACAATATGCCGTTGGAATTTGTTTTTGAATTTATACAATTATGCAAAAAAAACAGAAAACAATATAAAAATATAGCATTGAGTATAGACGTAAGAGCAGGTAAAAATATTAATAAAATTTCCGAAATACTTGATGTGTTAAAAAAAGAAAAAATAAAAAACCAGGTCTTTTTCTTAAATGCGGATAATGCAACTTTATTAAAAAGATATTCCGAAACAAGAAGAAAACATCCGTTGGGAATGATAGTTAAAGAGGGTATTCTTGCAGAAAGAAAAATGATGGAAATTGTAAGAAAAGTTGCCGATCAAGAGATAGATACAACCAATTTGACTATCGGTGAACTTAAAAATATTTTGGCACAACTAATAGGTCTTTCATCGACGAATAGACAATTGTTGTTGTCGATAATGTCTTTTGGCTTTAAATATGGAATAGCTACGGAAGCGGATATCGTTTTTGATGCAAGATTTATTCCTAATCCTAATTATGTTACCGGACTTAAAACAAAAACCGGTAAAGATGTAGAAGTTGTAAAATATATTGAAAAACAAAAAGAGTACAAGGGCTTTTTTAACAAGATATCAACCTTATTACTATCTTTAATGCCCGGTTATATAAAAGAAGGAAAAAGTCAATTGACAATTGCAATAGGTTGTACCGGCGGCAGACACAGGTCTGTTGCAACTGCCGAAAAGTTAGCTAAATTTTTTATTAAAAATAAGTATAAAGTAAAATTGTATCATAGGGATATTCTTCGTGCAGGGTAAAAAAAGTTTAAAATATAAGATAGTTGCAATAGGCGGAGGAACAGGACTTTCAACATTATTAAGAGGATTAAAGGCTTATGATGTTGATATAACGGCTGTTGTTACCGTGTCTGATGACGGAGGAAGTTCGGGAAAATTAAGAAAAGAATTAGGTGTTCTTCCACCCGGAGATATAAGAAATTGTCTCGTCGCTTTAGCCGAAGAAGAAAATCTGATAACAAAGTTATTTCAGTATAGGTTTCCCAGAAAAGGGGGACTATCTAACCATTCCTTTGGGAATTTGTTCTTAACCGCACTTACGTCCGTTTCAGGCGGATTTGATAAAGCAATATTAAATGCGAGTGATGTTTTGGCGATAAAAGGAAGAGTTTTACCTGTGTCGCTCGATAATGTTAAAATGAAAGCTACACTTATTGATGGTGAAAAAATTGTTGGTGAGTCAAAAATATCAAAAAGCAAAAGTGCTATAAAAACAGTTGAAATAGAACCGAAAAATGCGAAAGTTTCTCAGAGTGTTATAGATGCGATACTGAGTGCTGATTGTATAATTTTAGGTCCCGGTTCGTTATATACATCGGTTATAGTTAATTTGTTGTTCGACGGAGTTATTCCTGCTTTAAAGAAATCAAAAGCCATAAAAATTTATGTTGCAAATATTATGACACAAGTCGGAGAAACATCAAACTTTACACTCAGTAATCACATAGATGCAATAATACAGCATTCATATCCGGAAATATTAAATGCTGTTTTGGTTAATAACGGAAAAATTCCTCAATATATTGTCGATAGGTATGCTAAGTTAAATTCTACTCCGGTAAAAATAGATAAATTGAAGTATAAAAAGATAAAAGTAGTAAAGAAGAATTTTGTATCAAAAAGTCAGTATGCTCATCATGATTTTGTAAAACTTTCAAGAGCAATATTTAATTTTTTGAGAGGTGAAATAAAATGATAAACATCATGATACTTTCTCACTGTGAATTAACCAAGGAATTGATAAAAACGGCCGAGGTTATTGCAGGAAAGCAAGAAAACTTATTTTACATCGATCAGGATATAAAAAATGAAAATCTTATAAGCTTACAAGGGAAAATAAGTGAGATTCTCAAAAAAATAAATAACGATAAAGGTACTCTTATTTTAACGGATATGTTAGGCGGAACTCCGTGTAATGCATCGGTATTACTTACTAAGAGTTTTAATATAGAGGTTTTAACCGGTGTGAATTTACCGATGATTCTATCTGCAGTTTTTGCAAGCAAAACCGTTAACACCGCAAAAGAATTGGCAGATAAAGTTTTGGCTGACGGTAAAAAAAGTATTGTAAACGCAAAACAATTATTATTGGAAAGAATGAAATAAGTAAGGAGTAAAACTGTGGCTATTAAAATTGTAAGAATAGATGACAGACTTATTCACGGACAAATAGTTCAAGGATGGCTTAAAACGGTAGATGTGGATAAAATTCTTATTGTTTCCGACGAAGTGGCTAATGATGAAATGCAACAAATTTTGTTGTCCATGGCTGTTCCGAGTTCCGTAAAACTTGTAATAAAAAATATAAAAGATGCAAGTTATGAACTTTCGAATGACGTGTATGAAAATGATAATCTTATGATTTTATTTTCAAATCCTCAAGATATAGTGAGAATGACAGATAACGGAATAAAATTTCAATCGATAAACATAGGCGGAATGCATTATTCTCACGGGAAAAAGCAGTTGTTGCCGAATCTTTCCGTTGATAAGAATGATGTTGATTCTTTCTTAAAACTTATAGATTGTGGAATAGAATTGGAAACAAGAGCATTGCCTCAAGATGACAGATATAATGCTTTTAATGATATACAAAAAGAGGCCGAAATTTTAGGAATAAAAAGGTAAGGTGCAGGATAAAATGAAAAAGATTAAATTTGTATTGGGAATACACAATCATCAACCTGTAGGTAATTTTAAATGGGTGTTTGAAAAAGGGTACGATATTGCATATAAACCTTTTTTGGAAGTAATGTTAAAACATAAGAGTATAAAATGGAATTTGCATTCAAGCGGTATGTTATGGGAGTTTATGCTCGAAGAACACCCCGAATATATAAAAAATATTAAAAGCTTAATTTCAAAAGGAACATTGGAAATAATTTCCGGAGGATATTATGAACCGATTTTGTCTGTAATCCCTGATTCGGACAGGAACGGGCAAATAAAGCAATTATCCGATTTTATAAAAAACAAGTTAGGGTATAATTGTAAAGGTGCATGGGTTGCGGAAAGAGTTTGGGAACCGTCATTGGTTAAATCTCTTGCAGATACCGGTATAGAATATACAATTCTCGACGATGTTCATTTTATGGCAGCGGGATTGAAAGAAAATGATTTAAAAGGTTTTTATACAACGGAAGATCAGGGGAAAGTATTAACTGTTTTTCCTATAAGCCAAAAATTAAGATATTTAATTCCGTTCCAGGATGTATCTGTTTGTATAAACTACTTTAGAGAACTTGCAAACGAAGATAAAGATATTGTTGTCGTTATGGCTGATGACGGAGAAAAATTCGGTATGTGGCCGGGAACAAATAAACATGTTTACGAAAACGGTTGGTTGGATAAATTTTTAACGGCAATAGAAGAAAATTCCGATATTGTTGAGACGGCAACTTTTTCGGAAGTATTAAAAACAATGAAACCTTCGGGAAGAATTTATTTGCCTACAAATTCTTATTTTGAAATGTCTGAATGGACTTTGCCGTCTGCGGTTCAAAATAGTTTTGATAATTTTGTTAAACAAAATGAAAATAACAGTGAAGTAAAACCTTTTATAAGAGGCGGCTTTTGGAGAAACTTTTTAAGTAAATACGACGAATCAAACAATATGCACAAAAAAATGATTAGAGTAAGTAATAAAATACAAAATAAAAAAGTTTCATTAAATTCCGAATTACAGAAAGCTTTATATGCCGGGCAATGCAATTGTGCATATTGGCACGGTGTTTTCGGAGGATTATATTTGCCTCATTTAAGAAATGCAATATACGAATATTTGTTGAAGGCCGAAAGTCTGTATAATAAGGAATTCGGAATTAAAAATTCATGGAATAAAAATGATTTTGATTGTGACGGGAGTGATGAGTTTTTATACGAAAGCTCACAACAAGATATTTATGTGGATGCGCAAAACGGAGGCAGTATTTTTGAATTTGATATTTTAGATAAAAAATATAATTTTTCTAATGTCTTAACGAGAAAGTATGAAGGTTATCACAAAAAATTAAAAGAAGCAATAGAAAATAATAATGTAACCGATTCTCAGGAGCTGACTTCAATTCATACGGATGCGGTTAAGGTAAAAGAAATCGGATTGGAAAAACATTTAGCGTATGATTGGTACAGAAAAGCATCCTTGCTCGATCATTTCTTTAATAATGATACAAAATATGAACAATTATACGGGGTAAGTTTTAGGGAAGAAGGTGACTTCGTATTAGGGAAGTATGATGCAAAAATCGTTTCCGGTAATTTGGAACTGACAAGACAAGGTCATGTTTGGTATGAGAATGCTCACTTGCCTGTTGAAGTTAAAAAAGTTATTAAACCTTTGAAGAAAAACGGATATGAAACGGAATATAAAATAAAGAATCTCTCTGATAGAGAAATGAAATTTACATTCGGAGTAGAGCAGGTTTTTGCTTTTTCCGAAATGATAGAAGACGATATGAGAGAAATTACAAATAAGAAAGTTTGGGAAAGAAAAGATAAAAACTTGGGAATGAATATAAAGTTAACAAGTTCAAAACCTTGTGACTATTGGGTCGTTCCGATAAATACTGTTTCTACATCTGAAAACGGCTATGAAAAAACTTATCAGGGAACAACGGTTGTTAATGTATATAAATTTGTTTTAAATAAAAATAATTCTTTTTCTTTTAAAATAAAAACGGAAGTTTTAAATAAAAAATAATTTATGGAACACATAGTACTTTTTTCAATAATAGGAGCAATTTTAAGTGCCGATATAACAATGTTCGGTCAGTTCATGATTTCAAGACCGATATTTTGCGGACCTTTATTCGGTTATATTTTAGGAGATATTCATACCGGTTTATGGATTGGTATGATTGTTGAAATGATGTGGATAAATGCCATTCCTATGGGTGTATCTGTACCGGTAGATTTAACTATGATGACAAGTTTGTCCGTTATATGGGCATGTTCATTTTTTCAAGGTAGTCAGGAAGCGGCTATTTTTGCATTGTCAATAGCTATACCTTTTGCATATTTGTATAAAGAAGTTGATTTGGCAGGCAGACTTTTTAATACAAAAATAATGCATTGGGTTGAAAAAGGGCTTGAAAAAGGATATGAAGGAAGGATATCGAAAGGAATTTATTTCGGTTTGTTGCTGTTCTTTATAAGGACATCGTTGATGTACGGCTTATTAATATTTTTAGGCGGTTTATTGTATAAAGAAATGTATTCTTATCTTCCAGTTCAAGTAATAATAGCTTTTAAGAAAGCATGGTATTATTTGCCGGTTTTCGGTTTTGGTGCAGTGTTATATAATTTTAAAAATATAAAAATACCGTTTATAAAAAAACAAAATGATTAAAAATTTTATTTTTCTAAGAACATTCTTTTTACAGGCTTTATGGAATTTTGAAAGATTACAAAATATAGGATTTTTGTATATATTGTATCCTGTCTTTAAAAGCTTGTACAAGGATAAAGAAAAAAGAAAAGAAGCTTTACTAAGACATATAGGTTTTTTTAATACGAATCCTTACATGGCAAACATAATAATAGCTATGGTTATAAATGCCGAAACTAACATTGCATCAGGACAGGAACAAAATATAAAAAAACCGGAAATGATTAAGTCTGTTATGGCGGGGCCGACCGCAGCAATAGGTGATTATTTCTTTTGGGGAACATGGAGACCTTTTGTTTCGTTTATATCGATATTGATGATAATTCTTTCCATGAATATGTTCAGTATCAATTTTTTGTGGATAGCTCCGGTACTGTTTATTTTGGTGTACAATATAGTTCATTTGGCTTTTAGATATTGGTCTTTGATCGTAAGTTTTAGACTAAATGAAAAGATGATAAAGTTGATTTCAAAATTAGAAATAAAATTTATAGTCGATATTTTCAGAATAATAGGCCTTGTAATAATCACACTTGCAATATTCTTTTATTTTAAAACATTCGGCTTAATTCCGGTTATTGATTTAGAATTACACAAATTAGTTTATCCGGATGTATTGATATACGGAACAATATTTTTAATAAGTTTTTTATTGGGCAGAATAAGACCGGTTATAATGTTTTATTTTGCGCTTATTTTTAGTTTTATATTAGGATATTTGGGGATATAAAAATGAAAGAAAAAAATGTAAAAATTGTTAACAAGTTAGGTTTGCATGCACGACCGGCATCTTTAATTGTTCAAACTGCAATGGCTTTTTCTTCCAATATATATATAATTAAAGATGAAATAAAAGTTGATGCTAAAAGTATTATGGGAATTTTAATGCTTGCCGCTGCCTGCGGAACGGAGCTTAAACTTCAAACGGAAGGCGTTGATGAAGAACAAGCTTTAGAAAAAATGGCAGAAGTATTTAATAATGGTTTCGGAGAGGAAATATAATGAAACAAAATAACATCATTTTAAACGGCATTGCCGCATCATCGGGTGTTGCGATAGGTAAAGTTTTTGTTTTGGAAGAAGATGAATTTCTTGTAGAAAAGAAAGAAATTTCCGGTATTCAGATAAAACAAGAGCTCAGTCGTTTAAAAGATGCTATGGACAAAACCAAAGTAGAACTGGAAGAAAACAAAAAAGAATTAAGTAAAGTGTTGGGCGACAATTATGCAAAAATTGCGGCGGCTCATCTTCTTATTTTAAATGATCCTATGGTAAAAAACGAAATAATAAAGATGATAAAAGAAGGTGTTAATGCCGAATATGCTTTACATAAAGTTGTGGAAAATTTTTCCAAAACATTTGATTTAATAGATAACGATTATTTTAGAGAAAGAAAACATGATCTTTTAGATGTTGCAAAAAAAGTTATGAGAAATCTTTTCGGTAAAGACAAAAAGAGTTTATCAAATTTAGAGGAAGATTCGATAGTTGTTGCAAAAACTCTTACTCCTGCAGATACTGTTACAATGAAAGAAGTAATGATAAAAGGTTTTGTGACAGAAATAGGAGGAAAAACTTCTCATACGGCTCTTGTTGCACAAAGTCTTGAAATTCCTGCAGTTGTAGGTTTAAAGGATGTTATACATCAAGTTAAACAGGGTATGCCTATTATTGTCGACGGAAATTTAGGATTGGTTATCTTGGATCCTTCCGAGGAAACAATAGAAAATTATAAAAGAGAATATGAAATACAAATTTCCTACAAGAAAGAATTGGAGAAATTTAAAGATTTACCTGCAGTAACCACCGATGGCAGAGAAGTTGTATTGGGAGCAAATATAGAAAATCCTGAAGAAGTAAGAGCTGCTTTAAGACACGGTGCAAATGCCATAGGTTTATACAGAAGCGAATTTATGTATTTGTCAAGAAAGACAATGCCGACGGAAGAAGAACACTATCAAAATTACAGTAAAGTAGCAAAGATGATGATGCCCTATGAGGTTATAATAAGAACTATAGATTTGGGCGGAGATAAAATTGCAAGACTGGGGCTTATGGATATAAGCAGGGAAGCTAATCCTTTTATGGGACTTAGAGCAATAAGATTTTGTTTAAAATATCCGGAAATATTTAAGTCACAGTTAAAGGGTATATTAAGAGCTTCCGTTCACGGAAATATAAAGATAATGTATCCTATGATTTCAAGAATATCCGAGATAAAGGAAGCTAATAGAATATTGGAACAGGCAAAAGATGAACTGAGAAAAGAGGGGAAAAAATTTAGGGAAGATATAGAAGTCGGTGTTATGATAGAAGTTCCTTCTGCGGCTATAATTTCCGATGCAATTGCAAAAGAAGTTGATTTCTTATCAATAGGTACAAATGACCTGATACAATACACAATGGCTGTAGATAGAGTAAATGCGGATGTGGCACATTTATATTCTCCTATGCACCCTGCAATTTTAAGATTATTGAAAATAATAATAGATTCCGCTCATGCTGCTGGTAAAAATGTAGGTATGTGCGGAGAAATGGCCGGAGATCCGGCATATACGGTTGTTTTATTGGGCTTGGGGCTTGATGAGTTTAGTATGTCGGCGGCACAAATACCTAAAGTTAAAAAATTTATAAGAAATATATCGAAATTCGATGCAAGAAAATTGGTAGAACAACTTTTAAATTGTTCGAATATGCATGAAATAGATATAACTATGAAAAAGTTTAAGTACAGACAGAATTTACTTTAATCTTTGTTTGTCTGTAAAAAAATAAAAGACGGAAAGAAATATAAAGTTTTCTTCCGTCTTTTTATATTGTAATAAATTAATTGTTGCTTTCTTCTTCCTCATAAAAAACTATATTGTCTCTTCCGGATTTTTTTGCTTTGTAAAGAGCTTTATCTGCATTTCCTATTAAAGTGTCTATATCAATATCTTTGTCGTATTTTGCAATACCTATACTTATTGTTACAAAAAATGATTTGTTGTCAAAGTTAAAAGTTATTTCTTTTAAGGTTTTTCTTATTTTCTCTGCAATTTTAAGAATTTTGTCTTGAGTTATAGAAGAAACAATTACTATAAACTCTTCTCCGCCGTATCTTCCTATAATATCACCTCGTCTTACGGAAGAAGATATTGTTTTTGCTGTTGTTTTTAAAACTTCATCACCTATTAAATGTCCGTAAGTATCATTTACTTTCTTAAAGTGATCTATATCCAGCATCATTAAATAAAAATTTGTTTTGTATCTTTTGGCTCTTTCTATTTCCGAATATAATTTTCCTAAGAAAAATCTTTTTAAATATAAGCCGGTTAGTCCGTCGATTCTTGCTTTTTCTTTAAGCTCCGAAAAAAGCATTATTCTTTTAGTTCCCAATTTTAAGTGAGGGATAAAAAACTCTCCTTCTTCTACATATATTCTTGCGTATTCCGGTTCTACGACAAGAAATGTACAAGAATTTAGTTGCTTATCTATTATCATAGGCCAGGCAATTACAGGTTTGTTTTCAATATTAAATAAGGATTTTACTATTGCAGGCCCTTTTAAAGATTTTATTTCTTCATTGTTATTTATTAAAGAAAACCATATCTTTTTCTTTTCTTCGTTTAATCTTGATAATATTTTTAAGTTTTTATTATTGTCTTTGGATTCAAAAATAGTTCTGTTTTTTGTAGTTATAACGACATAACATACTCCGGTTCTTGTTTCCAAAACATTGAGCAGTGCATTTGCTAAATCTTCAGGAACATCCATATTTTTTGTTAAATCTTTTGAAATTATATAAAAGTGTGTGATTCTTTCGAGTTTCTTTTCTAAGGCTTCTCTTTTATCCGAAAGACTTTTTTCTTCGTTAATTAATTCTTCTTTGTAAAATTTAAGTTCGTTATTTCTTTTTTTCAGATTTGGATATTGAATTATTTTTCTGTTAGAAAATAAAATTAATATCGGTATCATACTGAGAAAAATTACAGAGATGATTAAAGTGTAATATGTTAGACCGAAAGTAAAAAAAGATGTGACTATTGCCGCAATACAAAAAGCTATATAATAAAGAATATTTACTTTCTTTGAAAACAAAGGAAGAGGTAATAGGAAAAGAATCAATATATACTTATAATAATCCGCACTAATCTTATTATAAATCAAAAAGAAACATAGTAACAAAACCAATAATTTTAAATAAAATATTATTCTTTTCATCTTTTACTCTTTATAAACACAAACTTTGTTTCTTCCGCTCTCTTTTGCTTTATACAAAGCATCATCGGCTTTTTTTATAATTTCATCCGGAGTTTGTTCTTCTTTTAATTCAACAACTCCTATACTTATAGTCTTTTTTATTTGTATTGGGTGATAACTTTCTATCGGCATAAAAAACTTTTCTTCTTCAACCATTTTACGAACTTCTTCTAAAATTTTATAACTTTCGGTAATAGTTGTGTGATACATTAATACCGCAAATTCTTCTCCGCCATACCTGGATAAAACATCCACTGATCTAAACCTTCTTCTTAAAATATTTGACAGCTGCTTTAAAAATGTATCTCCGGCTAAATGTCCGTAAGTGTCATTAACTTTTTTAAAATAATCAATATCCATAATTGCTACACTTATAGGAGTACTATCGGTTTTTGCTCTTTCTATTTCTTCCTGTAGCCTTTCTATAAAATAAGTCCTTGTATATAAACCGGTAAGTCCGTCGGTTATAGCAAGAGATTCAACTTTTTTAAACATCATTGCATTATTTAAAATAAGTCCTATTAAACTGGCTAATATGGATAAAAGTCTTAAGTCATAATCATCGAAAGCTTCTTTTTTATCGGTACAATAACCTTTTATCGCTCCCCAATAATTATTTTCTATCTCTATAGGAACAACTATCAATGAAGAAATATTTTTGTAATCTGTTTCGGTAAATCTTCTGTCTTCTTCGGTGTTTGTTATGAGAAGCGGTACTTTGTTAAATTTCGAATAATTTACAAAAATATCTTTACTGGAGTGTCTTTTTATGCTCCATTTCCCTTTAGATGTAAACTTTTGTGTAAGGCTTTCCAATAATTTTATGAGCTCTTTTTCGTTCATTGTGTTTTCTATGGAATTGATCATTTGATCAAATGATTGAAAGATTTGCATTCTTTGATTTATTGCATCTATTTTATTTTCGTTGGCAGTTATGGAAGATTGTATTAGTGTTAAGTCTCTGTCTAATACTTCATGTTCAACCTTTAATTTAATTTTCTCTGATATCCACAATTGTCTGTATTTTTCGATTCTGGAAAAAACTAAAATTATCCATAAAATTTCGATTACAAGTAAAAATTTATTTATAGTACCTGTTGTTGCTATTGTAAAAATTCCGGCAGATATAGCAAAGGCAAGCAGTACTCCGCCGAATACACTTCCTGAAAAAATATACATTATTATGAAAACCAAAAATATTGTCGGGAAAACCAGTATAGGATATTGAAATAAGAAAAATAACCAAATAATAAAACATATACCCGATAAAATAGGTATAACCACCGTTTTTAAAATATCTATGAAAAAAACTCTGTTCTTTTTAAAGTTTAGCATCATTTTTCTTTTGTTTGTAAAGCTTTAATAATTTAGTTTCTATTTCTTCTTTTAGTTCTTTGTTTTTTATATTAAATAATTTTATCCATTTATCTTTTTCTTTTATTGACGGCCATGCAACCCAAAGTCCGTATTTGCCGTTAAGTATGTTACAACTTATTTCAATATTATCATTGAATATTACTGACATAAAAGCCAATATTGTCTTTGGATTCTTTACGATATTACATTTGTTTATTTTATATTCAATTTTATCATTATCCTTACTAAAACTATTATTTTTATTATTTATTTTGTCGATAATATCTTTTTTTAAATTTCTATCCAAAAAATAAAAGAAATAATATTTATTTCCGTTATTTTCATAAAAAGGAGACATTAAGTTATCGTCTGTCAATGTAAAATCATGCAATTGCAAAATGTTATTGAACTCTATATTTATTTTGTTGTTTTTGTTAGTTATTTTCGTTACATTTAAATTCGAAGCATAACTTGTGATACAAAATAAAAAAAGTAATAGTATAAATAAAAATCGTTTTATATACATAATAATAAAAATTCTAATACAAAAAATTAAAACAGACAACCTTCATTTTTTTTGTATCTTATTCTTTTTGGGTATCGTTGCCTTTCAAGATTCATTCCTTCCGTATCTTGATAGGGGTCAAATAAGTTTTTAAGTTTATCCGTTAAACCTAAATTGAATATTACCAAAGCATAAGCACCGATGGAAACATTAGGATTGCCTTTTTCTATCTTTCCTATGGTTATTCTTGTTATGCCTGTTTTTTGAGCCATCAAAACAGTTGAAATTCTTCTCTTTATTCTTGCTTCTTTTATGTTTTGTCCGATTATTGTTAAAGCTTCTTGAGATTGTATGGGTAAAAGTTTTTTTCTTTTCATATTTGATACCTACCCCTCAATTTATATAATTTTAATGTATAATATAATTATCATTATGTCAATATTTTTGTGGAATAGAGTCTGTTGTAAATATATTGAAAAAAATATTTGTTTTTTTTATAATATATTGATTGTTATTATTGTGATTTTTTAGAATTGTAGCAATCGTTGCTGCAATTCTTTTATTTTATATTTATTTTTGGAGATTAAAAATGGCAATGGAATATGCTTTGATTTTAATAAAACCCGACGGAGTAAAGAAATCTTTAACGGGAAATGTTTTATCTAAACTTTCACAAACGGGTTTTCATATTATCGGTTCAAAAGTTGTAAAGGTTTCAAGAGAGTTGGCAAGCGAACATTACAGACATTTGAAAGATAAACCTTTTTTTGAAGATGTTTTGGATTTTATTCAAGGAAAAACTTTTGGCGGAGCACCTTATGACAGAGTAATTGCATTTGTTTATAAAGGGGAAAATGCAATATCGAAATTAAGAGAAATTGTAGGTGCAACAAATCCTGAAAATGCGGATCCTACTACAATAAGAGGTTCTTACGGAAGAATAGCTAAAAACGGAACAATGGAAAATGTAGTTCATTGTTCTTCGGATATAAACGATGCAAAAAGAGAAATACAACTTTGGTTTAGTCCGAGTGAGTTAACGGAAGAAGTTTATCCGACAAAGAAAGAAACTGTAACCGAAGAAAAACAAGTTTGGGCTTAACGACAGAAATAAATAAAAATTTAAAAATATATTCAGGAGAAAAGAGAGAAAATGAAAACACCTTTACAGAATTGGGTTGATGAACAGATTGCATTGATGCAACCGGACAAAGTATATTGGATGGACGGTTCCGAAGAAGAAGGTAAAAGATTGGCCGATATCGGAGAAAAAGAACAAATCGACGGTCATCCTGTTTTGGAAAAATTAAATCAAGATGAGTTTTACGGTGCATATTGGCACAGATCTAATCCTAACGATGTTGCAAGAACAGAACAATTAACATTTATTTGTTTACCTAACAAAGAAGATGCAGGACCAAACAACAATTGGATGGATCCTGCGGAAGCAAAAACAAAATTAAATTCTCTTTTTAAAGGTTGTATGAAAGGAAGAACAATGTATGTAATTCCTTTCCTTATGGGTAACCCGAAATCTCCTTATTCAAAATGTTGTGTTGAAGTTACGGATTCCGTTTATGTTGCAATAAGTATGAGAATCATGACAAGAACGGGAAAAGTAGCTATAGATAAAATAGGCAATTCAAACGATTTCTTTAAAGGTATGCACTCTATCGGTGATGTTAATCCCGAAAGAAGATATATTATGCATTTTCCTCAAGAAAACTTAGTTATGAGCTTCGGTTCAGGGTACGGCGGAAATGCATTGCTCGGTAAAAAATGTTGTTCTTTAAGAATCGGTTCTTATTTGGGGTATAAAGAAGGCTGGCTTGCGGAACACATGATAATAATCGGTGTAGAAGATCCTAAAGGTAAAAAAACTTATTTCTTAGGTTCTTTCCCGTCGGCATGCGGAAAAACAAATCTTGCATTGTTGAATCCTGTTTTGAAAGGTTATAAAGTTTGGACATTGGGTGACGATATTGCATGGATTAATGTCGGACCGGACGGAAGACTTTATGCAATGAACCCGGAAATGG
The DNA here is from genome assembly GCA_045223915.1 of Endomicrobiaceae bacterium. Lineage (GTDB taxonomy): Bacteria > Elusimicrobiota > Endomicrobiia > Endomicrobiales > Endomicrobiaceae > Ruminimicrobiellum. Next base: position 110,606 of record JBGUZU010000037.1, on the reverse strand, counting down.
GATTTTTCGGTGTAGCACCCGGAACAGGTAAAAATACAAATCCTATAATGGTAGAAACATTGAAGAACAACAAATTCTTCCCTACATTGTATACAAACACTGCAGTTAATGCAGACGACAATACACCATGGTGGGAAGGATATTCCGAAACTCCGGAAAATTTAATTGATTGGCACGGAAAGAAATACGATAAGAATTCAGGTGAAGTTGCGGCACACAAAAATTCAAGATTTACGGTTTCAACATATAACTGTCCGACACTTGCAAAGGAATTTGATGATCCTCAGGGAGTACCTATTTCAGGTATTATATTCGGCGGCAGAAGAAAATCCACAATTCCTTTGGTATACGAAAGTACAAGTTGGGAAAACGGTGTATTTGATGCATCAATTATCGGTTCTGAAACAACTGCAGCAGCTGCAGGTAAAGTAGGTGCCGTAAGAAGAGATCCTATGTCTATGTTACCGTTCTGCGGTTATAACATGGGTGACTATTTCGGTCATTGGTTAAGCTTTGCAAAAAGAGCAAAAGTGTTACCGAAAATATTTATGGTTAACTGGTTTAGAAAAGATGAAGACGGAAATTATATGTGGCCGGGATTCAGAGATAATTCCAGAGTGTTAAAATGGATGATAGACAGAATTGAAGGTAAAGTTGAAGCTCAGGAAAAAGAAATCGGGTTGTTCCCGAAAGTAGAAGATTTGGATTTGGCAGGTCTTGATATATCTAAGGAAACTTTGGATAAATTGTTTAAAGTTTCTAAAGAAGAATGGCAAAAAGAAATTCCTTTGATAGAGGAATTTTATGCAAAGTTCGGTGACAGATTGCCGAAAGCGTTGAGAAAACAACTTGATGATTTAAAGAAAAAATTTGCTTAATATAGCGACCTTAATATTTTGGTTATAATTTTGCAACTAACTCAATCGAGTACACCCTTACGGGATCCAAGTACACTTCATTCGTTAGTTGCTTCATTCTAACCGAAAATCTTAAGGTCTTAAAAGATTTTTGTTATGAAAAAAATATTCTTTGTTTTAAGTTTATGTTTGTTCCTTGTATCAACTGGTTTTGCCGGGGTAAGATACAATGCAAAAGCAAGAACTCCATTACATTATGGATATTATGAAGCTATGTTGCAAACAGATATGTATGAAGTTCAGTTTATGAGTAATGATAGTTGGTTTCATGCAAAAAATTTTTGTATGTTAAGATGTGCAAATCTTTGCTTGGAAAACGGATACAAAAGTTTTAACATACTTTTTAGTGAAACAGAGATAGCAAAAGTACATAATTTCGCCGTTTGCATGAATATAGAGTGTTTTAGAGATGACAGCGGAAAATATAAAGCAGAAGAAATAAAAACAAATTTATTTAAACTTTTTAATATAAAAGAAGAATCAAATTAAACAGTAATATAATTAGTAAAGAAGGCAAAAAATGGAAAAAGATTTACAGACGTTAAGACATTCAACATCACATCTTATGGCAGCAGCAGTTTTGGAATTGTTTCCGGGAACAAAAGTTGCTATAGGTCCTTCAATAGAAGACGGTTTTTATTATGATTTCGACAGAAAAGAACCTTTCACCGTTGAAGATTTATCAAAAATAGAAGAGAAAATGCACGAACTTGCAAAAAAAGATGATCCTTTTATTTGCACAACAGTAAACAAAGCGGATGCAATAAAACTCTTTGAAGAAAAAGGTGAAAAATATAAAAAAGAATTGGCGGAAGCTATTACCGACGACACCGTAACATTTTATCAGTCCGGACAGTTTACAGATCTTTGCAGAGGACCTCATATAAAATCTACAGGCGAAATAAAATATTTTAAACTTTTGTCCGTAGCAGGTGCTTATTGGAGAGGAGATTCCGACAGAGAACAATTACAAAGAATTTACGGAACAGCATTTTATTCAAAAAAAGATTTAGATGAATATTTAAAGAAACTTGAAGAAGCTGCAAAAAGAGATCACAGAAAATTAGGTAAAGAACTTGATTTGTTCTCTATAAACGATGCAGTCGGCGGCGGTCTTGTTTTGTGGCATCCTAAAGGTGCTATGCTTAGAAATATAATCGAAACCGAATGGAAACAATTTCATTTGGATAACGGATACGATTTGTTGTGTACCCCTCATATTGCAAGTGAAGAACTTTATGCAATAAGCGGTCACTTACAAACATATTCCGAAAATATGTATGCTCCTATGGAAATTGAAGGCAAACCTTACAGAGTAAAACCTATGAATTGCCCTATGCACTTAATGATTTATAAAACAAAACTTCATTCTTACAGAGAACTTCCTATAAGATACGGAGAATTGGGAACAGTTTACAGATTTGAAAAGTCGGGTGTATTACACGGTCTTATGAGAGTAAGAGGATTTACACAAGACGATGGACATGTTATTGTTCAACCCGAGCTTTTGGAAGAAGAAATTTTGACCGTATTTAAAATGGCAATAGATTGTTTAAAAATGTTTGGATTTAACGAATATAAAATCTATTTGGCAACAAGACCTGAAAAGAAGTATGTAGGTGAAATAGAAAAATGGAACGATGCTGAAAAATCTCTTGAAAATGCATTGAAGAAAACAGGTTACGATTATGAAATAGATGCAGGCGGCGGAGCATTTTACGGTCCTAAGATAGATATTAAGATAAAAGATGCTATCGGAAGATTGTGGCAGTGTTCTACAATACAGTTCGATTTCAATTTACCTGAAAGATTCGATATTTATTACATAGATAAAGAAGGCAAAAAGGCAAGACCTTACATGGTTCACAGAGCATTGATGGGTTCTTTTGAAAGATTTATCGGTGTATTGCTCGAACATTATGCAGGAGCATTACCTGTATGGTTGTCACCTGTTCAAGCAGCAGTTTTAAATATTGCTCCGGAGCAAGAACAGTATTGTAAAGATGTTGTTAAAAAATTAAAAGAAGCAGGAATAAGAGTAAACTTCGACGACAGAAACGAAAAAATCGGTCACAAGATAAGAGAAAATGCAATGCAAAAGATTCCTTATCTTTTAGTTGTTGGCGGTAAAGAAGTTGAAAACGGAGCAGTTGCAGTTAGAGCAAGAGGAAATAAAGATTTAGGTTCAATGCCTGTAGAAAAATTCATTGAACTTATAAAAGAAGATGTAAAGAATAAAAAATAATAACGATAGAAGAATAGATGTTTGGAGGAATGAAAGAATAGAAGAAAAGAGGAATATAAAATATTGACAAAATTTGCAAAGCAAATTTTACAACTTAGCTTCCAATCTTCTAATCTTCAAATCTTCTAATCTTCAAAAAAAGAGGTAAAAAATGGCATATAAAGGTTTAATTGAAAAATACAGGAAATACTTGCCGGTAAGTGATAAAACTCCGGTAATAACATTACATGAAGGAGATACTCCTTTAATTCCTGCAAGAAACCTTGCAAAAGAAATAGGTTTCCCGGGAACAATATATTTTAAATATGAAGGATTAAACCCTACAGGTTCCTTTAAAGACAGAGGAATGACAATGGCTGTATCAAAAGCCGTTGAAGAGGGCAGTAAAGCCGTTATCTGTGCTTCTACAGGTAATACATCTGCATCTGCAGCAGCTTATGCGGCAAGAGCAGGAATAAAATGTGTAGTTTTAATTCCTGAAGGAAAAATTGCTTTGGGTAAACTTTCACAAGCGGTTATGCACGGAGCATTGGTTCTTGAAATAGACGGAAACTTCGATAAAGCTTTGGAACTTGTAAAAGATTTAAGCAAAAATTATCCGTTAACTTTAGTAAATTCAATTAACCCTTACAGAATACAAGGACAAAAAACAGGTGCTTTTGAAATTTGTGAATATTTGGAAAAAGCTCCCGATTATCAGTTTATGCCGGTAGGAAATGCAGGTAATATTACTGCATATTGGAAAGGTTATAAAGAATTTAATCAGTTGTTCCCTGAAAAATATGCATTACCTAAAATTATGGGATTCCAAGCGGAAGGTGCAGCTCCTATAGTTAGAGGTTATCCTATAGAAAAACCTGAAACATTGGCTACGGCAATAAGAATCGGTAATCCTGCATCCTGGAAGACAGCCGAAGAAGCAAGAGATGAATCTAAAGGTGTTATAGATATGGTTAGTGATGACGATATTATAGAAGCATACAAAATGATAGCAAGACACGAGGGTGTTTTTGCCGAACCGGCTTCCGCATCATCGTTTGCAGGTTTATTAAAATATACAAGAAAAGGTTATTTTAAAGATCAAAAAGATGTAACGGCGGTTTGTATATTAACAGGTCACGGATTGAAAGATCCTGACAATGCGGTTAAAAATTCGACAAAACCTACACAAGTTAAAGCAGATATGAAAGAAATTATAAAGGCAATAGGTTTATAAAAATCGCTTTGCAATTTTTAGCTTAAAGCTTATAGCTTAGAGTTTATAGTTAAACGGCAATGTTAAGACATTGCCGTTTTTTTTGTATAATATCAGGGTAAGGAAACTATAGCGGGAGAAAATTATGGCAGAAGAAATAAAAAAACAAGAAATTAAAATAGAAATAGATGAACAAACAGCTAACGGAAGTTATTCAAATTTAGCTTTAATAACTCATTCTCAGACGGAATTTATTATCGATTTTATTTTTGTTCAACCGCAGAACGGTAAAGCTAAAGTTAAAAACAGAATAATAACATCTCCGTTGCATGCAAAAAGAATTTTGCAGGCATTACAAGACAATATTGCAAAATATGAAATGAGATTCGGTCAAATAAAAAACAGTGAAACAAGTATGCAGGAACAATCAAAATTTTATAATTAGGTGATTAAATTGAACATAGAATTAATTTGCAGCGGCAGTGAATTACTTACAGGAAAACTAAATACACATGCAAGTTTTATCGGTGCAAAACTTAACGAAATAGGTTTATCGTTAACTTTGATTACAACCGTTGCCGATAGAAAAAATGAATTTAAAGCAGTTTTGCAGGATGCGGTAAAAAGAAGTTCCGTTATTATAGTTACCGGCGGGCTCGGACCGACTTTCGACGATATAACGGTGGAAACTGTATCGGAAATATTAAATACGAAAACTTATAAAGATGAATCTGTTGCAAAAGCAATTGTTCAATATTTTGCAAAAAGAGGAATAAATTGCCCCGCCGCAAACAATGAGAGACAGGCTCAAATTCTCGAAGGTGCAAAAATTTTAGAAAACAGATTCGGAACTGCTCCCGGACAAATGTTGCATTTCAATTATTCTTCGGACAAAAATAAAAAAGTAAGAAAAACAATATTTTTACTTCCCGGACCTCCGAGAGAAATGCATCCCATGTTTGAAGAAAAAGTTTTACCTTTTATGAGAAGTTATCAGGTAAAAATGAAAAAAACTTTGGTGCTGCATATTTGCGGTATGGCAGAATCTTTGGTTGACGAAAAAATTAAACCGACGATAAACTACTTATCAAACAATGAAGATATTGAGTTTGCGATATTGGCTCATAACTTTTTAATAGATGTAAAAGTATCGGTAAGCGGTGAAAATGAACTTATAATAGATGACACATTAAAGAATATAAACAATGAATTTATAAATGTGTTAGGTGACAACATTTACGGATATAACGACGAAACATTGGAAGGCGTTGTTCAAAAAATGTTAATAGAAACAAAAAGAACTGTATCCGTCGCCGAATCTTGTACCGGCGGTATGGTGTCATCAAAACTGACAAATACACCCGGAAGTTCAATGTGCTTTAAAGAGTCAGTTGTAACTTATTCAAATGAAGCTAAAATGCAATTGTTAGAGGTTAAACAAGAAACATTGGAACAGTTCGGCGCTGTAAGTGAACAAACGGCAAACGAAATGCTTAACGGAATTATTTCTTTATCTAAATCCGAATATGCAATAAGTATTACGGGTATTGCAGGACCGGGCGGGGGAAGTAATGAAAAACCGGTAGGTCTTGTTTATATAGGAGTTTCATTTAACGGAAATAATGAAGTAAACAAATTTCAATTTTTGGGAACAAGGCAAGACATAAGAGAAAGAGCAACAAATGTTGCACTTGACAGTATAAGAAGATTGATATTAAAAACAAGAAATAAAAAAATTACAAAGACTGTTGAAAAATAATGTTTTTGGTTGGTAGTTTGTTGTTTGTCGTTAAACCATAAACTATAAACTTTCAGTTGCTGTTTATATCGTTAAACTATAAGCTATAAGCAAAAAATGCGAAGCATTTTTTCTAAGCTATAAACTAAAAAATACGGAGTATTTTTTTTATGAGATATTTAGGAATAGATTACGGGAAAAAAAGAATAGGGTTGGCTTTGTCCGACATTATGGGAATGATGGCACAGCCTTTTGATGTTATAGAATTTAAAGGGCTCAAAAATAACATAGAAAATATTTTAAAAATAGCTAAAGAAAAAGAAGTGTCTTGTATAGTTGTCGGAAAACCGGTAAATATGAATGCCACCGAAGGTGAAATGGCACAACTTGCTACGGAATTTGTTGAAGAGTTAAGAAAAGTTACCGATATAAAAGTTGAAATGATAGACGAAAGATTAACCACTACACAAGCGGAAAGAGTGTTGGTTGAAGAAGCAAATGTTTCAAGAGAAAAAAGAAAAGGTTTAAGAGATAAACTTGCGGCAACTTTTATTTTGCAAACATATTTGGATATTCATTCAAATTCTTTGTAAAATTATTGTAAAATATATAGACAATATAAAAGCATTAAGTGGGAGAGATAGTATGAAAAAACTTTGGACAGTTATAGGCTTTTTGTTTTGTTTTAATTTAGCTTATGCCGGTCTGTCTGTTATTCCGTCCATAACAAATGTCTTTGGGGTACCAAGTGCCGTTTATGAGGGAAAATATACCGTAAAAAATACTTATGACAGAAACATAAATATTACGGTTGAAGTCTTGAAAGGAAATTCTTTTTCCGGAAACGGAGATATCGATGTTAACAAATTGATAGAACTTCCCAAAAACAGATTTTTTATCCCTGCCGGAGAATCAATAGAAGTTCCATATAAAGTTACGATATATGATAAATTTAAGGGTTCTTTATGCGGCAAACTTCTTTTTTCTATAGATATGGAAAAAGGTGAATCTATAAGTATGTCTATATCTGTTCCTATTTATGTTACCGTAGAAGGAACGGAAAATGTAGATTTTAAGTTTGATTCTGTAGACTTATATAAAGCGGATGACAGTATATTTTATAAAATTGTATTGAACAATGAAGGTAATGTCCATATAAGACATTCCGGAAATATTGAGATATATACGGAAAAGAAAAAAAATTTAGTAAAAAATATTGAAATAGAAGAAACGGTTCCTACGTACTGTGAGCAGAAAAGAGAATTTGTAAATAAAATTTTCCCTGCTACAGATTTAGAAAAAGGAAAATATTTTGCTGTGTTTAAAGCAAGAGCATTGGGAAAAGAAATAAGTAAACAAATAAGTTTTAAAGTTTCAAGACTTGGGGAAATTGTAACACAATAATAAAGGAGGTAGTAACAATGAAAAAGTCGTTGTTGGTTGTATTGTTGGCAGTAGCAATGGTAATACCTGCATTTGCAGCAAAAGGGGATGTGTCCGTCAATGCAAAATTGGGATTAGGTTTAAACAATTCTGTTTCGTATTATGGAGCTTTTGGTGCTCCGGACGATGTATCTTTGGATTTAAAACTTAATATGCCGGTATCGTTGGGAGCTGAATTTTTTTATGGAGTAATGGATAATTTATCCGTAGGTTTTGGTGTAAGTTATGTTTTTGATGCTGAAGCTAAATCCGAAGATCCTGCCTTCAATTCAAAAATTAAAGCCGGAACAACAAATGTTTATTTGGCTGTAAAACCTGAAGCAAAAATTGAATCTGAAATATTTTCAAGCATATATGCAATTGGTCAAATAGGTTTGACAATGGCAAGAGCAAATGTAAAAAATGATTATTTTGATATAGATGAATCTCCGGCAATAGATAGTGGATTATATTTGGGTTTAGGTTTTGGAACAATTATAAAAGATGTTGTTATTGTGGAAATTATATGCTCTTCCGCTAATGGAAAAATCGAAGGAGACCTTTTTGGAGGTTCTTCTTCAAAGCTAGATGTTCAATATACGGCAACAACACTTAATGTAGGTTATAAATTCGCATTGTAATTTTGTCGTTAAAATCTCGACAACACTGTCAAGCTTATACTTGATACGGGATTTATGAAAAAATATAAGGAGAAAAAAATAATGAAAAAAAGTTTAATAGCTTTAATATTAACAGTGGCACTTGTAGCACCTGTATTTGCGCAAAAAGGAGATATGTCTGTTAATGCAAAATTAGGTCTGGGTTTAAGTAATAATATTAAGAATGGTGAGGACGATATTAGTTCTACTTTTAAATTAAATATGCCGGTATCGTTGGGAGCCGAATTTTTTTACGGATTGTTTGATAATTTATCTGTAGGTGCAGGTGTTAACTATACTTTTGATACTGAAACAAAGTCTGATGTTGATGGAAAAATGAAAGCAGGAACCACAAATATATATTTGGCTGTAAAACCTGAAGCAAAAATTGAATCCGAAATATTTTCAAGTATGTATTTAATCGGTCAATTAGGCTTGAGTATGGTAAGATTAGATGAGGCTCCAAAAGATCCTGATACGGGTATATATTTGGGTATAGGTGCCGGAACAGTAATAAAAGATGTTGTTATTGTAGAGTTGGTACTATCATCATCTAACGGAAGTGTTAAATATCATGCACACACAGTTGATCTTCAGTATACGGCAACAACACTTAATGTAGGTTATAAATTCAGTTTATAATTTATAATTTGAAGAATAAAAAGCGAGAAAGAACAACAATCTTTCTCGCTTTTTTTGTGTAAACATTTATATTAAGTTTTTGATATAATATAAAAATGGAATTTTTGATAGACGGATATAATGTAATTAAGTTCAGCGAGATGTTTTCTGCAAGGACACTTGAATTGCAGAGAGATAAGCTTATTGACTTTATATTGAAATATAATCCGCAGGGTAACAATAAAGTTACAATTGTTTTTGATTGCAGAAGTTCCAACCCTTATGAAGCCGATGGTTATACGACAACCACAATAAAAGGAATAAAAACAATTTTCAGTGAAGGACAAAAATCCGCTGATGATGTTATTGTGGAATATGTTGAAAAAGCTCAAAAACCGTATAATATAACGGTAGTTACCAACGATAAAGGTATTTTTAGACGAATCGGCGGTAAAGGTGCAAAAAAAATGGCAGTAGCGGAGTTTATATACAACAGAGCGAAAGAACAAACAAGACCGAACAATATTATAAGAATGAAACAAAAAGACGATTTTTCAGAAATAAGCAGAGAACTCAGCGATTTATGGTTGAAGGAAGATAAACAACCTAAAAAAGAAAATAAAAATAAAAAGAAAAAGGAAAATGCCGATACGGAATTTGATATAACGGCGGAGTTGAGCGATTTATGGCTAAAATAAAAAAAATAATAACAACAGTAATTTTTATAATATTTTTCGCTTTTGTTTTATTAATAATATTTCAAGCAACAAGAGAAGATAAAGTTGTTGAAGTTCTTATACCCAAGGGTTCTTCGCCTCATACAATAGCAAAAATTTTAAAAGATTCCGAAGTGATTTCATCACAAAAATTATTTGTTGCTTTAATAAAATTTTACGGCTATTCCACAAAATTGCAGGCAGGGTTATACGATTTTAATAAGAAAGATCCTTTAAATACAATAATAAGCAAAATAAAAAACGGTGAAAGTAAAAATATAAAAGTTACTGTTCCCGAAGGATTTAACATAAAACAGATAGCAAAAGTTTTAGCGGAAAATAAAATTTGTGACGAAGAAAAATTCATTAATTTGGCTACCGAACAAAATATGGAAGGTTTTTTGTTTCCTAACACATATTTCCTTTTGCCTCAAATGGACGAACAAGAAATAATAAAAGTTATGAACGAAGAATTTAACAGATTTTGGACAATAGACAGAGAAGCAAGATTAAAACAAATAAATAAATCTAAAAAAGATATTATAATTCTTGCTTCAATAGTTGAAAAAGAAGCAATAGCAGACAGTGAAAGGCCTATAATAGCGGGAGTATTTCTAAACAGATTATCTAAAGGTATGAGATTGGAATCTTGTTCGACGGTTTTATATGCTATGGGGATAAACAAGGCAAGATTATCTTTCGAAGATTTAAAGTTTGAATCTCCGTATAACACATACAGATATAAAGGATTACCACCCGGACCAATTTGTAATCCCGGAGCGGAAGCGATAGATGCTGTATTGTATCCTCAAGCAACGGACAGTTTATATTTCGTTTCCAAAGGTAACGGAACGCACTATTTTTCTTCAACATTCGAACAGCACATTAAAAACAAAATCGTTTCCAAGAAGAACAATAAATAAGCTGTAACCTAAAAAAATGCTTCGCATTTTTTTTGTTGACACAAAACAATGTTTTGTAGTAAAATTTTCTTATTATGAAAAAGATATATTTTATATTATTAAGTTTGTTTTTTGTTTTTGCTTGTTCGTCAGATAAAACCGTTGTTAATAAAACGGAACAAGTAAAAGACGAGTATGATGTTGCCAAAGAAATAAAAAGAATGGAGAATAAACAAATGAAAGCAATTATTGAAACATCTATGGGAACAATCGAAGTTGAATTGTTTGCGGATAAAGCACCTGTAACGGTAGCAAATTTCGTAGGCCTTGCAGAAGGCAAAAAAGAATTTACGGATCCTAAAACAGGTAAAAAAACAAAAAGAAAATTTTATGACGGTTTAACTTTTCACAGAGTTATTCCCGAATTTATGATACAAGGCGGATGTCCTTTGGGAACAGGAACGGGCGGCCCGGGATATACATTTGAAGACGAAACAAATAACGGCTTAAAATTTAATCAACCGGGACTTCTTGCTATGGCAAATGCCGGTCCTAATACAAACGGTTCACAGTTTTTTATTACCGAAGTTACAACACCTTGGTTAAACGGTCATCACACTATATTCGGTCAAGTTATGAGCAACGAAGATTTGGAAATAGTTAAAAAAATCGCAAGAGTCGATTGCGGATTTTCCAACGATCCTATAGAACCGGTATATATAAATAAAATAACAATAAAAGAAAAATAATTATGAAAAAAATAGTATTTGTAGTTGCACCGGAAGTTTTTAGAGACGAAGAATATATTGAACCTAAAACAATATTGGAAGATGCCGGTATTGAAGTTACTACGGCAAGTACGGTTGTAGGTGAGATATACGGAAAAATAAAAATAAAGGCTCAAAGTCAAATGCTTGCAAAAGATATAAAAGTTGACGATTTTGACGGAATATTTTTTGTAGGCGGCGGCGGAGCAGCCGTTTATTTTGAAGATGAAACAGTTCACGATATAGCAAGACAATTTTATACAAAAGGTAAACTTGTAAGTGCTATATGTATTGCTCCTGTAATACTTGCAAATGCAGGATTATTGCAAAATAAAAAAGCAACGGTATTTCCGGACGGTGCAGATGCTTTGTTACAAAACGGAGCGATTTATACCGGTAATTCCGTTGAAGTTGACGGAAAAATCGTTACCGGTAACGGTCCTCAGGCAGCAACGGAATTTGCCGAAGCATTATTGAAAGTAATATAACCTTTATGAAAAGAAATATAATAATTTTATCCGTATTATCATTTTTGTTTTCCGCAGCATTGATGTATTTGTTTGTAGAAATTCTCTATAAAGAAAGAATTTCAATACAAACAAATTTGTCACAGGAAAATATAGTTGCAAATATAGAATTAACCGCACCGGAAATAAAAGCTTCGTTATCAAAATCCGACGATATATCGTTGCTTTACGGCGTTGAAAAATTATCAAAAGTAAAATCCGTACAGGAATGTTTTATTATAGATTCCGACTTGAATATATTAATTCATGATAATTCCGAAAAATGGAATAAAAAATACGATCAGGATTTTTACAGAGAACTCGTAAAGATAAAAGAAATGGCGGTTAGAAATATAGATCAGTATACAATAGTCTATTCTTTACCGTTAAACGATAATTCTTTTTTGTGTGTAAAATTTTCATTGGAATCAATTTATAGCAGTTTAAAATTATGGAAAATAAAACTTTATGTTTACGGGTTTATAGTTTGTGTTATATTAGTGTTTGTAATTTATTATTTGGCGATATTTTTGTTCTTGCGCCCGTTCAACAAGGCAAAAAAATATTTATCGTTAAATAATACCAAGAAGAAAACTATTTATTACGATATAGTTAAAATGGCTTTGTCTTACAGCAGCAATGCGGATGAAAACGATGAAAGTACAGCTTTAAAATTAAAAAATTTCATGAACACTCTTTGTAAATCTTATCTAAGTTACAGCGATGAAGTTTTTGTTGTTTTGGACAGTAATGCAAGACTTATTTATTGTTCGGACGACAATAATGTTGTTTTAGATGAAAAGACGGTTGGGGAACATATAGTAAAATTAACAAGAAATTCAGAAATATTAAAATCCGTTTCAACTTTGTTGGAAAATCCTTCTGATGTTATCAATGTTGATATTTCCGCATACAAAATAAATATCACTCCCGTAAAAGATGATCAAGATGATTTTGTCGGAATAATTATTTCCGGTAACACAAGAAAGGATACATTCTAATGCTGGATATAATCCTGATATTTAAAACAATTTTTTTGGGAATAGTGGAAGGTCTTACGGAATTTTTGCCGATATCTTCCACCGGACATTTAATTGTTTGTGCCGATATAATAAAGTTTAACAACGAAGTTGCATCTTTATTTGAAATAGTAATTCAGCTCGGCGCAATACTTGCCGTTGTTTGGCTATACAGAACAAAAATTTTAAATTTAATAACAACTGCATTCAAAGATAAAAAGTCTTTTGATTTTATAATAAATCTTTTTATAGCTTTTGTTCCTGCATCTGTTGTAGGTTTTTTCTTTCACGGAATAATAAAACATTATTTGTTCAATCCCATAACGGTATCTTTTGCACTTATTTTGGGCGGATATGCAATAATTTATATAGAAAATAAAAAGTTGCAGGTTAAAACTCAAGAAGCATATGATATAACGAAAAAGTCGGCACTTATAGTGGGACTTGCACAGATATTATCTCTTGTTCCGGGAGTATCAAGAGCGGGAGCAACCATAATGGGGGGGGTTTGTTCCGGACTTTCCAGAAAAGCCGCTGCGGAATTTTCTTTCTTCTTAGCTATACCGATAATGTTTGCTGCAACATTGTATGACTTATATAAAAGTTCGTCGGTACTTAATTTTGATTCCTGCATAATAATAACCGTTGGATTTGTTTCCGCGTTTATTTCCGCAATAATTGTTATAAAATGGTTTATAAAATATATTTCGGCAAACAACTTTAAATTGTTCGGTTGGTACAGAATTTTGTTCGGAGCACTTCTTTTGGGTTTTTATTATTTTAAAGGTTAACGATGAAAAAAATATTTGAATATCCGATGAACTTTATAAGAAAATGTTATGATTGGACAATAAATTGGTCTAAAACCAAATATGCAAGTTGGGCACTTTTTTTTATAGCATTTGCAGAAAGTTCGTTCTTTCCCGTTCCTCCGGATGTTTTGCTTATACCTATGGTTATTGCCGAAAGAAAGAAATGGTTTCAAACGGCCCTTATTTGCTCCGTAGGCTCGATTTTAGGCGCTTTATTGGGATATTTTATCGGTTATCAGTTTTATGAACTTATAGGCCAAAAAATTGTAGATTTGTACAATTTACAGGGCGCTGTAGATATTGTAAGTGCAAAATACCATGAGCATGCCTTCCTTGCGATTTTTACGGCCGCATTTACACCTATACCGTTTAAAGTTTTCACAATAGTTGCAGGTCTTGTTAAAATTTCTTTGGTGTCTTTAATTGTTGCATCCGCTATAGGAAGATCTGCAAGATTTTTTATAGTTGCAATTCTTATAAGAGTTTTCGGCGAAAAAATTCAATACTTTATAGAAAAATATTTTAACCTTCTTACAATTATTTTTACAATCCTTCTTATCGGAGGATTTTGTTGTGTTAAAATGTTTGCGAAATAATTGGCTTTTTGGCTTTTAATTTAGTATCCTATAAAAACATTTAAAACAACTTTTAAAATATTAGTTTTCGGGAGAAAAAAATGAATACACCAAACAATTTGTGTTATGCAAAAACTCATGAATGGGCAAGAAAAGAAGGTAACAAAGTTTATGTCGGAATTACCGACCATGCACAGCATGAAATTACGGATATAGTTCATGTTGAATTACCGGAAGTAGGTAAAAAATTCGACAAAGAACAGCCGTGTGCCGTTGTTGAATCTGTAAAATCCGCATTTGATATTTATTGTCCCGTATCGGGAACAGTAGTTGAAGTTAACGAAGAATTACTTTCCGCACCTGAACTTATAAATCAGGATCCTTACGGAAAAGGATATTTTTTCGTATTGGAAGTATCGAATGAAGAAGATTTTAAAGATTTAATGAATGCAGAACAATACACAAAATCAATTGAAGGTTAAAATAAATGAATTATATACCAGTAAGTGATAAAGACAGAAAAGAGATGTTTGAAAGTATCGGTGTAAAAGATACACAAGAGCTTTTGTCTCTGCAGATACCCGAAACATTGAGAGTAAAAAAGTTAAATTTAGATAAAGGTATGTCCGAACAGGAATTGATATCTTTATTTAAACGGTATGCACAAAAAAATAAAGCAAATCTTGCTTGTTTTAGAGGTGCGGGAATTTACGATCACTTTGTTCCGTCGATAGTCGACGAAATTATAGGAAGATCGGAATTTTGGACGGCCTATACTCCTTATCAGGCGGAGGCAAGTCAGGGAACATTACAGGCAATATTCGAATATCAAAGTGTTATGTGCGAACTTACGGGAATGGAATGTTCCAATGCTTCAATGTACGACGGAGCAACGGCAGTTGCCGAAGCAATATTGCTTGCAATCAGAGCATCAAGGAAAAATAAAGTTATTATATCTAGCGCTTTAAATCCGGAATATATTTCGGTTGTTGAAACATATACCAAAAATTTGAACATTGAAATTATAAAAATCGATATTGATTCCAAAACAGGAGCTTTAAACAAGGATGCTTTAAATAATGTTTTGGATGAAACCGTAGCTGCGGTAGTAGTTCAATCTCCGAATTTTTTCGGAACCATAGAAGATATGCAGGAATTATCAAAAGTATCCAAAGATAAAAAAGCTTTGTTTGTTGCGGTTGTTAATCCGGTATCTTTAGGTTTGTTAAAAACTCCGGGCGAGTACGGTGCCGATATTGCAGTAGGAGAGGGACAAGTTTTCGGTAACCAAATGTATCTTGGCGGTTCAACATTCGGTTTTATGGTTGTAACAAAAGCTTTGGAATGGAAAATGCCCGGAAGAATTGTAGGCCAAACAGTAGATAAGGACGGTAAAAGAGGTTTTGTTCTTACATTACAATCAAGAGAACAACATATAAGAAGAGAAAAAGCAACATCAAATATTTGTACCAATGCCGCACTTAATTCTTTTGCTGCATGTGTTTATGCCGCTTATCTCGGCAGTCAGGGGATAAAAGAGTTGGCGGAAACAAATATTTCAAAGGCAAGATATGCTTTTGACAAAATAAAGAATATAAAAGGTTTTGTTCCGCTGTTTGAAAATTCCGTATTCTTTAACGAATTTGTTTTCAAAACGGATAAAAATATCGACAAAATAAATGAAGAGTTAATGAAAGAAAATATTTTAGGCCCGTTGGATTTGGGAAAGATAGGCGACAAATATAAAAATTGCATAATGTTTGCCGTTACGGAAAAAAGAACAAAACAGGAAATAGATAAATTAGCAGAAATTTTAAACAGAGTGTAAAAATATGATGAACAATAATAAAACATTAAACGAAATACAATCAAACAGAAGCAGTGTAATCGTTGAAAGTGATGTTGAATTAAATGCAAATATTGACGATAAATATAAAAGAACAACAGTTCCTAATATTCCCAATATTTCGGAAGCAACATTGTTAAGGCATTACACAAATTTATCGAGAAAAAATTATGCTTTAAGTACAACCATGTATCCGTTAGGATCATGTACAATGAAACATAATCCGTTGGTAAACGAAAAAATCGCAAAATTCGATGATTTTTCCGTAATGCATCCTTATCAAAACGAAGAAAGTATGCAGGGAAGTTTGGAAGTAATGTATGAGTTACAAAAAGATTTGTGCGAAATTTCAGGTATGGATTACTTTACATTGCAACCTGCGGCGGGTGCTCACGGAGAATATACGGGACTTTTAATAATAGCTCAATATTTTAAGAATAAAAAAGAAAAAAGGACAAAAATAATCGTTCCCGATTCCGCACACGGAACAAATCCTGCTTCCGCGGCATTGGCAGGTTTTGAAATCGTTTCTTTGAAATCCGACGAAAATGGTATTGTTTCTCCGGAAAAATTAAAAGAAGTTTTAAACAGTGATGTTGCGGCTATGATGATGACAAATCCAAACACTTTAGGTGTATTTGAAAAAAACATTGAAGAAATTTCAAAATTGATTCACGATAACGGTTCGTTGCTTTATTACGACGGTGCAAATCTTAATGCAGTTATGGGAATTGTTCGTCCGGCGGATATCGGTTTTGATGTTATGCACATAAATTTACATAAAACATTTTCCACGCCTCACGGCGGCGGCGGACCTGGATCAGGGCCTGTAGGAGTAAAAGCATTTTTAAAAGAGTGTTTACCTTCTCCTATTGTTGTAAAAGAAGATAACAAATTTAAACTTTCTTTCAATGATAAACAAAAATCTATAGGTGCGATGAAAGCTTTTTACGGTAATTTTCCTGTTATATTAAAAGCTTGTGCTTATATAAAATCGCTTGGCGGGGAAGGTTTAACAGATGCTTCCAAACAAGCTGTTATTAATGCAAATTATATATTGTCTAAATTAAAGAGCAAAGTTAAAGTTCCCGCGGGAAATTCTTGTATGCACGAGTTTGCGATGTCTTTAAAGGGTGCTTTAGGCAATGATATAAAAACATTGGATGTTGCCAAAAGACTTTTGGATAACGGCTATTATGCTCCTACAATATATTTTCCTTTAATAGTTGAAGAAGCTATGATGATAGAACCGACGGAAACAGAATCTAAGCAAACGTTAGATGAATTTACAGATACATTGTTGAATATAATAGAAGAATCCAATACTAATCCGGAAGTTGTTCATAATGCTCCGGTAAATACTTCAGTTAAAAGATTAAATGAAGTTGAGGCGGCAAGAAAACCTAAATTACATTGGTAATTTACTTTCTTAAAGTTAAAGTGTTAACTTTAGTAACTCTATGCAAAAGGGATCCTTTGGATGTCCCTTTGCCTATATTTAAACTTGATACTACAACTTTATTTATAAAACTTACAACTCTTTCTTTTTTATTTATAAAATGTTCGTTACCCCATATTGCATGAATTATGTATGGGGTATCGTTTTCGTTGCCGATATAGAGCATTATATGTCCCGGCAAATACAATATGGATATTGCAGGTGTTGTTTTTGATATAATTTCTTTACTTTTTTCGGAATCGGAAGAATTTCTTTTTAAAGTGGTTTGTTTATTACCGGATTTTATTTGTGCTAAAGAGTTTCTCGGAAGAATTAAACCGAAACATCCGAAAACTTGTCTGATAAAAGTCGAGCAGTCTGGATCTCCGTTATAGCCACCCCAAGAATAAGGAGAATTAAGATGTTCAAATGCTTGTTGCAATACATTTCTTTGAGTATATTTTAAATAACCTATATTTACATCTTTACTGTTAAGATATACTTTTTCAAAAATCAAATTATCTTTATTCGTTTTTTTCGGTATTTTTACGCAAATAATATCATCATTGATTTTTTTTATTATCGGTAATTTTGTAGACATGCGGATAAAATCATAATATTTTGTCAATTCTTTGTTTAGATAGATATCTGTACCGGCGTTTGTTACAACTATAAAATTTTTCTCGTTTATCCAATTAAACAAAGTTTGTTTTGATGTAAAAGCAAGATCTTTTGTTTTTACCCAACCTTCTGCATTATAAGATACAACAAAAGTCCATTGCTTATCTTTTGTCGATAATAAAGTAATTAACGGTGTGCCGATATCAAGACTTGAAACTTGTAATCTGTCGATATCGTGAGTTATTTTGTCGTAAAGAAAGTTTGTATCTGTCGGCATTAGTCTTATATCCGTATAAGATGTTGTAAGTGCATAGTTTGCTTTAATTTTTTTTGAGGCAGGAAATTTTATACTATTATGTATGGCATTAACGTATTTTTTATTTATTGTGTTAAAAGAATTGTCTATATATTTTCTGTAATAGAATAATTTAAAAATTTGTTTTTGTTGTCTTTTTAATGATGCAGTACTTACATATTCCGGAAAATTTTCAATGTCGTTTAAATAAATTAAATCCTTAAACAATTCTTTATTTTTTGCTTTTATTTGACTTTGGGTTAAAATCTCTCTATCGGGTGTTTTGATTTTTGATATCCAATATCCTGCGGATTTCATCTTCCTTGAAACGTCATTTATTATTATCGGACCGTTAGGAATAAAATTACTGTTTGAAAAAATGTCATTTTCATCGACCGGTATATCATCTTCATAGGCTTCGTCAAAATCTTCACCGTCAACAAAAAAGACATAATCTCTATCCGTAAAAGATTGTTCTTCCTGTGCATATAATGATGAACAAAGTAATATTGGTAATAGGAAAACAAGAACTTTTAAGAATTTCATATACAATTATTCTACAAAATTATAAAAATATTTTTAAATTCTAAGTTAATAAATTTATTGCGAAAAATTATTTTATTATTGAATCGTTAATATTCTTGTATTTATCTTCTTCCGTGTTTGTTGATGAGGTATAGGTTGTTTGGTAATGCTGAGGTTCTTTTTGAGTTTGTTTTTGTTCGGACGGTTCTGCCGTTTTCTTTGTTTGACTGATAAAACCGATTAACATTAACGATGGTATCAATGTAAATATAAATCCGAAAATTAGAAGAAAAGTTTGTCTTATTACATGTTTATATTCTGTTCTGTCTTGAATTGCTTTATTTATGGTTTTTTGCAACGTTTCTTTTGGAGTATATCCCGATGAGTAATATGATGTAATCGGGGTTCTTGTTCCGTCAAAAGATTCCAATTCCACTCTGTAGGTTGTTCCGCCTTTAGAACTTCTGGATGAACCTATAACAGCTTGTTTTACATTAGGTATAACAATGTTAACATCTTTAAACGGGAGAAGCAAAGATTTTTTATGAATTTGAACTTCTGTTCTATTAACAAGAGGTATAATTTCCATATTTATGGGAAAAAGTCCAAGTAGCAACAAATACAGTCCTAACAGGACAAAGAACGAAATAAATAATTCAGGTAAAAATAATATTTTTTTATCCATAGCGATAATATAGCAATATAATAAATCTAATTCAAATGATAATTGAAAAAGGAAGTTTAAATAAAATATAATTTATACAAATGAACACAACTAAGATACAATTATTTCTTCTTTGTTTATTGATGGCCGTAATAGGTTATTTCGGCTTTGTGTATAAAAAAACTCCGGATTGGAAAGGAATTCTTGTAAAAAAAGAACCGATACAACGGATGATAAAAAATCCAAAACCTTTTAAATACAAAAAATTTTTTATTACACCGTTGGCTGATTATACCATAACCGGTGTGGTTATCAGTACAGAGAGATATTTTTTTGACCCAACATCCTCAATATCTCCAATAGACGTTGCTATTGCTTGGAAAAAAATGTCTATGCCGGAAGTTATAACGGAATTTAAATTTAAGCATAGAAGAAGATGTTTGTTGTATGCTTCCAAAAAAGGTTATTGGCCTATAATGGAACAGGATATAAGAACTTCAATATCGAATAACCATTGCATTCCGGCAGATAAAAATATTAAGAAAAAATTGTTTAAAATAAAACAATATGATTTGGTAAGAATTAAAGGACAACTTGTTAAAGCCGAAAAACCCGGTATGATGCCTTGGACATCTTCTCTATCAAGGAAAGATACATCATCGTGGGGAGAAATGTTGGGTTGTGAAATTATTTATGTTACGGATGTTGAAATTTTAGAAAAACAAAAAAGTATTTAAGGAGATAATTATGGATTTTTTAGATTTGGTAAATAAAAGATATTCGGAAAGATTTTTTGACACCACTCCTATAGAACAAGAAAAACTCGATAAAATACTTGAATCCGGAAGGATCGTTCCTACGGCATGTAATTATCAGCCTCAAAAATTTTATGTTTTGAAAAGTAAAAAATCTTTGGAACTTGCGGCATCGGTTACACCGTTTACTTATAATTCTCCGTTGATAATTTTAATTTGTTATGATAAAAACGCAGTTTGGAAAAATAAGAGAGAAGAGGGATATAATTCGGGAGAACAGGATATTGCCATTGCGGCAACAACGATGATGTATGAAGCGGAATCTTTGGGAATACATTCACTGTGGATAAGAGGCTTTAATTCAAAAATTGCTTCAGAAGCATTTAATCTTCCCGAAAATATTGTCCCGGGTATGATGTTGGCTTTAGGATATCCTTCAGAAAAATCAAAACCAAGCGATTGGCACTTTAAAAGAAAAAGTATAAAAGAAATGGTGGTTGAATTATAAAAAGGAGGGAAAATGAAAACCTTTAGAAAAGAACTTTTCTTTAATACAAAAAACAGAATAGACTTTATTAATATTACCGATGATGTTCAGCAGGCAATAGATGAAAGCGGAATAAAAGAAGGATTATGCTTGGTAAATGCAATGCATATTACGGCAAGCGTTTTTATAAATGATAATGAGTACGGCTTGCATAATGACTTTAGAAAATGGTTGGAAAAACTTGCTCCGCATGAACCTGTAAATTCTTACAGACATAATGATACCGGTGAAGATAATGCCGATTCTCATTTAAAAAGACAAGTTATGGGAAGAGAAACTGTTGTTGCGATAACAAACGGAGAACTTGATTTCGGTCCGTGGGAACAAATTTTTTACGGAGAGTTTGACGGACAAAGAAGAAAAAGAGTTTTGATAAAAATTATCGGTGAATAAGTTTTTTTTATTGCTAAATTTATAGCATAATTGGTATAATATGAAAATGAATAAATTTAAAAAAATAAACATTACAAATAAAATTTCATTGGCTAATAATTTGCCGTTATCGGTTATTGCCGGGCCGTGTGTTATCGAAAGCAGAAAACAAGTTTTCGATTTGGCAAAAAAATTAAAAGATATTTGTTTAAAAGAGAAGATAAATTTTGTATTTAAAGCTTCTTATGATAAAGCAAACAGATCTTCTCTTAATTCTTTCAGAGGACCGGGAATAGATGACGGACTGAAAATATTGGCCGAAGTTAAAAAAGAATTTAATGTTCCTGTTCTTACCGATGTTCATTGCACACATGACGTCGAAAAGGTTGCACGGGTTGTAGATGTCATACAAATCCCTGCATTCTTGTGCAGACAAACCGATTTGGTCGTAGAGTGTGCAAAAACAGGGTTGCCCGTAAATGTGAAAAAAGGACAGTTTCTTGCACCTGAAGATATGGTTCAAGTTATAAACAAAATATCAAAGTTTAATAATAAAATTTCTCTTACGGAAAGAGGAGCAAGTTTCGGATACAGAAATCTCGTTGTTGATTACAGATCGATAGAGATAATGAAACAGTTCGGTTATCCGGTAATTTTTGATGCTACACATAGCGTTCAAAAACCGGGAGGTCTTGGTACTTCTAGCGGAGGTGACAGACAGTTTGTGTTACCGCTTGCGAAAGCTGCTTGTGCTGTAGGAGTTTCCGCTTTGTTTATAGAAACTCATCAAAATCCCGATAAAGCTCTTTCCGATGGTGCTAATTCCGTAGATTTAAAAATGTTTAAATCTATTTTAAATCAAACAAAAAAAATAGATAATTTGGTAAAGGAATTTTAATATGGCAGATAAAGACATTAAAGGACAAGAAACTTGGATGCCTACATTTACGTGGTTATGTAAGTCTTTTTTTATAATAATGGTTTTTCTTATAGTATCGTTTTTTTCTTTAAATATCTTGTTAAAACCTTACATGAGAGATATTCCCGCAGAAATTACTCCATGGTTGGTTAAAACACCTCAACAAACGGAAATCGCTACGGCGGAAAATAATAATTTAAATAAATAATAACGGAAAGAGTAAAATGAAAAAATATACAAAACAAATACTAACTGCTGCTTCAAAAATAAAATTGATTGCTACAGATATCGACGGGGTTATGACGGCAGGAGAAATTATTTTACTTGAAAACGGTGAAGAAATAAAGATATGGAATGTTAAAGACAGATTAGGAATGCATTTGCTAAAGGAATATTTGCCGAATGTTAAAGTTGCTTGGATTACGGGAAGAAAATCGAAACAAGTTGAGATAAGGGCTAAAGAACAAAAAGTGGATTTTTTAGTTCAAGAATGTAAAGACAAGTTAAAATCTCTTAATGCGATTGCGAATAAAATGTCTATAGGAATATCCGAGATTGCGTATATAGGTGATGATATTATAGATTTGTGTGTGTTGAGAAAAGCCGGATTATCTGTTTGTCCGAAAGATGCGGTCATAGAGGCAAAAAAAGTTTCAAAACTTATTTCGCAGTATGATGGCGGAAAAGGTGTGTTTAGGGAAGTTTGTGAGATTTTGCTGAAAGCAAATAAAAAATGGGATGAAATAATAAGTAAATAGTCATGAAAAAATATATAAGAAAATGTTATTTTTATGCAGCTTGGTTGTTTTCAAAAATAGTTTTGATTTTACCCTATAAATTTACCGTAGGTTTCTTGTCAAACTTTTTGGGTTGTCTTGCATATTATGTTGTAGGTGATGCACGGAAAAAAGCAAGAAAACATTTAACGATGTGTTTCCCGGAAAAATCGCAGGAAGAAATAACGAAAATAATTAAAACGATTTTTAAGTATGAAGCAAAGAATTTTTTCGAGTTGTTAAATTTTCCCAAAATGAGTGACAAATTTTTTGATTCTGTTGCGGCAATGGAGCAGGAACAAAAGGATATTTTTAACAGGCTTCTCGAAAGAAAAAAAGGAATTTTAGCATTAAGCGGACATATCGGTAATTGGGAAATGCTTGCTGCAGGCGTGGCGAAACATTATCCTCTAAATGTTATTGCAAGAAAAATTTATATTGAAGAATTGAACGATATGCTTGTTAAGTACAGAAACATGAAGAATGTTAAAGTTATTTTAAGATCCGAACTTTCTTCGGCAAGAAAGATGCTTAAAGCTTTAAGAAATAATGAAATAATTGCAATGTTGATAGATCAAGATACTTCCGTTCAAAGTGTCTTTGTTGATTTCTTCGGAAGACCGGCATCAACACCTTTAGGACTTGCATCGATAGCATTAAAAGTGGGAACACCTGTTGTTTTGGCTGTAGATAAAAGGTTGCCGAACGGTAAACATAAATATGTAATAAGTGATGAAATAATTCCTCCGGAAACTACAGGAGATTTTGATACGGATGTAAAAAATTTTACGGCAAAGCTTACGAAATGTCTTGAAGATTTTATAAAGGAAAATCCTGAACAGTGGGTATGGTTTCATGAAAGATGGAAAACTAAACAAAAGTAAAATTTTGTTCTTATCATTATGTTTGATGTTTTCTTTTGTTTTTTCTTCTTGTGTTGAGGAAGAAAATACAATAGAGGAAACACCTCCTACAACGGAACAAACCATAGAAAAATTTGTTATTACCGAAACAAAAGACGGTAATATAAAAACAATTCTTGAAGCTGAATCCGCAGTAATAGACGAAGATAAAAAAATAGCGAAGTTAAGTTTACCTAAAGTTAAATTTTATGAGGATGGTAAATACAGATCAATACTTATTGCGGAATCAGGTGAAATAAATATGGAAAACAACAGTGTAAAAGCTTTCGGAAAATGTACTGTTGAAACGGTAGATAACGAATATCTTCAAACAAGAGATGTTTCTTATGATGCAACCAAACAGTTGATATATTCCGACAGTGATATAAAAATTACCAAAGGTAATGATGTTGTTTACGGTAAGGGGTTCGAATCCGACACCGACTTAAAAAATATTGTTATAAAAAAACAAAGGATTATAATTGATTAAAAATATATTCTTTATTATGATATTTTTGTTTTCTTTTTCTTTTGTTTATGCGGCAGAGCAAAAACAAAAAACGGAAATTGTCGGCGATAAAATGATAATAAAAGATAAGGGTACAATTGCTTACTTTAAAGGACATGCAAATGTTAAAAGAGGCAATTACAATATAACATCAAACGAAATGACATATTACAGATTGACGGATGATGTAGATGCAAAGGGGAATGTGAAGTTTTTGGTTACAAACGAAGACGGAAGTATTATAAAAGCAAAAGCAGAAAATGCAAAGTATAATACTAAATTGTTAAACGGAATGATGTGGGGAAATAACCCTATTGTAGAATATGAACTTAAAAACTCTACCGATACGATTTATCTTTATATGGATAAACTCTATTTGAACGATAATTTTGAATCGGTAAAAGCTGTAGATAATGTGAAAATAATATCTTCTTCGGGAACAATAACGGCAGATAATGCATTATTGAAAAAAGAAGATAATTCTTTATACATGGAAAAAGATAAAAATAAACCACAGGTAAATGTGTGGCAGGAAGATAAAAAAGCTGAATTTAAAGCCGATGAAATATCTTTACTCTATGATAAAAAAACTGTTAAAATGAGTAAAAATGTTGAAGGAAAAATTATTTTTGAAAGTTTGGATAATTTAGAGGTAAAACAATGATACTTTCGGCACAATCTTTATATAAAAAATATAAACACAGAATGGTTGTAAACTCTATCAGTATAAAAGTTGCTCAAGGAGAAATAGTAGGACTTTTAGGCCCCAACGGTGCAGGCAAAACAACAACTTTTTATATGACCGTAGGGCTCATAGAACCTTATGACGGAAATGTTTATTTGGATAAAAAAGATATAACAAAAGCTCCGATGTATGAGAGAGCAAGAGCCGGTATAGGTTATTTGCCTCAGGAATCCTCAATATTCAGGGGATTGACGGTAGAAGACAATTTGATGGCAATAGCACAAATGTTGCCTATCTCAAAAAAACAAAGAAAAGAAAAAGTTGATTCTTTGCTTGAAGATTTCGGCTTAACAAGACTTAGAAAGCAATTGAGTACTACCCTTTCAGGCGGAGAAAAGAGAAGATGTGAAATAGCAAGAGCTCTGGTTAATGAACCTAAGTTTTTATTGTTGGATGAACCGTTTGTAGGTATAGATCCTATAACTGTTGCCGATATTCAAAAAATTATTTACAAACTCAAAGGCAGGGGCTTGGGAATACTTATAACCGACCACAATGTTAGAGAAACTCTTGAAATTATCGATAGAGCTTATATTGTTTGTCAGGGACAAATCCTTATTGAAGGCAGTGCAAACGATTTGATAAACAGCGAAGAAGCAAGAAAAGTTTATCTCGGCGATAATTTTAAAATGTAGTTTTCCTTATAATCAAAATGAAAAAAAATCAAATAATAATCATTTCCGGACCTACGGCAGTCGGTAAAACGGCTGTTGCGGTTGAGTTGTGTAAAAAACTGAACGGTTCGATAATTTCCGCAGATTCGAGGCAAGTATATAAATATCTTGATATAGGAACAAATAAGGAAGGTACTCTTAAAGGCGATATAAGACAAATAGAGGGGATAAATCAGTATCTTACGGATCTTATATCTCCAAATCAAAAATATACGGCTAAAAACTTCGAAATTGATGCTCAAAAATATGAAGATATTATTTTGAAGGAAAACAAAACTCCTATAATCGTAGGGGGAACAGGTTTATACATAAAAGCTTTTTTATACGGGCTTGATGATTTGCCTGATGCAAATGAGGAAATAAGACAAGAAATCGAGAATGTTGTATCGGAAAAAGGTTTGGATTATGTGTACGAACTTCTGTTAAAAATAGATCCCGTAAGTGCTAAAAAAAACAAGGGAAATACCCAGAGAATAATCAGAGCATACGAAATATATAAAATTACCGGTAAACCGATGACGTATTTGTTACAAAACAGTAAAAGAGCGGAAAAGAAAAAAATTTTTAAACATTTTGTTTTATTAAAAGATAGGGAAAACTTATACAAAAAAATAAATGAGAGATGTGAAAAAATGATTAATTCCGGTATGTTGGAAGAAACAAAGAATGTTTTGGATATGGGATACAGACAAGATTGTTACGGACTTACCGGTGTCGGATATAAACATATAATAAAGTTTTTTAATAAAGAAATATCAAAAGATGAGTTAATCGAAAATTTTTCACAAGATACAAGACAATATGCCAAAAGGCAAATTACTTGGTTTACAAAACAACCCGACATAAATATGATAAAAATTGACGATAACATGAATGTCCATGATATCGTCAATAAAATAATATAACAATCTGTTTTTTTTATTTCTTTTTAGTTGTTTTTTTAGCAGGAGATTTTTTAGCTTGTGCTTTTTTCTTTGCGGCAGCAGCAGCTTTTTTCTTAGCTGCAAGTTCGGCTTCTTTTGCTGCTTTTTCCGCTTCCAATGCCGCTGCGGCTTCCGCAGCTCTTGTTCCGTCTAAAATTTTTACAATTTCTTCATGCTCTTCGTCTTTATATGTCTTTGCTATGTCTAATGCCGTATATCCTTGTTTGTTTTGAATTTCTTTGTCTGCACCCAAAGAATTTAAAATATTAACAACCGGAATATTTCCGGATCTTACGGCATATACTAACGGTGTATTTCCCTTTGTATCAATATCGTTTATATCCGCCGAATGTTTGGTTATCAAATCTGTTATTACCTTTATGTATCCGTTTTCACATGCATACATTAATGCGCTTTTGCCGTTGTTATCCGATATTTTTATATTTGTTTTCTTGTTATCCAAAAACAAATTTATCATATCGAAATTTCCTGTTTCTATTGCATACATTAACGGAGTTTTACCTTCGTTGTTTGCTATATTCATATCCATACCTAAATCTAAAAGATAAGATACAGCATTAAGATTTGAAGATTGTGCGGCTAATAGCAAAGCATTGTTACCGTTTGTATCGGTTTGGTTTATATTTATACCTTGTTCCGCTAAATAATTTGCAGACTCTAAATCATTTTCTTCTATTGCCAACATAAAAGAATTTATACCTTTATTATTTGCGTTGTTTAAATAAGCACCGTTTTCCACCAAATATTCCATTATTTCTTTGCTGTTTGCTTTCATATTTTGAACATAATCGCAATACTCTGATTCGGATAAAGCACTTAATTCTTTTAAATCTGTAAGAACATTTTGAATTACATCCGAATACATAAATGCAACTGAAGCCATAAGTGCACTGTTTCCTTGTTTATCTTTTGAGTTTATATCCACTTTCAACATTTCAACCATATATTTTATTGCTTCAAGATTGCCGCAAGCCGCACATGCAATAAAGGGTGTTACACCGTTAATATTTGCATCGTTAGTATTTGCTTTTGCAATTACCAAATAGTTCATTATATCCGTATCACCGTTCCTTGCTGCAAGGAAGAAAGCCGAAATTTTATTCCTGTCTTCTATATTAACACTTGCTCCGTTTGATAAAAGAAACTTAACGGCATCTATATTTCTGTTTTTTACCGCAACCATAAGGGGGGTTGCACCGATATTATTTGCTATATTAGGATTAGCTTTCTTTTCCGTTAATAATGTTAAGATTTCAGCATTACCGTTCATAGCTGCATACATCAAGGCTGTGGATCCCGTTTTATCTTTTAAATTTACATCTATTTTTTCTTTTAATAGTAATTTAACTATATCAACGCTTCCGGCATAACAAGCGGCCATTAAAGGAGAAACACCATCTTTGTTAACTGTCTTTATATTGGCTTTTTTCTTTAATAATAGTCTTACTACATCCACTTTACTTTTTGAACAAGCGTATATAAGGGGGGTGTTTCCTAAATAATCTTGCTGGTTTATACTTTCTTTTTTATTTATTGCCTCTTCTATTGTATAAACATCACCTTTTTTTGCTGCTGAAAATATATCTGTTGCGATACTTACTTCTTCAAGTAAATCTTCATCATCAAAATCTTCGGCTCTTAAATCACATAAAAATACCAAATTGAGGGATAATATCAGGAAACAAAAAAACAACTTTTTAAAAATATTCATTAAAGCTCCTTTATATAAAGTTTATTTTTAAAAATTATATAATTATTTTAATTGGTAGTCAAAAACTTTTCAAGGGTTAAATTTTAAAAAAAATAAAAAATTTTCTTTAAAGGCTTTTTTTTGAAAAAAATTTTTTTGCCAAAAAATTGTCAAAATTTTTAAAAAGTTGCCAAAATTTGCTAAATTCTGTATATTTTATTGGTTCCGATAAGATATATTATGTTAAGTTGAATATATATAAAAAGATGTTGCTAACATTAAAGTGAAATATTAATATTGATTAAATTATTTATAATTATAAGTAATAATTTTGCTATGATTTGTATTTTGTTTTAATTTTTATACAATAGCATTCACATGTGCTTTTATATTAAAACATATTTGGTTGGATTTTGTTTGAAATTTGTGAATAAAGAAGATTTTATATGATTTGTTAAGATTTATATATTTATACTGAAATTTGGCAATATTTGCTTATTTCCGGTACTTTTGTACTTAAAAATAATTTTTTTTGGCAAAAAATGGGGTAATTCTATATCTTTTATACTAAAATAACCGGTTTTTCCCATATTTTATGCTAAATTTGAGTTTAATGTATATTTTATGATACATTATAAAATTAACAGATATTTTTTATCTTTTTCCCATATTTATATTGACATAAAATGTTATTTTTTATAAAATTTTCATTAGTTTATATGGGAATAAGTATAAATTAAATACAAGGATCTTTTTTATGGGAACAAGAAGACAATCCAGAGAATGTACTTTACAAATGTTATATGCTTTTGACAACTGTTCTATGGATGAAAAGTCTATTTTTGAGTGCTTTGATGAAAATTTGCCGGTAGAAATACCTTACAGAGAATTTTCCGTTACTATTTTTAAAGGTGTTTGTGCAAATCAAAAGAAAATAGATTCTCTTATAGAAAAGTATGCCGATAACTGGGAAATATCAAGAATGACCGTTATTGACAGAAATATAATAAGACTTGCAGCCTATGAAATCCTTTACATGCCAAAAACCCCCATCAGTGTTATAATAGATGAAGCGGTTGAAATCTCAAAAGCATATTCAAACAAAGATTCAAGTAAGTTTGTTAATGGTATATTAGACAAATTGAAAAATGAAAGAAAAACCAAGTAATAAAACACATATGGAACAAGAAACCCCCATAGAACAACAAATAGAAAATCTAAGAAATCAAATAAGACACCATGATTACCAGTATTATTGTTTAGACAATCCCGAAATATCGGATTTTGAGTATGATAAGCTTTTTAAGCAATTGCAAAAATTAGAAAACGACAATCCTTTATTCATTACCCCCGATTCTCCAACACAAAGAGTTTCCGGTTCTGTAGTATCTTCCACATTTAAACAAGTAAAACATAATACCCCCATGCTATCTTTGGATAATTCTTATTCAATTGAAGATGTTTTTGCATGGAATGAAAGAATTAAAAAAAATTTAGATACGGATATAGAATTTATAGTTGAGCCTAAAATAGACGGATTAAGTGCAAGTCTTACGTATATAAACGGGTCTTTCGTTTCCGGTGCTACTCGCGGTGACGGTGAATATGGTGAAGATATTACCGAAAATTTAAAAACAATAAAGAATATCCCCCTTAAGCTGCTTAAAAACGAAAGTATACTGTGTGAAATAAGAGGTGAAGTCTATATAAATAAAAAAGACTTTCAACAACTCAACGATAGCTTGCTTGACGGCGGTGTTGCTAAATTTGCCAATCCGAGAAATGCTGCGGCAGGTTCATTGAGACAAAAAAATCCTAAAATAACTGCGGAAAGAAAACTCAGTTTTTATGTACATTCTTTCGGACAGGTTCAAGGTGTTGAACTAAAAAAACATTCCGAATTTTTGGATTTTTGTTCGAAAATCGGTTTTCCTATACAAAAAGATATAAAAGTATGCAAAAATATTAAAGAAGTTACCGATTTCTTAATGTATTTGCAGGAAAACAGAGATAATTTACCATATGAAATCGACGGTGCCGTTGTAAAAGTAAACGATTATAGTTTGCAAAAAATTATAGGATATACAAATAAAAGTCCGAAATGGGCAATTGCGTATAAGTTTCCGGCAAGACAAGCTACTACAAAATTATTATCAATTGAATTGCAGGTAGGAAGAACAGGTGTTATAACACCTAAGGCAACTTTATCCCCTGTTCAACTGTCAGGAGTTACGATTTCAAATGCAACGTTACATAATTTTGACGAAATAGAGAGATTAAATGTAAATATAGGTGATGATGTGATTATTGAACGAGCAGGAGAAGTAATTCCTAAAATTATAAAAGTCGCCAAAAAGAATAGTGACGGATATTTCCTTCCCCCGCTCAAATGTCCTTCGTGCAACAGCCATATTGTAAAGGAAGAAGAAGATGTTTATTATGTTTGCGTAAATCCTTCTTGCCCCGCGCAATTCAGAAGAAGTTTAATTCATTTTGTGTCGAGAGATGCAATGAATATTGACGGTTTCGGTGAGGTTGTTGTAGATCAATTATTAAAATTAAATAAAATTCATACTTTTGCGGATATTTATAAACTTACATTTGACGATTTAATGCTTTTAGATTTGTTCAAAGAAAAAAAAGCTAACAATTTAATACAAGCTATAATCGACAGTAAAAAACAGCCCTTAAGTAAACTCATTGTTGCTTTAGGTATAAGACATATCGGAGATAAATCAGCAACAATACTTGCAGACAGATTTCAAAATATAGACAACTTAATTTCTGCAAAAGAAGAAGAACTTTTATCTATAAATGAAATAGGTCCTATTTTGGTTCAATCTGTTTTGGATTTTTTTGCAAATGAGCAAACATTGAAAATGATAGAAGAATTAAAGTCTTTGGGTGTAAATACAATAGAACCGGAAAAAGATACTTCTTTTTCCCCGCTCGCTAATAAAACATTTGTTTTAACCGGAGAGCTTTCTACGCTTACGAGAAAAGATGCGGAGAACATTATATTATCCCTCGGCGGAAAAACAACTTCTTCCGTCAGTAAAAAAACGGATTATGTTGTTGTAGGCGAAAATCCCGGAAGCAAATACGATAAGGCAGTTAAACTTGGTATAAAGATAATTAACGAGAATGAATTTAAAAAACTTACCGAAGGTAATTTTGATATATAGAGTTCCTTCATAGAATATTTATATCTTGAAGAAATTTAAAAAACTTTCCAATTATCGGTTCTATAATTTTTTTCAATTCAGTATTAACGTCCTTCAATAAATTAGAAGTCATATTATTTATGCTTAAAGATAAATTTGATTTATCTTGTCCGTTTTCGAATATATCAAATTCATTATATGCAAAATGTTTCAAAAACTCTGTTAATGTTGTTGCCGGTATTGTTAATAAATTGCTTATCGGTTCAATAATTGTTTTAAATTCAGTATTAAATTTCTCCAATAAAACGGAAACTATATCTTTATTTTTATTACTGCTTAAAAGTTCCTGTTCATTTATTACAAGTTTATTATATATAAAATGTGTTATCCATTCTGTTAATATTGCTGCAGGTACTGCCAATGAATTGCTTATCGGACTGTTTATTACCGCACTCTCAGCTTCTTTGGTTAATTCCCTTATCTTTTGTATTACCGATTCTTGTTCCGGTGTTAAATTTCTATGTTGGTTTTCAAAACTCGGGCTATTCTCAGTATCTGAAGCTTGCATAAAGTCAAAAGTTTCTATTATTACACCTAATGCCACACCGAGCGTAGTATACTTGAACTCTTTAGGATTTTCCAAATTTAAAGTTTCAGCAATATTTTCTAATATCTCAACTGTTTTCTCGGTTTGTAATTCTACATAAGGATTATGATAAGAATTTATATTTGCATCTCCCACAATAGTGCCGATTTTTTGTACATATTCTTCATTTAATTGTTCTATTTGAGAATTGGTTATTAGAACCGTATGGTTGGACAAATACATCGGACAATTTGCAACTTGTTCCATTGTTAGGTGTCCGAACATATTTTCCAATTCATTGGAGCTTTTCTTTTTTAAATCGGAAATAATGGCAAATTCTAAATTAGAAACCCCTTTTCTGGCCGTATATCCCAATTCTGTTTCTTTTCCTGCTTCTGCAATAAATTGAGGAAATTTTTCTATTCCTGCAGATTTTAAGTTGTCTATAATATTATTTACAAAATAATATGATTCGCAACTTGAAAAATAAATAATTAAATTTTCTAAATTTACGCCATTATTGTATGCTTGTATTAATGCTTGTGATATTTCGTTTACGCCGATGTGCTTAGAATCATCGTAATAAAATCCATTTTTTGCACCATGTCCGTCAAAAACAAATAATGCTTTCTCATAACCGGATTCATTGAAATTTACTATTTTATTTAAAAAATCTTCCACATTTTGCTCATATAGATTCGGAGAAATTTTATAAAGTTCGGTAGATTCGAATTCAATTGGTGCTATGTTTAAAATGTTCAATATATCATTTAAACCTTTAGGTGAAAATCTTTGGCCGCCAAGAGACCAAGTTTCACTATTATGCAGGCTGTAAATTGCAATATCATTACTTAACATATCAATTGATGATGCAATTTCAAAAATTTCTTTGTAATAATTTAGCGTTTCTGTTAATACATTTCCAAATTGTTCTTCTTGTATATCTTTAAGTTTTTTGCCGACAACTTCATAAATTTTCCTGCCGACACTTATCGATAAATTGTATTGCTTTAAAATATCATTGAAATTTTTATTTTGTTCACAAAATTCGGCAAACTCGTTTGAAAAAAGAATTTTTAATGTTAATTCATCATTTTCAATATCTAAAGCATCTATTTTTTGTTCTTTTAAGGCAGAAAATAATTCTCCAAACTTTTGAATACTTTTTGAAGAATTTAATAATATGGTATAACCGTCTTTTGATATTTCCCAATTATCGGAGTTTAGTTGAATGGTTTCTTTCATATCATTCGATACAAAATCATTCTGATTGCTGCTTTTGAAAAAGATTTCTCCTCCGGCCGCTATAATTTTTTCATAAGCATCAAATAATCCCTCTATGGTTTCAATGGGTACATCAAACCCTTTTTGGGAATTGTAGGCAACATTAAAATAGAGCATTTTTGTATTTATTTGTTTACTGATTGTCCAGAATCTCTCGTCGTTTTTATTATGTTCAACTTTATATCCGTCTTCATATAATTGTTTTATATTTTCTCTTAAACTGTCTTTGCTAAAATTAATATCGTTAGAATTAGTATATTCTGCAGGATTAATAAAAGCATATTCTTGATCGTCATAAATAAACCATATATCGTTTGATATTTTAATAAAATCTTCTCCTCTTTCCTGCATTTCATAATAATAAGAATTAAGTGTATAATCGGAAGATTTTACTGCATATCCGGATTTAACAATATCTTCGTAAGAATTGAATACCTTTTCAATATCTTCTGTCTTTGTATCAAAATCGTCTTGACCGTCATAATGATAAACCGACATACAAACTTTTTCTCCGAATAGTTCTCTGCTTATGACCCATGAATTTTTTGAGTAAGTATAAGATTCCTGATGTAGTTCGTATCCTTCGGATTTTAATTTATCCATTTTTTGCTGGAAAGATTCGGTTATTTCCGGTTTTTCAAGTTCTTCAGGAGAAATTACGGAACCATCATCTTTTAATACTTTGTATATCTTATAAGCCTCTTGTGAATCAGGAGGCACATTTTTATTGAAAAACGTCCAGTTCCCGGTATTTATCTGCTGAAAATCGACGTAACTCTTTCTTAAATTAGAATAAAATTTCAGCGAGTCGCTATATGAGGATGAACCGTTAGTAAAAATTAATTCATAACCTTTACTTGTTGCCTTTTGATAAAGGCTGAATAAATTTTCGATATTTTCATTACTTAAATTGAAAGCATTTTCTTCTTCATTAAAATAAACGGTTAAACATATTTGCTTAGAGCCTATTTTTTTACTAACTATCCATGCTTTTTTATCAAAAGGATCTTGCTGTACATCAAAACCGTTTGATGTTAATGTTTTAACGGTTTTTTCAAAATTTCCAACAGTTCCGTTTTTTTCAATATCTTCGACTGTAATTACGGTACCGTCTTCTTTTATGGGATTAACCGATACGACAGAATCATCTTTCATTATCAACCAATTGCCTTGTGTTAATAATACAGAAGATACTCCGTTATCGGTAGGACTAGCATTTTTAGATAAATTTTCGGAAGATAAAAAATATATTTGATAACCTGCATTTGTTATGTTTTGATATGCATTAAACAGCCCGATTACAGTTTCAACATCAATATTCAAACTGTTTTGTTCGGTCTTATGCACTTGCAAATACATCATAGAATAACGATAAAAACCCTTTCGTACTATAAAAGAATCTTTATTGTATTTATCTTGTTCAACACCATAGCCTTTTTCTTTTAACTGTGAAATTTGTTGTTCCGTGTTTTGAACGAAAAAGGATTTAATCCTTTCATAAATATCAACTTTACCGGTATCTCCGAACGGATTTAATGTCATACTAAAGTTATCTTTTGTTATTGTCCAATCGTTTGATGTTATTTGTTCAAAATATTGTCCTTTTCCCAGAGAAAAATAATAATACAAATCTGTTTTCCCTGAACAGTTTACCGAATAGCTTGCATTTTTAAATTTTTCATAAGCAGCGAATAAACCTTCAATCGCATTTGTATCAATTGTGCATTCGCCTTTTTCATTAAAAGGATAAACGGTAAGACAAGTAGTTGTTCCGTTAATTTTTTTCTCTACAACCCAAGCATCATTATTGTAAGCATCATGTATAACTCTATAACCGTCTTTGCTTAATTTTGAAATTGCAGTTTCAAATTTTGCCTGTTCTTCTTTTTCCTTAAAGAATTTATTAATATTATTTATGGAAACATTTATTTTTCCGTTATCATCAAAAGCTTGTACCGAGATAGTTATATTACCTTTGGATATGTTCCATACATTTCCGCTGATTTGATTTGTCTTGCCTTCGCAAGTTATTGTATAACCTTCATTTTTTAATTTTTCATAAGCATTAAATAATCCTTTGATACTATTGACATTTACTGTGCATTCGCCTTTTTCATTAAAAGGATAAATAGTAAGGTAAGTAGTTGTTCTGTTAATTTGTTTCTCTACACGCCAGGAGTTTTTAGTGTTTTGTATAAGTGTATAACCATCTTCATTAAGTTGCATTTTTGCTTTTTCAAACCTTGATATTTCCCTCTCTTGTTTAGATTTGTTTATAGTATTAATTGAAGTCTTTAAAGAACTTAGCATGCTTAATATATTTGCTTTTTTTGAATTTACATTTTTTGTCGTTAGAGAATTTACTTCACTATTTAATGACTTTGCTTTTTTTGAAACTGTTTTTATTGCAGAAGATATAGAATTGTAAGTGTCAGTATTTAAAACTTTTTTCAAAGAAGTTATTTTGGTAGAAAGGCTTGATATTAAGTTCGTGATAGCTTTTTCGGTTTTTTTGATTGTGTTTAATAAAGAACTTGTGATTTTGTTTGCCTTAAGTTTGGAAATATTAAGGTCGATTTTTGATCGCAAGCTCTTAATTATATCCAGTACCTTATTATAGGTTGTTACTGCGGTTTTAAGTGTCGTAAAATTGCTGTTTATTTTACTTGCGGAATTAAATTTTGATAGAGCTTGATTACCGAAATAATTATTAAGATTGAGCTTAAATGTTTGTGTTGTTGAATTTTTTGTCCTTGAAATTACAAGATTATTACCACTAAATTTAGCAGAATATTTATATCCGGATAATTTTTCTCCATTCAAACTTTTTACAATGGAGAACGCTCTGTTTACATTTTCAATATTTATTGATACTGCGTTATTTTTGACAGGAGTTAATTTTAAAGACTGACCGTTTTTTGAAATAGTCCAAGTAGCGTCAGTTATTTGAGCAGCACCGTAAGGACTTTTTCCGTGAGAGAAATATAAATATGACTCTGTTAAATTAGAGCATTGTACCTGATATCCGTTTTTCCTAAGTTTGTTATAAGTGTCAAATAGACTTTCAATATTGAATACATTAATATCTTTTTCACCGGATAAAGTCATCCCTACCCAAAACCTATCGCTATAAGTTTTTCCCACTACCCAAGTGTTTGATTGATACGGGTCTTTTACAACGGTATAACCGTCGTTTTCGAACTGCGCTTTTGCCTTCTCAAATTTAATTGTTGTGTTAACCGCAGATAAAGATATATTTGGTTTTCCCGTGGCATCAAGAGCTTGCATTTTTATGGTTGTGTTATCTTTTGAAATTGTCCAAGTGTCATCGGTTATTTGGGTTGCTCCGTAAGGACTTTTTCCGTGAGAGAAATACAAATATGACTCTGTTAAATTAGAACATTGTACTTGATATCCGTTGGTCCTGAGTTCATTATAAGTATCAAATAAACTTTCTATGTCAGATACATTAATTTTGTTATTATCACCGGATAAAGTCATCCCTGCCCAAAAACCATCATCGTAAGTTTTTCCCACTACCCAGGTATTTGACTGATATGGATCTTGTACAACACTATAACCGTCTTTTTCAAGTAATGCTTTTGCTTGTTTAAAATTAACTGCGAAATATTTCTTTAATAAATTCTCTTTTTCTTCTTCACTGAGACTATCGTTTATGGAAAAAGACGAATCTGTTTGTTGATATTCCGGTAATACTACTGTACCGTTTGTAGATCTTATTTCGGCAAAAGCAGTTAATGTATTTGTGAGTAAAAATGAAATTATGATAGCAAATAATTTTCTAAAATTTTTTTTGTTCATTTTTTTTCGCTCCAACAATAAATACGTACAGTACAACGGCATACGTAAGTAATATATATTATATATATTATAATATATGGCAGTAGTAAAAGGATGTAAAATTTTTGTGAATTAATCTTTAATAGAATAAAAAAAAGTGATAAAATATGCGAAGTAAAAGGAAGGATTTAACAAATGGAAAATAAAAAATTTAATATTGTATTTGAAAACGATGATATTATTGTTATAAATAAGGAACCGGAAATATTTGTTATAAATAGTGAAGAAAGTAAAAGTAAAACAATAAGGGATATCTTACAAGAAAAATTAAACCAAGATATTATTCCCGTAAGTTCTCTCGATTACGAGGCGAGCGGAATAGTGGTTTTTGCCAAGAATCAAAAATCTTATGATTTTTTTTCGGAACAGTTTAAAAAAGAAAAAGTAAGAAAAATATATCATGTATTAGTTAATGGAGTTATGGATAATGCGGAAGGTGAAATAGATAAAAATCTTCTGGTTAACGAACAAACCACTTCCGTTAACGATAGAGGTATAAAATCCGTTACAAAATATAAAGTTCTCGAACAATTTAAAAGTTTTGCCTTTGTTGAAGTTTATCCCCTAACCACAAGAAAAAATCAAATAAGAGCACATTTTTGGTCAATCGGAAATACTCTTGCTATAGATAAAATTTACGGAAGTGAAGAACCTATATTACTTTCAAATTTAAAAAGAAGATATAAAGGAATTACAAAAGAAAAACCTTTATTGAAGAGATTGCCTATGCATTTATCTCAAATAGAAATCTTGTTACCGAACAACAAAGAAAAAAGTGTTTTTTTATCTCAGTTACCGAATGATATTCAACTTACATTAAAACAATTGAGAAAATATAATAAAAGAGGTTAAAATATGTCCGGGAAAGTTTATTTTTTACCGTGGAATAAAAAGAACGAATTTTATAAATTTTTAAAATTCGCAAGAGCCTTCGATCATGTAAAAGCAAGACAATTTGTTGCAATAAAAATGCATTTCGGTGAAGACGGTAACGAAGGATATGTTAAACCCGAATATACAAAAGTTATATCCGATATTGCAAAAGAAAAAACAGCTTTCCCCTTCCTTACCGATGCAAGCACAATTTATGTCGGTAAAAGGTCTGATGCATATCATCATTTATTGTTGGCAAATAAACACGGTTTTAATATAGAAAATTGCGGATGTCCGGTAATCATTTCCGACGGCTTAAGAGGCAATGCTGCAGCTGAAGTAGAAATAAATAAAAAACATTTTAAAACAGTTTCTATTGCAAGAGATATTTATTATACAGATTCTTTTATTTTTCTAAATCATTTTAAAGGTCATGAAATTGCCGGGTTCGGCGGGGCAATAAAAAATATAGGTATGGGTTGCGGAAGTAAGGCAGGTAAATATGCCATGCATCATAATACAAATCCTGAAGTTGACACTACAAATTGTATAGGTTGCGGAAGTTGTGTAAAGTGGTGCCCTCCGAAAGCTTTGGAGCTTAAAAACAAAAAAATTACATTTGATAAAGAAAAATGCATAGGTTGCGGAGAATGTACTATAAGTTGTCCAAAAGGTGTATTTGAACTTGCTTGGGACGATAGCTTAAAAAATGTGCAGGAAAAAATAGTGGAAGTTTGTTACGGAGTATTAAAAAATAAAAAAAGTTTTAGTATCAGCTTTTTAAATCATATAACAAAATATTGCGATTGTAACACAAGAAAAGACAGGGTGTTGTTGGATGATATCGGAATTGTTGCCGGTGCAGATCCTGTTGCTGTCGATAAAGCAAGCATAGATATAGTAAACAAAATTTACGGTAAAGATTTTATAAAACATCTTTATCCCGACATAGACTACATGGTTCAACTAAACTATGCACAAGAATTGGGCATAGGTTCTATAGAATACGAGTTGATTGAATATTAAGGCATCTTGTATTGAACAAATCTCAAGCCTTTAAGATTTGTTTTT
Source organism: Endomicrobiaceae bacterium (assembly GCA_045223915.1). Lineage (GTDB taxonomy): Bacteria > Elusimicrobiota > Endomicrobiia > Endomicrobiales > Endomicrobiaceae > Ruminimicrobiellum. The sequence goes on along the minus strand of JBGUZU010000037.1, from coordinate 71,452 downwards.
AAATCTCTGATTGTAGGATCAGCCGTGTACTTGTTTAATATATTGTTCCAATCGTTAAAATCATTTGTTTGAATGTTTTTATCTTCGGAACAAGAAATATATTTTTTTAAGTTATCCAAAGCCTTTTCAAAATTTTCTATAAAAATAAATGCCCCCGTTAATTTATAGTAAGGATATTCATACTCAGGGTCAAGTCTTAAAATTTGATTATAATTCCCTATAGCATCATTATATTTTTTTAAGCTGTATTGTATATCTGCAGCTTTTAAATATAAAGGAATTGAAGGAAAGTTCGTCAATGAAATAGCTTTGTTGTAATCTGCAAGAGCATCTGCATATTTGTTTAAAAGAACATTTGTGTCTGCTCTGGCAATATATCCTTCCGGATATTTAGGATACGAAGAAATAATATTTGAAAAATCTACAACTGCTTCATCATATTTTTTCTCTGCAAGTTTTTTGTTTACATCATTTATTTTCTTTATTAATTCATTTCTTGTTTTATCATTTTGTTGTTTATTTCTTTTATCCAAAATTAACATGTAAGTTTCATAGTCTTTTTTTGCACCTGTATAATCTTGTATTTTGTCTTTTGCTAAAGCTCTTTCTTGATAAGCTTCGGCAAAAAGAGGTTCCATTTGTATTGCTTTGGAAAAGTAAGTTATTGCTAATTTAAACTTACCGTTTTTCATACTTCTTCTTCCCATAGCAAAATAAGTCTTAGCCGTTATAGGACGAGCTTTTCTTTCTTTCTTTATACTTTCGGCTTTAAGTTCTTTCTTTATGTATAAAGATTCTTCTCCGAAAAATTTTATACCAACAGGGTTTAATTCATTCACGAGGTATAAAAAACAACCGAATACAAGTAATACAAATATTAATTTTTTCATTTTGTTTTTTTTCTCTTTTTTTATTTTTTATATTTTAAATAATTATACCATATTTTATTTAAATACAAGCACATAATTTTTATGCGGCAGACAAAATATCTTTTATTTTATCAATGTTAATATTTGTTGTAAGACTGTCCGTATCTGCCAAAGTCGGCAGATTCAAATCATATAATAAAGGCAATATACCGAAAGACTTTATCATTGCTTTTTGCAGACTCTCATTTATTGTCTTTTTGTTTTGTTCAAATGTACTATCAATATTTATATCCGTTAATATATTCTTTGAAGCTTTTATACCTTGTTTTACAAATTGTTTATCCTTTACCATATTAAATATGCATTTGTTAATTTCCGCTTTTATTTCTTCATCCGAAATATTAGAAATGTTTTGATATTCGTAAGATAAACAATTTATAGATTTACCGTTTCCTGTTATTATTTTATTTAAATATACGCTGAAAGGTATTTGAATATCGTTTATGGTAACGGATGTTTCCATAAGCTTTTCTTCCTGAGAAAAAGTTTCAACTCTGCTTGGAATAACAGGAATTATTTTTATTCCGTTCAAATAAGCTTTTTCAATGGAATCTTTTAAGTTATCTTCTGTTGTTACGGTCAATATTGTTGAATTTGATTTCGTTAATATGGTTCCGTTTATATATTCACTGATTTTATTTATCGATGAAACAAATTTAATGAAATTGTCGTATGCTTTTTCCGTCAATAACAATATTCTCTTTAATCTCGGGAAAATATTTAACAGTATAGTAAATTTGGTATTTCGTTCCGATACATCCGGAGTATAATCACCGGAGAAAGTTTCTGAGTTTCCGGTTAAGAATCCTCTGTATCTTACTCCGAATAAAGTCAATTCTATACCTAATCCGGCACCGAAAGGTTTTTGATAACCGGAAGACATTTCTCCGTCGGCATTTAATATTGTCAGTTTTTGTCTGTCTAATTCTCTGTTAAAAAATCTTAATTTTTCCAACTCAAATCTTGAACCTATCTTCGATATAGGGTTATGACCTACAACCAATGTTGATATTCCCATTTTGTTTAATATCGAGAAGAATCCTCCGAATTTCTCTTTCATTTGTTGTAAATTTGCCGGCTTAATTCTTGTTGTGTTATCCGCATAAACTGCCGTTAACAATGTAAAAGCTTCCATAACTTCGGATAAATCTTCCGAAGCAATATCGTAATCTCTTATATCTTCCGCAATTTTTCCCAATCCTTTCAATATAGTTTTATTTCTGTATCTTTTCTTTTTATAAACAAACCCTTTTTCTCTTACACCCTTGTCATCCATTTCTATGAAAACACCGTCATCATCCACATGCCCTATTGAAACTTCACCGTTATCATCCACAGGAAGAATAGAGTGCATATAACAATTTCCGAAATGATCTTTTCTGTATAAATAAAAATTCCTGTGATAAAAATTTAATAACTCTTGTATTAACGGATTATCGAAATATGTTACCGGTGTAACAAGTTCTTCTTGTAATTTTTTCTCGAATTCTCTTTCAAGCTTTTCTTTTTCTTCAGCTTTTCTTTCTTCCGATAATGAATAATTCCCATCAATTAATTTTATTTTTGCTTGTTTTTCTTTTTTCAATTCTCTCTCTATTTTTCTGTTTAATTGATTTAAAAATCCGTCTTTTCCTCCACCCCAATTATTATGGAAAACCCAATCTAAAGCATTCCATTCGGTACTTTCATAATTTCTGTACATTATGGAATCGATTACAAGCCATTCCCATTCATCGGATAAATATTTTTCTTCAAGTGTTCGTTGTTGATATGTTATTATTGTATCTATTTCTTTCTGTAGTCTGTTCCAATAGTCAGCATATTGAGGGTATCTCTCCATTAAATTTGATAGCTCTTCATTCCTGTCTTTCCACCAATTCAATGACATTTTATTTACTGCTCTGATACCGGTATAAACAACTACGCCTACATTTCTTCCGAAAAATTTCTTATGAAAATTAAGCAGTTCTTCATCTTGTGCAAAAATACCCTTGGGGTTATTTAATATGTCTTTACCTTTTTTATCAAATTTAACATCATACGGTTCGGAAGCAAAAGTATCTTCAAATAAATGCTGTAGTTCGCTTTCTTTTTTTGACCATTCTTTTTGAATCATATCCGCATGTTGCATATATTCATAAAGTTTTCTTGCCCAATGTTTTTTGTTGTTAGCTTTTCTTTGTTCTCTTTCTCTGTCTGCTTCACTTACAGCTTTACCGTCAACACCTGTTCCGTGTTTTCTTTTGTTTTCAAGAAGTTGGAAAATGTTTATTTCTGTTGCTCCATCAAACAATTTGACAGTATAATCTTTTGAAATTCCTTTATAATTATCATAGAAAGGAAGGTGCAAACCTAATAAATTCATGAATGCATATAAGTCATGATTTCCGATAAGATATTTTAATTTGCCTGTTTTATATATTTGATTCATTAATTCAAAAGTTTCAACTTGTTTATCCCCTCTGTCCAACATATCACCCAAAATATAAATATTCTTTTTAATGGTTTTTATTCTGGCTATAATATCTTTATTTAAATGCTTTCTTGTTTCTTCTATTTTGTCTAATTCTTCTTCCGTTAAAGAATCTTTATTTAAATCTCCGTTATTAAAAATTCTGATAATCTCGTCAATGTTATAAGTCGAATCCAATAACTTGATAAGAATTTCCGAAAGTCTGTTATATCCTCCATGCAAATCTGATAAGATAATATTTGAATGAGACGGTAAATTAAACAATATTTTATACAGCGTTGATATTTTTGAAGATAAACTGAAAACAGACTCTTTTTTCACTGAACTGTCTACTTTCACATCTGTTTTTACTCTTAATGTTTCCCTGAGTTCTTCTAAAGTGATACTTTCATAGTTTGGTATTAATTCTTTTGTTGCAAAAGTTTCGTTTATAATTTTTATCGCTTCGTCAACTTCCTCATCCGTAATAGTACCCTCTGATGAAGAACTTAAAGTTTCTCTTATTTCGGGACTGTCCAAAAATTTCAATAGAGCATACTGGTCCTGAAAAGCGGCATCTGCAAATTCTCTGGCTCCTTTAGTAAAATAAAAATCGGGATTTCTTCTGTAGAATTGTCTCATTAAATCGTTTATGGCATCTCCGCCGTCAACTTTTAAATACAACCCTTTTCTTATTAGAGAAAGTCTGTCATCGTCATCTACGTTATTGTATCTGTTGTATATTTTTGTTTCAAGATTTCTGTTAATAAAAGGATCTCCTTGTGCCAACCAAACACCCAACACTCTTGCAAAATCCAATGTTGCTGCAAGTCCGTCGGCATCATGGAGTAAACAAGCTTCATATATATATCCCGGACCGTTAATATTATGAGCGGGTCTTATATTTTTTTCTTCGGGAAGAGGTCTTTTATATTTCTTATGATTGGCTCCGACAGCACAAATTTTATTGATTTCTTTTCTGGTTAAATTTGTTCCGTCCTGTAAAATTCTTCTTGCCCAAGTCGAAGAGTTTGTTTCATGATTTTGTCTGAAAATAGTACAACTTACATCATGTAACAGTGCCGAATAAACCATTGTTGTCATATCCACTTCATGATTAAAATCAAGAGCAATCAAATCCATGGCTGTGCTTAAAACTTCCATAGAGTGATTTAATGCATGGTCGGAAACCATACCTTGTTCGTTGTAATAGGCTTCAAACATCCATGTAGGCATTACTTTATACATAGCCTCAATACATGTATCAAAGTCATTTATAAAGTCAGTCATTAATAAGACTTTAAGAGTTTCCGTTTTTGAAAATTCTTTAAATTTTTTGTTCGGATCAATTCCTAAAATATCCTTAATCTTTTTTAATTCAACGGCAGGCATAGTTCTTACTCGAGCTAAATCTTTCTTTGACAAAACGACTTTATCTTCAAGTTCATCGGGATGTGAAATATTAAGGATATTTCTGTATTTCATATAGAGTGCTAATTTTCTTCCTTCAACTTCTTCCGCTCTTTCTTCCGGAATTTGTGTTTGTATATATTCTTCTAATGTAAGCGGCTTTGGAACGGGATCAAACAAATTATAAAAAAATTCTCTTTGCCTTTCTCTTGCCGAATTTACCGATTCCGGATCATTCGGGTCTTCGGGGCTTAAACATTCTTCCAAATGCTTTAGTTCTACATCTCTCCTACCTTTTTCTGAAACATTTTTTCTAACGACCATTGCTACCAAATCATTAACACTATATTTATAATTTAATATCTTTTTCATAAAACGATTGTTGTCCGTAAACAAACATACACGTTGTCCGTTTATTGTTTTATAAAAAGCATTAATTATTTGTTCTTTTATTTTTAATACTTCATCCGGTTCCAAAACTTGTTCTTTCTTTTTGTTGTAATCCGTTTTTGCTACAAAATCAATAAGGAATTTTATATCGTCATACATCATTTTTCCTTCGAAGTTATGATAATCTTTAGAAGATAAAGCTCCTTTTAATTCGTGAGATACTTCATGAATAATACCGGTTCTTAACAAAGCACGTTTTACTGTCTCATCTTCTATTTCAAAAATGGCTCTGTTTACTCCTATGAAACCGTTATTCAAATGATCTTCGAATAAATTTGTTGATTGGTCAAGAAAGCCTATAAATAAAGTATCTTTAAAAGTCGTTATCGGTTCACCTGATCTTTTTATTGATTCTTTCAATAATCCCTTAATTGTATCTTCGGTAATGTATCCTTCCAATCCTTTTTCCACCAAAATAGTTATGCTTTTTCCCACAAAAGGATTGAATTCCTGTCTGCTTCTCATATCATTAAAAGAATCATCACCAAAATTTATTGTGTAAGTTAGTACATTATCTTTGTTCGTGTATGCTGATGCATAATCCATCATTAAGCCATATGCTTTATCATATCTCTTTATTGCACTAAAAAACATCGATAAATTAAACCGAAAATTTCTGTTTTTCCCTAACCTCTTTGAAAAAAATCTCGACGAATATTTTAATTTGGGGTTTAGTCTCATTGATGTTGCTTGAAATATACCGAAATGTTTTCTAAGCAAACTTACAAATTTTTCTATTAATTGCTTTTTTTCTTGCTTTTCAAGATAGTTGTTATAGTTTATGGAAGATTTTTCCCATATTATTTGTCCGTTTTCTATTTTAAATTTTATTTCTTGTCCGTCTATATCAACAGTAAATTCGGAATCTGTTCTCTTCACCGATATAGGAATATTACCGAATAAAGAACTTATTTCTTGGGAGCTTTTTCCTATTACGGATAAAAGTTCTTTTTCTATGTTTTCGGGAGAATAATTATTTACAGATGCTAATGCATTCACCAAATATTCAAAAAATACTGAAATGGTATTATCTTGTAAGAGCCCTGTATTTGCCAACATTATTTTTATAGGTGCTAAAGCATCCGTTGAAGATACTATTTCATTATAAAAAATATTGGTAGTCTGTTCGCTTATATTTGGTGTAATGAATATATATGAAATGTTATTTTCTTTTAAATTTTGTGCGATTGATCCGTGAAATCCTCCCGCAACCACAACCGTAAGTTTATCTTTGTTCTTTTTTTCTTTTAATGAATTAATAATGTTTTTTACAAATATTGAGTTTCTGTCTATATTTTCTTTGTGATATTCAAAAAGCAAATCATCGTATAATAAATCTTCATAATCATAATATTCCTGCGAAAGATAGTTAGGTAACAAATTAATATATCTTTCATAATTATCAATAAAGAAATTATAATCTTCGTCGGATATAGATAACTGTATAAAGAGTTTAAATAACTGTGTCATCTTCACTACAAAAAGATCCTGTTGATTTTTATCGTTCGATATTGATGAAAGATATTTATTGAAAAAACTGTTTTGTTGAGATATTAAAGAAATCAAATTCAGTTTAGTTTGTTCTATGGTATATTTTAAAAAAAGGAAGAGTTCTGTATATTTGGTTGAATATCTTTCATTAGATATCATTTTTTCGTAAAGATTATTATAATATTCGGTTAAATCTTCTTTGTTTGAAGAATCTATCAGTGTATTATATTCTTTAAAACTTAAATCGTTTTTTAATTCTCTTAAAAAAGAAACATATTCTTTGGTTACTTTTTTTTGTTTAATGTTTTTTATATTGTTTGAAATAGAAACATACTTATGTAAATCGGTGTATTGAAGAATCGGTTGATTTATTGTTTTTAGCAATTCATCATTTACCAAATCAAGGTTAATATATTGTTGCAATTTCTTTAGATTGTTAATTTTTGAATATAGGGCTTTTTCAAAATTAAAATAAGTTTCATTTAAATATTCTTTGTCTTTTAAAATCTGTGCATTTCTTTTAATGTTGTTTATGTATTTTTCCCAATTTTCAAGCCCGTAAATTTTTAAGTTTGTTGAGTTATTCATTAAATAATATTCGGGACCGGTTAAAACATTTTTATTTAATAAAAAGTTTGAAACATTGTATTTTTTCAAATTTTGTAATACCGATATGTCGGCTTGTCCTTCGGGTATACCTTCAAGTAACAGAGAATCTATTCCGTATTTTGTATCCAAATCTTTAATAATTTCCGAGATGTTTTTTTGAACGGAAACGTTACCATGTAAGTCTTGTATGAACACAACTAAATCATTATCGGAGGTATTTTTGTTTATGAAACAATCAGTGATTTTTGCGTTTGGAATATTTGTGTTTGAAATATTTTGATGTAAAGAAACCGGCATGATAGCAGGTTGCAATGCGAAAGCATAATCATTTAGCACAAAAGAATTTAATACAAAGAAAGAAATGATAAGTGCCAAAATTTTTTTCAAATGGATTTTTTTGTTTATATTCATGTTTTTCTCCTTAAGATGCAGATAACATTGCATTAATTTTTCTTGGATTTATAATTTCCTGGGAATCCGATATAAGACTCTTTTCTTTTCTTAAGTCATATAATACCGGAACATCTCCCCAAGCATCGACTAATATCGAAGCAAAGTTAAAGTTCAATGCTTTTGATGCCATTAATTTATCATAATTACCGTTAGCGGATTCAAAGTTTATAATAGCCATATTTTCCAACGGATTTATATATTCTAAATATACTTTATTCTTAAGAAGTTGTTTTCGAATATGTTTTATTATTTCCGATCTTAATTCTTCAGGTAATTCCGGAGCATCAATCGTTAAAATTTTCATATACTCGGAATAATAAGCAGGTTTTAATTTTATAAGATTTAAATTTATACTTACATCATAACTTTCACCGTCGATTGTTAATGTTTCTTTTTCTAATGTAATGACATTTGTTAACGGAATATTTGATAATATTTCATTACCTGCGAAAGAAACAGCCAAAGTGTTAACGCCGGCTCTTTCAGCTTTTTCAAGCCTGTACAATTCATCTTTTGTATCTACGATATCTATTAATAAAGTGTTATCTGTATTTATATCTTTTTTAGTATCAAAAATTTCATCATGAGCTTCATTCTTCAATTCTTTTTTTGTAGGTGTTCTTTGTAATATCTCCTGATAGTCCTTATTTCTAAACATTACAGATACAGTTTCTATTGCCTGTTGAAAATCTTCTTCGGTTAAGTTGTAGGTCTCAATTATTCTTTGTTTGTTTTCGTTCAATAAATACGTTAAATAACTCTGTCCGTTTTTCATTGCTTTTTGTAATATTGTTTGAGCACCTTTTGTTAAGTATCTTGAAGGTTTCATTCTTACGAATTGTCGTAATAAATCATTAATCATATCTCCGCCTTCGGTATATAAAAATCTGTCTCTTTCTATTAAGTCAAGTCTTTCGGCAACCGTTCTTTCTTTAAAGAAGAATGGTTCTTTGTTTTTTATCCATATATTTATAATTCTGGCTAAATCCATAACGGCAGATAATCCGTCGGCATCATGTATTAACCTTGCTTCATATATTTGATGTTCTACTCTTTCTCCCCTGTCTCCTATTTTTTCATGCCCGATACAAGCAGCAACTATTCTTTTTCTTGTCCTTGTAGGTAAAGAGCTGCTTCTTAACATTTCCGTGGCCAGTATTGCGGAATTTTTCTCGTGATTGTCTCTGAAAAAAGTGCAGGCCACATCATGCATTAAAGCTGCATATACAACTATTGTAAAATCTATTTCGGCAAAAGGTTTTCCTTCCGTTTTTATTATATCTATGGCATTTTTTATCAAATTCATTGAATGATTAAAGTTGTGATCGGCAACAACACCTTTTTCATTAAGAAATTTTTCAAAAATATGTTTTGGCAGTTTCAGGTACATAAGTCTTAAACAATCTTGAATGTTTTGTTCCAAATCCGCAGACATTTGTTGAGCATATTGTTTTTCTTGTTCCGAAACAGAATCGATTAAATATTGTGAGAGGTATTCTATATTAGCATTTATTTTGCTTTGTCTTTCTTTTGAAATTCTTCTGTCTAAAAATTCTTGAAAAGATTCTTCTTGAGAATTATCAACTATCATTTTGGAAAAAAATGCTTTTTCGAGATGTTTTCTCCTTCTTGCGGCTCTTCTTGATTCTCCTTTGTTGGGTGCAAAATATTTACGGATAATATGTTTCCAATGAGGAAGTCTGTACTCGCTTATATAATCTTTTTGCAACACTTCTTGTATAAGAAGTTCCAAATTTCCGGAATATTTTTTTAGTTGAGAAAATACACGAATCTCTTTATCGGAAAATTCCGTTTCGGTAGCTTTTTCCAAACTTTCTTTTAATGATTGTATATCCGGAAGTCCGAATTCATCTTTTCTAACATTAATAAAAATAAAATTAATGTCATCATTTGTTAACAAATCTTTATCAAAAGCATCAGCATTAAAAAAAGAAAATAATATTGCATGAATAAGAGAAATCTTTAAAAATAATCTTCTGGCGGAAGGTTCTGCTTTTAACAGAGATTTGTTAATGAAGAAAGTTTTGGTTTCATCAATATTGTTTATAAACAAATCTGTTGAATTTGATTTTTCAAAAGTTTTTATTGCAATTCTTATAGGATAACTTTTTTTATCTTCCGCATCTTTTTGCGAAAAAGAAACAATATCTTCTTCTTGCGGTGTTCTAACGATTATTTCTTCAATGATTTCCGTAATATCTTCTTGTGTTAAATTGGCTGCAATATCTTCATCTATTTCAAAAACAAAAGTTTCACTGCCTACGGTAGCTAAATATTCAACGGTTTTTTCCTTGGTATAATCTCTTATAAAAATTGTATCTTCTTCTATCGGTCCTATTTTGTAGTCTGTAAAATCAAGCTTATTGTTTTTTATTTTGAAAGAAATAACTTGATTGCCTATAAAAATGTTAAAATTGTCGTCCTTTATGTGTATGTTTAAAGGTTCAGACCATTTCCCTCTTACCAATTTTCTAATATGTTCTTCCACAATTTTCGGATCTTGATCATACACTTCCGCAAATGCAGCCGTAAGCTCTGCCAAGAATAAATCTTTTGTATGTTCCGGAATTAAAGGACTTGTGGCTAATAACATTTGTATTTGAATAATCGTTTGTTGCTCGTAAGCACTGGATATTATCTTTGAAAAAGCATCGGTAACAGTATTGTTTTTTGAATACGGAGTTATCAATAGATATTGTAAATTGTTTTTCTTTAAATCGTTTAATATTGAGGAGTGGAATCCCCCGGTAATAATGATGTTAATGTTTTTGTTATTGTTTGAGTTATTTCCTTTTACAGTTTGAGAAGATAAAATGTTATTTATAAATATATTGTTTCTTTTTTTATTTACATCGTAGTACTCTAAAAATTTATTAACTTCAAGGATAGCATCGAATTTAATTAAATCTTCGTTGGTGAGATAAAAGCTTAACAATTCTTTATATCTTTCAAAATTACTTGTGAAAAAATCATATTCATATTCACTTATCGATAAATTTACAATTTTTTCAAATAAACTTGTCATTTTTAATATAAATATCTTTTCTTCCGTATCTTTGTCTTTAATGTATAAATCGTTTAAAAAATCGTTGAAATATTCATTTTGTTGATGGATTAAAGAAACCATATTTAAACTGTTTATTTTTAGGACATAGTTTAAATACGAAAATAGATTTTTATATTGTGATTGATAGGCTTGCTTTTGCGAAAATTGTTTGTATAATTGTTGCCAATATTCCGTTAAATCGTTGTTTTTTGATTTATCTATAATATCTTTATATTTCTCGTAACCTAAAGAGCTTTTCAACTCCCCGACAAATTTTGAATGTTCTTTATTAATACTCTTTTTATCCAAATTCTTTTTTGTGTCGGATAAAAATATAAAGTTGTTTAATGCATCATATTTTAATATAGGTTGATTTACTTGGTTAAGCAGTTTAGGATTGTTTATGTCAAAATCTACATACTTCATTAATTTTTTTGATTTTGTTCTTTCTATAACAGTATTATAAAATTCGTCAAAGACTTTTTGAGAACCTTTTAAATTATTATTTATGCTTGCAAGAAGACGAATGTTATTTATATATGTTTCCCAATCTTCCAAACCGTAAACGGGAACCGCCGAATTGTTTTTTATTAAAAAGTATTCTGCTCCTGTAAGCATCCCCTTGTTTAATAAGTAATCCGAAACTTTTGGATCGTAATTGTTCAATGATTTAATGAAACTCGTATCTATTTTTGCAGACGGTGCACCTTCAATGAGAATTTTATTGATTCCGTAATTCTTATCAAAGAAATCAATAGTTTTATATATGTTTGTTTGAACTTCCGGATTTGAGTGTAAATCTTGAATTAAAACAAAAATATCTTTTTCGTCATTAAAATAAGACTGAGAAACAGTTGCAAAAAGAGGATTAATGGCTGCCGGAATATTTGTATATACAAAATCAGCCTGCAGCAATTGAGGTAAAATCAAAATTACGGATAGGAATGATACAAATAATTTTGTAATTTTTTGTTTCATATCATATCTCCTAATTAGTGATGTTATTAAATTCATTCTCATAATATTTTTCTTTTTCTTCAAAAATTTCCGTGTTTTCCATCAACTCTGTGTATAACACTTCTAAGTTTTCTTTTAATTTCTTACTTTGTTTAGGTCCTTCCGCCATATAACTTAAATCGTTCTCTTCGCAAGCTTTTACAAGAAGTTTTGTAATATTTTCTATTTCAAGTTCTTTTTCTTGTATTTCTTTTTCTAATTCTTTAATTCTTAACTCTAAAGGTTTCAATGCTCTGGATTTTTCTTGAATCAGTTTTGCTCGGATTTTCTTAACTTCTTCTTTTGTATACAGCTTCTTTTCTGTATTTTTATTTGCAGCTTTTATTTCGGAACTTTCGTCTTCCCAACCGCATCTTTCCAAAAAGTCTGCGTATGTTCCGTCGAAGAAAGATACTTTATTTCTGTCGAAAATTATAAGTTTTTGCGCCACTGCATGTAAAAGTTCTTCGTTATGTGTTACTATTATAATCGAACCGGAAAACTCATTAATTGCGTCTATTAAAGATTCAGTAGATTCCAAATCCAAATGATTTGTCGGTTCATCAAGAAGCAATAAATGTGCCGGTTTTGCCAAAATTTTCCCCAACAATACTCTGCTTTTTTCTCCGCCGGAAAGAACTTTTATTCTTTTCATCATATCGTTTCCGCCGAACATCATAGCTCCGCAGATGTTTCTTGCATTTTGCGGTAACTTTGTGTTTGCGGATAAAATGGAATCATAAATTGTATCTTCGTCGTTAAGTTGTGCAACATCAGACTGAACGAAATATCCTATTTCAAGTTCCGGATGTTTTTTTATATTGCCTGATATAGGATTTAATCTTCCCGCCAATAATTTTAATAAAGTCGATTTTCCCTTTCCGTTTTTCCCTATTACACAAATTCTTTCTTTTTTTAAAACATCCAAATTCAAATTATCAATTAAAATATCGTCGTTTGTATATCCGAATTTTAAAGAATAAGTGCTAAGCATTTTGTTTGCCGGAAAATCCAAATCACTGAAAGAAAAATCCAATGTCTCAAGTTCCGTTAACTGTTTTAAATCTTCCTGCTTTTCCAAAGTTTTTATTCTCGACTGAACCATACCTGCAAGTCTTGCTTTTGCCCTGAACCTTCTTATAAAAAGTTCTGTTCTTTTTCTTCTCTTTTCTATATTTATTCTTGTCTTTTCGTAAATTTCTTCTTCTTTGGCTATTTGCTCATATAATTTTTCCGTTGTTCCTTCGACTTTTCTCGCTTTGTTTCTGTGAATTGCAACGGTATGAGTAACCACTTGGTCCATAAAAGATCTGTCGTGGGTTATAAGTATAAGTTCGCCTTTTAATGTTTTAAGAAACTTTATTAACCATCTTATTGCAACAATATCGAGATAGTTGTTAGGTTCATCCAGCAACAACATATCTACATCAGAAAGTAATATTTTGGCTAAATTTAGTCTTATCTTATATCCTCCGGAAAAGACAGCAGGTTCTTTATTTAGATCTTCTTTTGTAAAACCTAAACCGAACAAAACTTTTTCCGCTTTCCATTGGTTATCCGTTTCTTCTTTCGGTAATACGGATGCAACTTCTTCGATTATTGTTTTATATTTAAAATCCAAATGTTGTTTTAAATATCCTATTTTATAGTTTTTAGGAATTTGTATTTCTCCGGAATCATACTCTGCTTCTCCTGTAATCATTTTAAGCAAAGTCGTTTTCCCGTAGCCGTTTCTTCCGACTAACCCTATCTTTTCACCTTTGCCGACACTAAAAGACAGGTTGTCGAATAATACTCTTGTTCCGTAAGATTTTGATAAGTTGTTAATAGTAATCATTTTTTTTCCAAAATAAAAACTCTGTCTAAAATTTATTTAGACAGAGCAATAGAATTCAAATATATATTTTTTGTAATAAAATAATCGTGAGAACTAAATAATTTCAGTAGGCCCACATACCTCAAAATATAAAAAATAAAAATTACCGAAAATAGAGTTAATATTCCGGTAGAATAATTCGAAACTTTATCAATGGCACAATACTTGTAATACATGTAGTAAGTTTTTAGTTTCAAAGGACTTGATATTGTTGCAAAAAAATCATTAAAGAAGCAATTAACATCCTTATTAAAAAATAAAGCTTTATTATGATTGACTTTGAGTATTTTTAAGTCATCTTGTATTTTTATGCAAACATCAACGAAATCTTTCGGCAAATTGAATAACAATGTGTATTGCTCTTGAACACTTACGGTGTTTGAAAAGTTATATATGTCTTTTTCCACGACAAAAGAAAAGAAACTCATCAAACCAAAAGATATGTTTGATAACAGAATAAAAAACAAAGCAAAAACAGAGATAAGCTTCTTTCTCAAATCTCCCCCATATATATATTATATATATTAATTCTAATATATACTCATTTATTTTTCAATGTTTTTTTATTATTTTTACTATAAAAAGAATTTATATCTTTTTTTGTTTAATTTTGTTAAAATATTTACTTAAAATTCATTGGATAAACAATTGGAGAAAAAATGTCATATTATTACAAATTATTTTGGATTTTAACGACAATAACTACATTTTTAAGACTTTCTGTTATAGGTAAGTTGGGTTTAACCGTAGATGAAGCTCATTATTGGGTATATTCAAAGTTTTTAGATTTATCATATTACGATCATCCTCCTATGATAGGCTATATAATAAAATTGTTTACCGATATTTTCGGAATAAATGAATTTGCAGTAAGACTTCCTTCGGTTATTATTTTTGTTATAACTTCTTGGCTCTTTTTCTTATGTATCAAAAAAATATTTAATGAAAGAGTTGCTTTTATAGGTATTGTTCTTATAAATGTTCTACCTGTATTTTCATTTTTAGGAGCGGTTGTTACTATTCCGGATTCTCCTCTCTCGTTATTTTGGCTTTTATCTTTTTATCTTTTTATAAATATTATAGAAACGAAAGAAAAAAAATATTGGTATATGTTAGGTATTACTGTAGGTTTGGCATTCTTATCCAAATATACGGCGGTAATGATATATCCTTCCATTATTTTATTTTTAATTTGCTCCAAAGAAAACAGATTTTGGTTTACCAGAAAAGAGCTGTATTTTTCGATGATAATATCTTTTATAATCTTTTTACCTGTTGTCATTTGGAATATACAGAATAATTGGGCAAGTTTCGGTTTCCAACTTCAACATGGTTTCGGTAAATCATTACCGAGTTTTTCATTTACTTTATTCGGCAGGTCTGTCGCTGCTCAAGCCGGTTATGTTTCCCCGTTTCTTTTTATCTTTTTCTGCTATGTTGCGTATGTATTAATAAAGGATGCTTTTTTCAAAAAACAAAAAGATGCTTTGTATATTGCCTCTTTTTCGTTACCTGTTCTTATTTTCTTTAATGCTATTGCAACTTTTAATGAAATATTACCGCATTGGCCTGCAATGGGTTATTTAATTTTGACAATATATGCAGCATATATAATTAATAAATTTTGGGACAACAGTAAATTCAGAAAGATAATTTACTTTTCTTGCGGATTTGCTTTGTTTTTGGATTTGATTGTTCCTATTCATTGTATATATAAATTCATACCTATAGAACCTTTTTTGCCTCAAAAAGAGGCACAGAAAGTTGAATATGGTATTCCCAAAGCCGAAATAGTTGATGTGTCTAACGATTTGTTCGGATGGAAAGAGTTGTCTTCCGAAATAAACAAAGTATATGATTCTTATCCCGAAAATAAAAAACCTTTTTTATTTACACATAAAAGTTATTTGGCAAGCCAAATATATTTTTATACTCCGGATAAAAGAGTTTACTGCTTTAGCGGTAAAATAGATGCTTATGATTTATGGCAAAGAGATATTTCAAATTTAAAAAATAAAGACGGATTATTTATTACAAGTAATATGTTCGATTTTAAAAATCCTGAAAAAGTTTATCCCTTTTCGGAATTTGAACAACCTATAGAAGTTCCTGTTTACAGAAATAATAAATTAGTTAAAAAATTCTGGATTACCAAATGTAAAAATTTTAATCCTGATAATTTACCTGAAAAATATACGGCAAATATAATAGGACAAAAAAAATCTTTAATGCAGGGCTTAATTGATACGGATCACAGATTGTTTAAATTTATAAATATAGATGTGAAAAATAAAATTTTTGATTTTATAATATCTAATGTTTCTTTTTACGACGATAAAGGTGTTAATCCGAGCGTAATAGTTATAGTTATTGTTACATTAGTAATTTTAAGAAAAGAAGAAAAAAATAAATTTTGGATTTTGTTGGCTTTTATTATATGCACGGTAATAGTTGCAAGTGTATTGAACACTTTTATAAAAGGTTTGTTGGATAGGCCAAGACCGTTAGCCGTTTTCGGAGAAGGAAACATAAATATCTTTTATGAAGTCTTGCATGCGAGATCATTCCCGTCCGGACATACTCAATTTGCTTTTACGGTTATGATGACAATGTTGTTTCTTATACCTAAGTATTGGTATATTTATTTAACAGTTGCCTTTGCAACAGGATTTGAAAGAATCTATGCCGGATGTCATTTCCCGATAGATGTATGTTGCGGTGCTATCGAAGGAATAATAGTATCTTATATAATGGTAAAAATATTTAAGAAAGTTTATAAACTATAAAAAGTTTAGAGCTTGCAAGCTTATAGCTTATAGTTTTCGGTAAAATTTTGTTAAACAATATATCAACTACAAACTGTAAACAACAAAAAAACAGGAAGAATTTATTCTTCCTGTTTTATTTATACATTGTACATTATAAATTGTACATTGCCTTTTAGATGCTCTTTAAATGTCTTATATCTTTACCGTGAACCATAAATATTACATCTTCTGCGATGTTTGTTGCATGGTCACCCAATCTTTCAAGACTTTTTGCTATAAACATTAAGTCTATTGCTCTTATAAGAGTTGTTTGATCGGAAGTATTTGTCATAAAAGCTAACAAATCTTTTATAATTATTCTTTTTAGTTCATCGACTTCATCATCTCTTGATAATACTTTATCTGCAAGATCAGGATCATTTAAATTAAATGCTTGAATGCTGTCTCTAACCATATCATTTACGGCCGTAGCCATTTTAGGAATATCGATTAACGGTTTTAAATCGGGATATTTTAAAAGTTCTTCCCCTATTTCACAAATATTTACCGCTTCATCACCCATTCTTTCCAAATCACTGTTAATTCTCATTGCGGATGTTATAAATCTTAAATCTGTTCCTACCGGCTGATTTAATGCGATAAGTTTTAAACATGTATCGTCAACAACTATCTCTGTAAGATTAGCCTCTCTTTCTCTGTTAAAAACTTCTTTAGACATAGCTAAATCTCTTTTAACTATCATGTCTACCGAAAATTTTATCATCTGCTGAACTATTTCAGCCATATCAACAAGTCTTTTCTTTAAGTCGTTCATTTCCAAATCAAAGTGTCTCATATATACCTCCTAAAAATCGCTTTGCGATTTTGATGTATAGAAGTATGGATGTATAGAGGTATAGAAACTACAAACGACAATCTTTCTCTGTCCTTCTATACTTCTATTCCTCCATCCCTCAAAATTTTGCTTTGCAAAATTTTTATCCAAATCTTCCCGAAACATAATCATCCGTTTCTTTTTTCGACGGATTCGTAAATATTATTGATGTTTCGTCAAACTCTATTAAATTTCCCATAAACATATATGCCGTATCGTCCGAAAGTCTTGCTGCCTGTTGCATATTATGTGTTACTATAACAAGTGTATATTTTTGTTTCATTTCCTGCATTAATTCTTCCAAGTTTGTTGTAGATTTAGGATCCAATGCGGAACACGGTTCATCTAATAAAATTATTTGAGGTTTTATTGCTATAACTCTTGCAACACAAAGTCTTTGCTGTTGTTCGAGAGATAAATTTAACGCGGACATTTTTAAATTGTTTTTTAAGTCGTCCCATAACAAAACATCTTCCAAACTTTCCTGAACTATTTTGTCGGTTTCTTTTCTTGATTTAACCATTCTGTTTATTTCAAGACCGAAAGCTATATTGTTATAAATTGATAAAGGGAAAGGATTCGGCCTTTGAAAAACCATACCGACTTCTTTTCTTACTCTGTCAACCTGCATATCTTCACCGTAAATATTTTTACCGTTAATAAGAATTTCGCCTGTAATTCTTACACCGTCTATTGTGTCGTTTATTCTGTTTAATGTTCTCAGCAAAGTTGATTTACCGCAACCGGAAGGACCGATTAAAGCGGTTATTCTGTTTGCTCTGATATCCATGTTTATGTTTTTCAATGCATGAAAATCAGAGTAATATAAATTTAAATCTTTAATTTGAATTTTTACTTCGCCTTTTTTCTTTACCATTGTAAATCCTTAATTCTTTCCTTTTGTCGTTGCCAATCTTCCAATCCTCTAATCTTCTAATCTTCCAAATTATCCGAATCTTCCCGTAATATAATCTTCCGTCGTTTTATTTTTCGGATTCAAAAATATATTTCGTGTCTTATCTATTTCTATAAGTTCACCCATTAAAAAGAATGCGGTTCTTGTTCCCACTCTTGATGCTTGTTTTACATTGTTTGTAACTAAAACAATTGTGTACTTTTCTTTTAATTTTAACATTGCTTCTTCAACTTTTGCCGTTGATATAGGATCAAGTCCGGAACACGGCTCATCAAATAAAATTACTTCCGGTTCTATTGCCAGAATTCTTGCAATACAAAGTCTTTGCTGTTGTCCTCCGGACATTTTTATCGCCGATGAATCTAATCTGTCTTTTACTTCGTCCCACAAAGAAGCATCTCTTAAAGACTGTTCAACAACTTCGTCCATATTTTTTTTATTCTTTAATCCCAATACTTTTGGAGCATAAGCTATATTATCATAAATCGACATCGGTAACGGTATAGGCATTGCGAACAGCATTCCTATTCTTGTTCTCAATTTTTCCGGATTCATATCGAAAATATTATCGTTGTCGAGAAAGATATCTCCTTTTCTTGAAAAAGCAACATTCATATCGTTCATTCTGTTTAATGTTCTTAAAAAGGAAGTTTTACCGCTGTTGGACGGACCTATAATAGAAAGTATTTCGTTTTTCTCAACCGTTAAGCTGAGATCTTTCAATACTTGTTTCCCGCTGTAAAAGCAACTGAGATTTTCAACTCTTATTTTATCTACCATTTTCTGATTTTCCTAAAATAAAGTCTTGCTACTATTGCAATCAAACTCATCGATAATACCATCAACAATAACACCAGTGCCGTTCCGAAAATTATATTTTTAGGCATATTAGGTATTTGTGTCGATATAATATACAAGTGATACGGCAATGCCATAACTTGATCAAACATTGATTTCGGCAAATGCGGAACATAAAATGCTGCAGCCGTAAACAATATCGGTGCCGTTTCTCCGGATATTCTTGATATACTTAAAATTGCTCCGGTCATAATTCCCGGCAAAGCATTCGGTAAAACAACTCTTCTTATTGTTTGCCATTTGCTTACACCAAGCGACCAACTGGCTTCTCTGAACGAGTAAGGAACACTGCTTAAAGCTCCCCGGGCAGTTGTTATTATTACAGGTAACTCCATTATGGATAAAGTTAAAGCTCCGGCAAGAATAGATACTCCGAAACCGAGCAACATAACAAAAATTCCAAGTCCGAACAAACCGTAAACTACCGACGGAACTCCGGCCAAATTAACTATCGCAAGTTTTATTATTCTTGTTAAAAGATTATCTTTTGCATATTCGTTAAGATATATTGCGGCACAAACACCTACAGGCAAAGTAATACATATTGCACAAGAAACTATTGCAAGTGTTCCCAATATTGCGGGAAGTATTCCTCCCGCTCTCATACCGTCTTTAGGCATAGTTGTTAAAAATTCCCAAGACAATGCAGACCAACCGTTCTTTATAATAATAACAATAACCGTAAGAACGGGAACTATTACAATGATAGTGGAAATCACTAACAATGTATAAGCTATTTTTTGTGATAATTTAGGACTTAATTTAAAGTTCATCTCTTTTTATTCAAAAATAAATCCGCTATAAAATTTATTATAAATGTTATCGTAAACAATACCAACCCTATACCGAACAATGCTCTGTAATGAAGACCGCCTCTGACGGTTTCTCCCATTTCTGCTGCGATTGTTGCCGTTAATGTTCTAACCGGATCAAATATTGAAGACGGAATTGCCGCGGCATTTCCGGTTACCATAAGAACAGCCATAGTTTCACCTATAACTCTGCCTATTCCAAGCATTACGGCAGCTATTATTCCCGGCATAGCTGCTTTTAAAACAACTCTTCTTATTGTTTGCCATTTTGTTGCCCCTAAAGCAAAAGCACCTTCTTTATATTGCCAAGGAACAGATCTTATTGCATCTTCCGAAATTGAAACAATTGTCGGCATTGCCATAAATCCCAACACTATAGAACCTGAAAAAGCGGTTAAGCCGGTCGGTATATCCAAAACTGATCTTACCAACGGAACAAGTGTTACCATACCAACAAAACCGAGTACAACACTCGGAATTGCAGCCATAAGCTCAACTATTGATTTTAAAATATCTCTGATACCTTTCGGAGCAAGTTCGGCAATAAATAATGCTGTCATGATACCAAAAGGAACTGCAATTATCGCAGCGCCTAAAGTAACAAGCAAAGAACCTATTATTAATGAAAATACTCCGTAAGATGCGGGATTTGATGACGGATACCAATATTTACCGAATATAAAGTTGAATACTCCGTATTCTTTAAAGAAAGCAAAACCTTCTTTCAAAAGAAAACCGAATATCAACACAACAAAAACTATTGCAATGATACCGCACAAAAAAATTATTTTTTCTATGATGTAATCTGTTATTTTACTGTTCATTTTTACTGTTGTTGTTTTATCGTTATTGTTACAATTTTTCCAATCTTCCAATCTTTTGCCGTTCGTCGTTGTCGTTTTTGCCTTTGTCGTTGCCAATCATCCAATCTTCCAATCTTCCAATCTTCCAATCTTCCAATCTTCTATTTTTCTGTCTTTATAGGTACGAAAGCTGTTTCCACTACAACTTTCTGTCCTTCTTCGGATAATGCATAATCTATAAAGTCTTTTACTATACCTTTCGGTTCTCCGTTAGTATATAAGTACAACGGTCTTGAAATAGGATATCTTCCGTACATAACATTTTCTATTGTAGGATAAAAATATTCTATTGAGTTCTGTGCAGATACGGAAAGAGCTTTTGTTTGGTCATTCATAAAACCTATTCCCGCATATCCTATAGCGTTAGGATTTTGATAAATTTCATCAACTATTGCTTGAGAAGAAGGCATAAGTAACGCTTTAGGAGAAAATTCGTCTTTACTGTTAATATCACCTAATCTTATAACAGTTTCTTTAAAGAACATATGAGTTCCGGAATTACTTTCTCTCGATAACAAAACTATAGGTCTGTCTTCCCCGCCTACTTCTTTCCAATTTGTAATTTTTGCCATAAAAATATCACGTAATTGATTGATTGAAATGTCATTTATCGGATTATTTTTGTTAACCAAAACGGCTAATCCGTCAAGACCGACAATAAACTCTTTGTAAGTTATATTTTGTTTTTTAGCTAAATTAATTTCATTTTCTTCAACCTGTCTTGATGCCATTGCGATATCACAGGTGTTATTTAACAAAGCGGCAAAACCGGTTCCCGTTCCGCCACCGGTAACACCTACATTCTTTCCGTCGTTAATTTGGCTGAATTTTTCCGCCCATACCTGAACTAAATTTACTATGGTATCGGAACCTTTTATTTGCATACCGGCATTAATATTCTTTCCCTGTTGATTAGAACAAGAAAACAGAATACAAAATACGGCAAGAAATGCAATATGAATTTTAGTATTATGCATATTATATCTATTCTATTATTTTATGTATGTTTTTTCAACCTAAAACAGTTTATTGTTCATGGTTTGTAGTTTGTCGTTTCCGGTGAAAATAAACACAAAAAATTCACAAAATGAATTTTTACAATAAATTTTCAGCTTTCAACTTTCGGCTATTGCTTCTAATCCTCTAATCTTCCAATCTTCTAATCTTCTAATCTTCAAATCTTGGCTGTAGTTATCGCTTTCTGTGCTTGATATTTTCCCTTTTTATCCGCATAAGAAGTTTCGCATATTTCGTCCGCGCCCAAAAACAAAAGTTGTCCTATACCCTCGTTGGCATAAATTTTTACGGGCATGGAACTTATATTTGATATTGCTATTGTCGCGTAACCTTCCCATTCCGGTTCGAAAGGTGTTATGTTAACCATAATACCGCATCTTGCATAGGTTGATTTACCGAAAGCTATGGTTATGATATCTCTCGGTATTCTAAAATATTCTACGGTTTTTGCAAGTACTACCGTTTGCGGTTGCAAAATTATAAAATCATCAACTTTTACATCTTTGAATAAATTCGGATCTATTTTTTTCGGGTCAATAAAAGAACCGTCGGTGTTTTTCTGCATAATTTTAAATTCATTGGAAATACGGAAATCATATCCGTAGGACGACGTTCCGTAAGAAATTCCCTTTCTTACCTGTTCCGGCTCAAAAGGTTCTATCATTTTTTTCTCTATGGCCATTTTCTTTATCCATTTATCACTTTTTGCCATTTTGTTCCCTCCGATAGTATATAAAAATTATTTACTGAACATTTTTGGAATATCTTTTCCTTTTTTGTTCCAATAGTCGATAACATCTTTTTTTATTTGTTCAAATCTGTCAATATCAAAAGAATCTATTTTCCAATTGTTTTTATTTTTTATAACATTAATCACGATAGTATTATTTGTGTTATTCCGTGATATGTTATATTTGTTTTCTCCCGCTTTTTCTATTTTTATATCATTTATCGGGAAAAAATCCTGGGCATTCAAGAAAGGATCGTAATCTATACCTATTATCAGACCTTCTTCTTCGTCAAACGAATATAAAATATCTAATGATTCCAACATGTTTTGTGAACAATAGCTTTTTATTAATTCATACCTTTCGTCTTCTGTAAGAGAAGACGATAAATATCGGTTATAAAAATCGAAAATCATATCTTGTGCATTATTATTTTTTACACAAGAAATTATGACTGTAACCAGAAATAATAATAAAATAATTCGTTTTAACATTTTTATGTGGATATAGGTTACGGCTTAATACAAAACCGTAACCTATAATTTATTTATAAAAATATTTTAGAAACATTTTGAATAACCGCAGGATTTACAAACTACACAACCTTCGGCGAATTCCAACATTTCTCCGCATTCGGGACATTGAGGACAAGTTCCTTCTGAGTTTCCCGTACCTTTAGACTGATATACTTTTACTTCGGTTTTTTTTCCCGATGTCGGTGCAACGGAATTTGCAGATTGCTCATTATTAAATAAGTTTGGCATTTCTTTTTCGGAAATATAAGACTCAAGTGCTTTTGCTATAGCATCCGGACAAGAAAGAATTGCTCCACCCTCGGTAAGTGTCGGAGAAGGACATCTTATTCCTTTTAATTGTTCTATTATTCTTGCCGTATCAACTCTTGATCTTAATGCAAGAGAAATAAGTCTTGCAATAGCTTCGGATTGTGTTGCCGTACAACCGCCGGATTTACCGAGCTGAGTGAATACTTCAAAAACACCTTCTTTATCTTCGTTTATCGTTACATACATCTTTCCGCAACCGGTATGCATTAACAATGTTGATCCCATAACTCTCTTCGGTCTGATTCTGTCTTTCTTTACTTCCGCTTCGGCTGCAGATATCGGCTTTTCTTCTTTCTTATCTTTATTCGTGTTTGCGGAGATTAATACCTGATCCTGTCTTGAACCGTCTCTGTAAACGGTAACACCTTTACAACCTAATTTATAAGATAAGATATAAGCTTTACTAACATCTTCTTTTGTTGCATCGTGTGTGAAATTAACCGTCTTAGATACGGCATTATCTACATACTTTTGGAATGCAGCCTGCATTCTTATGTGATCTTCAGGTAAAATATCATGAGCGGTAACAAACACTCTTTTTATTTCTTCGGGAATTTCTTTAATATGTTGAATTGTTCCTTCCTGTGCTATTTTTGTCATCAATTCTTCCGAATAAATTCCCGCATCTTTTATTGCTTTTTCAAAGTAAGGATTTACAATAAACATTTCTGCTTTATCCAAGCAATTTGCTCTCTTATAAACCAAAGCAAATAAAGGTTCTACACCGCCGGAAGCATTTGCTATAAGTCCGATTGTTCCGGTAGGAGCAATTGTTGTAGTTGTTGCATTTCTTATAGGATTTCCGTCTTTGTATACACTTTGTTTGAAATTAGGGAAAGCTCCTCTTTTTGATGCTATTTCTTCCGATGCTTTATGAGACACATCTTCAATGAAAGACATCACTTTTTCGGCTAACATTACGCCTTCCTGGGAATTATAAGGTATTTTAAGTTGGAACAACATATCAGCCCAACCCATAACACCCAACCCTATTTTTCTGTTGGATCTTGTAATTTCTCCGATTTTAGGTATAGGATAATTGTTCATATCGATAACATTATCCAGGAAATGAACGGCCGATTTTACCGTTTGTTCCAATTTCTTCCAATCGATTTTATTGTTTTTAATAAAATGAGATAAATTGATGGAACCTAAATTACAAGCTTCATAAGGAAGTAACGGTTGTTCTCCGCAAGGATTTGTGGATTCTATCATTCCTATTTCAGGAGTAGGATTTGCATCATTCATTCTGTCGATAAACACGATTCCCGGTTCACCGTTTTTCCATGCCTGAGTTACGATTTTATCGAATACTTCTCTTGCTTTTAATCTTCCGGAAACTTCTTTTGTTCTCGGATTATATAAATTATATTCTTTGTCTGCTTCAACTGCATCCATAAATTCTTTCGTTAATGCAACGGATATATTAAAGTTGGTAAGATTTGTCGTTATATCTTTACATGTAATAAATTGCATTATGTCGGGATGGTCTATTCTGAGCATACCCATGTTTGCTCCTCTTCTTGTTCCCCCTTGTTTGATGGCTTCCGTTGCGGCATTAAATACCTGCATAAAAGATACAGGGCCGGAAGATACACCGTTTGTTGATCTTACACTGTCGTTTGAAGGTCTTAATCTTGAAAAAGAAAAACCTGTTCCTCCTCCCGATTTATGAATTAATGCTGTATTTTTTAAAGTTTCGAATATGGAATCCATTGAATCTTCAACAGGCAAAACAAAACATGCTGAAAGTTGTTGTAACGGTCTTCCCGCATTCATCAATGTAGGAGAATTGGGTAAAAAATCCAAAGCGGACATCATTGTAAAAAATTCTTCTATTACGTCGTCAAGTTTTGCATTTTTATCATAAATTTTATCTGCTTGAGCTATATTTTCGGCAACTCTAAGAAACAAATCATTAGGTTCTTCTATAGGATTTCCGTCATTATCTTTTTTTAGGTATCTTTTCGATAAAACCTTCATCGCATTTTCGTTTAGAGCCGGTTTACTTCTCTCTAACAGTTTTTCCTTTAGTGTAGGCATTTTTCCTCCAAAATATATTAATTTTTTTCTTTATTTTTCTTTGTTTTGCTTTTATCGTGTTCTTTCTTTAATTTCTTTAATTCCGTCATAAAATCGTTCATATCGGCAAATTTATTGTATACGGAAGCAAATCTTATATATGCAACCGTATCGATATCCAATAACTTTTGTAATGTTTTTTGTCCTATTACGGAAGATGGTACTTCCATAATGTAATCGCTTATTTCCGTTTCCACCTCTGAAACCATTTTTTCTATAGTTTCGGTAGAAACAGGTCTTTTTACGCAAGCTCTTGATATAGCAGCCCAAAGTTTTTTTCTGTCAAAAGGTTCTCTTCTGCTGTCCGATTTGATAACCATAAGAGTTATATCTTCCGGTTTTTCATAGGTGGTATATCTTTTTTTACATTGGTTACATTGTCTTCTTCTTCTAATAGCTGAAGTATGTTCTATGGGTCTGGAATCTAAAACTTGACCGTCAAAGCTACCGCAAAAAGGACATTTCATAGTTTAAACCTCATTTTTTGTAATGAAAGTATAATGTTGAATTTATACTATATATTGTGTGTTGTTGTAATGATATAACATACATATTGATTTTGTCAAGAAGAATTTTCTTGACATTTCGATTTTGTTTTTGTAAGGATACAAACCTTTTACAAATAAAAAATGCACCCCTCTTTTTGAGAGGAGTGCATTTTCTTTTGTGAAATTGATTATGCTGCTCTAAGTATTGCTTTGATATTTTCAAGACTTTCTTCACCGGTTAAGTTACCCATATCTATAATATCTTGTTTTGCATATCCGAGCAATAATAACAATAATCCTTCAAGAACCATGGCTCTTTCTTGAGCGTTTAATTCCGGATTATCGCTTAATGCCGATAAAGTGTTTATTACGGTATCAACTTTGTTTTCAAATCTTCCGTTTAGAATATTGTATACTTCTCTTATCTTTGGTTGGAATTCGGCTCTGAATTTATCAATATCCAATGCTTGTTCCAAGTCTTTATTGATGTCACTTTCTTGGAAGCTTGTTCCTTTTGCTATTCTGTAATTCAATAAAGTTTCCATCAACAAATTAGAATATTCTTCTTTATCGAAAGAAACATCAGTTGCATTTATTTTCTTTAATTCCGAAGCTTCCAATAATCCTTCTACAAAACCTTTCAATTCATATTTGGATATGTTTTCTTTGAAATTTGTTGCAAGCATTGCATTTATTTGTGTAACATCAAGCTTGTCGCTGATATACATTGTACATAAGCTTTGTAAAAGATCTTCATTTATAATAGATTCTCTGTTTATAACAAAATTTCTTCCTTTATTTATTCCTCTCATACTTTGTCCTTCCGGAGTAGTTTCAAATATTGAAGATATAAATCTTGTTATTGTTAATCCGTTAAAAGAAAATCCGTCGGATGTATCTATTGCTTCAAGTATCGGTGAATCAAAAGATAACATGGATACTTTATTGTTTTCAAAAACCGTCGATAATTTCGGTATTGATATAAAACCGTTTTTATCTGCGGAAATATTTATTATCATATTTTCGGTTTTTAAATTAGCAAGTCCGACGGATACTAACGGAGAATCGTAATCCGCAACTAATTTAATGCCTTCATTATTAAAAGTAATTAAAAATTCGGTAGGATAAATATCCGAAGGCATTTTCATTGCTAAAAATGAACCTACATTTTGTTCGTTTACAATTTTGGAAAGATCGGAAAGAAGAGACAATACTTTAGGATTGCTTGCCAATACTCCGCTTTGTGATAAATCGACTTGTAATCCGTCAATTCCGCCGTTTTCTTTAAACTGTTGGAATGTATTATCAAATGACGATATCCAATTTTCCAATTCGTTTATTGTCATATTGTTAAGATCAAAAGCATAATTAAACATTACTTTTAATCCGTTATCGTGTGCAGCCTGCAATAAACCTTTTAAAGCTTGTGATTTGTCTTGCAATAATTTATCATCGGCAGATATTATTATTGTTGTTACTCCTTGAGTTACAAGTCTGCTGATATCTTCCTGACTGAAACTGTCAATTTGTTCGGCAGATAAATTCGATGCAACAAGTGAAGGTTTAATAAACATATCATCTGTTTGTTTCTTTTTGGCTTTTAATGCATCAGAGAATATATTTAATACTGTTTTTCCCACACCTACCGTAGAAAACATTCTCTTTGCCGATTCTTCCACATCCGCTGTTACGATGTTCTTATTCAAGTTTTCAGGTAAATCCAACAGTTTAAGTTCTCTTTGAGAATTATCGTTTATATGCTGCAGCATTGCTATTAATGCATCTTGTTCCGTAATATTGCTTATATCTACCGTTTGTCCGTAGGAATTATCATCATATCCGTAAACCGTCAAATTATTGTTCGGTTGAGATATTAAACCGAATGCCAAATCACCGTCTGCAGTGGAAATTCTTGAACTTGTTTCTTGTATTAAAGATGTTTCTCCTATTAACACTAAATTAACTTTTATTCCCGAATTTGAAAGCAATTCTGCTTCTTTTATTCTTGCCAAGTCGGTTGCATTTGCAACAATTGTATATTCCATGTTATCTTTGAACAAAATGGAATATGTTAATCTCTGTAATGCTTTAATTGAATTTATAACTGTTTTTTTGAATAACTCAAAATTTACTTGTAAAAGTTTGGATTCTTTTTCGACAGCGCTGTCAATTGCATCAACAAGAGTTTGTCCGCCGTTTTCGGTAACGAATGCAACAAGTTTGTCGGAAAGTTCTTTGTTCCCTTTTGTTTCATCGAAAATTCTTACAATCGGTTCCGTTCCGGAAGGTCTTATCAACAACCAAGTACCGTTTTCGAATATTATTTTTATACCGTCATTGGTTCTTATTTCTTGAATAACTAATCCTTTGTCTATATTTGCAAATAAATTCTTTATACTGCTTGTATTTGCGTTTTGTTTTATTTTTAACAATGTTGACATTAAGTTCTCTTGTCTTTTTTTTGCTTCCGCACTTATTTTTTCAGGTGTATCAAAATCACTGTCTTCCGCGACAATTTCTCTGAATTTAATAGTTGTTTCTATACCTTGAGGTGCATAAGAAATATCCGAATATACATCGGATAAAATATCTTTAGGTTGTTTACTGTTTTCAACAAGAACGAACAATAACATTATATTTGCCAGGAATCCGCATTTATCATATATCCATTCCGCTATCGATATTCCTCCGGAAGATTCAACACCTAATAAGAATAAGTCTCCGTTATCTTCTGCATTATGTTTTGCTTGAGCAAAATATTTAAAGCCTACATTTACTTCTTTTACATCAACACAATTTTTAAATTGTTCCGTTAGTTCCGAATCCAAATTGAAAGCTTTTAATTTATCCGAATAGTCAGATACTAATTTAGATGCTAAATCGTCAAGAACATGTGTCGTTGCACAGTTTCTCGGAACTATCAATTTTCTTCCCAAGAAATTCTTTAAGATTTCATTTTGTTTTTCTTTGTTGCCTCGTGCTGCATTAAGTTCTGAAATTAAATTATCGAATAAAGTTTGTAATCTGAAATTCAACAGAATCGTTCCTATTTCATTTGCCGTTACAAAGTTACCGTCTTTGTCTACTACCGCAAATCTGTCTCCGTCAACATCGGTAGATATACCTAAAAGATTATCTTCGGTTATCGATTTTACTTTTTCTCTTAATTGTTTTGTGTTTTCAAAAGAAGGTTCCGGTTTTTGTCCTCCGAAAGTCGGATCAACTGTATCATTTATCATAACTATATTAAAACCGAAGAATTTTAATATTTCGTAATAATATTTTTTTGTTGCTCCGTTTTTAGGATCTACCACTATTGTCCATTCTTTTGCTTTCTGTCTGAAATTTTTAAGACTTGCATCATTATCTATTCCAAAAATTCCCGTTATCATTTTTTTGAAAGCTTCTATGAAAGTCGTTTTTACATCTATAGATGTTATTTTATCGGACTCTTTCACTATATTTATTTCCGGATCTGTATTTACCGCAAGTTGGTCTTGTATATTTTTTATTTCATTTTCAATCATTGTTGTAACATCGGTGCCGGCTTGACCTCCATCTCCCAATGTTATTTTGTAACCGTTATGTTCTTTCGGATTGTGACTTGCGGTAATATTTATGGATAAAGTAAATCCGTCTGCGCGGGTATAATAAGAAATTGTGGGACTTGGTATATCGTCACTGCTTATTACAACATTTATATCGTTTGCCGCAAGTATTTTTGAAACGATTTCGGCAAACTGTTTAGATAAAAATCTCGAATCACCGCCGACGAGAACTTTTATATCTTTCGGTTCGATATTTTGCTTGGATGCAATTTCGGATATTACATTTGATATGGCTTGTGTTATTATCACCATATCTAAAAAGTCTACTTCTTCCCCCATTATACCTCTTACACCGGCAGTTCCGAATTTTATTTGTTCTGTTTTTGAATATATAGCCTGCGGAATATTTCCGTTTCTCAATTCTAAATATTGAGAAAGTAATTTTTCTATATATTTTTCATTAAAACCGGCTTTTGCCATAACTTCGACGGCAGAGATTAGTTCAACATCGTTTGGAGAATCGGTCAACTGTGAAAGCAATTTTTGTAAATTTGTTTGTTCTTCCTGTACGGAAGTTGTTGCTTTTTTTGCGGTAGAAATAATATTTGATGCTACATTTGATGTCATAGTCGGAACAGTGGCACTTGCTAAAGTTTTTAATATGAAATTTACCATGTTACTTGTTGAACTGTCAGATTTAACATCTTCGCCTTTTAAAGATTTAAAAGTTTCTTTTGCATTTACTTTTCCGAGTTGAACACCCATTTGATCAAAGGCATTTACATTCCAAATTATTCCCAATGTTGCAACCATATCTTCGTATAAAGCCGTTAATGCACCCAATGTTCTCGGTGTAAGTTTATCGAACATCATTATTGTAGAAGGTCTGTTACCGTCAAAAATTTTGGCCTTTGCATCTTCTCTTGCAGCCTGCTCATCAAGACCTTCTTCCATTAATTTTGCCACGGTTTCTTCATATGTTCTTCCGAAAGCCATTGCACTTGCTTGTGCCAACATATTTGCGAGCAATCTCTTATGAGATTCCTGCATTGTTTCGTCCGTTATTGTATCACTTGTTTGTGCAAAACCTATAAAATCCACAGGGATAATGTCTGTTCCCTGATGATGTTCCTGTAAATAAGAATGCTGTGCATCGGTACCTGCCGTTCCGTAAATTTCGGAACCTGTAGAATAGTCCGTTATTCTGTTACCTTGTATATCAACGGATTTTCCCAAACTTTCCATATAAACTTGCTGAATATGAGAAGTAAATAATTTTAAATATCTGTTATAAGGTAATATGGCATATGCATTTCTGTCCAAGAAATTTCTTTCCAAAACATTAAGGATAGCCATTAAAACAGGTATGTTTTCTTCTAAATTGTTGTTTTTAAAGTTTTCATCTATTTCGTTTGCACCGGATAAAAACTCTATAAAATTATCGAATCCTACCGAACACATTAAAGGAAGACCTACAGCAGACCAAACCGAAAATCTGCCGCCCACCCAATTCCAAAACTCAAACATGTTATTTGTATCTATACCGAACTCGGAAACTTTTTCTTTGTTAGTGGATACGGCAACAAAATGTTTTGCTATTACTTTGGGATCTGTTCCGAGATTATCGGTTATCCATTTTTTTGCCAAAGTTGCGTTTGTAATTGTTTCTTCCGTAGTAAATGTTTTTGATTCTATAATAAATAAGGTTGTCTCGGGATCCAATCCTAAAGCATTTAATGTCGAATCGATATCGTTTGGATCAACATTAGATACGAAGTGAACATTAGGTCCTTTTCTGAAAGTTGATAATGCCTCTGTAGCCATTCTCGGCCCTAAATCGGAACCGCCGATACCTATGCTTACTACATCGGTTATTGTTTTTCCCGTAACACCTTTCCACTGTCCCGAAATAATTTTATCGGAAAAGCCTTTCATTTGATTTAACACTCTTACTACATCGGGCATAACATCTTTTCCGTCAACATATATAGGAGCTTTTGCTTTTAACTTGCCGTTTTTATCTGTGGTAATGTTTCTTAAAGCACTGTGAAGAACTGATCTTTGTTCGGTAAGATTATAAGTTTCACCGGAAAGCATACTGTTTCTTCTTTGTTCAAATTGAGCTTCCTTTAACAAATCTTCAAAAAGTTTTAGCATGTCATCATCAATATTTGTTTTAGAAAAATCAAATAACAAAGTTTGACCTTTTCCTAAATCCAATGTTCTTGAAAATTTTGTTCCTCTGTCTTGATCTTTAGAGAATAAGTCTCTTATAGACTTCATGTTCTTTTTTACGTATCCCGCTATTTTCCCGAAAGATTGCGAGGAAGTAAGCCCTTTATATACTATTTCTTCTACGGTAGCGGTTCCGTCTTTTTCCAAAGCTTCCAAAATAGCGTTTTTATTTTCTCTGTTAACAGCTCTGTAACTGTAATATCCGCCTCTTATTTCATCCCTTTCTTTTGCTTTAATTATTGCAAGAACGGCCTGTTCTATTGCTTTTTTCTCATCGGCAGCATAAACATATTGATAGGCTTCTAATCCTGGTCTGTCATTAAAATTAGGAATTACAACTCTGTAAGTCTTTTCCCCTTGTTTCGGTTGTCCGATTTGTTGAGGAACAACATTATCGTTTAAAACCGGTGCATTGTTGGCTTTTACATTTTTTATTGTTTTAGGTAATTTCGAATCATCGAACGTATTGGATATTGCCGTAGCAATAGCTGTTATATTATCCTGAGAAAATTTTAAATTTTCAAACATTCCGTCTACAAGAATTCCTTTTTCCGTAGCCATACATATTTGATATATTACTTCAAACAGTGCTTGTCTTGGAGATTTTGCATATACTGTTTGAAAATCCGCAAGTTCGGCAGTATTGTTTATTCCGGGTATTATTACGGTAAACTTATATTCTCCTCTTTTCGGTTTTCTCATTTCAAAAGGTTTGTTTGTTCTCTTTGAAATAACTGTCTTTTTAGCGGCCAATTCTTCCGGAGAAACTTCGGTTACGAGTTTATCCGTTGACATTCCTCTGCTCGCTAAATTCTGTCTTATCAAATATATTGCTAAATTTGTTTGATTTCTGTCTAACCCGCATTCTTTTATAATTTGTTCGGCAGCCTTTCTAACCACATTATTAAAAGCTTTTGCTTTCGTGGGAGCGGTTGTCATAATAAATTTGTTGCCGTTGCCGTCTTTTGTGGTAAAGTTTACCTGCATACCGCTAATTTCAAAATATACATTAAATCCGACTTTATATGTTTTTTGTTCGGCTTTTGTAAGCAAAGAATCGATATCTTTGGTGTAAGCAGCTATATTATATTGTTTATGTTTCTTAGCGCCTGCAATTTTTGCTGCAAGTTGTGCTATGGAATGTATTCCGAAATAACCGAAAATCTTTTCATAAGCTTCATTCATCGCATCTATTACGGATGTTACGGCATTATTCAATCCTATTGTCACATCTTCCTGTTCTCCGTAATATTCATGTTCTTGCAAGAATTTTTCTCTGGCAGTTTCCCGGCTGTCACTTATTCTTCCGAGAATTTCTTCTCTAAATATGTTGTCAAAATCTCTTTGTTCCGCTATTGCGACTAAAGATTCTCTTATACTTATCAAACCTAATTTAGTTAAAAATTTATACCATCCTTTATTTCTTACGGCATCGTTTGTTAAAGCTTGTGCCGGCAGATTGTCTTGTGCTTTTTCTTCCAATGTAGTTCTTAACGTTTCGTCTGTTATCTTTTCAAGACCGGATTTTATTCTTTTTTCTACATCTATGGTTGATATTGTTGCTACTCCGTCTTGCAGTTGAATCTTTGCGTTCTCTCTGTTAATTCTTCTTAGTTCTTGTATGTCTATAATAACATCTGCAACTAATTTTGCTTGTTCCGTGGTTAGGGTTTCATCTTCTGCTTGTTGTTGAGATAAGTCACTTAAAGTTTCTTTTGCACCGGAAACATATTCTATTTCAACACTGTTACCTACCGCTTTTATATCTTTAATTTCACCTTTATTTAATAATGCGATTATTTGAGAAACAGGCATATTTGCGAATGTTGTGCTTGTTATATCGTATTGTTCGTTGAAAACATTTTTATATAAAGTTTCCGCTGTTGTTGTTTCTTCGGTTACGTTAGGAGTTATAACTATATGGTTTATATTTTCATCTTCCAATAATTTGTTAAATCCGTATGTATGAAAACCTCCGGTTATAACGACATGTATTTTTCTGCCGTTTGCAATTGCATCCAAAACTTTATCTTTATGATTTATTGAAGCATTTTTTATTCTTAAACCGTCAACCGGATTATTTGCTTTTTTTCCGAATACACTCTTTATAAAGACTCTGTTTCTTTCGACATTGTTTTTATAAAAATTATCTGCTAAATCAAAGTATTCGGTTAAATTTGTTAAGTTGTCTATATCTATATGTTTTTCCCACAATAATTTGAATTTCGGTAAATTTTTGGAAAAAGATTCATAATCTTTTGCAGTCATTTTATTTGTCAAATATTGAGATAAGTATTCTAAATTTTGTTGTAAGAAATACATATCTTTTTCTGCTTGAGTTTTTGCAAATTTATCTTTTAATTCATTTACAAACAGTTTTTCTTCGTTAGCTAAGTTGATTGTATTGATATTTTGATTGAGCACCAAATATTCAAGAAAAGCACCGGTGTTTGTATACTTCTTGTCTGTCAAAAGATTTAAATCTTTTGCTTTTTTTAATAAATCAAAATAAAACTCAACTTCGAATTCTTTTTTGTTTGCTTTTTCTGTTAAAGCTTTATATTCTCTGAAATTGAGCTTTTCTTTTAACTCGGTTAATAGTTCGGCAATCTCGCCGTTTAATTTTTTTACATCAAAAGCTTTTTGTTTGGATATAATCTGTGCAAATTTTATTATAGTTCCGTATTTTGATAAATTTATGTCGGTTTTCTGTGCTTTCTTTAACAAAAATTCAATGTATTTGTTTGTCTTTATTTTTTCCTGTTTATAACTTTCTATAATCTTGTTTATTTTTTTGTTTTCGTCAGAAATATATTGTTCGCTTTTTTTATTGAAAAGATTGTTCAATACGGATATATAATTTTTTATTTCCGTTTCTTTGTTGTACATGTCGCTCAATATTTTAAAATTTTTCGAGTATAAATTTTTATCTTCCAAACCTTTTATAATGTTGTTTCTGTTTGTTTGAACCGCAAAATATTCTCCGCCGGTTAATCTTCCGTTTGCTAAAAGCGTATTTAATACTTTCTGCTTTGTTGAATTATCTTTTATGTCGGATAACCATTGAGTGTTTACTGTTCCGGTTGCACCTTCAAGGTATATATCTTTTAAACCGAAATTCTTATCCAATATCGATAATATTGAACTTATGTTTCTTTGAGTTTGTTCATGGGAGTGTAAATCTTGAATATTTATTACTATATCGCCGCTATTTGAATAATAAGCATCTGTTATTCTGCCTAAATTGAAAGGTATTAATGTTTTAGACGGTAAATTTGTCGGCACGGATACGTTTGATACCGGCATTGCAGCGTAAGCTGTTTGAACCGATACTATAGAAAACACAAAACATACCGTTGTAAATATCGCTGTAATCTTTTTTAAAGAAAAGTTTTTTAATTTTTTCTTTACACTTTTTAAAATATTCATTTTTTTCTCCCCATAAAAGAGAAACCGTCTTGTTCAAATGTTAAACAAGACGGTTTTCCTTTATCATATTATTAAAATTTATAATATCTATATTTCCACGAGCAAAATAACAAAAAAGTACTGTTATACATGTTAACTTAAACATATGAAATTTGAAAATGATATTGCTTAATAAAGGTGTAGAACAAGATTCTCCGCCTAATAAAGACAAACTGTAATCATTTAAATCTTTCGATAATGATATTTTTAAATCATTTTCTGTTGTTGTTTTTACGAAATATAAATTGTTTTGTTCACCGCTTTTTTTGCTTTCTTCTTTATTGTTATCACTTTGCGAAGTTTTATCTGTCAAAAAAATGTTTGTAGATTCTAAAATCTTATTTATTACACCATAGGAAAAGTTTGCTAATGAATTATAATATTCGCAAATAGAAGTGGATTTATACAGGGTATCAATCTCCTGTTTAACATTTTCATCTATGTTAAAAGAAAATGATATTGATAATAAAGAAAATATTACCAATAAAGCAATGCTTTTATTGAAAAATGATACAAATAAATTACTATTATACATACCTTAAAATAGTATAATCTATAAGAGCCGTTTTTTCAATGTTTTTTACAAATACTATTTTTTTAGTTTATTGTAATGCTTTATCAATGAAGCTGTAGAACAATTATGTTCGTTTGTCTTTTCGCCTTTCAATTCGGGCAAAATAACATTTGCTAACTTTTTACCGAGTTCTACTCCCCATTGGTCGTAGCTGTTAACCTGCCAAATTATGCCTTGAACAAAGATTTTATGTTCATACATTGCTATTAATGCACCTAAAGTTTTCGGTGTAAGTTCATCCAACAAAATACTGTTGGTTGGCTTATTACCTTCAAAAACTTTATGAGGTGCCAACATTTCTATATCTTCTTTGGAAGCTCCGCTTTTTTCCAAAGCATCTATTGCTTGTTCTTTAGTAAGACCGAAAGCCAATGCTTCAGGCTGTGCAAAGAAGTTAGACATTAATTTTTCATGGTGATCTCCGATTCTTTCAGGAGGGTTAACTATACCTATGAAATCGGAAGGTATCAATTTCGTTCCTTGGTGTATAAGTTGATAGAAAGAATGTTGTCCGTTTGTTCCCGGTTCTCCCCACAATACTTGTCCTGTTTGATAATCAACTTTTTCACCGTTTCTGTTTATTGTTTTGCCGTTACTTTCCATATCTGATTGTTGTAAGAATGCCGTAAATCTGTGCAAATATTGGCTGTATGGTAAAACTGTATAACTTTGAGCATTAAAGAAATTGTTGTACCAAATACCAAGAACTGCCATTATAACCGGTATATTTTGTTCTATAGGAGCATTTATGAAATGTTGGTCCATTTCATAAGCACCTTCCAACAATTCTTTAAACTTATCAAAACCTATGGAACATGCTATAGGCAAACCTATTGCAGACCATAAAGAATATCTTCCGCCTACAAAGTTCCAAAATTCGAACATATTGTTTGTGTCTATACCGAATTCTGCAACTTTTTCTTTATTTGTGGATAAAGCAACAAAATGGTTCTTAATTGCATTTTCTCCGAGTTTCTCAACCAACCATTTTCTTGCGGTATTTGCATTTGTCATTGTTTCCTGGGTTGTAAATGTTTTTGAAGCAACAATAAATAATGAAGTTTCAGGATCTAACTTTTTTAATACTTCATATATATCTGCACCGTCAACATTTGAAACAAAATATACTTGAGGTCCGTCTGCATAATATTTCAATGCTTCACAAACCATTCTCGGTCCTAAATCGGAACCGCCGATACCTATATTTATAACCGCCTTAATTTCTTTTCCTGTTGCACCTTTCCATTTTCCGCTTCTTAACTGTTCTGTAAAATCTTTCATCTTGTTAAGAACTTTTTTTATGTCAACCATAACATCTTTTCCGTCAACATAAACAGGTTTGTCCGACATATTCCTTAATGCGGAATGAAGTACTGCTCTTTTTTCCGTCCAATTGATTTTTACGCCGGAAAATATTTTTTCGGTCCAAGATTTTAAATCGCTTGCCGTAACTAAATCCAATAACAATTGTTTTGTTTTATCATCGATAATATTTTTTGAATAGTCAAATAATATTCCGATGTTATCAAGTCTGATACTATATTTGTTAAATCTGTCTTTATCTTTAAAAAGATCTCTCATATGAACATTTTTCATTTCTTGTTCATAGTAATTTTTCAAGTTTGTCCATTCTTTGGATTGTGTTAACTTTTCTTGCATTTTATAAGCTCCCTATATAACTAAATCGTAAATTTATATCCGAATTTAAAAAGAATATCTTTATAGCTTACATCTGTATCGTTATCTGTTGCTTGATATCTTGTAGCATGTAATTCGAAAATATATCTTTCATATAACTCAAAACCGAAACCACCGCCTACATAATAACCGGGAGTTGTTCCGCTGCCGTTAGATATAGCACAATATACATTGTATCCGCCATCTATTCTGAGATAAGGTTTATATTCTCCCAAATTTCCGAAAGGAATCCATATTATACCTACATATACAGGTACCATTGTAAACTTTGAATTTGTGTAATGTTGGTCCGCTCCCCAATTTTCTCTGGAGGCTTTTAATCCCATACTTATATTCCTGTTTATTAACCAATCAAAACCGAAAGCTACGGCAATATGATTGTTGAAAAAATATTTACCTTCAGCACCGACATTAACCGCAATATCCACTTCATAATCGCTTCTGAATGTTCCCGGTATACATACCGAAAGTTTAGGAATAATATCTATATCCGCGGCAAATGCGGAAACAGTTGAAATAAATAATAATAAAACAACTAAATATTTTTTCATATAATCGCCCCCTGCGATAAAAAACTAACTCACTCATTTTAGCAAAATTTTGAGTTTACTCCAATGATTAAAAGTTCTTATCTATGAAATACTTTACATAATAGTATGCCATAGTGAAAGCATCTGTTGCACCGTATAATCTGATTTCACAATTTTCTTTCTTCTCATCAGGTACAACTTCAAAAGCCGTGAAATATTTTGATTTTGCCAAGTTTATTCCCAAAGTATTACTATAACCGGATTTCTCTAAATAATGAAATTTACCGAATGTTCCGAAATATGTAGATTCTGCCTCGGAAATTTGGTTTGTTATCTTTTCAGACTCTTTATCTATTTCCGGCTTTGCAAGATAAGCAATTGCTCCGCACAAAAGAACCAGAAGAAAAACAAGAGTAACAACAGAAACAAGAAAATCGGAAAAGCCATACTTTTTAGCTTTTTTATATTTTTTAACTTTTTTATTGCTTGAAGATTCTTTTCCCAAAGAACTGTCTCTTACCTGACTTTTAAAACTGGAATACTGTTCTACAACATTTGCAATGTTTTCTTGAACGGATTTCCCTTTTTGTTCATTGTTTTGTGGAATATCTGTTTGAGGATTATTTATTTTTTCCGTATCTTTAACTTCTTCTGACATAACACTCTCCTCCATCTGTATTATTTTATTCTTTTTATATTTGCACCAAGTTTTCTGAATTTTTTCTCTAATGCTTCATATCCTCTGTCAAGGTGATAAATTCTCGAAATTTCCGTTTTTCCTTTAGCACAAAGCCCCGCTAAAACAAGGGCTGCTCCCGCTCTTAAATCCGAAACCATAACAGGTGCTCCGGAAAGTTCTTTTACACCGTGAATAGAAACTTGTCTGCCTTCTATTTTCAAGTTTGCTCCCAATCTTTGTAATTCGCAAACATGTAAAAATCTGTTTTCAAAAACGGTTTCTTCTATAATGGAATTTCCTTTGGCAAGAGCCATAAGTGCCATCCATTGAGCTTGAATATCCGTCGGAAAACCGGGATAAACTTCTGTTTTTATATTTATCGGTTTAATTTCTTTTTTCCACTTTACGGTTAAAGTGTCGTCTTTTATTTTTATATCCGCACCTGCTTCAATAAGTTTTTCTATTACAAGTTCCAAATGTTTCGGATTAACTTTTGTTAACTTAATTTCACCTTTAGTCATCAATGCGGCAATCATATAAGTGGCAGCTTCAATTCTGTCGGGAATAACATCATGTTCAAAACCATGCAACTTGTCAACACCTTCTATTGTTATTATTCTTGTTCCCGCACCGGAAATCTTTGCCCCCATCTTTACCAAGACATCTGCCAAATCTTGAATCTCGGGCTCTTTTGCTGCATTTATTATTCTTGTTGTACCTTTTGCCAAAACACTTGCAAGTAATACATTTTCCGTCGCACCTACACTTGCAAATCTGAATTCTATATCAGCTCCGGAAAGTCTTCCCTTACTGAATATCTTTATATAACCTTCTTTTAATTCAATTGTTGCTCCCATTTTTTTGAAAGCATCCAAATGAATATCTATAGGTCTTGCGCCTATCGAACATCCGCCCGGTAAAGAAACATCTACTTTTCCGAGTCTTGCAAGCAACGGTCCCATAACCAAAACACTTGCTCTCATTTTTCTTACCAAATCGTAAGGTGCTATATGGTTTAATTTTGAAGATTCGTCACAATTAACAACATTTCCTTTTCTTACCGTTTTTTTACCGATAAAATTCAAAAAATCCACGGTAGTTCTTATGTCTGCAAGTATAGGAACGTTTTTTATTTTACATTTATCGTCGGTTAAAAGTGTAGCAAAAAGTATAGGCAAAGCCGAATTTTTTGCTCCGGAAATTTTTACTTCCCCGTTTAATTTTTTACCGCCGTAAATTACTATTTTATCCATTTTGTGCTATTAATATCCTGTCTAAACCGGAATAATCCTTTAATATTCTTACAAAAAGAAAATCATTAAATAAATCCGCAATCTGTAAAGAGATATTTGCATTAAGCTCCAACAACAATATCCCTTTCGGATTTAAATATCGAGCGGAATTTTCCGCTATTATTCTATAAAAATCTAATCCGTCCTCTCCCGCTACAAAAGCATTTTTAGGTTCAAAAAAAAGTTCTCTTTCCAAACCCTTATATTCTTTTTCGGTTACATAAGGTGGATTAGATATAATTATATCAAATTTTTTATCAATAATATTATCAAACATATTACTTTCTAAAAATTCCACCCTGTTTGATACATTGTTTGTTACGGCATTTTCTTTTGCTACCTGCAAAG
Source organism: Endomicrobiaceae bacterium (assembly GCA_045223915.1). Classification (GTDB taxonomy): domain Bacteria; phylum Elusimicrobiota; class Endomicrobiia; order Endomicrobiales; family Endomicrobiaceae; genus Ruminimicrobiellum. Next base: position 31,096 of record JBGUZU010000037.1, on the reverse strand, counting down.
CTTTGGGGCTTATATCGCTTGCCGTAACAGATACATTGTCGTTATATTTGGCTACAGATACGGCAATAGCTCCCGATCCCGTACACAAATCCAACACTTGTTTAAAATTGTTTTCTTTTATGAATTTTGAGGCTTGTTCAACTATCAATTCCGTTTCGGGTCTTGGAATTAAAACATTGGGATTAACTTTAAACGTCAGTCCCATAAATTCCGAATTACCCAAAATATAATCAACAGGTTCCCCTTTTATTCTTTTATTTAAATAATCCTGATATTGCTGATATTGTTCCTGCGATATTGTTTCTTGTCGGAGAGTTGCTAATTTGGTTCTTTTTATTTTTAAAACACCACATAATAAAACTTCGGCATCAAGCTGCGCTTCCGTTATATTATGTGATGTTAAAAATTCGGTTGCTTGTTTTAATAAATTAAAAATGTTTGTTTTAGCTTGGCACATTTCTTTTTTCGACTACAACAAACTTTTCATTGTTGTCAAACTTATAACCTTCTCAACTTATAACCCTATAACCTAAAAATTTGTAAAACAAATTTTTATATGTTCGCCGATTTCAATTTTTCTTCGTTTTCGCAAGATATAAGCTTTTCTATAAGTTCGTTTAAATCTCCGTCCATAACTTCGGTAATGTTATAAACACTGAAACCTATTCTATGATCGGTTATTCTGTTTTGAGGAAAATTATATGTTCTTATTTTTTCGGATCTGTCTCCGGAACCTACTTGTTGTTTTCTGTCGCTGGACAATTTCTGCTCTTGTTCTATCATTTTTTGTTCATATAATTTTGCTCTTAAAACTTTCATTGCTTTAGCTTTATTTTTTATTTGGCTTCTTTCATCCTGGCAGGCAACAACAAGACCTGTAGGCAAATAAGTTATTCTTATTGCGGAATCGGTTTTATTAACGTGCTGTCCGCCCGCACCGCTTGCTCTGTATGTATCTATTCTTAAATCTTCCGGTTTTATTTCAACATCAACTTCTTCCGCTTCGGGAAGAACTGCAACCGTTATTGCGGATGTATGAACCCTGCCGGATGCTTCCGTTTCCGGAACTCTTTGTACTCTGTGAGTTCCTCTTTCAAATTTAAAATATTTCCAAACTTTATTTCCTGATATCGAAAATACAACTTCTTTGTATCCTCCGAGACCTGTAGGGTTGGAATCTATTATTTCATGTTTCCAACCGTTTCTTTCTGCAAATCTTGTATATGCTCTGAACAAATCTCCCGCAAATAAAGCAGCTTCCTCTCCGCCTGTTCCCGCTCTTATTTCAACTATAATATCTTTATCTTCATGAGGATCCGGAGGAATCAACATAAGTCTGATTTCGGTTTCCATTTTTTCTTTATTTGCAACGGCTTGGTCGTATTCGGCAAAAGCCATTTCTTTCATTTCTTTATCATCGGATTCTTTCAATTCGTTTAAATCATCGATATCTTTTAACAATTTAAAATATTCTTTCGATTTTTCAACTATCGGAGATAAATAAGAATGTTCTTTCGACAGATTTCTGTATTGTTCCTGATCTGCAATTATATTGCTGTCGCTGAGCTTTTGTTCAACTTCTTTAAATTTAGAATTAATTTCTTCTAATTTTTCTTTAAACATATTTTTTACCTATAAAAAAATATGACAGGATTTCATATTTTATAAAAATGATAATCCTGTCAATATTTAAAATTTTATTTATTTTTCTTTTTTAGCATCTTTCTTTGCTGCATCTTTTTTAACATCTTTTTTTACTCTCTTAGGTGTAGATGTTAAAAGTTTTGAAGTCTTTCTCGGTGAAGATACTTTTTTCTCTTTTTTCTTTCTTACAACTGTCTTTCCTTCGGTAGCAACAAATCTCTTTTGGAACTTTTCAACTCTTCCGGCTGTATCTATAAGTTTTTGTTTTCCTGTAAAGAAAGGATGACAATTTGAACAAATTTCTAATTTTATTACCGGCTTTGTTGATCTTGTTTTAAATGTATAACCACAAGCACATGTTACTGTTGATTCTACATATTTTGGATGAATTCCTTCTTTCATTTTCTTTAATACTCCTCTAATTGTAAAATTTTATCTATTTATTATGCATTTTTATTAAATTTTAGTCAAGCGGAAATTTTTGCTTTACAAGAAATTTATTTATTATCAAAAATCGCACAGCGATTTTACAGCTTAACTTCTAATCTTCAAATCTTCTAATCATCTAATCTTCTTTCTTTTGCTTTCCGCATGCGGGACATTCTTCATCTGCCGGAGGTAACTTTATTTTTCTGAATTCCGAAGTTAAAGCATTATATGTAAGTAAATGACCGGTAAGAAGTTCCCCTGTACCTAATATATATTTTATTGCTTCGGTAGCTTGCAATGTGCCTATTGTTCCCACCGCTGCACCTAATACACCATCCGTAGAACAAGAAGAAACACATTCTTTTTTCGGAGGTTCTTTAAATACACATCTGTAACAACAACCTTCGTTTGGAACATAAGTCATAAGTTGACCTTCGAAACCTACAATTCCCGCATGAGAAAACGGCTTTTTATCTTTCACACAAGCATCGTTTATTAAAAATTTTGTTTCAAAGTTGTCTGTTGCATCTATAACAAAATCATATTCGGAAATAATTTTGGAAATATTATCGGATGATATTTCGTTATAAATGTTTACTTTAATGTCCGGGTTTAAATCGTTTATTGTTTCTTGTGCGGACTTTGTTTTATTTGTACCTGTTTTATTTGTTTTATGAAGAATTTGTCTGTTAAGATTTGAAAGTTCGACTTTATCTTTATCTGCTATACCTATAGTTCCCACACCTGCGGCGGCCAAATACATTGCCGCAGGAGAACCGAGTCCCCCCGCACCGATGACAAGAACTTTTGAAGATAAAAGTTTTTCTTGTCCTTTTATCCCGACACCTTTTAACAGGATGTTTCTTGAATATCGTTCAAGTTGCTCGTTAGATAAAGACATTTGCACCTTCTTCTATTTGTGTGCTTTTTTCTTTGCAGCTAAAACAAACCCTTGAAATATCGGATGCGGCTTTGTAGGTCTTGCACCGAATTCCGGATGGAATTGAACCGCTATATAAAAAGGATGATTTTTAATTTCGACTATTTCAGGTAATACTCCTTTATGATAGCCGGAAACATCAAACCCTACTTTTTTGAACATATCAATATATTTGGGGTTCATTTCATATCTGTGTCTGTGTCTTTCTACAATTTTATCCGTCTTATAAAGTTGATGAGCCAAAGAACCTTTTACCAAATCGGATTCATAGTTTCCTAATCTCATCGTTCCGCCCAAATATTTTACATCTTTTTGCTCGTCCAACATTTCTATTACGGGGTATATCGTTTTAGGATCTATTTCCGTAGAGTTTGCATTTTTGAATTTTAATAAATGTCTTGCAGCTTCAATTACGCAACATTGCATACCCAAACATATACCGAAAAACGGAACTTTGTTTTCTCTTGCAAATTTTATTGCTGCTATTTTACCTTCGATTCCTCTCGTGCCGAATCCGCCCGGAACTAATATTCCGTCTAAAGCTTTTAATCTTTTTATTAAATCTTTATCTTCGGAAGAAATGTATTGAATATCCAAATTAACTTTTGCTTCCATAGCGGATATCTTTAAAGATTCGTCTATGGATTTGTAGGCATCTTTTAAATCCGCATATTTTCCTATAACACCTATTTTTAAGGTTTTATAATGTTTTGTATCTTGTTTAACATATTTAAACCATTTGTTGCTGAATTTTATTTTACTCTTTAAGTTAAGTCTTTTTAAAATGAAAGCATCTACTCCCTGCTCGTGTAAAGATTCGGGAACATGATAAATAGAAGAACATGTTCTTGCTTCAACAACAGCTTCTTTGGGAACATTACAGAATAATGAAATTTTACCTTTCATTGATTCGTTTATAGGATATTGTGTTCTGCATATAATCATGTCGGGAATAATTCCCACTTCTCTTAATTTGTTAACGGAATGTTGCGTGGGTTTTGTTTTAAGTTCTTTTGCACCTTCAATATAAGGAACAAAAGTTAAATGAATACTCATTATATCTTCTCTTTTTTGTTCCAACATAAATTGTCTTGTTGCTTCAATAAAAGGAAGACCTTCTATATCTCCTATCGTTCCGCCTATTTCTATTATTGTAATATCTGCTTGTTTATCAAAAGCTACAAATCTTTTCTTTATTTCGTTTGTAATATGAGGAATTACCTGAACTGTTCCTCCGTTATATTCACCTTTTCTTTCTTTGTTTATGACGGTTTGATAAATATCTCCGGATGTGTTTGTGTTTGCTTTTTTTGTTACTATATCCAAAAACCTTTCATATGTTCCCAAATCCAAATCCGCTTCGGCACCATCTGCGGTAACATAAACTTCTCCGTGTTGGAAAGGATTCATCGTTCCCGGATCCACATTTATATAAGGATCCATTTTTATCATATTTACTTTGTATCCGTGCAACTGTAAAAGTCTTCCGATACTTGCACCGGTTATACCTTTACCTAAAGAACTTACTACTCCGCCCGTCATAAAAATATACTTCATAATTGTATTTTCTCCTTATAAGAGAGAAAGGGACTCAAAGAATATTATGAAACAAATATCTTTTAAGTCCCCCTTCATTAAAATTAATTTTAGATATATTATTATTTTTTTTTGTAGTTGTCAAAAGAAAAATAACTTTTATATAATAAGGGTAATAAAATAAATTTAATAAAAAGAGAGGATAACAAAATGGTTAATTATAAAGTGATTAACATGAACGAGTACTACAGAAAAGATGTTTTCAGACATTTTGCTCAGACAAAGTGTTCCATTTCTACGACGGCAAGAATAGATGTTCAAGCTTTATACGATTATTCCAAAAAAACAAACACGAAATTTTATATAAACTTTTTGTACTTGTTATCCAAAACTTTAAACTCAAGAGAAGATTACAGATTGGCATGGTTGCACCAAACAAATCAATTAATAGTTTACGATAAAATAAATCCTACGCAATATATATTTCACGAAGATACCGAAACTTGTACGCCGGTTTATACGGTTTATGATCAAGACTATAAGAAATTCTATAAGAATGCAAGCAAAGATATTGAAATGGCAAAAAAAACTCACGGATACGGTCTTGATATGTTAAACCATCCGAACTGGTTTGATGCTTCCTATATGTCGTGGATTTCTTACGACTCTTTAAATGTTGAACTTCCGGACGGTTACTTATATTTTATGCCTATAGTTAATTGGGGCAGATACAGAGAAGAAAACGGAAGACTCGTTATGCCGTTAACGGTCAGATTAAATCATGCCTCTGCCGACGGATACCTTTTAGCACAAGTATACAGAATATTGGAAAAAGAAATAAAAGAATTTTGTAAATAAACTTATTGGTTGTTGTAAAGATTTAATTTTTGCATTTCCATAAGTTGTTTATACTTATTGCTTTTTTTCAAAGCTTCTCTAAGGTTTGTTTTTGTTATTTGCAGTAAATCCCCGTCGTCTTGTTTTCTTAAAATTTGGAATTTAGGGTACAATGAAGCATTGTTCTGCAAATGAACTACAAGATTTTGTTCCGGAACATTTAACATACTGTGAGGAACACTTCCTACAATAATATCCGAATAGTTTCTTGTATTTTGTAAGGCTGTAATATCAAAATGGTCCATATCTCTGTAAGCTATCCATTTTATATCGGTATTATGTGAAAGCCCTAACTCTTTTAATATACCGTAAGCTTCTTTTAAAGAAATAGAACCTTCCCCGCCTAATATTAATATGTCGGCTTTTTCTCTGAATTTAAAGTCCGTAAATTTGTAAGGATCATAGTTTATGTTATGTTCCTGCAGGCTGTATTGCAGTTCTTTTATTTCTTCAAGTTGTTGCTTTATTATTGTTTTATATCTTTCCAACTCTTTTTCGGTATGTTCGTAATATTTACTAAAACCGGATTTAACACTCGTTATTTGTCTGTTATGCTCGAATTTTAATGTTAACATCTGTCTTTCAAACTTTTCTTCAAGTTCTTTTTCTTTTTTCTTTATATCTTCGTCCGACAAGTTCTCTTGTTGGGATATCTTTTTCATTTGATCGTTAAATTGTTTTGTAATTCTTTTTAATTTTACCGTGTATCTCAGATTTTTATATCTTAAAATACTTAACGAATTATATAACTCGTAGAGGTTCTTTAATGCAAAAGGAACAAGCAACATTAATATTGCAAATATTATCCAGAAATTAAAAATTTGTTCCCACTTACCTACATTGAAAAAAGTTTCTTGAACCCATTTGTTCCAGGTAAATTCTTTATTCTCAAAAAGGTCCGGTATTGTATTTAAAGAAATACTTCTTATTAATGCTATATACCAAAAAGGTTTGTATTTATAAACATAAGTATAAGTATAAAAACCGTCTTCGATAAATATCATCTTTTTTATTCTTTTTTCTTCATAGTATTTGTCATCCCAAGGAACAATTTCGTTATACTTATATTTAGTTTGTATTAATATGTTGTTTTTACTGTCTCTTACTTCGAGCCAATGTTTTGTATATAAGTTGTGAAAATATTTAAGTCTTTGATTTGCATAATCATAAGAATACAGGTTTATAAAATTGTTTAAAGACAGAGGATTGTTTAACAACATGTTGTTTCTGTTCATGTTGGTTAGAAAACTGTTTGTGAAATCAAAATCGGAACTGTCTGTATCTTTTAATGACAAAACATTTTCTTTCAATAATTTTTTATCATGTTTTATGATGTCGGTTACGATATCAAAAATAATATCGGTTTCTATTGCTATTTCCTGTTCCCTTCCGCTGAAATAAGAAACCCAACCTATCGAAAGCCATATTATGCTTGATAGAATGAAAGATACTAAAAGAGATGTAACTATCAAATGTTGTTTAAAGAAAAATTTTATAAAGTTCATTTATAAGAAAATCTTAACATAAAATTAATATTTTATCAATGAATAAATTTATAAAAAAATCACTTTATTATTTGTTTTATTTTTTATAAAATATTTACCTAACAATTTACATAAGTAAATTTATTTATAAGGAGATTTAGACCAAAATGGAAAGAGTTTACAATTTTTCTGCAGGTCCTGCCGTATTACCGGTAGAAGTTTTGCAACAAGCAGCTGACGAAATGTTGAACTATAAAGGTTCGGGAATGTCTGTTATGGAAATGAGTCATCGTTCAAAAACATATCAGGCAATTATCGATGAAGCAGAAGCAGATTTAAGAGAGTTATTAAATATTCCTTCAACCTATAAAGTATTATTTGCACAAGGCGGTTGTTCATTACAATTCGCATCCGTTCCTATGAACTTGATGAGAAACGGAGTTGCAGATTATATAGTAACAGGTCAATGGGCAAAGAAAGCTTTCCAAGAAGCACAAAAATACGGAAAAGCAAATAAAATAGCAACATCGGAAGATAAAACATTTTCATATATTCCGGATTGCTCAGATTTGCCTATAAGCGAAAATGCAGACTATGTTTATATCTGCGAAAACAACACAATTTACGGAACAAAATATAAAAAACTTCCTAACACAAAAGGTAAACCGCTAGTTTCCGATGTTTCTTCATGTTTCTTATCAGAACCTGTAGATATTACAAAATACGGTGTAATGTACGGCGGAGTTCAGAAAAATGTTGGTCCTTCCGGAGTACAGATTTTGATTATAAGAGAAGATTTAATCGGTGAAGGTCCTGCTTTGGCTTGCACACCTACAATGATGAACTGGAAAATTCAAACAGATAACGGTTCATTATACAACACACCTCCTACATACGGAATTTATATTTGCGGATTAGTATTTAAATGGATTAAGAAACTCGGCGGTCTTTCAAAAATGAAAGAAATGAACGAAGCAAAAGCAAAAATATTGTACGATTTCTTGGATTCAAGCAAATTGTTCAAAGGAACAGTTGTTAAAGAAGACAGATCATTGATGAACGTTCCTTTTGTTATCGGTAACGAAGAAATGGAAGCAAAATTCATAAAAGAAGCAACAGCAGAAGGTTTAACCAGCCTTAAAGGTCACAGAACCGTTGGCGGTATGAGAGCTTCTATTTATAATGCAATGCCGATAGAAGGTGTAAAGAAATTAGTTGCATTCATGAAAGATTTTGAAAGCAAAAATTCATTGTAATAGTTAGCTGATAAAAAAAGAACTTGGTTTTCACCAAGTTCTTTTTTTTTTGCTTATAGCTTATAGCTTATTAAAAAATTGCTCCGCAATTTTTAGTTTATAGTTTATGGCTTATAGCTTATAGCTTAACAACTACAAACTACCAAACACAAACTATAAAGTTTTAAACTCTAATCTGTTTTCTCCATGCCTCCATGCATCTATGCATCGTCGTTTGTCGTTCTAAGCTTTCAGCTGTAATCTTTAAGCTATTTTTTTGTTGTTTCTCAAAAAAATTTTTATTACAATATACAGATATGAAGAAATTAAAAAAGATATTATTAGGCATTGTTATTTTTTGCGTTATCTATTTTGGAGTATTATATTTTTTCCAAATTAATTTTTTATTTGGACCGGACACAAATTATAAAACTCCTCAAGAAGCCGGCCTTGATATGTTTGTTGAACAACCCATAACGGCTAAAGACGGTACACAAGTAATGACTTGGTATTTTAAGGGTGACGATGATAAACCTTTAATATTGTATTTCCACGGTAATACCGGTTTAATGGCAAGATTTGCCCCAGCCATAACAAAACTCACAAATGAAGGCTATTCCGTTGCTATGATGGAATACAGAGGTTTCGGAAACACTAAAGGTAAAATATCGCAGGATGTAATTTTTTCCGATGCCGTTGCTTTTTACGATTATTATAAAAATAAAACAGATAATGACAAAATCATTTTTTACGGATATTCGTTCGGCTGTGCTTTTGCGATGGGCCTTACACAATACAGAGATCCGGACGGTATTATTTTAACGGCACCGTTTTCTTCTCTTTATCAGGAAGTAAAAGAATATCCCGTTCCGTTAGCTTTTTTGGTGCTAAAAGATAAGTATCCTTCGGACGAATATATTAAAAATATAAAATGTCCTATTTTGTTTATACACGGAAACAAAGACATGTTGATAAATCATTCCCACTCTCAAAGACTTTTCGATTTAGCACCTGTTGAAGAAAAACAAATTGTTTTTGTTGACGGTATAAATCATCACGATATTTTCTTTAAGGAACATAATGTTCCCATAATCTTAGAATGGTTAGAACAATTTAATTGATTTTTTTTATAAATAAGCTAAACTATTATTGCTATGATTATCAGACAAGAAACAAAACAAGATTTTAAAGAAGTTTATAAGTTGGTTAAAGATGCTTTTGAAACGGCAAGAGTTTCAAACGGTAAAGAACAGGATTTTGTTAACGAAATAAGAGCAAGTGAAAAGTATGTTCCCGAACTTTCTCTCGTCGTAGAAGAACAAAAAAGATTAATAGCACACATCATTTTATCGAAATTTAATATAAAGGGTTGTTCCAACCCGAAAATAAAACCTTTACTTTTAGGCCCTGTCTGTGTAATGTTAGGTTACAGAAACGAAAAAATCGGCGAAAAACTTATAAGAAAGAGTTTTGAAATAGCCAAAGATTTGGGCTATAACTGCATATTTTTAGTAGGAGATCCCAACTATTATTACAGAATGGGCTTCAGACAAGCCATAGAATATGGAATCAAATGTGAAGATAAAATCGAAACAAAATATGTCTTGGCAATAGAACTTGTTCCAAACACATTAAAAAAAGTTAAAGGGACACTCTCTTTCCTGTAATATCAAAATAAGGTCAATTGGTCGTCGGGCTTTTCGTAATTTGGATAAATAATTTCTTTTTCTTGTAACGGATACTTTTCTTCCAAAGTATTTAAAATGTTGTATATGTGCTTTTTATATGTGGAATTTACATAAGCACCTTTATAATGGGATTTTATCTTGTTGTACAGGTGCGGTAACTTGTTTTTAACAAAATTAAAAAAATTTATTTTAGTTTCTCCCCGTAAGTTCAAAACAGTTGTAACTGCATAGTTTACATCATTTTCTTTTGCCGTTTTATACAACATACTTAAATTATTATAAGAGTCTGTAAGTTCCGGAATTATCGGCATAATAAATATTCCTGTATTAACATTTGTTCTTGAAAATTCTTTTAAATTGTTAAACCTGTCTTGTGCAGGTGCGGCATTAGGTTCTATAAGCTTTCGTATATTTTCGTTTACCGTCGTAATAGTACAAGTAATATTTACGGGAACAAGGGTTGCAAGTTCGGCGAACAAATCGAAATCTCTCAATATAAGTGTGGATTTTGTCGATACACTTATCGGTATTTTATATTTTATGCATAACTTTAAAATTTCGGGCATTATTTTATATTTGTTTTCCGCAGGTTGGTAACTGTCGGTGACTCCGCCGATATTTATAAGGGATTTTTTCCATCTTTTAGAAGATATTTGTTTTTCAAAACATTCCACAATGTTTTTCTTTACATATATCTCATCAAAAAAGTTTTCGGATTCCATATATTTATGAGAATATACGGCAAAACAGTATTGGCATTTGTGTTCGCAACCTCTGTAAATATTCAAATCCCAATTAAAAGGCAAGAAATTGCTGTTTACTCTGTTACAAGCCGTTTTACAACTTATTTCAATATATTTTGTCATAATTTTCAGTTTATAGCTTAGGGCTTATTAGTTTGTTGATAACAGCGATACTATTATGCTGCTTTTTTATCCAGTTTTAACAACATCTTTGATAATTTTCCGTCTTGATATTGGGTAGCGGAAACATAACCTAAATAATAATTGCCCCTAAATTTTTCTTTTTGCTTTTTATCGGTTTTTGCCAAAACTTTTATTTCAACACTTTTGTTATCAATATTATCTCTGTTTACGGTACAACTAAATTTATCAAAGCCATCATCATTTTGTAAGTCTATATTAAGAGTATCATTTTTATCCGTTTCATATACATGTAAGAAATCGTGATTTTCATTAAAAAACTTAAGTTCTGCTTTTGCTATGTCGTTTATTATACGATTACAATCTGCTTTTTTACGTTGCATTCCTTTTGTGAGTGCATACGGAAAAGAAAAGATAAATAATAGCATTAAAAGAAGAATTGTACCGTTCATAAAAATTTTCTTAATAGTATTATTTTTTATGTTTTGCTCATCATATTTATTCCCTTCTTTTTTCCCGGGAATACAGCCGATAATAGCAACAATGACCGGTAAAACCCATGCATAACGTATAAAAAAAACAGCGAAAAACAAAAGTTTTGCACTCAAACCTATATCATGTAATCTTCTGGCTAATAAATTTATAAACGGTAATAAAAATAAAATCGGAAACAGAATTATTAAGACAAAAATTATTTGTAAAAATATTATAGTATCATAACCGGGATAAATATTTAACGACTTTTCGAATAATATCGGACTAATTTTAGGAAGATCAAAATAGATAACAGCATATATCGCAGAGATACAAATTAATAAATTTAATGTGAACAGCCAAAATTCTTTTCTGTCGGCTTTTCCCGTGCAATCAAAGAATTTTTTAAAAAGGATATCAAAAAAATAAGTTTTTAAATAATTTTTCATTTTTACACCTTTATTTAGTTTAGTAGTTGTTTCCGTTCAACTGTCGTTTTGCCTCTATGCCTCTATGCCTCCATGCCTCAAAATTTGCTTTGCAAATTTTACAGGTACGGTGCCAACTTTGCCAATATTCCGTTGGTATAAGAATTTTCCCCTAAAAGAGTTTTTCTTATCGAAACAACTTCTTCTTTAGAAACAGGTTTTAAATGTGCAACTTTGTTTCTTAAGCTTCTGCATTTTTGCAAACTCTTATAATCTTTGTTGCTTAACCCGGCTTTTTCTCTTACATCTCTTATACCGTTATCCAATATCTTTTTCGGATCTATTTTGTTTTGTATGTTTTGTTGCTCGTCGGGAACTTTTATATCGTCTTGCTTTTCAAATGTTTCCGCCCCGTATGCGCTAACCATAACTATTCTTTCAAAAGCTTTAACATAACAGTTTGCTATTGCGGACGGTTCCATAGCATTTGTATCTTTATATTTATTAAATAAAAATTCACCGGTTGCAACATACTTAACCATAACGGAATCTTCGGTAAACTTTGTATATTCTTTAAAAGCAACTTTTATTTCGTCTTCAAGTTTGGTTATTTTTGAATTGAAATCGTTTTCTTCTTCCAAATGTTCCAATAAATCATTATATTTGTCGTTTAACAATTTATGTTCCGTATGATATTTCTTTATTACGGTTCTTTTGAAAAATACGGAAACAAAAATGATAATCAGTGATGTAAACACTAAATAAGAAAGAGCAATATGCAAATTGTATTTTAAAATAAAGTTTAAAGTTTTAGGACTTCTTGTAACAAAACCCAGCACTCTGTCTACCGATATAAAATCTTTGTTTTCTATTATGTTCAATATTCTTACTTTTCTTCTTATTGAGTCATAATCTTTATCTCTTGCCGGTATAAAAGAAAGTTCTTTATTATCTTCAAATAATTCCAATATTAAATTTTTTACATCCGTTACCAATTGCGGGTTTTCTGTTTTTATTCTCTCGTCAGCCCATAACGGATCGTTGGGAATTTGCAGATTTATTTTAAAAGCTTTTAATAAGGGATTTTTTTCGAAAAAGGGATCATCTTCCAAAAGACCGTAAAAAGAACAACATGCATCCCATTTACCTTCCAAGACATAATTGTAAACATCTTTTGCGCTCGGTGAACGGTCATCGGCAAAATCTTTTTCCGTAATTACACCTTTTTCAATTAAAAATAATTTGGGGTATAAATATCCCGATGCGGAATTAGGGTTTGTGAAATGGAAATTTTTGTTTTCCAAATCTTTAACGGTATTTATATTCTTGTCTGTTCTTGCAAGTATAACGGGAGTATAATCCTGTTGAATTTCTCCGTCAATTCTGTAAGCGGACTTCAATATAACGGTATCCGATAACGAAAGAACATAAGTAAGCGGAGAACCTTTATAAAAGTCGCTGTTTCCCCTGTCCATATCAACTATGAACGTATCGTAATCCAAAACTTTTATTTTTACCGTTTTGTTTAGTTTCTCTTTAATTGTGTTTGACAACAAATCTTTATATTCGGAAAGGTTATCCCCTTTTAGAATTGCTATTGTAATTTCGTTATGTTCTTTTCCTTGTGCAAAAACATTTACACTAACAAAACAGCAAAATAACATTATGGAAAATAATAAAATTTTGATTGTCTTCATCGGGAACTATTTTACCAAATTCAATTGCTTTTATAAATATGAAAAGTTTTTGTAGTTGTTGTTGCCGTTTGTCGTTGCAGTTGTTTACACTCAAAGAGTTTTCAAGTTTTTGTTGTTTGTCGTTGTTTTCCCTCAAAGGATTTCAAGATTTTAAATTATAACGAAGTATTTGGTGAATGAAGTGTACGTAAAAGAAAGCGTAGTGGTTGGTACTCGATTGAAACAAATACAAAGTTATAATTTAAAAGATAAATCCGTTTAGCTATATTAAATATAAAAAAATTATAAGTAATTATATATTTTTCTATATTTAAGAAAATAGAACAAACAAACCAATATAGATAAAAATTCTGCCACAGGTATTGCAAGCCATATTCCGTTAACATTGAAAACCAACGGTAACAACAATATCGATAAACTTAAAAACACAAGTGTTCTAAGGAACATAATTATCGAAGCAACTTTTCCGTTGGAAAATGCGGTAAACATTGCTGCCGAAAAAATGTTTGTTCCCGTAAATAAGAACGAAACCGCAAAAATAAAAAATCCTTTTAAAGCAATATAAAACACATGCGAGTTTTCTTTTGCAAAAAACTCTATTATGTACGGCGCTGCAGGTATAGATAAACAACAAATCAAAACGGATGATGCAATTACAAAAATCATACTTATTTTAAAAATGTTTTTTAGTTGGAATATGTTTCTGCTGCCGTAATTGTAACTGAATATCGGTGCAACACCTGAAGAATATCCGTAGAATACGGATGTTAAAATAAATTCCGCATAAAGAACTATCGTTATTGCCGCAACACCGTCAACACCTATATATTTCATCATTTCTATGTTGAACAAGAATGTTGTTATCGACATTGCCAAATTACCTATGAATTCAGCCATACCGTTATAACAGCTTTTAATAACGGCAAGAAAATTGAAACTCGGTTTAACGAAATATAATGTGCCTTTTCTTTTGAAAGTAAAATAAATTATTCCTATAGAATTTTGTGCAAGAAAACCGACAACCGTTCCGTAAGCGGCACCGGAAATTCCCATACCCATTACGGCAATAAAAATATAATCGAAAATGATGTTTGTCATTCCGCCCGTTAAAGTGGCAATAAGCCCCATTTTAGGTTTGCCTGCGGCAACGAAAAACGAATGAAATATCATTTGTAATATACAGAACGGTGCAAATATCAAAATAGGAACTATATAGACATAACAATATTGGTAAATGGAATCGTCGGAACCTAAAAGATAAATTATAGGTTTTATGAATATTAAACATATTAAAGCAATTATTAAACCGATTGCTGCCGATGAAACAACCACCAAAGTAAAATATTGTTTGGCAACTTTGTTCTTTTGTTCCCCCATCCTTTTTGCAACCAAAGCACTTCCGCCGGAAGCAAGCATACTGGATATCGCAAACAATAAACTGAATAACGGATAAACTATATTTATTGCGGCAAATGCACTTGTGTTAACAAATCTGGAAACAAATACACCGTCAACCATAACATATAACGATACGAAAAATACCATTATCATTGTCGGCAGTGCAAACTTTATTAAACCGAAAAATTTAAAATTCTGTGCTAATCTGTTTTCCATTTTATATATATTTCCCGGTTATACTGTTTTTGTTTTCAGCTATTTGTTTCGGTGTTCCGCAGGCAACAATTTTTCCTCCGTCTTCACCGCCGCCGGGCCCCATATCAATTATATAATCGGCATTTCTTATAACATCCAAATCGTGTTCTATAACTATAACCGTTGCACCGTTATCTATAAGGGATGCAAACACTTTAAGCAAGGTTTGAACATCCAACGGATGCAACCCTATTGTCGGCTCGTCAAACACAAAAACGGAATCGGATTGTGTTTTTCCCATCTCGCTTGCAAGTTTTAATCTTTGCGCTTCTCCGCCGGAAAGGCTCGGCGTTTCTTCCCCTAATGTAAGGTAACCCAACCCTAAATCCTGCAAAATTTTTAACCTTTGATAAACGGTTTTCATATCTTTACAAAACGGAAGTGCTCTGTTTATATCCATATCCATTAATTGCGGGAGCGACAAACTTTCTCCCGATTTATTTATATGTTTTATGTTGTATGCTGTTTTTGCATATCTTGAACCGTGACAATCCGGGCAGGCAATATCCACATCCGGCAAGAACTGAACATCAAGGCTTATACTGCCTGTTCCGTCACAAATCGGACACCTCAGGTTTCCGGTATTATAAGAAAAGTCGCCTGCTTTATACCCTGCTTTTTTAGCATCCTGCGATCTTGCATATATTTTTCTGAGTTCGTCGTGAACATCGGCATAAGTTGCCACCGTCGAACGAACATTTATACCTATAGGTGTTGCATCTATAAGTTTTATATGTTCTATACCGTCTGCCTGTATCGATAAAATATGTTCGGGAAGTTTTTTGTTTGAAATTTTTGATTCTATTGCCGGAACAAGACTTTCCAACACCATGGTAGTTTTTCCCGAACCGGACACTCCGGTAACTACGGTAAGTTTTCCTTTGGGAATCTTTACTTCCAAAGGTTTTACCGTATGAATGTTTGTCGTGGATAAACAAATTTTTCCTTTGAAAAATATTTTGTCCGTATCCGAACTGTTATTTAAATTTATACTTTTTTCTTGTGAAAGGAACGGACCTATTAACGATTCTTTCTTCTTTTTTATGTCGTCAATTGTTCCTTCGGCAATAATTTGTCCGCCGTTGGATCCGGCATAAGGACCGAGTTCAATAAGCCAATCGGCTTCTTTTAAAATTTGCATATCGTGGTCAACCAATATTACCGAATTGCCGTCCGCAACCAAATCGTGCATAACACCTTTTAATCCCACTATATTTGACGGATGTAACCCTATTGAGGGTTCATCAAGAACATACAAAACACCGGTCGTTCTGTTTCTTACGGCACGGGCAAGTTGCATTCTTTGTCTTTCTCCCGTGGAAAGAGTATATGCTGCTCTGTCCAAAGAAAGATAACCCAACCCTAAATCCATTAACCTTTTTGCAACCGTTTGAAACGATTCACATATACTTTTTGCCATAGGTTTCATTTCCGCAGGTACCCAAGAAGGAACTTCGTTTACCCAGTTCACAAGGTTTGATAAAGTCATTTTACAAACTTCATCAAGAGTCTTTTCCATAAGCTTGGGTGCTCTGGCAGCTTCGGATAACCTTGTTCCGAAACATTGGTCGCAAGGTTCTTCCTTTAAAAACTTTTCAACTCTTTTCATACCTTTTTCATCTTTAACTTTTGCAAGAGCATTTTCCACGGTATAAACGGCATTATAGTATGTAAAATCGAGTTCTGTTGCAACATTTGTATTTTTTGCTTTATAAAATATATGTTTTTTTGTCGCGGGTCCGTTATAAACAATATCTTTTTCTTTATCGGTTAAATCTTTGAACGGAACATTTGTTCTTACGCCCATAGCTCTGCAAACATCCGTCATAAGGCTCCACATAAGACTGTTCCACGGAGCAACGGCACCTTCATCTATTGTAAGGGTTTCGTCCGGTATAAGAGAAGCTTTATCCACTGTTCTTACAGTACCTGTTCCTTCACATTTTTTACAGGCGCCCTGACTGTTAAATGCCAACTCTTCCGCCGACGGTGCATAAAAGTGTGCTCCGCATTGCGGACAAACAAGCTCTTTTTCAGCGGCAACGGCAAGTGTGGGTTGTAAATAGTGTCCGTTGGGGCATCTGTGACTTGAAAGTCTTGAAAACATTAAACGAATACTGTTTAAAAGTTCGGTTCCCGTTCCGAAAGTGGAACGAATTCCGGGAACTGCAGGTCTTTGATGTAATGCAAGGGATGCCGGAACATACAAAACTTCATCAACATCTGCTTTTGAAGCTTGTGTCATTCTTCTTCTTGTATAAGTTGAAAGAGAATCTAAATATCGTCTTGAACCTTCGGCATACAAAACCCCCAATGCAAGTGACGATTTTCCCGAACCGGACACTCCTGCAACGGCAACAATTTTGTTTAACGGGATATCCACATCCACATTTTTTAAGTTGTGAACTCTTGCACCGCGAATTTTAATTTGTTTAGGTTCTTGATGTATGTTCATACTGTATTCCTTTAATGTTTTAAGTATATCACTATTATTATATATTATTAGAACAGCAGTTTGAAAACGGCAGCACGGCAGAGAGATGGAGGTATGGAAGTATGGAAGGATGGAAACGGCAGGAACAGCGAACAGCAGCTTAAAACTTAAAGATTAGAGCTTAAAGCAAAAAAATAATGTTTTTAGGAAAACAGATTCTCCCTCGAATTCGATGGGCTTGAAATAATATTATGTTGTTGATATATGTTTGTTTATTTTATACAATTGTATGTATGTAATACAACATAGAAAAAAGGTAATTTATGGCATATATATTCATGGATGAAAGTGGTGATTTAGGATTTAATGAGCAAAAAGAAAAGACAAGCAAGAATTTTATAATCGCTTTTTTATTCTCTCAAAATAAAAATATTTTAGATAAAATTGTAAAGAAAGTATTTAATGCTTTACCGCAAAATATAAAGAAAAAGCATTCGGGAACATTTCATTGCTATAAGGAACAACCCAAGGTAAGATTAAAGCTGTTATCTTTGTTGAAAGATAAGAAAGATATTTCTATTATGATTATCAGGTTGAACAAAGGTAATGTATGGACTGATTTAAGACAAGAAAAAAGTATTTTATATAATTATGTCGTTAATATATTGCTTAACAGAGTTTTTAGCAAAAAATTAATACCTATAAAAGATAAAATTGTATTTATTCAGTCTCAAAGAGAAACAAATAAATTATTAAATTTAAATTTTAAACAATATATTTCCCAACAAGTTAAAAAAAATCATGGAGTAGAATTAGTTGTTGAAATAAAAAGACCATCTGAAGAAAAAGCTTTGCAAATAGTTGATTTTGTTTCATGGGGTGTGTTTAGAAAATATGAACACAACGACGACACATACTATAATATAATAAAAGATTTAATAAGAGAAAATACTTCTCTGTATGAATAAAAAAAGCGAGAAACCATATAAACTATTTAAGTGTTTAAACTCGAGGAACCATCCGGAACCCCATTTATAAGGATTTACTCTCGCAAGAAAATTCTAACATAATTTTTTTATTTTATCAATAATAATTTTTTCAGTTAGTTCAAAAAAAAGGAACTAACTGATTCCTTTTCAAAAATGTAAAAGACAAAATATAATATAGAATTTAAACGGAATTTGAAAACAAAGTTTTATATTGATATATTAAATTTATGACTAAATCATTTAAAAGTAAAATTTTTAATAACTGGATTGCGGCAATAGTTATTTTGCCGGTAAATGTTTTAATTGTAATACCGGCTGTTTTGCTTTATTTAACAAATTTTACTTTTAACCGTCCAAGTATACTTCAAATCATTTTCAGCTTAATTACGGGCATTATCGGCTTGTTTTTTGCAGGTTGGAGTATGTTAACCTTTAAATCTAAAGGCAACGGTACACCGGCCCCTTGGGCACCTCCGCAAAATTTTGTTGTAACCGGTCCTTACAAGTATGTAAGAAACCCTATGATAAGCGGTGTAATATTTTTACTTTATGCGGAATTTTGTTTAACAAAATCGGTGGCATTGTTTTTATGGTTTTTAGCTTTTACTTTTATAAATCTTTTCTATATTCATTATGTGGAAGAACCGCAACTTAAGAAAAGGTTCGGAAAACCTTATGAAGAGTATCTTGAAAAGGTTCCATGCTGGATTCCCAAAATTTTTTAAATTTTGGGCAAAACGGATTTATCTTTTAAGCTATAACTTTATATTTCCCTTCTTCGAGTACCAGCCACTTCGTTTTTCCTTCAGTACACTTCAGTCGGTAAATATTTCGTTATAGCTTAAAATCTTGAAATCCTTTGAATGTCAAAAACGGCAACTGCAAAAACTTGAAAACTCTTTGAGAGCAACCAACGACAACGATAACGACAAACAACAAAATAACTGAATTTTTGTTTATTTTTGTGGATTGGAATTTTTGTTTCTTGTGATTTTGGTGAATAAAATAATTCCCCAAACAAATATAATAAAGAGCAAAAGTAGAATATCTAAAATGTTTATTGCATTTTGATTTGGCTCTTCCAGGACAAAGAGTCCAAATTTTAAATGAAGAAAAGTTAAGATAGCACAAATAACAAATATTAGAATAGCTTTTGCTTTAATGCTTAGAGGCGGGAAAAAAAATTCAGAGAAATAGATAATATAATATACAGATAAGAAAAAAATTAAATAAATGTTTATTCCTATATCCGGAAAATTTGCCAGAAAAAATATAGAAGCCAAAAGTATTCCAAAAAGTTGTTTAGTAAAACAACTAATTAAGCCAAGAACTATAATAAAAGCATCAAACTCCAATTTTTCCCCCAAAATAATTTTATAGTTAGAATATAATATTTTTGTTGTCGTTTGTAAATGTGAAAATTTAGCTTATAGCTTAAAGATTAGAGCTTATTCTTGAGGAACTTGTTTCTTATTAAGCAAGGTGATTATCCAACCGAATATTACAAATGCCAAATCAACAACATTTAAAAAGGTTATGTTGCTTAGCGCATAGGAGTAATAAATCCATTGATCCAGCTCTGTATTAATAAATTTTCTGTCGAGCAAAAACAAAGAAATGTAAACAAAGCCCCCTATAATTATTTCTTCTGCATAACTAAGAGGACGAATAAAAGAATCAATTAAATTGCTAAACAAGAATGCAAGGAATAACATAATTAAATAAATATTCATTCCTATGTTCGGAAAAGTATTCGGAAAAGTCAAAAGAAACAAGATGGTAGCAACAAGTATCGATAGCATCTGTACTTTTTTAGTAAAAATGCTAACTAAAACTAAAGCTATAATTAAAATTTGAACTAACAACAACATTATTTCCCCGCCCTAACTTTATAGTTAGAATATAATACTTTTTCCCCAGTTTGTAAATGTGAAAAATCAGCTTACAGCTTAAAGCTTATGGCTTAGAGTTTAGGACATCGCCCTGAAGAGGAGTTGAACCTTCCCACCCTATCCCTATTAGGGTTCTGCTGTTGTTTTTTTTAATAATTGAAAATATAAATGTTTATTTTATATACTTTAAGCAATATGAAAACACTAATTGCCTATCAATTATCAAATGTATCAATTAAACTCATAACTAAATATGGAGAGTTTCTGCTTAATAAAATTGGTAACAGAGGCGGAATATATGTCTTATACCGTGGAAATAATATTTATTATGTCGGAAAAGATAAACATTTAGGCATAAGGTTGAAACATCATTTTAAAGATAGACATAAAAACAAATGGAACAGATTTTCTGTATATGTAGTTGATAAACCAGAATATATTGCACCTTTAGAAAAATTATTAATTTCTTTATTGAAACCAAAAGGGAACGAATTGCTTTATCAAAGAGAAGAAAAAAAAGCAGCAAAAGACTTAGCAAAGGAAATTAACCTATTTAACAAACAAGAATTAGATAATATCTTACAACAAGAAAACATCAAGAACACTAATACCACAAAAGTCAAAAAAATATCAACAAGTATAAAAGATGCACAATATAATCTTTGGTTGGCTTTTAATAAGTATTGCAAAGACAAAGGGCAAAATTTTAATTTAAGAGAGCCAAATTCTAGACATTGGCATAATATTTCTATTGGGACAGGAAAAGCAGTTCTTTCTTTATCTGCAATAAAAAATTCAGATGATAAAAAATATTATATTGGTTGCGAAATATACATATATCGGGACAAACAATTTTTTAATAAACTATATAAATACAAAACTGCCATAGAGATAGAGTTAAAAGAAACTCTTGATTGGAGAAAGTTAAAAAATAAACAAGCTAGTAGAATAATAATATCAAAGCAAATTGATTTCACAAAAAAAGAAAATTTAGATAAATGTGTGAAGTTTTTGTTTACTCAAACAAAAAAATTCATTACTTTTTTCCCAAAATATTTTTAATTTACATTACAATGGAAAAAGAAACCATAGATTTTATCAATACTATATTACCGATTATAGGAACTTTGTTAGGAACTATCTTTGGTGGAATTGTATCTTATGTTGCTAGTAAAAAAACATTAGAAAAACAATTATCTCATGATTCTATTGAAAAAGATAAAGAAAGAAAACAGATAACAAAAAAAGAAATTTATTTACAAGCGGTTGATAATTTATCAAAAGCAAATTCATATTTAGCTTCTATTATTAATATAAATCTTCAAAATACAAATTTATATGATGGTTTTAAAGATTTTTTTATGTCTGTTTCAAAAATAAGTTTGATTAGTACTGAAGAAACAATAAAAGCAATTACAGAATTGTCAACAAAATATCAAACATTAATATTAAGATTAATGCCTAAACTTTTTTCATTAAATAAGATAAAAATTGATATTGATATTCAAAATAATTTTTATAATGAAAGTCAGAAAGAAATAAAAAGAGTTATAATGCTGATGCGAGAAAATAGTGAAAGTGTAAACATAAGTCCCGAAAGATTCAATCGTTTAAATGAAACTTATAAATTTGAACGAGGACAATCAGATACATTCAATGGAAACAGAAAAGACTTAAACAAACAATATCTTCAAGGACAAGTTATTTTTATTAAAGAATTAATAAAAGAAATGAAAGAAGTATCACCATTAATAAATTCTACTTTTTATAATCTACGAAAAGAACTAGAAATAGATACAGATATAAAATATTTAAATCCAATATTTGAGGCACAAGAAAAGACTATTAATTCTGAATTAGAAAAATTCATTTATTACTTATCTAATTTAATTGAAGAATTAGATAAAAATTATTCTTCAAATGATGAAGATAATAAATAGTTAAAAAACAAGTGGAGAGAATATAAATGATTACTGGTGAATTAAAAAATAAAATCAATGCAATTTGGCAAGATTTTTATAATGAAAATATGGCACAAGTATCGGATATTGTTAACCAGTTAACAACACTAATGTTTATTAAAATGCTTGACGATAGACAAAATGCTACCGAAGCACAGGCATCCATCCTTGAACTTAACGAAACAGACATATCAAAAGATTTAGTATTTAAAAAAGGTAATTATAAATACTATGAAACTATAAATGGTAAAGAACAATTAAAATTTGAATATCCTTATGAAAAATTAAGATGGAAAAATTTTAAAAACTTAAATTCTATGGATTTAGCAAGAACAATAAAAGAATATGTAATTCCGTTTATAAAAGATCCTAAAAATAAAGCTATTGGACAATTCGGTAAATATGCAAAGAAATATACCTTTGGTTTTGACGACAAAGAAAGGCTTTTAACATCTGTTGTAGATAAACTTTCTGACCCTATATTTGATTTTAATAAACTCGATTTAATGGGCGATGTTTATGAATATATGTGTGGTAGTGGAATATCCGGACAATATAGAACACCTCGTCACATTATTGATATGGCAGTTGAAATGATGAAACCAAAATTAGGAGAAAAGATAATAGATCCTGCAATGGGAACGGCAGGTTTTATTATTGAATCTGCAAAATATATAAAAGAACATCAAAAAAAACAATTAATGAATATTCAAAATAGTGAAATATTTAATAATTCAATGTTTTATGGTTGTGATAACGATAATAACATGACAAGAATTGGTTATATGAATGCTATTCTTCATGGAATAAAAAATCCTAACTTTTCAGTAGATTCTCTATTAGAAAATGAAAATGTAAATGATTACATAGGACAATTTGATTTGGTTTTAGCTAATCCCCCATTCTCGGGCAGTTTAGTAGAATCTGCTACTAATGGAAAAATTTTATCTATTACTAAAACAAAGAAAACAGAACTTTTATTTGTTGCTTTAATGGATATGCTTTTAAAACCGGGTGGTAGATGTATGACAATTGTTCCTGATGGTGTATTGTTCGGTAGTGATAAAGCACATAAAAGTTTAAGGGTAGAACTTATAGAAAAACAAAAACTAATAGGTGTAGTTTCTATGCCTAACGGAATATTTAGTGCTCCGAGCAAAAAAGGTTCTGCAAGTAAAGGTGCCGGTGTAAAAACATCATTTTTAATATTTGAAAAAACTAATAAAGGTGGAACCGACAAAGTTTGGTTCTACAATATGACAAATGACGGATATACTTTGGATGCTAAAAGGCAAGAAGTGGAAGGTTCAAATATACCGGATATTATTGAAAGATTTAATAATTTAGATAAAGAAATAAAAAGAACAAGAAAAGATCAATCTTTCTTTGTACCGGTAGAAGAAATAAAAAATAACGACTACGATTTGACTATAAACAAATATAGAGAAATCGAAAGAGAAAAAATAGTTTATCGTAGCACAAAAGAAATTTTAAAGGACATAAAAAAGACACAAGACGATATCGCTAAGGAGTTAAAAGAATTAGAAAATGGAAACATATAATATAGTAAAAGATATTATAACCTTTGTCTTTTCAGGATTAGGTATATGGATAGCAGGTAATGCATTATATACTTGGAAAAAAGAATTTATTGGCAAAAAGAAAATAGATTTAGCTTGTGATATTGTAGAACAAGCTTGTGATATGCAAGATATTATTAATTATGCACGAAGTCGATTTTCTTTACTTAGTGAACAAAATGAACTAAAAGAAGAATTGAAAAAAGATAATGTAGAAATTAAAGAAAAAAAATTATTTTATTTAATTCCTAAGTATCGTTTAAGAAAGAGCAGAGAAAAAATAGAAAAGTTTCTTAGTTTAGGAAACAAAGCACAATTATATTGGAACAAAGATATTTTAAATTTGTTCGGAAGTTTGCATCGTATAATTCAAGATATACTAAGTACATCTGAAGATTTATATTCTCGGCTTATGCCAAAAGATGCTATCCTTATAGCTGAAAAAATAGCTTTTAACAGTTATGATAAAAATGATGAAATAGCAAATAAAGTTCAAAAAATAGTTGATGAATTTAAATTGAATTTGGAACCATTATATAAAGATAGATTAACTAAATGGAAAAAGATAAATAAATGAAAAGTTATTATTTATATGAATTACTTACTCAATATAAGGAGAAAAATGCAAACAACTTATATGAGCCTGTTGCTGTTGGAAAATATGGCATTAGGAAAAGATCTGAAATTTATAAAAAAGAGTTATCAAAGGATTATTCAAAAAACAAATTAATATATAAGGATACATTAACTATAGGATTAGGTTCTAATCAAATAGATATTGGAATATTGGAAGAAGACAAAATTTATTCTGTGTCTCCAGCATACACTACTTTTAAAATAAATACAAATATTGTTAAATCCAGTTATTTTAATTTCTATTTCAAAGTTTTTAATAGTTTTTTATCAAAAAAATATTTAATTGCTAGTGCAAGGCAAGGTAAAAAAGTTGATATAGATAATTTCTTATTAGAAAAAATTTGTATCCCTGATTTTATAAAACAAGAAAAAATTGTAAACAATTTACAATCAATTTATTCAATTCTAGAAAAACAAAAACAGCAACTTGAAAAATTAGATGAATTAATAAAATCTAAATTTGTTGAAATGTTTGGAGATATATTTAATAATACGAGAAACTTTGCCACTTGCCCTTTTGGCAAATTTGTAAATCAAATGAATATAGGACCATTTGGGAGCGATTTAAAAAATGATTGTTTTGTTGATAAAAGTAAAAGTTTTTGTATGGTTTATGAACAGAAACATGCTATAGGAGAAAACATAAATATTGATGTAAGATTTATTAATAAAGAAAAATATAATAAATTGAAAAGGTTTGAAGTTGAGTCTGGAGATATTATTGTTAGTTGCAGAGGAACAATAGGAAAATGCTTTTTGTTGCCAAAAAATGCACCAAAAGGAATAATACACCCATCGTTAATGATGATAAAGCCTAAAAAGACAATAAATAACAACTTTCTACTTTTTTTATTAAGAGAGATATTATCAAGACAAAATGAAAAAGGATCTGGAGTAAAAATGGCAATAAAAGCGACAGAACTTGAAAAAATAGAAACAATAAATCCTCCAAAAGAAATACAAGATAAATATATTAATTTTGTTGAAAAAATAGAAAAAATAAAACACAGAATAAAAAAGCAAATAGATTTATATACAGAATTGTTAAATAAAAAAATGAATGAATATTTTAATTAAGGATAAAAATGCATATAACTGAAAAAGAAACTCGTTTAACATTAATAGATCCGAAACTAAAACTTGCAGGATGGCAAGTTTTAAACGAGAAACATATTATCGAAGAAAATAAAGCTTGTATTGAAACTCCTGTTGTTGGTATGCCAAAAACTTTTGAAAATCAAACAGGTAACGGTTTTGTAGATTATGTTTTATTTGGTGATGATGCTAAACCTTTGGCTTTAATTGAAGCTAAAAAATCCATTTTAAATGAAGAGCAAGGTAGAGTTCAAGCTTGTTTATATGCAGATGCACTAGAAAAAAAGTATGGTGTTA
This sequence comes from Endomicrobiaceae bacterium, assembly GCA_045223915.1. Classification (GTDB taxonomy): domain Bacteria; phylum Elusimicrobiota; class Endomicrobiia; order Endomicrobiales; family Endomicrobiaceae; genus Ruminimicrobiellum. Next base: position 5,223 of record JBGUZU010000037.1, on the reverse strand, counting down.
GACCTATTATTTATTACACAAATGGTTATTCCGTAAAAATAATAGATGGTGTATATCCTGCAAGACAAGTGTTTGGATTTCACAAAAAAGAAGAACTTGAATATTTAATTCAAAGAAGACAATATAGCATTAAAGATAAAAATGTTGACACAGAAATATGTAACAGATATTATCAAAAAGAAGCTATTGATGAAATATTAAAGCATTTAGAAACAAAACATTCCCGTTCTTTAATAGTTTTAGCAACAGGCACAGGTAAAACAAGAGTATCTTGTGCAATATCTGATATTTTTTTAAAGAATAATTTTATAAAAAGAATATTATTCCTTGCCGACAGAAAAAATTTAGTTAGGCAAGCAAAAGAAGAAACTTTTGAAAAGTTTTTGCCTAAATATCCTATGGCTATTATTGCTGATGGTAAAAAAGAAGGTGATGATTCAAAAGCAAGGATAGTTTTTTCTACTTATCAATCTATGCTTTCAATTATTAAAGATATGAGTGTATGTCCTTATGGTATAGGACATTTCGATTTAATTATTGTGGATGAAGCTCATAGAAGTTTATTCAATAAATATGCAGAAATATTTTCTTATTTTGATGCTTTAATGATAGGGTTAACAGCAACTCCTAGAAACGATATACATAAATCAACATACAGAGTATTTAACTTAGATACAGAAACACCAAACTACGAATACGATGTTGTAAAGGGTGTTAAAGATGGATATTTAACTTATTATAGAGCATTAGATAGAACTCCCGATATTTTAAAAAATGGTGTAGTTTACGATAAGTTATCACCGGAAGAACAAGAACAATATGAAGATTTGTTTACTGACGAAGATGGTAATATTCCGGAAAAGATAGAAGGTTCTGAATTTTATTCTGTTATAACAAATAAAGATACTATAAGAAAAGTATTAAAGGATTTAATGGAAGAAGGGTTAAAAGTTAATAATGGCGATATTTTAGGTAAAACTATTATATTTGCAAAAGACCATAACCATGCTGTTATGATTCAAGAAACTTTTAGAGAAATGTACCCTGAATTATGCAATCCGAACCATTCTAATGGTGTGGATTATTGTGTGGTTATTGATAATAAAATTAGATATAACGAAATATTACAAAGAGAATTTAAAAATAAACAAGGTATTAGAATTGTTGTGTCTGTTGATATGATGGATACAGGTGTAGATATTCCTGAAATAGTAAATTTAGTTTTCTTTAAAAAAGTTTTGTCAAAAATAAAGTTTTGGCAGATGATAGGTAGAGGAACGAGATTGTGCGATAACATAAAAGTTTTATCCCCCTCTAAAGCATATTTTGAAAGAATGACTAATGATACTACAAGACAACTATATTCCTCAAAACAAGGATTTTTAATATTTGATATTTGTAATGTATTTAAATTCTTTGCATTAAATCCCGACGGTAAAGCAGATAAAACAGAACAAGTTTTATCTTTATATCAAAAAATATTTTTACAGAAATCTGCATTATATAAAATGATGCAAACAAATTATTCTAAACTTGATAAAGATGATAAAGAATTTTATAAAAGTTTAAGGAATGAATTAGTTGACGAAGTAAAAAACTTAAACAGAAATTATATCGGTGTTCATGCAAACCTTGAATATGTTAACAAATATTCAACTATTGATGGTTGGACAACATTTACACAAAATAATTTATTTGAAATAAAAAAACATATAGCACCAAATGTTATAGGTGAAATAGATTTAGAAGAAGCCAGAGCATTTGATTATTTATGTTATAAGTTTCTTGCTGTAAGATTTAACCCTAAAAGTGATTTTAAGAAAGTAGCAAAAACTATTTATTTACTTTCTAAATATTTACTTGAAAAGAAAATTCATATTACTGAAGTTGCAAACCATAAAGAAACTTTGCAATACATGATAACAGATGAATTCGTAAATGATTCTACTATTACAAAAGTAAATGGTATAAGAATAGAAATTAGAGATCTTATGAGATATATTGAATCAAAAGAGTTCAAACCGATTATATCCGATTTTGACGATGAAATAACTTCTTTTGGTGATGCTATGGATATAGAAGTTAATTTTAAAGTTACTATTGACGACTTTAAAACATTAAAAGAAAAAGTTTTATTTTATATACAGGAAAACACAGATATAGAACTGGTTTATCAAGTACAGAATTTAATAAAACCTACACAAGATGCTATTCAAGCATTCAAAAAAGAAGTAATAAAAATTGCTAAATCTGCAGACGAATATAATGAAACATTCAAAGATGATGCCGATTTAGTAAAATTTATAAGAATAAATAAAGAATTTAACCCGATAGCTTTTGATAGATTTATAAAACAAGAACAATTAAAAGGATTTAATAATTCACAAATAGAATATTTAAGACAACTATTATTGTTTATTTCTCAAAATGGATCTTTCAATAAAAAAGATTTATTAAGAGAAGAGCTAAACTTCAATAAAATTTTCAATAGTATAGAAATCAATAATTTAATTAAAGATATAGAAGAAGTACTTTAAAATAAAGAGAGTATCTTCTCGTTCGTTGTCGTTAACAAGACCTTAAGATTTTGTGTTACATTGTTTGTTGCTCTCAAAGAGTTTTAAAGTTTTTACTTAGAATAAAGCATTTGCCGACTGCGGTGTACATAAATGGAAGTGAAACGGATGGTACATAAGGGAGGCAAATGCAAGATTAGAAGTAAAAAATAAAACTCGCTTCGCTAAAAAATAAATTTTTTATTTTTTATTTTTCAAACATTGACTTCTTCGGGAAATACTTCTCCAAAAAAGCTATCGCTCTTGCTCTGTCTTCATCGGTGGTTTTATCCCCGTCGTTTAAGCAACATAATTTAATTCTTGAATGTTTTCGAACAGAATATTTTTTTCTGTCCATCAACATAATTTTAGATTCTCTAAACAAATTAAACAGTTCTTCCGCTATTTTCCTGAATCTGTTTGGAATTTTTAATATCGGATATAATCTTATTTTTGAATGTCCTACATAAAAAGAGTAACAAGACCAAACGATTCTTCTCATATTATCACTGTCTCTGAATTTGCTGTAGGTTGTTTTTCTGAACTCATCTTTAAATGCTTCTATACAGGCAATAACATCCGGTTTATAATAAGCATCGATATTATGATGCTCTCTGTATGGCAACTCTATATTAAATTTCTTTTCGAATTTATCTAAAGAATTTCTGACAAATTGTTCGTAAAGTCCCGGATTTTTCTCTTTTGGTGCAAAATCTTTTCTGAATCTTATTATCGGATATCCGTTTTTATCAAAAAAGAAATCTTCGGTTACTTTGTTTGCGAAAAACATATCGTCATTGGAGTACAAAAATCTGTCAGAAAGGTCGGGTATATTTACTAAACAGGATTCTATTGCAAGTGTATTAAATGTCGGCAGAGCATCTGCAGGAAAAATTTGCTTATGGTTTATCAAACGTAATTTCGGATGTTTTAAGTTTAACCATTCCGGTAACTGACCGTTTGTAACAAGAAACACTCTGTCTATAAAACTTGCATTTGTTTCGACGGATCTTAACAAATATCTAAGTTCTCCGTTATCTTTAAATCTTATTTTGAATGTTGCCTGTTTATCAACCTTTTCATCTATGTATTTACTTCTCTCTTTTTGAAATTCTTCACTTTCGTGAACCCAAGGAACAACTAAATCAATTTTCATAGACAATATCCAATGTAGTTAATAAAATTAGTATTTAAATTATCTATTAAATTGCAGCCAAACCTTTTTCAAGGTCTGCAATTATATCATCCACATTTTCCAATCCTACCGACAATCTTACCATTCCCGGATTAATTCCGCAGGCAATTAATTGCTCGTCGGTAAGTTGTCTGTGTGTAGCAGATGCAGGATGAAGAACACAAGTTCTGATATCTGCAACATGCACTTCGTTTGAAGCCATTTGTAAGTTATCCATAAACTTAATTGCAGGTTGTTTACCGCCTTTAATTGTTATAGACATTACTCCGCTTTGACCTTTAGGCAAATATTTTTGTGCCAAATCGTGATATTTATTACCTTTAAGACCGGGATAGTTAACATGCTCTATTTTAGGATGTTTTTCCAAATATTTTGCTACCGTTATTGCATTGGAACAATATCTTTCCATTCTAACCGCAAGTGTTTCAAGACCGAGATTTAACAAAAATCCGGAATGACCTGAAGGATAAGCACCGAAATCTCTCATAAGTTGCATTCTTGCTTTTATTATGTATGGTGCAAACGGATATTTTTTCGTATATATCGTTCCGTGATAAGATTCGTCAGGTTCGGTAAATTCGGGAAACTTTCCGCTTGTAAAATCGAATTTGCCGGAATCTACTATTACTCCCCCGCCCTGCACTGCATGACCGTCCATATATTTTGTTGTTGAATGAATAACGATATCCGCACCGTAATCTATAGGTTTACAAAGTATAGGTGTAGCAAATGTGTTATCTACAATTAACGGAATTTTGTTTGCATGAGCAACTTTAGCAAATCTTTCTATATCGAACACTTGCAAAGACGGGTTGGTTAATGTTTCACCGAAAATTGCTTTTGTGTTAGGTTTTATTGCTTTTTGTATTTCTTCTTCTGTTGCATCCACATCAACGAAAATACATTCTATCCCGAGTTTTTTAAGTGTAAAAGCAAAAAGGTTTATTGTTCCGCCGTAAATTGCGGATGCACTTACAAAACTGTCACCTGAATTGCAAAGGTTCAAAATAGACATTAACGATGCCATTTGTCCTGAACTTGTGCACATTGCGGCAGCACCGTGTTCAAGATCTGCAATTCTTTTTTCCACGACATCCACCGTAGGGTTGGTAAACCTTGAATATATATGATTTTTTGTAGGATCATCGAAAACTTCCGCAATTTCCTGTGTGGAAGTATAACGGAATGTGGTACTTTGATATATCGGCATAACTCTTGGTCCGCCGTTTACGGGTGTGTAACCCGAGTGTAAACATTTTGATTCGTCTTTCATTTTATTCTCCTTAAAATTTATAAAATAAATTTTATAGCTAAACGGATTTATCTTTTAAATTCTAACTTCGTATTCTAAAAAAAATCCGTTTTTATAGCGACATTAATATTTTTGTTATAATTTTGCAACTAACTCAATCGAGTATGCCCTTGCGGGATCCATATACACTTCATTCGTTAGTTGCTTCATTCTAACCTAAA
>JBGUZU010000036.1:0-2615 GCA_045223915.1 Endomicrobiaceae bacterium | reverse complement strand
ATGAAAAATATAATAAAAACTAAAAAAGGATTCACCTTAGTAGAATTGGTGATAGTAATAGTGATAGTGGGAATATTATCTGTGATATCGGTTCCGATATACAGAGGATATGTTGAAAAAGCAATAATGACGGAAGGAAAAGTATTAGTGAGTGCAATAGGAAAAGCAGAGCTCGCATATCATGTGCAATATGGTTGCTTTTATAGTACACCGGGAACTATTAGTCAAGATTCTGTTCTTGATATTGATGCAAGCGGGAATAAATATTTTAGACTCTTCTTTGCTCGTTCAAATACTCCAATGAAATTGAAAATCAAAACACCTAAGCAAGAATCATTGAAATCTATTAATAAAGGTGCTCTTGTGATAAATGATGTTCTTGATTCTGTTTTAATAGAGGCAGGATATGAATCTCCAAAAGGTTGGTTGGTTGTTTCTATGACGACTTATTCCAATGGGGGTAATTCCGATATAGATATTTATAGATATGGATACGGTGGCGGTGATGGCGGTGGTGATGATGTTGTTACTGAGTATGAATAAGTTTTAATGTAAATATAGTAATAGTATGAGTTTTACAAAAAAAAGACTTACTTAAAAGTAAGTCTTTTTTTGTTGAATATAATAATTTTTTATACTATACTTAAAACGAAAGCGGTATGTATTAATTATTGTAAACAATATTGAGTAGGGGGCAACAATGAAAAATAAAAAAGGATTTACGTTGGTAGAGTTGGTAATAGTAATTGTAATTGTGGGAATATTGTCTATAATATCGGTGCCGATATACAGAGGCTATGTAGAAAAAGCAATGATGACGGAAGGAAAGGTATTGCTGAATGCGATAGGAAAGGCGGAACTTGCCTATCATGTAAAATATGGTACATTTAAAGAAACGAATGGTACTAAGGTTGCTTATGATGATGAACTTGATATATCCGCAGAAGCAAACAAATATTTTAGTGCATTTGATGTTAAAGGTTTTAGTTTTGGTAGCAGGGCTGCCAGAGCGGTGAACAAAGAATATGCTGATACTGTTTATGATTTAGCACTTATCACTGTTTACGGGTCTAATCGAGGACAAAGTTGGGAACTTCGTGCTGTACAAGCATTTAATGGTGGATTATATGGCTTAGGCCCGGACTATGAGATAGTAGAGAAAAGTAGGGAAGTTATTCCTATAATGGATACTCCGATTGAAGAAGAACACTATGGAGAAGGAGAAGGAGAAGCATGTTAAACACCATTATTTGATAGTGCTAATTAAAATTCTATTATAGTTTAGTATTTAAAATTCTTTTGATATCATTTTTTTGTTGCAAATAAAAAAAATTTGCACTATAATTGTATTGCAAATTTGTTTGTTGTTTTTTTTTGTTGGAGGAAAAAGACTATGGGTAGTATAATAAAAAGCAATAAAGGATTCACTTTAGTGGAGTTGGTAATAGTGATAGTGATAGTGGGAATATTGTCTGTAATATCGGTTCCGATATACAGAGGCTATGTGGAAAAAGCGATGATGACGGAAGGACAAGTGTTGATAGGAGCAATAGGAAAAGCAGAATTGGCTTATCATGTAGAACACGGTTACTTTTTTGATACAAACGGACGTACTGAGTATTCAAGCGAACTGGACATAGATGCAGGTGCTAACAAGTATTTTTATGAGTTTTCTGCCGAATCCGGCTCTTATAGTATTCCGAATGCAAATGCAAATTTTGTTGCTTCTGTAAACAAAGGGCGTTCAGATGATTATGAAGATTATGTTGAGATTCAAGTATATGGCTATAGCAGAGGAAAATCTTGGGTTCTTGGTGCAACGCAATGGGAAAATGGGGCTTTGCGTGGTTATGGTCCTGATGGCGAGATTATTGATGAAGGGGATATGGTAAGGTAATAAAAATATATTAGGAGAATAAAATGAAAATAGGTAAAAAAGGATTTACGTTGGTAGAATTAGTAATAGTAATAGTTATAGTAGGAATATTGTCGATAGTATCTGTACCGATATACAGAGGCTATGTGGAAAAAGCAATGATGACTGAAGGAAAAGTTTTGTTGGGAGCAATAGGAAAAGCGGAACTTGCATATCATGTACAGAAGGGATATTTTTTCAATTTTAGCGGCGGCTCTATGTGTGAAGAATTGGATATAGATGCGGACGCTAATAAATATTTCAGACGCTTTAAAATGCAATCCGGTTCATCAGGATCGTCTCCGGAGTATGTAAGTGCAGTTGTTTCGTATGCAGGCAGAGACGATTACGATAATGAATATGTAGATATTTGGGTATACGGCTCTCATAGAAGTGCAGCTTGGGAACTTCATGCTAAACAATGGGCTAATGGTTCTTTGCATGGTGATAATGATGATATTGATGTAAGTCCTTGGATACAAAAATAAAATTTAGTTTTTCTTTCATATTATGAATAAAAAAAAGACCTGTCAAAATAGCGGGTCTTTTTTTTATTGTTGCAAAAAAAACAAATTTGCACTATAATTATAATGTAGTGGTATAGTATATGTCGTTTTTAGGAGGAAAACAATGAAAAATATAATAAAAACTAAAAAAGGATTCACCTTAGTAGAATTGGTGATAGTAATAGTGATAGTGG
>JBGUZU010000035.1:0-10260 GCA_045223915.1 Endomicrobiaceae bacterium | reverse complement strand
GGCAATAAGACTTGGTGGAAGAGAAGAAGCATTTGATATAGGTTTCGGATACGAATTTACGTTCTTGAACGATTCAACATTGATAGTAGATTATGCGTTGGAATTGCCGTTTGAAGTAGAAGAATCATACGGTTCACACTTTATAGCACTGTCATTTAGATTCTAATTGATTTAAAATTATAATAAAAAAACGGGAAGAAAAAAACTTCCCGTTTTTTTATTGCCAAAGTTTTATATCTTGTAAAATATAGTTGAATTTTGTATAATAATGACAATAAATTTTTATAAAAATGTAAATAAATGAAAAAAATTTTTGGCTTATTTTTTACTTTAACGATATTAACTTTCTGTTCGAATGTGTCTTTTGCTGCGTTTCCTGCAGGAGAACTCGGAACAGTTGAAGTCGTTGCCGATTTCAGCGGAAAAGGTTCCGTAGAGTTTTCATTCGATTTAAAAGATATCATTACAGACTCGTCGATAGAAACAATCAACTGGGATCCGAGAGTAATAAATATAGCACAAAAAGATGCTCAATGGGTTTGGTCAACATCTTATGCAATTGTAAGTGCAACCATAACAACAGATAATGTTAATTATTATATGTATCAAAAAAATACCGACAGCAGTTCGGTATATCAATCCACATGTTCAAGAACGGTAGCCGTTTATTATGAACAAGGTTATACTCCTACCGGCGACGATTCAAGAGACAGAGTTCACAGAACAAGTGCAACATATTCTTACAGCGGAATGGTAAATAAAGTAACTAAAGGCGGTGAATATGCCGGTTTTGTTCCTTTAAGTTTCTTATTTACATCTGCAAAACTTAGCAGTTCCGACTTAAAAAAACAATATGATCCTGAAACCATGACGGATACAGGAGATAAAGTTGCAAGATATTTTACCGACGAAGCCGACTATACGGAATATTACAGTAACGGTGAAGTAATAAGAACGGAAACAAACTTTAAGAAAGAATATAGTATCCTTGCAAGATTTGGCGGACCGGTATTTGGCGTTTACGACGAGCAAGGGCAATATGCTCCGTGGAGACCGGCTCTTACCGATAACACGGCATACATGTATTTCGGTGGAAACTTTATGAATATAGGTCGAGGAGATGCTTTTGCTACCGACCAAATAGTTATAGAAAAGGTTGTTGAATAGTTATGAATTTTAGAAACTTTATATTATCATTATTTGTTTTATTGTTTGCGTTATCGTCTGTAGTTCTTGCTGCAAACAATACAAGAAATGTTTATAGTGTTTATACGGACAGTTTTAACGGAATACATCTTGATGCATCTTCAATTGATTCGGATTCCGTTCAATTTCAACTTTGGGATAATCAATCTATGACAGGTGAAACAATGTCCGATACTCCTGTAGAGGGGCAGTTTTATTTTAAACTTACCAACGGGACACCGCATCCGGAATCTCAAATATGGAAGTATGGCGGAGGCGGATTTGTTTCAACAAATTCAAGCCATTATCGTGATATGACTGCATATGAGTGGGGCAGCATAAAGTTCTTTGTTCGTTCTTCGGATTCGAATATGGCAAATTTGAAGGTCGGCATAAAAGTTAACGGAACGGAAGAAATAATGGTTACATTGGCAAGCTTGGGCTTTACGGCTAACGGACAATGGCAGGAATTATCTTTTGCTTTAACATCTGCTAACGGTATAAATGCATCAAAATTATCAAAAACAAACATATTGTTTATTTTTAATTTACCCGAAGATAATTATGTTGTTGGTGAATCTATATGCTTTGATAATATCCGTTGGGTAAAAAATAATGCCGGAGCAAGTTTTTCGATAGTAAGAAAAAATACTTCCGACAACAGCGAAGTTTCAGATCAAACAAAACCTATATCTTTTTCGGAAGATTATTACGGGCAGGGTTGGGTTGTTGCGGATCAATATTTGGAAATGGATATAGACGGAGAATTTACCGGTAATAATTGGGTTGTAAGAGCATATACGAACAATGATATAGAAGGTTTATACAATGTTAATGATAATACCGATGTTTTACCTACGGCATGGAAAGTAAGTTGTTCTACTTTGCCGTATACGTATGTTGACGGTGACGGTCACAATAACAGAAACACTTTGGAAATCGGTGAAAATAAAAGTCAATCCGGCGAATTTTTCGGTTTGTATGATGCCGGTAAAGTTGCATACCTTCATGATGAGGGAGTAAAGTGGTTGTATCCGTGGTTTTTTGTAAAAGCCAACGGAGATACTTCGGACAAATCCATAATTTTAAACAATAAAGGTTGTCATACTTTTGAAAATACCGATGCAGGTGGTATAGTTCATCAATATTATGACGGACTTACGAGTTTTTATGAAAGAAAACCGAAATTGTTTTTTGCATGTGATACTAAAGTTGCAAGAGCAGCAAAATATACGGCAAGTTTTGTAATTAAGTTAAGTTATGAATAATAATTTTATGAAAAAAAATTTTGTTGTTTTATGTTTAATGTTTTTAAGTTCTTTGGCTTTTGCGGGGTTGTCCGTAAAACCTTCTATAGTTAATGTCGCCGGTGAACCGGGATCTACTTATAAGGGTTCTTATTCTCTTACAAGTACATACGAAAATCCTGTAGTCGTTGATTTAAATTTATCTAACGGTAACAGTTTTTCCGGTAACGGTGAACTAAATGTTGAAGATTGGCTTAAATTTGAAAAGAAAGAATTCAATTTAAAACCCGGCGAAACAATAGATATTCCTTACGAAGTTTTAATTTCTACAAGTATGAAAGGTTCCGTTTGCGGAAGATTGGATTTCAGTGCTCAACAAAGTTCTATGATAAATCTTTCCATTTCGATTCCGATGTATGTTACGGTTGAAGGAACGGAAGATATAAATTTTGAAATTGATTCTTTGAATATAACCAGAAACCCTAAAGACGGAAGCTTGTTTTATAAAATGGTTATAAAAAATACCGGTAATGTTCATATAAGACATTCCGGTAAGGTACAAGTTTTCGATAAGAAAAAGAAAAAAGAAATAAGTGTTGTATATATAGATGAAACAGTTCCGACATATTGTGAAAAATCAAGAGATTTTAACGGTAATATTTCGGCATTGAAAAAAGGTAAATATGTTGCGGTTTTTACCATAAAAGCATTGGGAAAAGAAGTAACAAAAGAAGTTAAATTTAAAATTACAAAAAAAGATATTAAGATATTAAAAAAATAAATTAAATGAAAAGAAATTGTATAAAGAAATCACTTTTAATGATGTTTGCTTTTTCGATAACGGTTTTGTTTTCGGGTGTTTGTGTTGCCGAAACTGTCGAAACTGTAAAGAAAATTTCGTCCGAAGTTGAATTTTCGTTTATAGAACCGAGAGTTGAACACGAAAAAATAGAAACCGTTTTAGCAAACGGAATTTTAAATGCAAAAGTTTATGTCGATTTCGGTGATACGGATTCGGCAACGGCTGTTTTGCAATATAAGTTGGATTCGGGTGAAGTTGTTGAAGTAACAAAAGACGGTTTAGTAAACAGAAGAACTTTTTATATAGGAACACCTGAAGGTGAAATAACAGAAAATAATAATGTTATAGATTACAGAATTAAAGTTATATTTGAAGATGCGGAACAGGGCGAATTTGTTTTGTATGCTCCTATTAATGCATCATCGGAAACATTTTCACAAGCTGCGGTAGTAAAGAAAATAGAACAATCAGTTAACGGCAGTACCGGCGGAAGTATAGAAGTGTTCTGCGGAGATCAATCCAAAGAAGAAAACGGTACGGTAAAAGTTATAATTCCGGAAGGTGCATATAGCGGGGAACATAATGTTGTTGTAGATTTCTTGTTGGAAGATTCTTCAAGCGGAAGTTTATCGCCGACTCAACAAGATAAAGTAATTTCTTGCGCATCTGTTGATGTGGAAGGTGTTTCCGAATTGGAAAGCGCTATAAGAATAGAAAATCTTCCTTTACAAAATAAAACAGAAGCAAGCAAATTTTCTTTGCAGTATGAACAGGGAACGGAATGGGTACCTGTATCAAATGCAAACTTATCTGTAAATAAGAGTGATCAAATTTATTCATTCTCTGTTGCAAATTTAGGTACATACAGAATAATGGAAAGTATTTCATTATCGGATTCAAGTTACAGACCTAAAAACAGAATAGTCGTAAAAGGTAAAGTAGGTAACAGTTATCCGGGATTTGAATTTAAATATTTGAAAGAAGGCGATACTATAACGATATATAATTTAAGAGGCAAAAAGATAAGAAAAATAAATGCCACCAACGCGGATGTTAATGTTTGGGATGGTAAGAAAGATAATGGTGACTGGGCTGAAAGCGGAACTTACATTTATCAAATTAAGATAAAAGATAAGAGCGATAAAGTAAGCGGAACAGTCGCTTTCGTTTGGTAAAAAATTGCTGAAAGCAATTTGGAAGAATAGAAGATTAGAAGAGTAGAAGAATGGAGGAAAAGAGGAAGATTAAATAATAACAAAATTTGCAAAGCAAATTTTACATTTGAGCTTCCAATCTTCCAATCCTCAAATCATCCAATCTTCTAAATTACGGAGTAATTTTGAAAAAAGTATTAGCAGTATTATTATTAACCATAATGGTAGCAATGAGCCAACAGGTATATGCGGCTTTTGAAGATACCTATTGGGGAGTAAGAGCATTAGGTATGGGCGGAGCATTTACCGCCGTAGCAAACGATGCAAATGCCCCGTTGTACAATGTGGCAGGTTTGGGCTTTGTTGCACAAAGAGAAGTTACATTGATGGGTTCAAGATTGTTTGCAGGTCTTGAAGGTGTTGAAATTGGAGCAAACTATATCGGTTATGTTCATCCTATAAATGCTAAATACGGTTCTATTTCTTTTGCATGGTCATCGGTATCTACACCGGGCTTAAGAAGAGAAGATTCTTTTAATATCGGTTATGCAAGAATATTAAACGACATATTAAGATTAGATAAAGAAGTTGTTGAATTAAGTGCAGGTATAAACTTTAAGTATTTACTTCAAGAAGTTAAGTTTGGTGTGGAAGAAACCGATTTCCAAACATATAAAGGCGCTGCAACAGGTGATATCGGTATTTTAGCAATGTTTGCAAACGGTATCGGTGTAGGTTTCAGCAGTAAATATATCGTTCCCGCAGATATCGGATTTATGGAAAAAGATGAAGTAAAAAATATAAATGTAGTAGGTTTAAGTTATTACAGCGATGAGTTGCCTTTAATAAAAATACCTTACTTTACGGCAGCTTTAGATGTAATGTTTAGAGATGACGAAACAATTATAAAAGCCGGTTTGGAAAGCTATGTTTTGGATAGAAAATTGGCTATAAGACTTGGTGGAAGAGAAGAAGCATTTGATATAGGTTTCGGATATGAGTTTGCGTTTGCAAACGAAACGAAATTGATTGTGGATTATGCGTTTGAGTTGCCGTTGGAAGTGGAGGAGAGTTACGGCTCTCATTTCATAGCACTTTCGTTTAGATTCTAAACGAAAGAATATCGACCTTAATATTTTGGTTATAATTTCGAAACACAGAACCTTGAGTACCGCAAAGAGTACACATCGATTCTGTGTTTCTTCATTCTAACCTAAAATCTTAAAGTCTCCAACGACAAAAATAATGTCGTGTCATCCCGCACTTGATGCGGGATCTCTTTGTTCATTGTCATTCTGAACTCGATTCGGAATCTATCCAAATAAATCCGTTCCGCTAAATAACAAAAATCTTTGATTTTCCCTAAGATTTTTGTTATAATAAAAGAACTAATTATGAATAGATATTTGTTGATGTATAATCAAGAAGTATTTATATATTCTAATTAAAAGCACATAAGGGTTTTTCCTTATGTGCTTTTTTTATTTTTAATTTTTGGAGTTAAATATATTTATTACAGGAGGTGTAAAAATTTTTAGAGGAGGTAGAAGCAAAATTTTGCAGTAAAGTTTTGGTAGAAGTTGGCAGTATCAAATTTGCAGTACAAAAATATTTAGGGAGGTAGTTTAGTATGAAGAAAGTGTTTAGTTTGTTAGCAGTTTTGGCGTTAGTATGTATGGTAAGCAGTTCAGTATTTGCAGCACTTGCAACAAAATCAGCTTATGCAAAATTTGATGATGTTGCTCTTTCTTTTAGTGTAAAAATTTTTGATTGGGTATCAGGCACAGCTTGGGATTCTTATTCAACAGAAGCGGATGACATCACTTTCACTCTTACTGGAGTTACACCCGGAGTGGCAACACCTGCTTGGGCACCGGCAAAAACATTTGCAAAAGTTTCATCTAACTTAACAACACAAAGTGCAGCAACTAAGGTCCTTATGTATACTGACAATACAAATGCAACTTTAGCTGGAGATTTTAAAGCAAATGCTCCAAGAAGTGAAGAGGTTTCCGAAGGTGTATATAAAAACAAATATAATGGCCTTGTAAGAAAAGGAAACACTTCAACATATCAAGCAGGAGATTATGCTCCGTTAGAAATAAAATGTGTTGAAAAAGCAAAAGCAACCTCTTACATTACTACTTTACCTGCAGAATTTAACAATGCAGGAAAATTAGACGTAGGAGAAAGATATGTAGTTGATAAATCTGATGAAGATTTTAATGCTGATAGTGAAGAAGGTGTATACATTGGAAAAGGTGGTCCTGATGGTGGTATTTGGTGCGGTGCTGGTACACCTGATGGTGGTTCATATGGAAACTGGTACTCAAAAACTGATGATGTTATAATTTTCTTTGGCGCAAGATTTAGTAATGTATTGGGTGGTGCTGAATACGGAACTAAAGTAATAAAATTTGCTCAAACTGTAGAATAGTTTTCTTGTAGTAATAAACAAAAAGGAGATAGGTTAACATGAAGAAAGTTTTTATTTTGTTAACATTATTGACTATATTTGTTTTTGTAGGTGGAAATGCTTTTGCGGTTGATCCGATTTCAACAAAAACAGCAAAGGTAAATTTTGGCGCGGCACCAGCAGTAACAATAAATGTTGATTTGTATGATTTTGTTGCTAATAAGGACTGGGATACATATTCAACAACCGTAGATGAAATATCTTTTACTACTACAACTGTTACTCTTGGTAATGTTACACCTCAATGGGCAGTAGGAAAAACTTTTGCAAAACTTTCAGGAAATCTAATGGCACAACCTGATACAACAAAAATTTACATGTACACCCGCAACAAAACAGCAGGGACTTATCAAGCAATAACGCCAAGAAATAATGATGGTGTTAATGTTTATAATGGCTTAGTAAGAAAAGGTCATACAGCGACATTAAAAAATGGAGATTATGCTGGACTTAAAATAATTTGTAAGAGAAAAAGCGAAGCTAGCAATGCGACATATCCAACAGATTTTACTGCAAGTTTTGGTAGTGGTATGAGATATGTTTTAGATAAAGATGATGCTAACTTTAACACGTTGAAAGCAAATAATGATTGTTATTCTGTTATTGCTAAAGGTGGTAATGGTTATGGCCTTTTTGGTTTTTGGATTGGTTGCAATGATTCTCCAGGTGCTGATTGGGCAAATTGGTGGACAGGAACAAATTCAGGAACAGATGATATAATTATGTTTTTCGCTGCACAGTTTGACCATGTAACAGGTGGTTCCGAATACGGAACAACAACCATTACATTTTCTACAGAAACAGAATAGTTTTTCTTTGGATAGCGGTATGAAAAATACCGCTATCCAACTAGTGTTTTTTATTTTTATATTTTTAATGATTTTTAGAATTTTTTTTCATGAAAAGTAGAATTATATTTTTATTATCTTTAATGGTTTTGCTTGCTGTTTCCGTAAAAGGTTTTGCGGAAGCATTAAGGATAGTGGGGGCTTATGCAAAAATTCCTTCAATTGTAGTTCCAGTAATAACTCACACGGCAATAGAAACGGTATCATCGATAGACAGAATATTGAATGCAAAAATATCTGTTGATTTTGGTGACTATTCCGATTCTACCGCTACCGCAAGAATAGATTATTCCGTCGATGGTGGTACTGTTGAACAAGAACCGCCGGGTGAAGGAGTAACCATAAGAAACAACGAAGAATTCTTTATACAACTGCCCGACTTTTTGGAATCTAACACAAATATAGATTACCAAATAGTTATAGATTTCCGCGACGAGCAGGGCACAATTATTAAAACCGTCACTTTCCCTTCGGGAACAGAGCCTCAACATGCCGAACTTACAGATACCGTAACAAAAGATGTTACCGCATCTGCCGGCGGTGTTGTGGAATTTAATTCAGGTAACCAACAGTACACAAGTACAAAACTTGAAATTGCACCGAACTCGTTAAGCACCGATGCACAAATAATAATTAAACAGTTACCGATAGAAGATTATATTTCTTCAACGGAACAAATGGCGGCATTGTATCAGGTTTATTCCATACCGGACAACATAGAAATATTGTCGCCGATAAAAGCAACTTTTTATTACGGATTAAATCCGACATCCAACAAATTTGTGTTAAAGTATAAAAAGCAGGATTCGGACAATTGGAAAGATATAACAATATCCAATACGGACTTACAAAACAAAACCGTTATGTCTTACATAACGGATTTAGGTTATTACGGAATATTTGAAAAAGTTAAAGAAGAAGATAAGAGTTACAGACCGAAAAAGAGAGTTGTTGTTAAAGGCAGAGATGTATTCAGATTTAACGGATTACAACAAGGTGACAGTGTTAAAATTTACAATACAAGCGGTAAAAAAGTTAAGGAAATCAGTTCCGGTGATGCGGAAGGATTTAAGTGGGACGGCAGAAAAGATAACGGTGATTGGGCATCCAGTGGTATTTATGTTTACCAGATAAAAGTTAAAGGTAAACTCATCAGCGGAACAATAGCATTCGTTAAGTAGTGGAAGAAATGATATTTGGATAGATTGCCACGGCGACAAAGTCGCCTCGCAATGACAAAACAGGTCGTCATTACGAGCGGAGCGAAGTAATCTATAGAAAATGAATTCATTGAAAAGACAAAGAAGAAAATGGAAAAGAAAGGTTTTGTATATATATTATTTAGCGAAAAGAACGGGACTTTGTATACAGGTGTAACAAGCAATTTAGTAAAAAGAGTTTATGAACATAAACAAAAATTAGTTGATGGCTTTACAAAAAAATACAATGTTGATAAATTAGGATATTTTGAAATATATGAAAGTATAGAACAGGCAATAGAAAGAGAAAAACAAATAAAAGCCGGTTCAAGAAAAAAGAAAATTGATTTGATAGAAAAAGAAAATCCTAGTTGGAAAGATTTGTATAGTTCTATAATTTAGAAAATAGATTGCCACGGCGACAAAGTCGCCTCGCAATGACAGAACAGGTCGTCATTACGAACGAAGTGAAGTAATCTATAGAAAATGGCAACGACAAAAAAAAGATGAAAAAAGTATTTTTAGTTTTATCATTCTTAATATTGTTGGTATCGGCACAAACTGTGTTTGCGGCTTTTGAAGATACCTATTGGGGAGTAAGAGCATTGGGAATGGGCGGAGCATTTACCGCCGTAGCAAACGATGCAAATGCACCTTTGTATAACATTGCAGGTATAGCAAACTGCGGACAAAGAGAAGTAACACTTATGGGATCAAGACTGTTTGCAGGACTTGACGGAGTAGAAATAAGTGCAAACTATTTAGGCGCAGTATATCCTATTTCGGAAGAAATAGGAGCTGTATCATTTGCATGGTCATCACTCGGAACACCTGCTCTTGCAAGATACGATGCATTTAATTTAGGTTATGCAAGAAAGTTAAACGATGTATTAAAAGTAGACACGGACTTAGTAAATTTAAGTGCCGGTTTGAACATAAAATATTTAAGAGAAGAAATAAACTTTGAAGATGATGAAGATCTTTCCGAAAGTAAAGGAGCATTAACCGGCGATATCGGATTACTTGCAACATTTGAGAACGGATTAAGAGTAGGTTTCAGCAGCAAATATTTACTTCCTGCAGATATCGGTTATGTAGAAAAAGATAATGTAAGTAACATGAATGTGTTGGGTATAGGATATTTCAGTGAATTGTTGCCGTTTGTAAAAATTCCTACATTCACGGCAGATTTGGATATAATATTTATAGACGGTGAAACGAAGTTCAGATTAGGTGTAGAAAGTTATGTATTGGATGATAAATTGGCAATAAGACTTGGTGGAAGAGAAGAAGCATTTGATATAGGTTTCGGATACGAATTTACGTTCTTGAACGATTCAACATTGATA
>JBGUZU010000034.1:0-204120 GCA_045223915.1 Endomicrobiaceae bacterium | reverse complement strand
ATCGATAGATGCTTTACATCTTTGAACTATAGGATCTACCAAGTTTTCAAGTGTTGCTCTTGTAAGTTTCATTGCCAAATGTTTCGGACCTGTAGCATCTGCTGTAATAAACGGCAAATTGATATCTGTTTCAAGAATGTTGGAAAGCTCAATTTTTGCTTTTTCTGCAGCTTCCTGTAATCTTTGAACAGCCATTTTATCGTTTCTTAAATCGATACCGTTTTCTTTTTTAAATGTTTCTGCAATATAATCTATAATTGCTTTATCCATATCGGTTCCGCCGAGCTTTGTATCTCCGGATGTAGACAATACTTCAAATGTTCCCTCAGAACCCATTTCCATTATTGTACAATCCAAAGTTCCGCCACCGAGATCGAATACCAATATTTTTTGTTCTTTACCTACTTTATCTATACCGTAGGCAAGTGATGCTGCCGTAGGTTCGTTAACAAGTCTTACAACTTCCAAACCTGCAATTGCACCTGCATCTTTTGTTGCTTGTCTTTGGTGATCGTTAAAGTATGCTGGAACCGTAATAACAGCTTTATCTACAGTTGTTCCCAAATATGCTTCAGCATCTTTTTTAATTTTCTGTAAAATAAAACCTGAAAGTTGTTGAGGAGTAAATTCTTTACCGTTAATTTTGTATTTATAATCTTCTCCCATTTTTCTTTTAAATGCGGAAACTGTTCCTTCAGGATTTGTTACGGCCTGTCTTCTTGCAGGTTCTCCAACCAATAATTGTCCGTCTTTTGTAAATGCTACATAAGAAGGAAAAGCTTTTCCTCCCAAAGTTGTTCCTTCCGCTGAAGGGATAAGTGTTACTTTACCGCCTTCCATAACTGCCGCTGCCGAGTTCGATGTACCCAAATCAATTCCAATAATCTTAGACATTTTCTTGTCCTCCTAATTAATTATTTTTTAATACTTTTATTCTTATTATTAACTACATTTCTTCTTTTATTACAAAATTCTTTAAACTGACTACCGAAGATTGGAAGATTTGATGATTGGAAGATTTGAAGTTAAATTGTAAAATTTGCTTTGCAAATTTTGTTATTATTTAGTTTTCCTCTTTTCTTCCATTCTTCTATTCTTCTAATCCTCTACTCTTCCGAAGAAATCTGCTCGTCAGATTTCTTCTTAGCTACTTTAACTCTTGCAGGTCTCATAAGTTTTCCGTTTAATTTATATCCGTTTTGATAAACCGCAAGTACTGTTCCTTCTTCTGCTTCGTCTGTTTCAACCTGATCCAATGCTTCGCAAACATTATGATCAAATTTTTTGTTCAAACATTCTATTTTTTCTACACCTTCTTCTTTCAACATCTTGCTAAATTCGTTGTATATCATTTCAAGACCAACTTTAATACTTTTTAAATCTTGTCCTGCCCTGACACTTATCATTGCCTGTTCGAAAACGTCGTATATACTTATATTTCTTTCCAATATTTTTGCTTTACCAAAATTTATATATTCACCTTTTTCTTTTTCCGTTCTGTTTCTCAAAGTTTGATATTCGGCAACACTTCTTAAATATTCTGCTTTATATTCATCTGCCTGTTTTTGCTTTTCTTCCAAAGACTGTTTCAAAATATCAAGTTCCGATAGTTTTACTTCTCTTGCTATATCTTCAACTTTTTCTTCAACTTTTTCAATTTTTTCTTCTGCAATTTTTTCTGCTTTCTCTTCTATTTTTTGTTCTTCTTTTTCTTTATTCTTCATCTTGCTCATCTCCCATTTTTAATAAGAAACCGTTAACTATATTTGAAACAGAATTTACCAATGCCATCATCTTATCGTAATCCATTCTTTTCGGACCTATTATTCCCAACACTCCGACTATTTTATCCCCGTACGAATAAGAGGTTTTTACCACACTTAAATTTTTTAATTCACTTAAATCCTGTCCGCCTATTTTTACTTTTACAGTTGCTTCATCCAAATCTTTACCTATAATTTCTATTAATCTGTCTTTATCTTCATTTAGTTTCATTAAACTTTTTGCCGATTCGAAATCCGTAAAATCCGGAACCGATAACACATTCGATGTTCCGTCTACATAAATATCTTCCTGAATACTGTCTATAACATTACATATTTGTTCCGCAAGTTGTAACATATCATTTTGTTTATCTTGATATTTTTCTACTTCAACTATCAATCGTTTCGATGCTTCTTCTACCGTTAAACCTCTTAATTTATTATTTAAGAATTTTTTCAATTCATATAATTCTTCACTGTCTACACTAAGGTTTATCATTTTATGTTTAACTATACCCGTCTTAGTTAAAAGTATAACCATAACCTGACTTTTTGAAACCTGCATCAATTCTATATTTCTTATCTCGTTAACTTTAGCTTTAGGTGCTGTAATAAAACCTGTATAATTTGAAAGTCCCGACAATATTTTAGATGTTTGAGATAAAAGGCTTTCTATTTCTTTTGTCTTTTTTTCGTATTCCTGTTTAATCCTTTCTTCTTCTTCAACCGCTAACCTTTGTAATTCAACCAAGGAATTAACATAAGCTTTATAGCCTGCATCCGTAGGTATTCTGCCGGCAGATGTGTGAGGATGAGTTAAATATCCGTCTTTTTCAAGTTCCGCCATTAAATTTCTTAACGTAGCGGGAGATAAATTAAATTTGTATTTTTGTTCCAATACACTTGAACCGACAGGTTTACCTGTTTTTATATACTCGTGAATGACAGCATATAAAACTCTTGCTTTTCTTTCCTGTAAAATACTTTCGGATATTTGTCTCATACAAACCTCTAAAAATTACTCCGCAATTTTTGAAGATTAGATGATTGGACGATTTGAAGATTGGAAGCTAAGTTGTAAAATTTGCCTTGCAAATTTTGTTCTTATCAAATCTTCCTTTTTTAACTCTAATCTACTATTTTTCTAAATTAGCACTTTGTTAATATTAGCGCTCATATATTACAAGTGCTAATTATAACACAGTGTTTGATTTTTGTCAAGCTTTTATTTTTTATCGACGGAAAGTATAAAACAAAAAAACTGCATCGGTTAAATTTAACCGATGCAGATAATATAATGATAAAAAAATATTAATTAGTTTAAATAATATACAACTACAATATCTCCATATTAATTTGATCTAACAAAATTCTAATTTTTATATCAGTGGGTTGTAAACTATATGCCAATTCAGCCAAATTTCTTGCTTCTCCCAACTTTGTTGCCTTAAAACATTTTATGGCTTCATCATAAAATTTTTTCACTCTTTTGCTTGTTGTTTCTTGTAAGACATAACATCTGTTTAATCCTACATAGTCGACAAATTTTGGATATTTTTGATAAAGCTTATATATGTATTCCGATGATTTTTTAAATTTTTCTTTAACAAAAAAATCAACAGAGTCTATAAAAAGATTTTTATCACCGGTATCTTCTATAGCATACAAAATCAATTCTTTTTCATTTTCCAATCTTGTTTTAAAAGCTTCTATAGGTTCATTCGGAGAAAGGTCATGTATTCTCTTTATAAACAAAAAACCTTCATAACAATTTCCTTCTTTAACCGCTCTTCTAAGTTCTATAACCAAATCATTAACTAAAGCTTTTTTATAGTAAGATTCTTTTTCTTTTAACAATAAAATCTTGTTTCTCATTTCATTAGCTTTTTCATTGTCGATAGAAACTTCAAAAATTTTGCTAAGATGTTTTTCTGCTCCGTCAAAATCACCTTCGCAATAACAATTTTTAGCTCTTTGTAAATCTTTATAGTAAGCATTTTTTTCTATTTTTCTATTCTCATTACTGTTTGAAGTATTTCTTGTTATTGCAGTACACAAAGACGACATAAAGACAATTAAAGAAAAACTAATTAATACTTTTTTCATTATCATTTTATGATCCCCAATAAAAATTTTTAACTGCTAATATAAACTTTTTTACTTTTTTACCGAAACTTATTTTTGTTTCCGCACTAACCAACATATCCGGATTCGGTGTCGTTATTATAGATACATGTTCATCTCCGGAAGAAGCAGTGTATGTTATTCCTTGTTTAGATTGCAACTCAACCAATTTTTTTCTGCTGGAAATAGCGGTCTCTTTATCCTGTATCATTGTAGAAATTGTTTTTATTAAATTAGGTATATTCAAAGGCTTCGTTATATAATCATAAGCTCCCATTTTTAGAGATTCAACCGCAATTTCAACAGAGCTATGTGCTGTAACAACCAAAGGCATAAGCTCTGGAATAGATATTTTTAACTTCTTTATCAAATTAAGGCCGTCCGTATCAGGCAACCTGTAATCAACTATCGCAATATCAAACATAGAAATACGAACAAGATTCTCAGCTTCGAAGCCGTTTTCAACGGCTTCAACAGCAATGGATTCAGTTTCCAATGCAGCCCTCAAGGAA
The DNA here is from genome assembly GCA_045223915.1 of Endomicrobiaceae bacterium. Classification (GTDB taxonomy): domain Bacteria; phylum Elusimicrobiota; class Endomicrobiia; order Endomicrobiales; family Endomicrobiaceae; genus Ruminimicrobiellum. Next base: position 199,721 of record JBGUZU010000034.1, on the reverse strand, counting down.
GTTCTTTCTACTTCATTGTCTTCAATAATCAATACCTTATGAATATGCGGGCCATCATCTAATTCTTGTTGAGCATCTTCTTTTTCTTCTTCTTTTTCATCAATCTTTTCATCAGCTTTTTTAACAGCATTTGCAAATACATTTGCGATTGAACTTTTACCGGAACTTGCAGATTCTTGTTCTTGCATACCATTCATATCAATATTGGTATTCTCACCATTGACATTATTATTGGCATTGGCATCAACTACATTATTCTCTTTACCGGTTTCAAAAGAAGGTTCGTTTCCGACAACATTAACACTTGTATCGGAATTAGGCGCAGAATTAGAAACATTTGAACCGTTATTATCGCCTGTATTTATATTTTCATTTTCCATAGTTTTATAATCCTTGATAAATATTAGTTAACAATTTTTGCCGTTATAAATATGGTAAGTTCATATCTTGATTTATTTTTTGTTTCACTCTTAAATAAATATCCCAATATAGGAATATCTCCCAATAAAGGAACTTTATTTACAGTTGTATCTTCTGTTTCTCTTATCAAACCACCGATAGCAGCTGTTTCTCCGCTTCTTAACATTAAAGTTGTTGTTGATTTACTTGTATTAATAACAGGAGTATTTTCTTCACCTATTGTTTCACCGGTTCTATAACTTTGTTCAGGAGATATTGATAATACAATTGAGCCGTCCCTGTTTATTTGAGGTTTTACTTTTAATTTTATACCGGCTTCCTTAAATGCCATTGTACCTGTTGTATTTCCTTCCGTAGAAGTTGTCTTGCTTTCCAAGTAAGGAATTTCCTCAACGATATCTATTGAAGCTTCTTGGTTATTTAAAACAAGAAGTTTAGGATTTGATAACACTTTGGCATCTTTATCCTCAACACCGGCTTCGAATGTTCCGTTTATACTCCAATCATCACCTTCAAGAATAGAAACTCCAACTCTTGCAAAAGATTTTGTTAATCCCAAACCCATAACAGAACCAACCGGAGTCTCATAAACGAAATTTTTATTATTCATTCTTGAAGGATCAACAGTAGGATTAAGCAAGCCATCTCTGTATGTTTCGTTCCATCTTGTTCCTATTGCAGTTCCGTGAGATAAGTTAATATCTACGATTTTGGCTTCAAGCAAAACCTGTTGTGTAGGAACATCCAATGATCTTATAAGGCCTTCCATTTTATCGATACTATCGGCCAAATCCGTGATAATCAAAGAATTTGTTCTTGTATCTGATACAATTTTACCACCTTTTGATAATCTCGTTGCCAAAATTTTCTCTAAATCTGCCGCTTTTGCATAGTTACAAAAAATAACTCTGGAAACCGTAATATGACTTCCATCCGCTTTACTTTTAATAACATATATATTTGCATCACCCTGTTTAACATAATACAAATCATAAGTATCAAGCAAAGCATTAAGAGCTTCTTCCGCCGTAACATCCTGCAACGATAACATTATCTTTTTTTGATATAAATCCGTAGAAGAAATCAACTTCATACCTGTCTTCATACTTAAAACATTTAAAACAGTGTATAATGAAGTTCCTTGAAAATCGATAGAAATTAAGTTTGTGGAATGTAAACCGCCACCACTCTCTTTTTCCGGTGCAGAATAAGAGGTAGTAAATAATAAAGAAACAGCTACTACTGCCAACAAAAGTTTTTTCATTTTCTCTCCTTTTTAATTCTCCATTTTTATTGTAAATATTACACCTGATTTATTAACTTTTATATTATTTCCGTTAATTTGAATTATTTTACAACCATTATAAACATCCCCGACATAATAAAATTTGCCGCCTATTATAACCATAGGATGTTGTTTTTCATACATTATACCGTCTATAACAATTTTTGGAGTTTCAACTTTTGCACCACCGCCACCACTTTTAACAGGTCTTTCAGGAACATACATATAAAAAGGATTCTTCGGAATCGGTTCAAAGTCTCTCCAAGTTTGAATGTAACCTACATCTTTTGCTTTTTCTATTTTATCGGATATTTCTTTAAAATATCCTGCCTTACGAATATCATCTTCTATAAAATCAATAGTATTTCTTCCGCTAAAGCAATCATTTACTTCCGATGAAAAAAGTATAGGAACAGTTTTTATCTCTACATTTTCTTTGTGATCCATTGTAATTGACAAAACCTTAGAATATCTTTCCAATTCAAACAAGAATTTACAAACTTGTTTGTAAGATGCTTTCATCTTTAGAGTTATTTCTATACTATTTCCCTTCTTTTCCTGAACAACGGAATCATCTTTTTGCAGAGAAATCTCTGTTTCTTTTAGCAATTCCAATATTCTCACTTTATATGCATTTATGTTTTGCTCATTAGAATAAAAAGTATCTTTATAAATAGAAAAAACTTCTTCCAAAGATTCATCCAACTCATCCATCTTCGTCTGTATACTACCGAAATCATCCAATTGTGAATTTATATTGGAGAATCTTTCATAAACACTTTTTCTTTCTTTAAAATCTTTATCGTAACTACCATAAATGTAGTTATATACCAAGTACGCAATAAACAAAGAAAACAATAAATTTAATATAAAAATTAAGACCCTTTTATTTTGATTCATAAATTATATCCCCAATATTTATTTTGCTTTTTTTAGTCCTATCTTAAGTTTCAGAGCATTAACTTCTCTTTTATAAATCTTCTGTTTTTCCATGGTTTCTATTACCATATCATTTTTAATACACTCACTTTTCTCAAAAGCAGAATTCAAAATTGGAGCATAATCATAGAAACTGGTTAATTGTTTTACTTTTTCTTTACTTATATACCAATCAGCATTTGCAGCCTCTCCCACGATTGAAAGGCTTATAATAGAATCATTTTCAGGCAGGTATGTTCCAAAATCTTTTAAAACAGAGCCATAATTTGTATTTCCTTTCAACTGTTCTTTTACGGCTAATATTTTATAATAATAAGTTTCCCACTCTTTTTCTATTTCAACAATATTATTTTGTGATCTTTTTTGTTCAATTATGTTCTTTGTATCAATTATTTTTCTGTTATAATTTAATGTCTCAAGGTATCTAAACACGGTAAATAACAGTATTAATATTATTCCAACATGAACAAAAAAATTTGCAAGTTTTAAGAATCTTATAAGCGCACTTCCGTACTTTTCTTTTGTAATAACGCCTTCTATATAATTAAAGCTATACATTTGCTTTTTTCTCCTTTTCAAGTGCTAAACCGAGCGCAACAGGCAAATAAAAGCCTTGTGGTTTGTTAACATATCCCACAAACTTATTATTATCCAACGGATTCCATTTTTCAGTTGGTATTCCGAGTGTATCCTGAATAAAATTATCTATTCCTTCCGTCATAGCACCACCACCGGTAAGAACTATTCTATCAACGGACACGATAAATTGTCTTGTTATACAATGCTCTATTGTTCTAAACAATGTTTCGATTAAAACCGCAACATTTTTTTTCAAAACATTTTTCATATTGAAATTTATTGCCTGTCTTAAATCTTCTCTTCTTTTCAACTCTTCCGACAACTTTTCCGGTATTGAATAAAAATTGGAAATATCTCTTGTTATATCTTGCCCGCCGAAATCTACATCTTTAAGGAAAACCAACTCTTTACCGTTCATAGCAATCACATTAGAAACACTATAACCGATATTTATTAAAATAACATTTTCGGAATTTTTGTAATTTGGTCCAAACTCGACATAAGCATTTGCTAAAGCAAAATCTTCCAATGTAATACCGGAAACATTCAAAGCATCAATCGTATTTATAAAAGAAAATTTTGCATTAACTTTTTCCATAGGAGCTGCTGAAAAAACAATACTGCATTCCTTATCGGAATTATTTTTTATAACCGAAAAAGAAGAATATGTTTTACCTAAATCTTCGGAAATAGTATTAACAACTTCGTTATTCACCTGATCTTTTAGACTTATTAACTTGTTTCTTTTCAAAACTAAATCTCTGTTAATTATATCTTTACCGCCGACAGCCAAATACACGGAATCATCCAAGCAGCCCAATTTTTTTAAAACTGCCGCCAATTTTTCCGTCTTTTCCGTTCCGGAATAATTTGATATATCCACTACTGCAGAAACTATCGAATATTCTTTTTTCTTCTTTTCAGTATTTACGATTTTACAGATCTTTACAAACTTGCTGCCCAAATCAATGCCTATCAAGATACTTTCCTCCAACCGATTATAGTTCTAACATTTGTATAATTTGCATTAGTTGATGAATCTGAATCTACTCTTTCTGTATTAAAATAGCATTTGACAATTGAAACTATCTCACTACCATCTGCAGCACTTACTGTAGCTCTTGCTATACCTACAATTCTGTATGTTTGTTCTGGTGTTGGATCGCCACTTATAACTTCCTGTTCAAAATTATGAATATCCGTAATACCATCATAAAATGCCTCTTGATCTAATATATTTACAAATTCACACTTAACAGAAGCAAAAACTCTTGGAAACATATCATCAAATGGGGCATTAGGATTAACTCTACCACCATACTCAGATAAATCATCATCTATAATTTCAGCATTAAAAAGATCCCAAGATCCTCCGGCAGCTTGAACTTTAGAAAACAAAGTACCATATCCTGGATTATCTCCTTTATCACCTAAAATGCCATCCGTAACTACTGTTCCCGACGGTATAAAATTTTTGTCAACAACATAAGCAATATAACCTTTTGCCCTTTCTACAATGCCTTCTGCAGCATAATCTACTCTTACTTTTGTTTGGGCATATGTATCCATAACACCTTGAGAAGAAACCATCCGCAAGGTAATATAACCTATAATGGTCAATATCATCATAGATACAATTGTTATTAAAAGTATGGTCCCTTTATTATTCTTTATCATGAAATACTCCCCTGTCTGGAAGAAAAACAGAAAGTTCTAAATTGTCTTTTCGGAATATTAGGTACAACATGATCGTCATAGATAATACCTATTGTTACATTGTCTAAGTGTGCACCTGTACCTCCGGGATACTTGTTTGGTCTATAATAAAAAGCTCTAACATTATTTAATACTAATACTTGAGTTTCCGGCAAAGCATGACCACTCAAAACTTCAGTCTTCATAAACAATTTTGTAGCCCCAAACCTTTTGTCATTAGGAATATTAAATGGGAAAACATCATACTCTTTACCCACCAAATTACCAAAAAAACCGGATGATGATTCAAAAGTATACGTATCTCTAACTTTTTCTCTTAAAACAACATCATACCTTGTACATATAATAGAACTATTATTAAAAACAACACTCTCTGATTCAGTTATAGATTTTTTTAGAATCTCTTCAAAAAATTGTATATTGTTAAATCCTTTAGAAGTACTACTTACCTTAGAAAACATTTTATATGCAGATATTGTAAGTGTATATGAAAAGAATATAACGACAGCCGATAATAAAATCGCCACCATCATTTCAACTAAAGTGAAACCTTTTTTTGTAAAAAACATTAGAACCTCTTAATATTATTGTCTTTAGGTGCAGCAATATATGTTACCAATGTAATCGTATTCCTATCTTCCGGAGCAAAATCCGGATTATCAATAGGCCATTCTGCCCTAAGAGTAATTCTTGCACTATTGCTGAAATTATGACTTCCATCAGTATCCACATCTGCTTCACAAGTGTAACGAACCGTACAACCCTCTCTTAACTCTTTGTCACGTTTAAAATCAAACCTTGTTCCATCTTCAGAAATTGTAGAAAATGGATAATAATTACCATTCGTCGCACTAGGATACCCGCCGCCTTTAACCATTTCCATTTTTCTTACCAAATCATGTAAAACAAAGCTATAATCTTTGCTATCAACAGAATGTTTATATGCTGAAGAGAAAAAAGACAAACCATACACACTCACAATACCGATAATAATAACCGATACCAAAACTTCTACTATGGTTGATCCTCTTTTTCCTTTTAAATTAAACACCATATTTATCCCTCTCATCATAAAGCTTCTACATAATTTACTACATCACTGTCCAACTTATAAATACCGGTAAGACTAACTCCAGATAAGTCCGCATCATTTTCTTCCGGGTAAACTATTACCTGTACTCCTTCTCTTGTTTCCGCCGTTCCTGATGCATTTTTAGTTCTAACAATTTCAAATTCTTTAAAATATTTGTTCTGTCTAGCATCAATTTTTAAATCTTTAGAAAATTCTACTCTCTCGGTTGTTAAAAAAAAGTCTGACTTTTGAACTCTGTAAATTTTTTCCTGTGCAACTATTTTATCAATCAAAGCTCTTCCCTCATTTGCCATTGCTATTTTCAAATGTCCTCTACCGGTAAAAAACCACGCGGATGCTAAAATAGCAATTATGACTATAACAACAATTACCTCAATAAAAGTAAAACCTTTTACATTTGATTTCATAAATTTTTTACCTTTTTTAAACATTTTGGTTCACCATAGCATTTGCCATATTAAATATAGGCAAATACAGAGCTATAACACATATACCTACCATAAAGCCCAAACCCACAATTAAAACAGGTTCAATAATAGCACTGATACTTGCAACAGCCGCATCCACTTCGTCTTGGTAATAATCGGTAATTTTTAGAAACATTTCTTCCATTTGACCGGTTTTTTCACCTACGGCAGTCATTCTAACTACCATTTTAGGAAACAAAATATATTTATCCATTTCAGCCGAAAAGAAATTACCGCCGACAATTTCTGTTCTTATATCTTCCAAGATAGATCTTAAGTATGTATTATTTACAGTATTTGCAGCTATTTGTATAGACGAAACAATATCAACACCGCTCTTTATAAGCGTAGATAACGTTTGGAAAAAATTTGCAAAAACCATTTTTGTATATATCGGAGAGAACTTCGGAACTTTAAAATATAATTTGTGCCACTGTTTCAAGCCCTCCGGATTTTTAGTCCATATTCTAAATGCTATATAAACCAATACACCGAATGCTATAAGGTATAAAATTCTGTCAACTATAAAATGGCTCACATCAATAACTACTTGAGTTGCCCAAGGCAATTCTGCTCCAAAAGATGCAAACATATCTTCGAATTTAGGAATTAAAACAAAAACTATACCGCAAAATACAATAAGGAAGAAGCTACCTACAAACATAGGATATGATGCAGCGGATTTAATTTTTCTTCTCAATTTAACGGAATTTTCAATATGAGTTGCCAAATCGGATAAAACTTTAGCCAATTTACCTGATTTTTCACCTACAGCAACCATCGAAACAAAAGTGTTATCGAATATTTTAGGATATTTTGCAAGTGCATCTGAAAAGTTGCTTCCACCTCTTACATCTTCTGATATTTTCAATAAAACACTACTGAAATATGCATTTTGAACCATGACAGCAACGTCTGATACTGCCTCCAAAACATTAACACCGGCATTAACCAATGTAGACAACTGTCTGGCAACAACCGCTAACTCTTGCAGTGAAACTTTTGTGCTTGCTGTACTCTTTTTTAACTTAGCATCCAAGTCCGCAAGAAAACCACCGAAAGCACTTTGTGACAAAGATATTTGAGAAAAGCCTTTCATTCTTAATTCGGAAAGAGCCGCATTTTCCGATGATGCAACAACGGAACCTGAAACTCTTAAGCCTAAAGAATTATTAGCTTTGTATTTAAACTTGGGCATTTACAAAACACCTCATAAATTATTTATCCGCCATACTTACATTGAATACTTCTTCTACCGTTGTTCTTCCTTCCAACAATTTTGCAATAGCTGCTTTTCTTAAAGAAACAATTCCCTGTTTTGCAGCTAATCCTCTTAATTCAACATCGGTAGCACCTCTGGCTATAGCATCTTTCAAATCTTTTGTAATTCTTAGCATTTCAAATATCGCAGTTCTACCTTTATAGCCGGTATTATCACAAAACTTGCAACCTTGTCCTTCATAAACTTTGTTGGACTTATCAAGTTCCAATTTTTGATATATTTCATCCGGAAGAGTTACCTCTTTCTTACAATTCGGACAAATTGTTCTAACCAATCTTTGCGCTATAATCAAATTCAAAGCATCTGCCATAAGGTAAGACTCCACACCCATGAATGCCATTCTCGAAATAGTACTCACCGTATCGTTAGTATGCAATGTTGAAAATACAAGATGTCCGGTCAATGCAGCTTGAATCGCTATTTGAGCTGTTTCGGTATCTCTGATTTCTCCCACAAGTATAACATCAGGGTCTTGCCTCATGAAAGTTCTTAATATTCTTGCAAAATCCAAACCTATATCCGACCTTACATGACACTGATTAATACCTTTCAACTCATATTCCACAGGATCTTCCGCAGTCATGATGTTAATATCGGCCGTATTTATGTGACCTAGAGCGGAATAAAGAGTCGTCGTTTTACCGCTTGATGTAGGCCCCGTAACAAGTATCATTCCGTATGGAGCCGTGATTGCTTCTTTAAAGAACGTTAATTCCTGAGGACTAAACCCTACTCTTTCTATATCCAAACCAAACACATTTTTAGCAAGGACTCTCAGTACTATCTTTTCGCCCCATATAGTCGGTATTATCGAGACTCTTATATCTATCTTCTGATCTGAAATTTTTATTCTGCATTTACCGTCTTGCGGTAATCTTCTTTCGGCTATATCAAGATCAGACATAATCTTTATTCTTGAAACGATAGCCGGATAATATTTTTTAGAAGGAGCCGGCATTTGTTGTAAAATACCGTCTATTCTCATTCTCAAATAAACTTCTTTTTCAAATGGTTCCAAATGAATATCACTGGCTTTCTTCGTTATTGCATCAAAGAAAATCGAGTTCACATATTTAATAACAGGAGCTGAATCCGATTCTTCGATATCATCGGTCAATTCTTCCTCTTCTTCTGCCTCTTGAACTTCATTTTCACCAATTTCTTTGCTTAAAGAACTTCTTACATAAAATCTTTCTATGAAAGACAACACATCTTTTTCTGAAGCTAAAACTACCGACAATTTCTTGTTTGTGATCCTAGCAAGTTCATCTTTATAAACGACATTGGCAGGATCTGCCATTGCAATAACAAGTATTTCTCCGTTAAGTTCCAACGGAACAGCACAATATTTCCTTGCTATTTTCTCTTGAACCAAATCAAGAATTCTCTGCTCTACTTCAACTTGTGACAAATCACGATACTCAACACCTAAAGCTATCGCCAAACATTCATTCAACTGCAATTCGGAAATATATTGCTTTTCTAAAAGGATATTTCCTATCCTTTTCTTCTTTTCCAAAGACTCTTTCAAACATTCTGACAACTGCTCTTTTGTGACATACTGCTTACTTAAAAGGACTTCTCCCAGATACTTTTTTCTTAAAACTTCTAATACCATCAAAAACTCCTTTTATATACACATATGAAAAGTCGATTTTCACAACTTTTTCACACTTTAAAATTATAGAAGAATATATCAATTTTGTCAATGATTTTCATTCAAATAACAGTTTAATCTCTGGAAAACAAATCTCTTGTATAAACTTTATCTTTAACATCACTGATATTCTCATCATAACGATTTGCAATTATAACATCCGAAACCTGTTTAAAAGTGTTTATATTCTTAACAACTACGGAATCTAAAAATATTTTTTCCTTAATAGTCGGTTCATATATAACAATATCAATATTTTTTGTTTTTAGTCTTTTAATTATTCCTTGTATTGAACTTTGTCTGAAATTGTCTGATCCTGTTTTCATCGTTAAACGATAAATTCCAACCGTTTTTGGATTTTTTGAAATAATCTGTTCGGCAATAAAATCTTTTCTTGTTTTATTGGAACTTACTATGGCAGAAATTATATTTTGCGGAACACCTTTGTAATTGGCAAGTAATTGCTTTGTATCTTTAGGCAAACAATATCCGCCATAGCCGAAAGAAGGATTATTATAATAATCTCCTATTCTCGGATCAGCACAAACACCTTTAATAATATCTTTTGTATTAAGTCCGTGAACAACACTGAAAGTATCCAACTCATTAAAAAAAGAAACTCTCATTGCCAAATAAGAATTGGAAAAAAGTTTTACAGTTTCCGCTTCCGTAACATTCATTATTTTTACATCAACGGTTTGTTTTATGGCGGCTTCTTTTAACAATTTTGCAAAAACTTCTGCTTTTTTTAATATTTTTTCATTATTCAAATCAGTTCCGATTATTATACGGCTTGGGTATAAATTGTCATATAAGGCCTTCCCTTCTCTTAAAAACTCGGGACTAAACAAAATATTTTCAGTAGAATATTTTTCCTTCATGCTATTCGAAAAACCGATAGGAATCGTAGATTTGATAACAATAACGGCATTGGGATTTACTTCAACAACTTTTTTTATTACAGATTCAACTGATGAAGTATCAAAATAATTTTTTTTATCATCATAATTCGTAGGGGTTGATACTACAACGAAATCCGCATTTTTGTATGCCAAAACATCATCAACCGTAGCCGTAAGATTTAATTTTTTTTCGGAAAGAAAGGCCTGTATTTCCTTATCTTTAATCGGAGATATTTTATTATTTATTTTTTCAACTTTTTCGGGAACAATATCCAAGGCATAAACTTCATTCTGTTGTGACAATAACACAGCCATTGATAGCCCGACATACCCTGTTCCTGCAACAGCGATTTTCATTATAACTCCCAATACATAGTAATTGTTAAATTATATATTAAATTTAGCAATATAACAAGCATCAAAAAAGTGTTCCGGATTTAAAAAAAGATATAACAAACGGCGCAAACAACAAAATGAAAATTGTAGGCAAAATCAAAATTGTCATAGGCAACAACATTTTTACCGGAGCTTCGTGTGCTTTTTTTTCGGCTATTGCAACATTATCATCGAAAATTTGTTGAGCTATCTTATTTAGGCTATCAGCAAGTCCCGCTCCTGTTTCCAAAGATATTGTTATTGCTTTTACAAAAGTATCTATTTGAACGATATTATATTTTTCAGCTAATTCTTTAAATGCTTGTTTAGTATCTATTCCCAAAGATATTTTTTTTATAATATCTTTTAACTCATCTATAAAATGACCGTCTAAAAGTATTACTATTTTATTTATTGCTCCGTTAAAATCTATTCCCGAATAAACCATTATTGCCAATAAACTTGAAACATCCGGTATTTGTTTTATTATCTCATTAATTCTCTTATTGTACTGCTCATATATTTTTAAATATGGCAAAATTAAAAATAGCAGTCCAAAGCACATCATAAATAAAACATCAAAACCAAAAAGCATCAGTGATATAAAACAACCTGTTAACATCGATAACAGTTGTATAAAAATAAAGTTATAAGAGTTTATTTTTATATCATTAAAATTAAATATTTTTAACATGCCATCAAGTTTATCGGTATAATCAATAAACAATTTTACTTTAATGAGTTTTAATACCGGCAAGAACATGTTTGATATTTTCAATATATATATTAAAAATACATTTTTGTTATTTGTACTTTCATAAAAATTTTGTTTTGCATAAAAAGTTGATATAACTATATTTATTACGAAATAAAGAATGTAAAACAATATGGTTAAGGAAATAAACATTAATATCAAATACATCATAATTTTATATCCGCAATTTTTTTCATTATAAAAGATCCGGATAAGATCATAATTACACAAATAAGTAATATAACATTACCTAAAAGAGAAGAAAATAATACAGATACCATTTCCGGCTCAATAAAATAAATCATAAAAATTATAAAAAACGGAATAGTGCTTATAACCATCCCTGAAAATCTTACTTGAGAAGTAAGCACATCAACTTTATTCGATAAATAAAGTTTTTTAGAAACAGATTGCTCTATTTTTGAAAGTATCTCGGAAATTTTTATACCGGTAGAATGAGATATCTTCAATGAATCCATAAAAAACTTATACTGTTCGTTTTGAATTTTATCCGTAGAATCTTTTAAAGCTTTTTCCAGACTTACCCCTAAATCTATTTTTTTCAAAATCTCTTTAAATTCCGATGATAAAGGTTCTTTTATTTGGCAAGAAACAGATTCTATTGATTGAATTATATTTTCACCCGATGAGACAGAATTTCGAAATAATCTTATTGCTTCCAATATTTGTTTATCTATTTCTTTCTTATATTTTTGCTTTTTATTCTCGGTAAACAACCAAGAGTAATAAATTCCTACAATAGTTATAATTATTGCATATATTATATTAAACACTATTGATATTAAAATAAAAGCACATATAGAAAACAAAAAAAATTTTCTGTTTTTATTAGTATTTTTATTTTTCATATTATCTTTTGATTTTAGCATTAAAAAGGAATAAAAGATAAACAAACAAAATGATATTAAAAAAAGTAGTAGATATAAAAAACTTAAATTCATAAATTATTCACGAAAGTATCTTTGTTTTCATCGTAAGTAAAAATCGGATTTATTTTATAACCTGTATCTTCTGCTTTTTCTAACAAAGAAATTTCCGATATTTTTCTCGAACCGTCGGGATATCTTTTTATTTGAACAATAATATCCAAAGCTGATACTATCATCGAAATTATAGATTTCTCCGGCAAATCAAAACCGGCCATTAAAGACATAACAACCAATCTTGATATTGCATCGGAACAAGAATTTGAATGAACTGTCGTCATAGAACCGCTGTGTCCTGTATTCATTGCTTGTAACATATCTAATGTCTCAGATGCTCTACACTCACCGACAATAATTCTGTCCGGTCTCATTCTTAAAGAATTTATAACAAGTTGTCTTATTGTTATTTCCGATGTTCCTTCCAACGATTTCGGTCTTGATTCAAGTCTTACGACATGTTCCTGTTGTAATTGTAATTCGGCAGAATCTTCTATCGTTATAATTCTTTCTTTTGAATCTATGAAAGAAGACAATATATTTAATAATGTTGTTTTACCGGAACCTGTTCCGCCGGAAATTAAAATATTCTTTTTATTACTAACAGCTGTTTTTAAGAAATCCAACATTTCTTCATTTAATGAACCGAAACTTATCAGTTCTTGCCCGGATAATTTATGCTTTGAAAATTTTCTTATTGTTAATATAGGACCATACAGAGATATCGGAGAGATAACTACATTGACCCTGGAACCATCTTTTAGTCTTGCATCAACTATAGGTGAAGATTCATCAACATGTCTGCCGATAGGCGCAACAATTCTATTGATAACAATTTTCAGTTTTTCGATACTATTAAATTTGATATCTGTTTTTTCTATCTTACCTTTTTTTTCAACATATATATTGTCACATCCGTTAACCATTATTTCGGTAATATTTTCATCTGCCAACAAATCTTCCAAAATTCCAAAACCAATTGTATCGTCAATCAATTCTTTTATGATTTTTTCTTCAGTATCATTATTAAGTTTTATTCCATATTTTGAAAAAAGTTCTCGAACATTTATTTTGATTATATTTGATAAAAATTTTTTATCACTCTCATCGGAATAATCTTTCATTTTCTCAACCAAGTCTTTATGAATCTTTTCTCTTAAAAGATTATATTTGTTCGAACCCACAGATATCTCAGTTGTATTATTATTTTCTATAATACATTGTTCTATCTTTTCATTAATTTTCTTTATACCGTCAACAAAAACGTTTTTACCGTCGTTAAACATAAATTTTTTATCTACAACTTCTTTTTCTATGGAAGAATCGAAATTAATAAACATTGAATTTTTAGGAATAAACATACCTTCTTTTTCATCAATATTAAAATCAATATCCGTCTTTAAAATTATAGGGAAAACACTTATATCTTTGATTTTGTTTACAACTATGTCAGAATATATTTTTTGATAATTGGATATAGATACAGGTTCCTTTTCGAAAGGACATAAAATGACATCAGACAACGACAAGAAGTTTTTAATATTTTTATTCTCATCATAAACAACAAAAACATCATCATAAATTTCCGACAAAGATTTTATTATATAATCTAAATTTTCACCCGATAATTTTGTTAAATCTTTAACGCAAATAACATCATTGTTTATATCAAAATATGATTTTAGCATTGAGACATTAAGATTTAACACCACATTCAAAATATCATCTAAGAATTTTATATTTTTCTTACCGTAATAGGACCAAATTATATTGCTATCGGTTCTTATATCCACAACAATATTTTTTTTATCATTATATGTATTTACCGCTAATAAACCTCTTACCAACGAATTTACATATTTGGAATTATCTATTTGTAAAATGGATATTGCTTTTGAATTTTTCATTATTTTTGAGAATATTTATTTATTATTTCATTCAATTCTTTTTGTCTTCTTTGTTGTTCAAGTGATTGTTGTTTTAAAGGTTGTATTCTACTATTTGGAACCGCATTCTCATAAATATCATTTAGTTTTATTATTTTATTATTTGGGACAATTAAATCGTCGGACGTGGCCCTTAATACAATTTTTAATATGCCTTTTTCTTGTGCCAAAAATATTTTCTGTGCTTCTTCCATGGAAACAGCTACAGTTACCGGAATATTTACGGAAATATTCATATCTTCTTTAGTATTTTTTGTTGTTCCTATAATATCATCACCAACAGCCAAAACTAAAAGATTTTGTGCAACAATACACGCGGCTTCTTCGTATCTTTGATTTTTGTTTTCATATTCGACAATTGATATTAAATCTACTTTACTTCCGGAAGAGATTATACCATTTACTTCCTGATTAGAAAAAACTAATGTTATTGCTTTTTTATCATTTGGAATGGTATTTGCCAATCCGAAACCGGATATTATTGATGAAATCTTTGATGAAGAAATTTGTTCCCCTTCCTCAAAAGGAACTATAGAGATATATACCGGATTATCATTAACATAAAATTCTTTTATGTCCGACATATATTTTGGCTGTACATATTGTTTAGGAATCATTATTTCTTTTATCATAGAAGCATCTATAATCTTACCTTGTTCTATTCTTTGATTTGCCACAATTACTTTTACATTTTCAGACATACTTTTATTTTGTTGTCCTATATCATACAAATATAATGTTGCAAACAAAGAAGATACTACAGCCAAAAACAATATCAATACAATATTTTTTTTCATATTTATTTTACATTAGCTTCGGTAGATATTTTTTGTGTTGAATCCTGAAACATACTGTTTACTTTGCCGCCAAACATTTTTACACCGGCAATTACCACAATTACAACCAAAACAATTATGAGAATATACTCTACCATTCCCTGACCTTTGTTGTTTCTTAACATTTTTTCCCCCAATATTAAATTATTTTCTTTTATGTGTTTTATTTTTACAACCGCTACCGGCTAAAACCGATAATTTCGTTTTTATTACAAACTCTTCCATTCCTACAACATTCATTATTTTCGGCAAATCATATGAATATGATATCGATACCGTAGACAATTCATTTGAGGGAATAAATAATCCCTGAACAAAGCTTGAAATTACCGACAAATCCGTGAAATTATAACTTATCGGTTCGTACTTTTTAATATCTATATTTATTTCTTTTATTTTTTCTATATTCAATCTTCGGCCTTCTATCATCTTATTCGTTAAATAATTCTCAATATCTTTTTTTATATCATCACTTGATAAAGTTGTATTTGCTATCATATCGGTTCCGTATCTTGTTGCCGAAACTAATTGTTGCCAAGTTAAAAGAACTCTTGCAAACCAAATAACAGAAAAAATCAGGACTACTATTACAGGAAAAACAAAAATAGCCTCTGTAAATGCTTGTCCTTTTGTATTCTTAAGCATAAACTATTTCTTGGGTTTTA
The DNA here is from genome assembly GCA_045223915.1 of Endomicrobiaceae bacterium. Classification (GTDB taxonomy): domain Bacteria; phylum Elusimicrobiota; class Endomicrobiia; order Endomicrobiales; family Endomicrobiaceae; genus Ruminimicrobiellum. The sequence goes on along the minus strand of JBGUZU010000034.1, from coordinate 183,861 downwards.
TAATATCAAAGCCGGTGTATTTTCTTAAAACTTCAGGAATTACGACTGAACCGTCTTCTTGTTGATAGTTTTCCAAAATCGTTGCGAATGTTCTGCCTACTGCAACTCCCGAACCGTTTAATGTATGAACAAATTCTCTCTTTTTTGTTGTAGCATTTTTATATTTACAATTCATTCTTCTTGCCTGAAAATCTTTAAAATTCGAACAAGAAGAAATTTCCCTATACATACCTTCACCGCTCATCCAAGCTTCCAAGTCATAAGTTTTTGTTGAACTAAAGCCTATATCTCCGCTACATAAAGCCATAACTCTGTAAGGAATACCCAACAACTGTAACACTTTTTCTGCATCGTTGGTTAAAAGTTCCAATTCTTTTGCCGAATCTTCAGGTTTAACAAATTTTACCAACTCTACCTTATTGAACTGATGATTTCTTATCAAACCTTTCGTATCTTTACCATAAGAACCGGCTTCTCTTCTAAAACAAGCCGAATATGAAGCATATTTTACAGGAAGTTGTTTTTCATCCAAAACTTCATCTCTATGTAAATTTGTAACGGAAACTTCCGCGGTAGGTATTAAATATAATTCATCGTCGGGACATCTGAACAAATCTTCTTCAAACTTAGGCAATTGTCCTGTTCCTCTCATAGATGCTCTGTTTACCAAATAAGGAGTCATTATTTCCTGATAACCGTTTTGTTTGTGTGTATCAAGGAAGAAACTAATAATCGCCCTTTCCAAAGCACAACCTTCGTTCTTTAGCAATGAAAATCTCGAACCTGAAATTTTTGATGCTCTTTCAAAATCCAATATTCCGAGTTTTTCACCTATTTCCCAATGATGTTTCGGTTTAAAAGAAAACTTTGTAGGCTCGCCTACAACTCTTACAACAACATTATCTTTATCGCTCTTTCCGATAGGAGTTGTTTCATCGGGAATATTAGGTATTCTCATCAAAAAATCTTCTATTTGATTTTCTACATTAAGTAAAAATTTTTCTTTTTCCTGTATTCTTGTTCTCAATTGTTCCAATTCTTCCAACAAAGCTTTATCAGGCTCTTTTCCTTCTCTTTTCAATTTTCCTACAGTTTCGGAATCGGTATTTCTTTTTAATCTAAATTGTTCTATCTCGGTAATTATAGATCTTCTTGTGTTATCCCAATCCATCAATTGATCTAAATTAATATCTTGATTTCTTTTTTTCAATCCTTCCTTTACAACATCAATGTTCTCTCTGAATAATTTAATATCTAACATTTTTTCCCTCTATAAAAAATTAGAACGCTGCCAACGAGATTCGAACTCGTGATCCCCGCCTTGAGAGGGCGATGTCCTAAACCGCTAGACGATGGCAGCAGTCCTATTAAATATATTTGTCTATTATACAAAAAAGTTAATCAAAAATCTACGAACGTTATTATTTTTTTGATAAATATTTAAAAAATATCTTTTCTTTAGGAAATTCCGCAACAAAATTTCCGCTTCTTACATTCCCATACTGATCATAACTTATAATATTTTCCAAACTTCTTAGTCTGTCTGCACTTTCAAATACGGTTTTATTTTCAGAAACCATTTTGAAACCTCTTGAAAACTCAAAGATAGGAGTTACACTACCTAAAAGCAGACATAAGCATAAAAGCAAATACCTTATTTTGAACCTTTTGAAATTATATTTTCTAAATAAAAATCTCATCACGAATAATGATAATATTACAAATATAGGAATTGGTGTTCTCATACAAAAATCAACTTTTTTACCCGACATCAATATTGGGCATAATACCAAAAAAGCAAAAACAACATAATACATAATTGTCTTTTTATATTGTTTATATATTGGCAAGAGATAAGCCAATGCTTCCAATAAAATAAAATATATAAACATACAGATAATTGCCCAAAATTTCCAAAACGCTTGATGATGTCCGGCATTACCATGAATTGTTGCTGTCGCCGTAAGATTAGAAATAAAGTATAAAAATATTATCGGAGTTATAAACATTATAGCGACAACATTTTGAACAGAAAAAACTTTCTTCAAAAAATCAAATGCTCTATTTTTTCTATATTCGACAAACAGACTTTTTATAAAGTACGATATAAGTAATACGGAAAGACCGACAAACGGTAAAGGAGCGCAGAAAAAACACAGTAATGCAAGTATCCCGTAATTTTCGATTTTCTTTCTGTTATTATAAAACATTAATGTTATAAGCCAAGCCGGGATTCCCTGATTAAAAACCCAAAATAAAACTGTAGTATTTGAACTATATTGTCCTATATAAGACCACCATTCCAAATGCAAATTGTTAAATGTAAAAGATGTATCATAGAAAACAGGTGTTAATACCCCCACAATATCCAATCCGGAAAAAAGAATAAATATTAACATTGCCAGCAAAGCTTTACCGTTTTTTCTTACCTTCAGAGCAAACAGTAAATTAACAAAGATTAAAAAAAGACCTATAGTACCATAAATAAATAATAATTCGTTACCTATAAAAAAGGATAAGTGGTTCGAAAGAGGATGGCAGAATAATATTATTTTTACTATAAGTGCTGCCGGCAACCAAAAACCGATATAATAGACCATTGCAACATTAATACTTTTGTAATAAACCGGCCAACCATAATTTATCAAATCCCTGAAAATTGCATTTCTCCAGTGATAATCATCACTTTGATACCAAAATCCACCCATTCCGGAAAAATAGCACCAAACTAAAGACATTGCAATTATTATTATGAATACTTTTTTAACATTTAATAAATTTTTATAGTTAAACCCTTTGTTTTTAAAATACCCGCAATATACGATATATATAAATAAAGCAAATGTAATTATTGCAATATGTGGTTTCAACCAAGTTGCCAAAAATATCAATAAAGGCAATGAAATATAAATTATACTCAACTGATTTAAAGTTTGTAGATTTATTTTCAAATTCATTTCAAATTCTCATTTATTAAAGATAACATATTGGACTTATTGATTATATCATTTTAAGTTCCAATATAAAACAAAAAAGTTGAAGCTGCAATATTTTAATGGTAGAATATTAAAAACATTCTTTACGGAGAAATTTATGAAAAAATTAATATCCGTAGTTTCAAGTGCATTTAACGAGCAAGATAATATTGAGGACCTCTGTAAACAAATAAAACAAGCTTGCGAAGCTATTCAAGACAACTATGATTACGAACAGATAATAATAGATAACGGATCAACGGATAATACAACTCAAAAATTAAGAGAACTTGCGGCAAAAGACAAAAGGATAAAAGTTATAATAAATACTCGAAATTTCGGACACATTCGTTCACCTTACTACGGTATGTTACAAGCAAAAGGAGATATAGTCGTATCCATAGCTTCCGATCTACAAGAACCGCCGGAAAAGATAATCGATTTTATAAAAAAATGGGAACAGGGATACAAAGTTGTTTTGGGGCAAAAATCTTCGAGCAAAGAAAACAGATTATTTTACATAATAAGAACATGTTATTATAAATTATTAAATTTGTTCAATGATTCCGGAACAAAGCTATTGGAACATTGCACCGGTTTTGGATTATACGACAAAGAAGTTATTGCTAAATTGAAAGATTTAAATGAACCTTATCCTTATTTAAGAGGGCTCGTTTGCGAGTTAGGATATAGTTTGGCTTGTGTTGAATATTGCCAAAACAAGAGAGAAAAAGGAACGACAAAAAATAATTTTTATACTCTTTACGATATGGCAATGTTAGCTTTCACAAACTATTCCAAAGTACCTTTACGAATAGCTACAATGTTTGGTTTTTTTCTATCCGTTTTAAGTTTTTGTTTAGCTATATTTTATTTAATATTTAAGTTGTTATTTTGGTATCATTTACCGGCGGGAATAGCACCGATTTTAATATCTGTGTTTTTCTTCTTTTCAGTTCAACTGTTTTTTATAGGAATTTTAGGAGAATATTTACATGCAATACTTACTCAAATTCAAAACAGGCCTTTGGTTATCGAAAAAGAAAGAATCAACTTTTAATTGTAAAAATTATCGGAGTTTTATTATATGTCTCAAGTTTCAATAATAGTCCCTGTACACAATGTGGAAAAATATCTCAAGCAATGTCTTGATAGTATTATAAATCAAACATTTAAAGATATTGAGATAATAATTGTAAATGATTGTTCCACAGACGGATCTTTGGCTATCATTAAGCAATACCAAAAGAAAGATAGTAGAATAAACTTAATAAACCTCAAGGAAAACATTGGAGTATCTAAAGCAAGAAATGAAGGTATAAAAGCAGCAAAAAGCAAATATATATCTTTCGTTGATTCCGACGACTGGATTCGAGAAGATTATGTAGAAACGCTATTTAATGATATAGAAAAACATAAATGTGATGCTTTTATCGAAGGTTTCATTACCTATAACAATAAAACTTCAGAATATAGAGTACGTAAATTTTCTTTTTTGTCAAAAAGGTATAAACATCATAAATCTTTAATTTTATTGCCTTCACCAAATTCAGCACCGTGGAGCAGAATATATAATAAAAGCTTTTTATTGGAAAACAATTTAAATTTTCATTTAAAAGCTTGCGAAGATTCTCTCTTTTTCTATAAACTCATATTAGCAAATCCCAAAATAGTAATTAAGGAAACTCCTATATATTTTTATAGAGTTGCAAGAGAAGAATCAATAACATCAAAATCTTACTTCAAATTTCATCAAAATATGTCATTGTTAAGAGAAATCGCTAAATTTTTGAACAAAAAAAATCTCTACTTACAGTATTGTAAATATTTTTATGTATATAGTTTTATTTTAATAGCTTATATTTTAACCTGCAGCAAAATTCCAAACAAAAAAAAGCAGAAATTTTTACTCGTAGCAAACAGATTTTTATTCAACGGTAAACGTAAAAACTTTGATTTATCGGAACTAATTTTAAGAAATATATTTAAGTTTTTCTTGAAGCATGCAAGATTATACACTAATGTTGCAATAATTTTAAAAGCAACAAAAAGACTTTTTTCTGAAGGTATTTAGTTTATATCATATTTTTCAAATTCTTTTCTTTTTAAAAAAGGATACATATCTTCCAAACTCGGAGAAACAATTGTTCCGTCAGGCATTTTTTTTGATAACAATTTCGGCAAAAAAGAATAATCTTGTTCTACAATTACCTCACAAATAACAGCACCTTTTGAACATAAAACTTCTTTTATTTCCTTTTCCATAGTTTTGGGACTTTTTATTTTTTTTGTTTTTAGTCCAAAAGCTTTACCTATTTTTATAAAATCGGGAACACTTATGCCACTATCTATGCCGGAACCGGTCATTTTGCCATTAAAGAAATTTTTTTGCGTTTGGCGAATTGATGAGTACCCATTATTATTTATGATAAATATTTTTATAGGCAACTTATTATATTTTATTGTTTCAAGTTCCTGAATATTCATCATTATCGAACCGTCACCTTCCAAACAAACAACATTCCTGTTTTTAGAAGACAAACTTGCTCCAATGCTTGCCGGTAAAGCATACCCCATAGAGGCATTGCCGGAATTTAAAATAAATCTTTGATTTTTTTTAATTACTGCTGTTTGAAAAGCACATACACATGCAGAACCGTTCGACATAACAAAAATATCTTTTTCTTTTAAACATTTTGTTAACGTATAAACAAAACGATAAGGTTCAATTATATTCGGTTTTTGTTTTTGCTCTTTATAATTTTCAAAAGAAAATTTATTTTTTAAACTTTTACAAAAATTTAACCAATCGGAATATTTTGAAGAATTAATATTTTTTATTTTCTCTAATAATTGCGGTATAAAAAATTTTAAATCCGTATTTATTTTCAAATCAGGTTTTACCAAAGGTTTTTGAAGTTCATTATTATCAATATCGACAACAATTTTAAATGCTTTTTCAGCAAAAGTTTCAAAATTATAACTTACTTGTCTTATATTGTTTCTTGTTCCTAAAAACAAAATCAAGTCGGCATTTTGTAATGCAAAATTTCCGGCTCTTTGTCCTACTGTCCCTATTCTTCCGATATAATATTTATTATTTGTTTCCAACAAATCAAATCCGTTAAAAGTTGTCACAACAGGAACCTTTGTTTTACCTATAAGTTGATAAAATTCTTTTATTGAATTTGAAAGTCTTATACCGTGTCCTGCAACTATCAACGGCCTTTCGGATTTTTTTATTCTTTCAACAATTTCATTTACATTTATTTTGTTATTTTTTTGTTTCGGTATTTCAAATTTTTTCAATTTGTTTTCATCTATCATTGCAGACTGAATATTCATCGGAATATCAAGCCATACCGGGCCGAATCTTCCGTGAGTCGCTTCGTAAATTGCTTTATCCAAATGATATTTTATTTCGTTCGGATTTGTAACCATAACAGCATATTTTGTTAAAGGTTTGACAACATTTATAATATCAACTTCCTGGTCTCCGAGCTGTCTTAACTTTATATTGGGGCAACTTGCCATCGTTGTTGAATATTTAACTTGTCCGGAAACATATAAAACCGGAACAGAGTCTGCCCATTGCCCGAATACTCCGTTCAAGCAATTAAGTCCCCCGGGACCCGTAGTCACATTTACGACAGCTAATTTTTGATTTACTCTTGCATAACCCTCAGCGGCAATAGCACATGCTTGTTCATGGTGATTACAAACATAACGAATATATTTACCAACACTGTTATTTAAGTGCATGGCTCCGCCGCCGGAAACCATAAAAACAGTTTTTACTTTATAAACATCTCTTAATCGTTTAGCTATATAGTCAGATACTTTTATCATTTTTTGTTTATTAAAACTCTTCAATATTCACACCCGTTTTCTTTATTAATTTTTTATATCTGTTTTCAAGCATTGTAATTCTTTTTTTATCTTCCTTATATATCATTTCATAAAATTTTCTCTTATTTTTTAACCACATAAGTTCAAACCCTACAGCTTTTAATATTCCCTGGTCTATTTTTTTATCATTAAATGCTTTTTGAGCATCAAAAACAATTTTTCTCGTTTCAAATTTGTATAGGGATTTTTTAGGCAATTTTTTAAAAAAAGGAATCGAATGATACGATACTCCTCCGCCTATTATAAACTGTTTTTTGTACTTCTTACATAAAATTGCCATTTTGTTTGCTATTTCAAAAATATCATCACTGTTAATATCTTCTCTTGTTAATCCTTTTGAACAAGACATATCAACTCTGCCCAAAACTATCCCGTCAATATATTTTGAGTTTTTATATTGTAAAATTTTTTCTAAATTTTCATAACCTGTAACGGTTTCTATATTCATATAGAAATTCATATTTTCTCTTTCTTCTTCGGGAAAGACAAACTTTAAAGCTTTAACATATTTATTCATTGCATAAGGAGTCTCTATCATCGGAGCAACAATGGTATTAACACCTATCGTTCTTGCATCATACATATCTTTTATGGCTTCACAACCGCCAACTTTTATTGTTAATTCAAGACCTGCCTTTGTTACAATTTCCTTTAATCTTAATGCTTCTTCCATTCTCGTACCTTCGGCTTCAAATTCTGCTTTAACACCGATAATGTTATGATCTTTTCTTAAATTGATTAAAGTTTCCACCATTCTTTTTTCTAAATTATTCATTTTTATCCCCTACTTATCCGTAAGTAGTAAATTTTTATCTATCAATTTTATATTTTGTTTATAGTAATTATATAAATTCTGTATAGAATCTTTGATATCCGTAAATCTTACATTTTTAAATTCTTTAATTAATCTTGAATTGTCACCGGTATATTCGAAACCATACCCTCGTTTTGAAACTTTTATTTTATTTTTTGCATTGCAAAGTTTTTTTATAATTTTTGCAATTTCCAATAAAGATATCTTTTTATCCGGAACAACATTATAATTCTTATATTCTACGGGATTACTAATAAAAAAATCCAATATAGGCATCAAATCATCTATATACAAATAACTGAAAACTCTGTTTTGTTTAATTGTTATCGGCAAGTTAAACAATGCTTTACATATAGAATTTGAAATAAATCTTATTTGCCACTCCTCGTATTTACCGAAGAGACCAAATATATTTAAATCTAAAAAATTGTCTAAAGATTCTATCCTTTTTGCAACGACATATTTACAAAAATCATGTTCGGCTTTTCCGATATTATCAAACATTTTATCTTCTTTGACACTCGATATATTTTTTGATGTATCGTAAATTGCTCCGGATCCGAAATTAATAAACTTATTATATTTATCTTTGTGTCTTACAAGATTTTCAAACATTCTTACATTTGAATAAAATATATCTTTTAAATCTTTGGCATTTCTATGACCGGGTTTGCAAGCAGCATGTAAAACGACATCAAAAGATTTTCTTTTAAAATATTTATCTACAGATTGTGTATCAAGTAAATTGAGGTCTGAACTGCTCGGAGCGACGATTATATATTTATCCGACAAAAAGCTTTCCTGTATATTTTTACCTATAAAGCCGCTACCGCCTGTCAAAAGAATTTTTTTCTTTGAATGTTTTTTGCAAGTATTTGATATTGATGACATAGATAAGAAATTTTTATTTTTTCTCATTTTATTATTTCTTATAATAAAATCATTTAACTTTAATTAATGTTCCTTTATCTATCTTGTAAATTTCGTCACATTTTTCTATAGTCGTAAGTCTGTGTGCTATAACCAACATTGTAATTTTTCCATATAAATGTTCTATTGCTTGCATAACCGCTTTTTCAGTATCATTATCCAATGCTGATGTTGCTTCATCCAACACTAAAATTTCCGGTTTTTTATATAAAGCTCTTGCTATACCTATTCTTTGTCTTTGTCCACCCGACAATCTTATTCCTCTTTCACCGACAATTGTATCCAAGCCATTCGGTAAAGAATCTATAAACTCTTTCAATTGAGCTTGTTCTATAACAGTATTTAACTTATCATTATCAACGTTTTCATCGTCATAAAACAATATATTATTTTTTATTGTATCATCCGTAAGATATATAAACTGCGGAACATATCCTATTTTTGAAAACCAGTTGCTTTTATTTTTATGAACATTAACATTATCTACTGTTATTGAACCATCTGTAGGATTAAGTAAACCTAAAATAACATCCACTATCGTTGTTTTCCCTGCACCCGTCGGGCCTTCAAATCCTACAGACCTTCCTTTTTGTATATTAAAAGAAATATCTTTAAAAATATACTTTTCGGTGTTAGGATATTTATAGGATATATTGTTAATACAAATACCTTTTTCAATATTTATTTTTTTATTTTCATCTTGCTTTAAATACCCAACAACTCTCGTATTTTTCAAATCTCTGTAAACAACATTTATTGATGGCATAAAATACATTAAAGCATTTACTGCAACCTGCATTCTATTCATTGAAGGCATTAATCTAAATGCCGCCATAGCAAAAACAGCCATTTGAATTATTATTGTAGACGCATCTATTCCCCTATACAACAAACATATTATAACGAAAAGAATAACCGATACAACAAAAGACTCTATCAATAATCTGGGAAACTGTTCTAAAAAACGGTAGTGCTTTTGCGCAGATGCATATTGAACGGAACTATCATAATATTTATTTATAAAAAATTGCTCTTTTTGCAAAATCTTTATATCTTTAATTGCTCCCAAAGATTGTTGTATCCATTTAATCATTCCGCTATGATATTTTTGATTATTTTTTGCAAAAACTTTTAATCTTGGTTTTAAAACTTTAAATATTCCAAAAAATATAAAAACAAATAAAATAACTAAAACTATTGTAACTATTTTATTAATATAAAAAAGAAAACTTGTAACCAACAATAAAACAATAAATTCAGATAATAAAAAGAATGTATTTGTTAAAAAATCAGAGCATCGAGTTGTGTCCTGTGTAACTATCCTAACCATTTCAGAAGTATTTATATTCAAATGATAAGAATACGGTTGATTTATATAGAATTTTATTAGTTGTAAAGAAATATCTTTTTGAGCATTATATAATATTTTATATTGGAAATAATAAACAATCAACATATATAGATTTTTTAATATATATACCGCAATTAAAACAAATGCTAAAAAAATCAAAAAATTTGTAGTATTGCTTATATGAAACAAATTATAAACAAAAAACAGATATTTATTAGTCATTATTATTTCAGGATTAATAACAATATTTATGAATGGTAAAATCAACGATATTCCTATAAGTTCCAAAAAACCGGAAACTGCTATCAACGCAAATAAAAAAGCAAATTTTATCTGTTGTTTTTTGTTATAAATCGTTTTTAATTTTATTATTATTTCTTTTATAGATTTCATAATAATTTTATTTTCTGCCTTTCTTTTTTAGAGGAATCCAATAATATAAACCTGACATAGAATTTGTCGGAACAAAGTTTCCGTCATCATCTAAAGACAAATTTATTTTATCTACCGGAAGAAAATTTACAATTTCTTGATTATATTGTTTAGGAAGTTCAATATTCCTGGACAATTCACAATTTTCATCACTTGCTTCCGATGCCAACAATTTTTGAACAAAGTTTCGCGACTGATCTAAAGCGTCTGCCGAAATTGCTGATACAATTTGAACACCATACTCTCCAAAGAGCTCTTTATTTTTATTATATTCTTCCTGCAACACATTGCCTATAGTCAAAATATAAGGACTTACGGCTATCCATTTTTCCGGAGCTTCAAACTCAATCGGAAAAACCATTGTTTCCTTGGAAAACGTATCGTAAACCACTGCCGGTTTTATGACTTTTTCACAAACAAAACAAGATTTTTGAACAGCTTCTTCAACTTCTATCGGTAGTTCTTCCATATTAAGTAGTTTTCTTATAATTCTTGATATTTCTCTTGTTCTTATACTGATTTTAAAATTTTTTATCTTTCTCATGATGAAAAACCTTATTTTAATTCTATAAAAATTTTAGCTGAGAAATTTTCGGTATTATATTGAGTATTTTTAACCTAAAACCTCTCAGCTAATATTATTTCAAAGTGTATATCAAAACTTATTTTTTTCCCATATTCTTTTTAAATCTGTCTCTTTTTCTCTTTTCCCATTCATATGTTAAAGGTGCACATACAAATACACTGGAGAAGAAACCTATAATATTACCTAAAAACAATGCCAAACCGAAATCGCTTATAACTTCCCCACCTAAGAACAATATAATCAAAGAAACAAAAGCAACGGTCAATGATGTAATAACACTTCTGCCTAAAACACCATTGATACTTATGTTTATTGTGGTTGCAAATGTTTCTTTTGCTATAAGTCTTAAGTTTTCCCTTATTCTATCAAACAAAACAATTGTGTTGTTAATAGAATAACCGACAATAGTTAAAAGTGCTGCAACCAACGTTAAATCTATTTGCTTATCCATTAAAACCATCAAACCGAATGTAATGAATGCATCGTGAATCAAAGCAAGAACTCCGACAACACCCCACAATGCGGATTTAAATCTGAAAGCAACATAAACAATAATACCTATAAACACAAAACTGAAAGCATACATTGCTTGTTTAGTTAAATGTTTACCGACTGCAGGACCTACATATTCTACTCTGTCCGTTGTTATTTGAGAATCGGAATATTTAGATTGCAATACAGACAATATATTCTTTGCCATTTCATCTTGAGATTGTTCTGTTTTCTTAACTCTTATTATTATTCCGTTTTTTCCTGTTGACTGCAATTCAAAATTTAAACCTTCCTGTGAAGATAAGCCTTGTCTTATAACATCCATTTGAATTTCTTTATCAAATGAAAATTGCATTAAAATACCACCACTGAAATCTATACCATAGTTAGGTCCTTTAATTGCTATGGCACAAATACCAACAATTATCAATATTATCGATATTGTAAATGCTAAATATCTTTTACCTATAAAATCTATCTTAGGTGTCTTAAAAAATTGCACAGTATGCCTCCAATTATTATAATTTTATTTTATTTATAAAACTTTCTTTAAACAAGAAATCGTATATTAATTTCGTAACAACAATAGCCGTAAACATACTGATGCACAAACCTATTGTTAATGTAACGGCAAAACCTTTTATAGGTCCCGTTCCGAATTGAAACAAAAATACTGCAGCTATTAATGTAGTTACGTTTGAATCAAAAATAGTAACAAAAGCTTTATCGTAACCAGCATCAACAGCAACTCGTGCCGTCTTACCGATATTCAGTTCCTCTCTTATTCTTTCCAATATAAGAACATTTGCATCGACCGCCATTGCAAGTGTTAATGCAATACCTGCGATACCGGGCAATGTTAATGTGAATTGGAAATAAGACATTATTCCCATAAGTATAAAGAAATTCAAGCACAATGCGATATCTGCAATTAATCCGGAGAAACCATAATATATAAGCATAAACAACAAAACAATACCAACACCTATCAGTGCTGATGTAAAACCTTTTTTAATTGAGTCATCACCAAGGCTTGGTCCTACAGTTCTTTCTTCTATTATTCTAACCGGAGCAGGCAAAGCACCGGCTCTTAAAACGGTAGCCAACAATTTTGCATCATCTGCATTGAAGTTTCCTTCAATTATTGCTCTTCCGTCAGGAATTCTCGATCTGATAACGGGAGCAGACTGAACTATACCATCAAGAACAATTGCTAAATTTCTATCTATATTTGCACCTGTAACATCTGCAAATATTTTTCCGCCGTCTTTATTAAATTCCAATGATACATGAGGATAACCGAATCCTCCGGTAGCAAGTTCAACTTTTGCATTTACAAGGTATGCACCGGTGAGAGAAGCTTCTTTCAATAAATATACTCTGCTGTCTTCTTTACTGTCTGCAATGAAATATCCTTCAGGGATTAAAGCTTTTATTTCTTCATCGTTTAAAGCTTCTTCCGCTTTAGATAAATCTTTTTCTCTCATTTTATCTTGAATTTTGTTTAATGCATCATTATCGGTACTAACCAAGCAAAATTCCAACAATGCTGTTTTTCCGATAAGTTCTTTTGCTCTGGCAGGATCTTTTATACCCGGGAGCTGAACCACTATCCATCTGTCACCTTGTTTTGCAATCAAAGGTTCTGCAACACCGAACTGATCTATTCTGTTTCTTATAACTTCTACTGCTCTGTCAACTGCATCTTTTACGCTAACCGTCTCATCTAATTTAGAAGCATCAACTTCTAATAAAAGATGTGTGCCGCCTCTTAAATCAAGACCTAAATTCAATGTCTTACTGATAATCGGATCTTTTGATTTTTCTGCTTTTGCTTTTTCATCGTCACTCATTCTATACCATTCAAAGGTAGGAAACAAAAAATACCCCGAAAGAATGATTAACAACGCTGTAACTACTGTTCTGAATCCAAGTTTGTTCATTAAAGTAATTTCCTCTCATTTATTATTAATTCAAACTTACAATCTAAAAATTTTGCTGCTCTTCTGCACATGTCCATTCTGGACATAAATATTTCAAAGTACTCAATTACTTGAGCAACTTTTGTATCAATATTCAAATTCAAAGATATTATTCTTGTTTCTTTATTTACTTTCAAAAAAGATCTGTCAACGGCAAAATTTACTCTGTCGTGTATATCCGTAGAAATAATATTCATATTTCTTACTCTTGTTTTATGCACATCAGACTTATCCGCAAGTATTAATGCCGCAGCAACGGGATTTACGGGATCCCCTATTTCTTCTTCGTGATTTCCTACCGCGGAAACTATCAACGAAACCTCATCCGGAGTAAAGCCCATATACCTTAGTATACTCATGGATATAAGTGCTGCCGACTGACCATGATCTTGTCTGTTAATAACATTACCTATATCATGAACATACCCTGCTATTGCAGCAAGTTCCTGTAATCTTTTCGGATATCCCAAAGAAACTAAAATACTTTCGGCAACAGAAGATACCAAACTTACATGTCTGTATCCGTGTTCCGTATACCCTATTGCTCCTAAATAATCATTCGCAGCCTGAATAAAACTATTTACCATTTCATTGGCTTTAACATCTTCAAGCATTACAGTTGAAAATTTAAGTTCTGTTGTATTCATCTACTTTTTAATTATTTCCGGAGTAACAGGTTTATTATTATCTATAACACTTACAATAGCCGATTTAGCAATTTTTACTCTGACATTATGTGAAATCTCAGCTTCAACATCTTGTTCTTTTACAGCAATAACTCTTGCGTATATTCCACCGGAAGTAAGTATTGTATCATCTTTTTTTATAGCATTTATTTGTCTTTCTAGTTCTTTTCTCTGCTTTTGTTGCGGTCTTATTAAAAATAAGTAGAAAAAAACAAATATTATTAATAACGGCATTAAACCACCGAAAGCTCCGGCGGGTGATGCTGCAGGTGCCGTCGTACCGTCTGCATATATATTTTGAGATAAAAATAAACTCACTAACACCAAAACATTAAATTTTAACATCTTTCTAACTCCATATTTCAGCTGTTGGATTTTTTATTTGAATAATATTTTCTGAAGAATTCTTGTTTAGTTTCCAAAAAAGTATCTTCTACCAAAGCTTTTCTAATTTTATCCGTTAATTTTAACATAAAATTAATATTATGTAAAGACAACAAAGTAAGTGCTAATATCTCTTGCGAACGAAACAAATGGTTTAAATATGCCTTAGTGTATCCTTTACAAGTTTGACAATCGCATTCAGGATCCAACGGTTCGAATTTATCTTTATATTCACCGTTTTTTATATTTATTTTACCGTAAGTTGTAAATGCCTGCCCGTTTCTTCCGTTTCTTGTAGGAATTACACAATCAAACATATCTATTCCTCTTTCAATTCCGTCCCAAATATCTTCCGGCATTCCTACTCCCATAAGATATCTTGCCTTGTTTTCCGGTAAGAATGGAACCGTATTTTCTATAACATCCAACATTTCTTCTTTCGATTCTCCTACCGACACTCCGCCTATAGCATATCCGACAAAATCTATATCCTGCATTCTTAAAGCACTTTCTTTTCTTAAATCTTTATAAACAGAACCTTGAACAATACCGAATAATGCCTGTGTATTACATGCATCATCTTTGTAAAATTCCGTTTTACATCTTTTTGCCCAATTCAAACTCATAAGCATGGAATTTTTTGCATACTCATAAGTTGAAGGATACGGAGTACATTCATCAAAACACATTATAATATCAGCTCCAATAGTTTTTTGTATCTGCATTGATATTTCCGGTGATATAAAATGTTTTGAACCGTCTATATGAGATTTAAATTCCGCACCTTCTTCTTTTATTTTTCTGAAATCATTAAGAGAAAAAATTTGGAACCCACCGGAATCCGTAAGCATAGGTCTGTTCCAAGAATTAAATTTTTGTATCCCGCCTGCTTTTTTTATTATTTCAAGCCCTGGTCTTAAATATATGTGATAAGAATTTGCAAGTATTATTTGTGCTTTTGATTCTATTAATTGTTCTGTGGAAACAGATTTTACGGAACCTTGAGTACCTACCGGCATAAAAACAGGCGTATCTATTATACCTCTTGTCGTGTATAATTTACCGAGTCTTGCACTGCATTGGCTTGATTTTTTTAACAACTGAAATGAACCGCATTGCATTATAAGAACCTATCCCCGTTGATATATAAAGAAAAATCACAATTTAAAACACTACAAGCTTTGCTGCAATATATAGTTCTTTGTGTGAAAATTTCAAAATATTCCATTATAGAGCAGATATTTGTATCAATATCCAAACTTAATGAAATTTCTTTCTTCTCTTTGTTTACTTCCAATTTGGTATTATTACAAGCGGCTATAACTTTGGAATGAACATCTTTAAATATTTCTTTTTCATTTCTTAACCTTTGACATCTTACATCTGTTTTATCACCTAAAACAACAGCTGCCGCTATTTCGGTTGGAGGTGTCATATTTTTATCTTCATGACTACCTATAGCACCGAAAATTTCAAAAATATCACTATTATATCTTTCTTCTGAAATATCCATTTTGCTTAAAATATGCATTGCTATAACAGAACCGCTTTGTGCATGATCGGTTCTTCCTACAATGTTACCTATATCGTGCAAAAAACCCGCAATCTTTGCAAGTTCTTGTATTCTTACAGTATGTCCGAGCTGTCTTAAAACATCCGCTGCTCTTTCAGCCGTAAACATAGCATGAGGTAAGCCATGCTCTTTATATCCGATACTCTCAAAATAACTATCGGCATATTTCAAGTATGTTAAAAGTTCTTCGTTTTTTCTAATATCTTCAAAATTCAATAACATTTTTATATTATAGCAAATTTATTTAACATATATAACAGTATCCGTAAAACCTAAAGTATAGTTTGCAAAATAAAATTTATATCCTACATTTAATTCATTTAAGAATTTCGGTATTTCGTAATAATCTTCGTATTTATGGTAAGCAGCTATTGCAAGTTTCGGTTTATATTTTTTTAATGTGTTTGTTGCACCATGCAAAGCTTTTAGTTCACAACCTTCTATATCCATTTTAATAAAATCTATTTTTTCTATTTTGTTGTTTTCAATATAATCGTCAATCGATATTGTTTTATATTGCTGCAAATTATTTTTTGTTTCCGTTAATGTCGTAATATCGGCACAAGCATGGTTTAAGTAAAGAATTTCGTTTGATTTATTGTATAGCGGTTGTTCCGCTAAAATAATATTTTTGGAAAGATTTTTGTTATGAGAAAAATTTTCTTTAAGTACATTCAAATTATCATCGAAAAATTCAAATGTGAAAATTTTTCCCTCATCACCAACTATTGAAGAAAATATTAATGAAGTGTCTCCCCAACAACCGCCCGCATCTATAACAAAATCACCTTTTTCAATTTTACAATCTTTATAGGAATATTGGTTATGGATTACAAGTTTATCGAGCAATGCTCTTGCTCCATATAATTTTATATCGTAACCGAGTTTTGACAAATTATAAAATTTTAATTTTCTTGTAACTGATTTTAGTTGTTTTATTGAATTATCTACCAATAAGCTGTCAAAAATATCTCTCGAGTGAATATATTTTTCTTTCTCTTGTTCCGTTGCATATACGGGACCCAAAAGTTTTGAAACAATCATTTTTAAATACAATTGTTTTTCTTTTTCATCTTCCAATAGGTTATAAAAATATTCCAAACTGCTGTAATTATTTTTGAACCATCCGTAATAATCTACACATTTTTCTTTTACAAATTCATCGGTTATTTTCTTTTGAAAATTTTGTATATCTTCAAAAGAAAAAACTTGTTGTTTATTTAGTACGATGAAAATTTTATCATAAAAGTTTTTATTCATTGTTATATTTTATATTTGAAATCATAAAAATGCAATTAAAAGTAAAGTTTTATTGTTCTATTATATTTTTTTAGATATAATATGTTAAAAATAGTCTTTTTAAAAAGAAAACTATGAAAAGAAATTTATCATCAAGCTTAAATTTTTTCTCTAACAAAACTGTTCTTGTCACCGGCCATACCGGTTTTAAAGGAACTTGGTTATGTTTATGGTTAGAAATGTTAGGTGCAAAAATTATAGGTTATTCTATTGATATTCCTACAAAACCTTCTTTATTTGAATTAACAAAACCCAAATGTACCGATATTAGAGGAGATATCAAAGATTTAAAAAAATTAAAATCCGTAATAGAAAAATACAAACCGGAAATAATATTTCATTTAGCCGCACAAGCTGTTGTTAGCCAATCTTATAAAGAAACATTAAATACATTAAATACAAATATTATAGGAACATCAACTATTTTTGAAGCAATTAAGGGAACTAAAGTTGTTAAAGCCGTAGTTGCAATTACAACCGATAAAGTTTATTTAAACAATGAAACAGGAAAACCTTTTAAGGAAACCGATTCTCTTGGAGGATACGATCCTTATAGTGCTTCAAAAGCGGCTTGTGAAATAATTATTTCTTCTTACAGAGATTCTTTTTTTAACATAAAAGATTACGGCAAAACTCATAAAACATTAATAGCATCGGCACGATCCGGAAATTCAATAGGTGGCGGAGATTTTGCAAAAGACAGATTAGTTCCCGACGTTATAAAAGCAATACTTGCAAATAAAAAACCTGTTGTAAGAAACCCCAAATCAATAAGGCCATGGCAACATGTTTTAGAGCCGTTAAAATGTTATTTATTGCTTGGTGCAAAATTGTTAAAAGGTAAAAAAGAATTTGCAACCGCTTGGAATTTTGGTCCGGAAAACGATGAAGCAAAAACAGTAGAACAAATTGTCACAAGTCTATGCAAAAAATTCGGTAAAGTTAAATATATAACAGGCAAGACAAAACTTTTCCATGAAACACAATGTTTAAAACTTGACATATCTAAAGCAAAAAAAGAATTAGGCTTAAAACAAAGATGGAACACAAATATTGCTTTAGACAAAATTACAGATTGGACAAAAGCATATCAACAAAAGAAAGACATTAGAAAAGTTTGTATTGAACAAATAAAAGATTTTATGGAAGGGTAATATACAATGTCTGACAATTTAAGAAATGCAGTAAAAAAAACTGCAAAATTATACTTTAAATCAAAGAAAAGCCAATATAATTTCAAAAATTATATTCCTGCTTCCGGGAAAGTCTTGGACGAAAAAGATTTATGTAATTTAATAGATGCTTCCCTTGATATGTGGCTTACATCGGGCAGATTCAATGATGAATTCGAAAAGAAATTAGCAACATTTTTAAACATAAAACATGCTCTTTTCGTAAACTCAGGTTCAAGCGTAAACCTTTTGGCTCTATCCGCATTAACTTCTTACAAACTCGGCAAAAGAAGGATAGAAAAAGGTGATGAGATTATAACTGTTGCCACAAGTTTTCCTACAACTGTAAATCCAATAATACAATTAGGCTTTATTCCTGTATTTATTGATTGCAAATTAGAAACTTGTAACATTGATGAAACGAAAATCGAAGAAGCAATAACAAAAAAAACTAAAGCAATATTTGTTGCTCACACTTTAGGAAACCCTTTTAATTTAGACAAAATTTTAAAAATATGTAAAAAATATAATTTGTGGCTTATAGAAGATAGTTGCGATGCTTTAGGTGCCACGTATAAAAACAAAAAAACAGGAACCATAGGACATATAGGAACTTTCAGTTTTTATCCCGCACATCATATAACTACGGGCGAAGGTGGAGCTGTTGTAACAAACGATTCTCAACTATATAAAATACTTATGTCTTTTAGAGATTGGGGCAGAGATTGTTGCTGTAAACCCGGACAAGACAATAATTGCAAAAAAAGATTTTCTATGAAACTCGGAAATTTACCTTTAGGATATGATCACAAATATACTTATTCCCATATAGGTTACAACTTTAAAACTACTGATTTTCAGGCTGCTATAGGTGTAAGCCAACTAAAAAAGCTTCCTGAATTTTTAAACAAAAGAGCAATTAATTTCACTTATTTGATGAGCAAATTACAAGATTTAAAAGATTATTTTATATTTCCCCAAAAAGAAAAAAATTCAAATCCTGCTTGGTTCGGATTTTTGTTAACTATAAAACAAAACAACAAATTTACAAAACAAAAACTTGTTGAATATTTGGAACAAAACGGCATAGGAACAAGACAACTTTTTGCAGGAAATATTCTAAGACAACCTATGATGACGGAAAACAAAATTCAAATAAGAATAGGCAAATCAACTTTATTACAATCAAATAAATTAACCGAAAAACAATATAAATTATTACCTAATACAGAATATATTATGAACAATTCTTTTTGGGTGGGAATTTTCCCCGCTCTCGGCAAGCAAGAGATGGATAAGATTTCAAAACAAATACATAAGTTCATAAAGAATTTTTATAATCAATAAGGGAATAAAAAACTATGAATGACATACCTTTAATTTCTGTAATTATCCCGACATATAACAGAGCAAGTCTTATAAAAAGATCTGCAGAGAGTGTTTTAAATCAAACTTATACTAATTTAGAACTTATAATAGTCGATGATGGCTCTACTGATAATACCAAAGAAGTCATAGATTCAATAAATGATGAAAGGGTTATATATGTAAAGCAAGAAAACAAAGGCTGCTGTGCAGCAAGAAACAACGGTATTAATCTTGCGAGAGGAAAGTATATTGCTTTCCAAGATAGTGATGATGTTTGGCATACGAACAAGCTGGAAAAACAAATTAAAGCACTTGCAGAAAACAATACCGATATTGTTTTCTGCAAGTGCTTTACATTCGGAAATTTAAGAAAAAGAATAGCACCTAAACATTTTAAAGAAGGTTTCTTAGCTAAGAATCAAACAACAATGGGAATAAGTGCGCAAACATTGTTTGGGAAAAGAGATGTCTTTTTTAATAATAAATTTGACAGTAATCTTTTAGGTCAAGAGGATTTTGAACTTATGATGAGATTGTTGGAAAAAGGCTATTCTGTTTATTGTATGAATAATGCTTTAGTGGATTGTTATGGTCAGGAAGATTCCATTACATCTAATCATGAAAAGCAACTTGAAAGATTAAAAATTATATTACAAAAAAACAACAATATTCTAAAAAATTTATCAAAACCATCTTTAGAATATTTAGCAAAATATATTATTGCAAATGCATTTAATATAAAGGACAAAACGACAAGAGAAGGAAACATAAAATTTGCATATAAAATTTGTAATTCCGAAAATGTAAAATTGGAATATTTTCTTCACAGATTTCTATTTTACAGTATAAGGAAATTAATATATAATTCTATTTCAATACCGATCAAACATATAATAAAATTTTTAATGATTAAGTAAGTGTATATAAAACTTCTTTATTTTTTATAGCTTAAAATTTTTTTAATTCCTTTTAATATATCTTCAATATTTACATCTGTAATACATTTTGGATTTTTACATACCTGTCTGTTAATTTCAGCATTATAAAAACATGGAACACATTTTTGCAAAGAACATATTCCATTAAAATTATGACTAATTGCACCTGAATGTTCAGGCAATGCAATACTATAAAAAGTTATTGTAGGAATATTATTAACTGCAGCTAAATGAACAACTCCCGTATCAACCGATATTAATAAGTCCATATTTTTTAGCAATTCTTTTAATTCTAATAAAGTTGTTTTACAACAAACATTTTTTATATCCATATCAGGAAATTTTATTTTTAAGTAATCAGCTTCTTTTTTTTGTTTATCTGTATTCCCAACAATAAAAAAAGTTGTATCTTTAATTTGTTCCAATTCTTTAAAAAGTTTTATAGTATAATCAATCGGTAAAGTTCTCCTTAAAGAAGTTCCTATTGTACATAAAGCAATTTTATATCTATTTGTATTTGCTAAAAATTTTTCTTTTATTTTGTCTGATAAATTATCTGTATTGGGTAGAATCGGTATTGATAAATTATAATTCTGGAAAATTGTTCTAATAATCTGTTGATACCTCATCATACAATGATTTCTATCACCATCCCTTGGCATAACAATTTGTTTTGTATAATATGCAGCATCTTTATTCGGTGTGTTATAGCCAAATTTTAAAGTATTAGCACCAACGATTTCTTTTATTCGATAAATATATTTTGCAAATTTTGTAAACAAAGTATGAGTATCTAAACAAATTAACATATCAACTTTATGTAGATAGAAAAACAATTTTAGCAACCAATAAAACTTATACACATATCTTATTAATTTGTTGCTATGAAAGAAATATTTATAACTTGTAAACAAAACATTATCTATCTTTAACTTATCATCTATTATAGATTTATATGAATCAAAAGTTATTAGTGTAAGATTTATGTTTGCATCATAATTTTTAATTAATGATATTGCAGATGTTGCCCAAATAAAATCGCCTATTCCGCAACATGTAAAAACACACACTTTTTTTAATTTATTATTTTTCATTTAGAATCTCTTTTACTTTTTCAATTACTATTTCAGAGGTTATATCTTGTATGCATAACGGATTTTTACAAACAAAATTTTGTGTTATAGTTTTAAATGAACAAGGTGAACATTCCCTATAAGAACATAATTGCACAACTTTAGAACTGATTGCTCCTGAATTTTCAGGTAAAGTTGCACCATATACAGATATTATAGGTATCTTTGTCGTTGCAGCAATATGACATATTCCTGTATCAACAGTTAATAACAAATCCATATTATTAAACATTTCTTTTAATTCCAACAATGAAGTTTTCCCCACAAAATTTCTAATATCGATATTGTTA
Source organism: Endomicrobiaceae bacterium (assembly GCA_045223915.1). GTDB lineage: Bacteria > Elusimicrobiota > Endomicrobiia > Endomicrobiales > Endomicrobiaceae > Ruminimicrobiellum. The sequence goes on along the minus strand of JBGUZU010000034.1, from coordinate 161,547 downwards.
CTTTTCAATAAATTTAATATTGTAAAAGCATATTCTTTTTCTTGTTTAGAGTTACCAACGATAAAAAAAGTTATATTATACAATTTGTTTAATTTTAATATTATATCTTGAATAAAAGTTATATCAAATTTTCTCCACGGAACCGAGCCACATGGAGAAATAACAATTTTAAGTTTATTTGTTTTGTTGATTAAATTTAACATCTTGTTTTTTAAGTATTCTGTATTCGGCACAATAGGCAAACACAAATTATGTGTAGGAAACACTGTTCTTGTAATCATTTGATATCTCATCATATAAGATGTTCTGTCGGAATCTTTTGGCATTTTAACTATTTTAGTATAAAATTTGGAAGATTCATTAGTTATATTATATCCGAAAGAAAAGTTATCAGGACCTACAATGTTTTTTATTCTATATAAAAACTTTGCTGTCATTGCAAAAAACATTGAAATATCCAAAATTAAACAGGTATCTTTTTTATAAAAATATTTAAAATTTTTTATTGACCAAAATATTTTATAAGCTATTCTTACAAAAGAATTTTTGTTTACATGATATTTATTATTTGTCGTAACTATCTCATTGATTTTTAAACTGCTATCTATGAGTTCGATATATTTATCACAAGTAACTAAAGTTATTTTAATATTTTCATCATATTGTCTTATCAACGACAATGCAGATGTTGCCCAAATAAAATCTCCAATTCCTGCATCCGCAAGTACTACAATATTTTTATGTTTCATTTTATATTCCTATAAGCACTAAAAATACCATCAATAAACCCTTTAAAGCCACATGTTATTTTTTTTGCCTTCTCTTTTTCAAGCAACAAAACTTTTAACCAACTAAAAATCGTTCCACCCAAAAAGTATCTTATTGTAGTGTAAGGTGATACAAAAAAATATCTTTTTAACATTATGGTAACATTTCTTGATAAATAATATTTTCTTTTCGAATTGTGATTTCTAACTATACAACCGCATACTTTTTTTGCATTACCTATTTCCTGAATAAAATTTATATTTTGAGCAATTTTTATTTTATATTTATTTCTTATTAACCTATAACAAAAATCGTTATCTACTTGTTCTATAAACAATTTATCATCAAACAATCCAACTTTATCAAAAGCTGCTGCTTTTATTAAACTTCCAGAGGTAAGATTTAATACAGCATCATTCCATATAATATTTTTTGAATCTAATAAAATATTTTTATTTACACTCACTCTTTCTATTGCTTTAGGAGCAATAATCATTGTTTTTTCTCTATCTTTTAATGTTTCATAAGATGTTAAAAGGCAGTTATATGTATTAGGTAAAAATTCACTATCTTGATCTAAAGTTAAAATCCATTTGTATTTTTTATCAATAGCAATTTTTAGACCTTGATTAAGAGCTGCAGCTATACCTAAGTTTTGTTTACTATGTATTATAAAAACATCTTTTTCCAATTTTTTTAAAATTTCCACAGAGTCTTTGTTGCAACTGTTATTATCAACAATAACAATCTCGTCAACTTGCTCTTTTATAGAATTATACAACCTAATCAATGAATCTTTAGGTTCATAACTCACAATTATTGCAAATATATTTTTATCCAATACAAAATTCCTTTTTCTAATATTAATTCTATATTATACAAAAATTAAGTATATATTATCACTTAATTTGGACAAAAAAAAATTCAGTCCGAAGACTGAATTTTGATTTTATATTCAAGAGCGGGCAATGGGACTTGAACCCACGACATTCTCGTTGGCAACGAGACGCTCTACCACTGAGCTATGCCCGCATTTTTCCTTTAATATGCTGGGGACGGGAATTGAACCCGTACCCGGTTAAGGACACGCACCTCAAGCGTGCGCGTATGCCAGTTCCGCCACCCCAGCAATCCCCTGCTATTACTCACCAGGCTGCTGAGCAGCAGCTATAGGTATATTTGAAACCTGATCAATAACCGACTTCATGCTCATTCTTGAAGACATTAAAGTTAATGTAAGAGATGTTACCATAAAAACTATAGCACAACCAACAGTAACTTTTTTTATAAATGCCATTCCGCTTGGAGCACTAAATATTTGATCAGATCCTCCGCCGCCGAAAATACCGGCCATTCCGCCGCTCTTTCCTGCTTGGAGAAGAACTATAACAATCAATGCTGCACAAACTATAAAATGTAATGTTACTATAATGTAATAAAGTATCATAATTATTGTATTGTATCAAAAAAATTTTTTTCTTGCAAGTATTTTTTTGTCCTGCACAATTTTTATTATTATGCAGGACAAGATTATATAAAATTTTTATTTTGTTGGCAAGGCTGCTATACCGGGCAAATCTTTACCTTCCAAAAATTCCAAAGATGCACCGCCGCCCGTCGACACATGAGAAATTCTTTTATCTACACCTGCTTTTTTAACTGCAGATACGGAATCTCCTCCGCCGACTACGGAAATCGCACCTTTATCTGTTGCTTCAGCAACTAACTTTGCAATTTCAACCGTTCCTTTAGAAAATTCGGGAACTTCGAATATTCCTAACGGTCCGTTCCAAACTATTGTTTTTGCGGATTTTACTATTTCACTGAATTTTGCTATTGATTTAGGGCCTGCATCCACTCCCATAAATCCGTCTTCAATATCAAGTCCGTCGGTATTTTTTACAGTTGCACCGGCAGGAACTTCTTTCTTTTCAAAGTCTACTGCTGTTGCTATAACATGATCTATAGGTAACAAGAATTTTACACCTTTATCTTCGGCTTTTTTCAATAAACTTTTTGCTAAATCGAGTTTATCTTCTTCGACCAAAGATTTTCCTGTTTTGTATCCCTGTGCTTTTAAGAATGTGTATGCCATTGCTCCGCCGATTATAATAGCATCTACTTTACCTAAAAGATTTTCGATAACATTTATTTTATCGGAAACTTTTGCACCGCCCAAAATAGCCAAGAAAGGTTTAACGGGAGAATTTAATGCATCGCCTAAAAACTTAATTTCTTTTTCTACCAAGTATCCTGCTGCAGATTCTTTAACGAATTTTGTAACACCAACATTTGAACAATGTGCTCTGTGAGCTGTTCCGAATGCATCGTTAACAAATATTTCGTTATCGCAAAGTGCTGCAAGTTCTTCTGCAAATTTTATTGCAGTTTCATCTTTTTCCAACTTTGTTTCTTCTTTTCTATATCTTGTATTTTGAAGAAGTAAAACTTCCCCTTCTTTCAAATCTTTTGCCATTTGTTTTGTTGAATTACTTGTAACTTTAGGATCATCTGCAAATTTTACGGTTACACCTAATCTCTCACTTAATGCAACTGCTACAGGAGCAAGTGAAAGTTCCGGTAACGGTTCACCTTTAGGTTTTCCCATATGAGAGCAAAGAATAACTTTTGCTTTTTGTTCCAACAATTTCTTTATTGTAGGAAGAGCAGCATCTATTCTTTTATAGTTTTGAATAACGCCTTGTTTTAAAGGAACGTTAAAATCACATCTTACCAAAACTTTTTTTCCTGCAATGTCTTTTAAATCATCTACGGTTTTTTTGTTTAACATTGTATTCTCCTCTTATGAAGATTGGGTTCAGCCAATTAAATATAATCAGACTGAACCCAATATAAATTAAGACTATTTAAGCTAAACCAATTTTATTAGTTCAATTCTGCAAAAAACTTAATTGTTCTAACCATTTGGCTTGTATAGCTGTTTTCGTTATCGTACCAAGAAACAACTTGAACTTGATATGTATCGTCATCGATTTTTGCAACCATTGTTTGGTTAGCATCAAACAATGAACCGAATCTCATACCGATAATATCTGAAGAAACTAATTTTTCTTCTGTATATCCGAATGATTCGTTAGCTTGAGCTTTCATAGCTGCATTGATTCCTTCAACGGTAACATCTTTTCCTTTAACAACTGCGTGAAGAATTGTTGTTGAACCTGTTGCTGTTGGAACTCTTTGTGCAGCACCGATTAATTTTCCGTTCAATTCAGGAATAACTAAACCGATAGCTTTTGCAGCACCTGTTGAGTTAGGAACAATGTTTATTGCTCCGCCTCTTGCTCTTTGAACATCACCTTTTCTTTGCGGACCATCAAGAATCATTTGGTCTCCGGTATAAGCATGAACTGTTGTCATGATTCCGGATTGTATAGGAGCATAATCATTCAAAGCTTTTGTCATAGGTGCTAAGCAGTTTGTTGTACAAGAAGCTGCTGATATGATTTTATCTTCTTTTTTCAAGATTTTGTGGTTTACATTGTAAACGATTGTAGGTAAGTCATTTCCTGCCGGAGCAGAGATAACAACTTTTTTTGCACCTGCATCAATGTGAGCTTGTGCTTTTGCTTTTGATGTATAGAAACCTGTACATTCCAAAACAACATCAACACCTAATTTTCCCCAAGGTAATTCATTTGCTTTAGGAATTGCATAGATTGTAATTTCTTTTCCGTCAACAGTTATTGAACCGAATTCTTTAACTGTTTTTCCGTCTTCAGCCAATACAGCTTCTTTATAAGATACTGTATGTTTTGCTTCTTCACCGAATTTACCGCAATATCCGCCTTGTGCTGAATCATACTTCAACAAGTGAGCCAACATCTTAGGACTTGTCAAATCGTTGATAGCAACAACTTCATAACCTTTTGCACCAAACATTTGTCTGAATGCTAATCTTCCGATTCTTCCGAATCCGTTAATCGCAACTTTTACTGACATTTTAACTGCCTCCAATTTAATATTAAAATAAGTCTTGCTTATTTTTTCCTACATAAACACAAAAGAAATGTTATAAAAATATAATTTTATTGTCAAATTGTTAATATTGTTTATTTTTCTCCGTAGTTACCATTACCTTCTTTTAAGTTTAACAATGTTCTAAATGCAGAAGGTTTCATTATTTTCTTTTCATTAGCTTCGACTATAACTTTTATTCTTTTTACTAAATCTATATTTTTTGCAAGTTTTGTCCTATTTTGATCAAACCAAATATTGTCTTCTATACCTACTCTGACACCTGCACCGATAGAAATTCCTATAGAATTCATTTTTAATTGGTTTTGCCCTATTCCGCCGATTGTAAAAAACGAGTTTTCGGGTAAATCGTTAATCATCATGCCTGCATGTAATAAATCCGCTTGAGCACAAGCTATATTACCCAATATTAAATTAAAATAAAACGGTTCCTTTATATAACCTTTTTTCTTAAGGTACTTTGCATAATTAATCATGCCGACATCAAAAACTTCGAGTTCCGGTTTTATCGATAATTTTTTCATTAAAACAGCCATATTGATTATTGTTTGCGGGGCATTAATACTTGCTTGTTTATTAAAATTCAGAGAACTTAAAGTTAAACTTCCCATGTCCGGTTTTAAATCACCTGTTAAACTTAAAGGACTAACTCTTTTTTCAAATTCCGTAACATTTCTTCCGCTTAAAGAAACACAAATAACAAGCTCTTTTGTATATTTTCTTATTTTTTCTATTATTTTTGCATATACTTCAGCTTCATAGGCAGAACTGCCGTCATCATGTCTTGCATGTAAATGAACAGTGGTAATACCTTCCTCATAAGCAGCTAAAACATCTTCAACTATTTCATTACAAGTTATCGGAACATATTCCGTTTGCTCTTTTGTCGGTATTAATCCTGTTGGTGTAAAATTAACTATAATTTCATTGTTCATAACAAAACTCCCGTATCTTTATGTTCCGAAATTTTTTTTGCCGGAGAACCGATATATTTTGAATACGGTTCCGTATTTTTTGTAACCAATGAACCGGCGCCTATCAAAGTTTCATTTTCTATACAAAGTTTTCCAAGAATAGTAGAACCGATTCCTATAAAAGATAAATCTTTTATACAGGAATGACCTGCCATATTGCATCCCGGTGAAATATAAATGCCGTTTTTTATATCGAAATTGTGTCCTATATATGCATTTGGTCTGATAATATTACAGTTGCCGAGCTTACCAAAAAAATCTAAATAAGCTCCCGCACAGATTATATTGTTTTCCCCTATTACGATATCAGGTCGAACAACAGCATTTTTACTTATATAGTTAATAAACTCATAACCTTTTTTCTTCATTTCCAAATAAGAATTGTATCTTTCTCTTAAAGAAGAATAAAGTCCCGTTGAAATTACTTTTATTGATTTGGGCGGAAAATGTTTTTCTATTTCAGATGCTTTATACAAAGGTTTACCTAAAAATTCATTCGAAGAAAACCATTTATCGTCACAAACAAAAGCAACAACCTCATATCTGTCATCGTTTAACATTTCAGAATATACAAGTTTACCTATACTCCCTGTACCGTGTATTAATAATTTTATCATAATAGAACTCCTATCTTATTTCTACCTCAAATATACCATTATGCTTTTCTATATTTTCTATTGTTAAATAATTGTCCGTTAAGGCCTTATTTCCCCTTAAAGAAACCGCTTTTCTTGTAGTGCCTAAAAATCTGTTAAAATAGTTTTGTTCCAACTCTTTACTTAAATTTAAAAGTTTATCCGTTCTTATTTTTGATTGCCCGTTTTTATAAACTTGTTTTAAAGAATATGCTTTTGTTCCCTGTCTTGGCGAAAAAGGAAACACGTGTAATCTTGCAAATTCATTATCTTTTAAAAAGTTGTATGTTATATCGAAATCTTTATCGGTTTCGGTAGGAAACCCGCATATAACATCTGTTGTTACAGATATATCGTTAAAATTTTGTTTCAGTAAATTCATTTTATTTAAAAAATCTTTAGATAAATATTTTCTGTTCATATCTCTCAAAACAGTATCCGAAGCTGATTGTATAGGAATATGTAAGTGATGACAAAATCTTTCTTTTTCATTTTTCATTATATCTATAAGTTCATCTGTTATTTCATTAACTTCTATTGAAGACAATCTTATTCTAAAAAGTTTATTTATATTTTTATATATATGAGATAAAAGATAAGATATTCCTTTATCATATTTACCTATATGTATTCCGGTAAGAACTATTTCACTGTAACCGATATCTGTCAAATTATTTATTTCTTCGATTATTTTATCTGCCGGCTTTGACCACATAATATTTCTTGCATACGGAACTATGCAATAAGAACAAAAACTGTTACAACCATCTTGGATTTTTATAAATGCTCTCGAATGGTTATCGAAAGTTTTTATTCGTTGTTCACTATCTTTTAAAATTTCCTCTTTCATTAAAATTTCAATAAAAGGAAATTTTTGTAATATCTTTTCTTTTGCGACTTTAGCAAAACAACCTGTTAAAACAATTCTTGCTTTTTCATTTTTTGTATGAAACTTTTTTATTATCTGTTCACATTGTTTATCTGCATGTGCGGTAACGGAACAAGAGTTTATTATAATGGTATCTGCCTGTTCGAAATTATCGACGTATGCGAAATCTTTCAAACAATATTTTTCTCTTATTATTTGACTTTCGTATTGATTGATCTTACATCCAAACGTATAGATAAATAAATTTTTCATGGTTATACATTATAAACCGATGTCACAATGCTTGAAGCAACTATTGCAGCCGTTTCAACTCTTAAAATATTTTTACCTAAAGTTACTGTCTTAAAATTATTTTTTAATGCAACATCTATTTCCGTTTTATCGAACCCGCCTTCCGGACCGACAAAAATATTTATATTTTTTATATCTGTATTTTCATTTAATAAACTTAAAATATTTTTATTTTCTTCACTTTCCCAAGGTAAAACATTTAATGTATCTTTTTCTTTTGATACTTTTTCCGCTGCTTCATTAAACTTTACAGGTTTATCTATAGGCATAATATCCGCTCGCCAACTTTGAGAACTCGCCGATATTGATATTTTTTTGTATCTTTCAATTTTATTTTCGGATAATTCTTTTACCACACTTCTTAAATAAATTACGGGAACAATTTTTGATACACCTATTTCTCCCGCTTTTTCTATAAGCCAATCGAATCTTTCGCCTTTCGGTATGGCGGTATACAACGAAATGTTTACTTTCGGTAAAACAAAAGTTTTTGAAGACAATATTGTCCCCTTCATACTTGCTCTGTCTATACTATCTATTCTTGCTTTATAAGAATTACCTAAACCGTCAAAAATATTTATTTCATCACCTGCGGAAAATCTTCTAACTATTGATAAATAATGAAACTGTTCGTTTTCTATAACAAAACTTTTGTCTTTTATATCTTTTGGATTAACATAAAAATGTGGCATGTTTATTTCCGATACTATTTATGGACATCTACTTCCAAAGAAATATCCAATGATGGTGCGGAATGAGTAATCATTCCTATTGATATTCTTTCAATTCCGAGCTTTGCATAATTTTTTATGGTTTTAAAATTTACTCCGCCGGAAATTTCTATTAACGGTTTATATGTAGATGTGGAACTTGATCTTATAAGTTTTACCATTTTTACCAAATCTTTCTGTTTCATGTTATCGAGCATTATAATATCTGCTTTTGCAGCTATAGCATTTCTGACATGTTGTTCGTGTTCGCATTCTATAAGAACTTTTAATTTTTTATATTTCTTTCTTATTTCTTTAACTTTTAAAGTTAAATCATCTATTAAGGCTAAATGATTATCTTTTATCAAAACCATATCTGACAAATTCATTCTATGGTTTTTCCCGCCGCCGCATCTAACGGCATATTTTGACACATTTCTAAAACCGGGAAGAGTTTTTCTTGTATCAAATATTCCCGCTTTGGAACCTTTTATTATCTTAACAAATTGATTTGTCGTTGTTGCTATACCGGAAAGTTTTTGTATAAAGTTTAAAGCCGTTCTTTCACCTGCAAGTAACGGTGCTGCAGGACCTTTAACTGTTAATATAATATCACCTTTTTTTACGGTCTGTGCATCTTTTTTTAATACTTTAAATTTGAACTTTTTACTTAATCTTAGAAGCACATGCTTAAAAGCATCAACACCGCACAAAATTCCGTCACCCTTTGCTATTAAAACAGCTGACGCAGTTTTACCTTCCAAGTTCAAGCTTTTGGATGTAACATCATTATACGCACAATCTTCTTTTAGTGCTAAAGAAACTATTTCATCTATATCTTTTATAATATTCATAGCCTTTTTATTTTATAAAAAATAAAATTTATTTACAATAAAAATTAACACTTTAAACTATAATTTAAATTTGATATATTCTTTATATTATGAAAATATGTTTTATATGCCATGCCAATATTTGCAGAAGTTTTATTTCACAAGAAATTTTAAAATATCTTTTACAAAAAGACAATAGAACCGATATTGAAGTTATATCCAGAGGAACTTATGCTTTGGATTATCTTACTGTCCCGTCAAAAATAAAAGATTTTTTATTAGAAAATAACATTATCTATAAAAGTCACACTCCAACTCAATATAGCAGACAAGATATTGCTTCAAGCGATTTTATTTTTGTTATGACAAAGCAACAATACGACGAAATTACCGACAAATACTCCGAATATTCAGATAAAGTATATGTATTGGAACAATTCGTATCAAATAAAACGAGAGATATAGAAGATCCTATATCCCTCGAAGGTAAAAAGTTTAGAAAATCTGCAAACAACTTAAAAAATCTTATATTAAGTCTCTACAAAAACAAACTAAATTTTTAGAAGCACAATTTCATTTGTATACCAACTTTATTGTCAGAATATTCAACTACATCATAATTTGATGCTTTATTCTTAAATTGGTACCAAACACCTGCAAATAAATAATCTTTAAATTTATATTCTATTGAAGGTCTTACCTTTATCAAATCATCTGTTCTGTTAAGTCCGTCAACAGTTTCCGGATAACCGATATTTTCATAAGATGCTAACAAACCGAGTGTCCACTTTTGTTGTATTTTATGTTTATATTCCAAACCAACTTCTGTTGATATATAATATCTGTTATTAGCAAAAGTAGATTCTTCCATTTTTCTTTCACCCTTTAAAAGGATAGAATCCTTTGTTGTAGGTTCATATGTTAAAGAAAGCAAATATCCGAATATACCAAAGTTATTATCCATACCTTCAACATCTTTATCATAACTTCTGGTATCATAAGAAACTTGTGCTGTTCCTTTTATTTTTTTAGTAACGTTACCATTTACACCTAAACTAAAACTGTTACCGTTAGAATTATAATTTTCATTATCTTCATATCTTATATTAGAGAACAAATATGCAAAATAGAAAGATGTTTTAGGTGATACATTATAATATAACTGAGCTCCTGCATTTATACGATTCTTGTTTAAACTTTTATATTCATCATCTATATACTTATCAAAAATATCAGATACTACAAATCCGATTGAAAACATTTTTTCCAAAGATGTTTTAAATCTAAACGATGCAATATTGTTCATTCTTTTTGCTCTTTCAGTTAATTCCGATGTAGCAGGATCTGCGGTATACAAAAATTTCTCATCTAAAGAAAATTTACTATTTCCAATATTAAAACCCGCACCTGCATTCATATAATCATTTTTTGCGGGTTCTTCAGAATACGCATTATAGCCGATGTTTGCATTTGCACCGATTTTCAACCCTGAATTCGGAATATTACTTGAATATTTTGCAAACAATTGAGACGAACTTATTGCTGAAGATTTTTTATCATCCTTAGTCGAATAAATATTATCGTCATAACTTACATCTTCTGAAAATATAAATTGTAAAGGTTTATCCGCATATGCAACGGATGCAACTAAAAACATTAATGTTAATAAAGATACTATTCTTTTCATTTTGCAACTCCTAATTTCTTGGTGCAGAAGGACTTAAAACCAAGTCTTTCTGTACTTGTTCATAACTTTCTTGAGAAGGTTCACTTAAAGGCACAAAAGAATCCGATGAAGAAGAATCCATCTCTATTTTGTAAGAATTACCTTGAGACAAAATAGCAACATTTTCTTCAGTATCTTTTATTATCAAGCTACCTTTTTCTACTTTTAGATCTCCGTCTTGAGAAACAGCAAAAGAAGTTTTGCTTTCTGAAGCTAAAGCCGTATCACCTATTTTTATATTGTTAAATTTATCTCCGGAGCCGTAAATCATATTATCTTCATCTTTATCGGAAAATCTTAAAGATATTTTTTCTCCTTTTGGAACAAAAACCTTAACCCCGTAGTATTCTATATATAAATTTTTTGCGGCAGATACATTCAATGTACTTCCGTTAGGATACTTCTGTATTTTCCCCTCGGCATCTACCACGATGTCGGCAACAGCACTTGTTACACCTAAAAACAAAAACATCGAAAAAATTAAAACTTTTCTCAACATACTTACACCTTCCTCTTTTTAATAAATACTAATGCTAATAACATTACAAAAATAAGTACACTTTGTCAAGTCTATTTTACTCGTACCTAAAAGCAAGAACTCTATATGGTTGCAAATTATTTTTTGATTTTCTTATTACTTTTCTTATATTTGTGTTTTTTTCATATATGACATCAAATTGTGTTTGAAAAAACAAAGACGGCAATGTTTGTTTTTTTGATGTAGGATTTATTATAAATGTATATTTTATCCCCCCGTATTCAAAACTCTTTGCTTTTAGAGGTTCTTTTATTTCTACAGGATTTTCAATTTCTTTTCCGCTATCAATAATTTCCCCGATGAAAGACATTTCTTGTATAACTTCAACTGTTTTTATCCATTCTTTAGGTTGTGATTCAGGTAATGGTTTACCATTGGAATAGTATGTAAAATAAAACAGACCTGTTGCACCATTAAAAATGGCATCATACGACATAAACCTTATTTCTTCTTTTCTCGGAAATCTGCCTATTCTGTCATCATCCTTTCTATATTGTTTATATTCTTTCCAATCAAAAAGCTGAACTACAGCCCAAAGTTCTTTTTTTTCTTTTCCAACCATTACAAGCCCCTGCTTGGCAAGGGCAATATTTTCTCCGAAACTTTCCAACGGTAAATGAGGAACAGGATACCAATCTACCATCAAAATATCGGATATATCATAATAAGGAACTTTCGTAAAACCTTCTCCGATAACAAAAGTCGTTTGAATATCCGGATATGTTTTCTTCGTATTTTTTTCCAAGGTAAGCAATTTTTCTCTGGAACAATTCCAAACATCAGGTTCATCAAATAAATACCAAGCTTTTATCGGATATTTTTTTGCGGTTTCTTTATATTTTGAGGACATCACTTTTGTAGGATACACTACCAATTTAATATCATTTTTCAAAGCTTCCTCGGCAAGAATATTTATAGTTTCAGGCTCTGATATATACGATTGAACACAATTAAATCCCGCTTCCTTTGCAGATATTATATCACTCGACGTTTTTACACCATATAAACCTATTGTAAACTCTGCAAATAAAAAGTTTGAAAAGAAAAAGAAGATTCCTACTTGCAAAATAAGTTTTTTTATAAAATCCATCACTAAAAACTCCTAAAAAAATATTTTGATTTAAAATTTTATATTTTTTTTAAATTTAAAGCTATAAATAAATTTTCAATTGACAAAATTTTAATATTTTTGTATTCTTTAGCACATAAGATATTTATGCCGACGTAGCTCAGTTGGTAGAGCAATGGTTTTGTAAACCATCGGTCGAAGGTTCAAGTCCTTTCGTCGGCTTTTAATTAAACTTGCCTGTTAGAAATTATGAGAAAAAAAATATACTTCGGATTAAGTGTTAAATTCATAGTAATAATTTCTTCCATAATAATCTTTACATCCATCATCTTAACTTGGTTTTTCGTAACGGCACAATCGTTACTTTTAAAAAATTTTACAGAAAACAGAGCAATTATTTTAGCTAACTCATTAGCGACATCGAGTGAGCACGGAGTCTTGATGTCAAGCAGAGAATTTTTGGCTAATCTTACAAAAAATAATTTAAAAGAAGAGGATGTAATTTATTCCATCATCTACGATGAAAATGGTGTTATTTTATCAAAAGAAAACATTTCAAATGAAGATATTAACAGATTCCTTGCATCTTTTTCCGTAGACACAAACACAATATCGGATTTAGAAAAAAACAAATTACAAAAAAATATTAGTGTACTGCCAAATATAGGAGAAGTTTTGGATGTTATTGTCCCGATAATTTCAAAAGATTTTACTCCTACAATAAAGGTAACCGCATCCAATAAAAAGGAAGTTGTAATAGGCGCTGCAAGAGTAGGCATCACACTTGAAAGAATAAATTATCAAATAGAAAGAATGACTAAAAGTATAATTTTAATTACACTAATAGTTGTATTGGCCGGAATTGTAATGTCTTTCTTTTTAGTAAAAATAATAGTACATCCTATAAGAGAACTAATGTTGGGAACAAAAAAAATTGCCGTAGGAAATTTAAGTTATAGAGTACCATTGAATTCAAATGATGAATTTAGAGAACTTGCCACTTCGTTTAATTCCATGGCCAGTGATATGGAAATACATATAAGAGAATTAAATAAAGAAAAAAAAGAATTATTAAATCTTAAGATTGCCTTTGAACAAAGAAGCCAGGAATTGGAAGAAACATTGGATAAAGTTCAAAACATACAACAGGATTTGATAAAATCGGAAAAATTTGCAACCATCGGTAGATTAGCGTCTTCGGTAGCCCATGAATTAAGAAATCCCTTGGCTGCGATAAAAAATATTTCTTATTTCTTATCAAAAATGGGAGCATACAGTGATAATAAATCAAAGCAAATGGTAAACATGTTATCGTCGGAAGTTTTAAGAGCAAATAAAATAATAACGGATTTACTTGATTATTCGAGAACAAAAAAATTAAATAAACTTTCCGTAGATATTATTGCATTCATAGATAAAGTTATACCGGCGGTTCCTTTACCGACAAATATAGCATTATTGACCGATTTGGAAAAATTTGATGTTGTTATGGATCCGGATAAAATAACACAAGTTTTAATAAATCTTATAACAAATGCAAGAGATGCTATGCCTCCTGAAGGCGGAGAGATAAAAATAATAACAAGAAAAAGCGGAAATATGTGCCAAATATTAATAAAAGATAATGCTTGCGGAATGACGGAAGAAACATTATCTCATTTATTTGAACCTTTATTTACAACAAAATTGAAAGGTATAGGTTTAGGGTTACCGATAGTAAAAGAAATAATTGATGCCCATCAGGGAAAAATAACGGTAACCAGTACAAAAAATGTCGGAACAACCTTTAAGATAGAATTGCCGTTACAATAGGAGATTTTATGACCGATAAATTAAAAATTTTAATTGTGGATGACGAAGATTCTTTAAGATTATCTTTAGCAAGTATTCTTGAATTGGAAGGATACGAAGTTGAAACTGCCGAAGACGGATATAAAGCAATCGAACTTGCAAAAAAGAAAGATTTTAATATTCTTTTTTCCGATATAAGAATGCCGGGAATAACAGGAAACGAAACATTTAAAGAAATAAAAAAAATTAAACCTGATATTATCGGGGTAATGATGACAGCATATGCCCTGAATGACTTGATTATAGATGCACTAAACACAGGTGCTTTTGCATGTTTAAGTAAACCCTTCGAAATAGAGACTGTTTTATCAACTATAAAAGACATAACTTCAAGACCTTTTGCAGTAGTAATTGACAAAGAAGCTAATGTTGATCAAAAGTTTTTAAATTCTTTAAAAAACAGCGGGCTGAATGTTGCTTCAAGTGAAATAGACTCTTCAAAAATAGATTTTATGTTTAAACATAAACCCGATATTTTAATTGTCGCGATTAATTCTAAAGAAGAAGAACAACAAACTTTAACCATTTTAAAAAAGTTAAAAGATCTATTTGGAAAGATTCCAAAAACAGTCATTATCGAGAAAGAACAAAATGCTTCTTTTATGGATGAAGCTCAAGCATTGGGAAGTGTTAATTTTATTGACAAACCTATAGATATAAAACAAATATTCGACTTATTGGGAAAAGAACAAAGAAAGCTTAATATTGCTGTAGTAAATATGGATACGGAAGACTTTGAACCTTTATGTAACAGTCTCAAAGAAAAAGGTTTCCATTTATTACCATACCCTAACTGTGATAAATTGTTTGAGGATCTTAATAATGCCTTTTTTGATATAGCATTAATCAATGTAAAAATAGATACAAACATTGCTGATTTCCACGATAAATTACAAAAACAGCTTTCCAATATAGGCTCTGTTTATATTTTAAATGACGATAAAAACTTAGAAGCAGTAAAACAAAAAGGGTGCTTTTACCTTACAAAACCGTTTGAAATAGAAAATGTTATAGGTTTGATAAATAAAATATTAGGAAAATAAAATTATGGAAGAAAAAACTTACGTTTTCACAAAAAGGCAATTGAATATCGAAAAGAATAAAGTTTTATCAAAATTTGCTTCGGTGGCTTCTCATGATTTAAAGAATGTTGTCGGCGGAATATCAAATATATCTTATTATCTTTCAAAAACCGTAAAACCGGAAAATGAGACTCAAAAGAAAATGTTGGATTTATTAGCCGGTGAAGTTATAACTCTCAACAACAGAATAACCGAAGTTCTCGATATGACAAGAGTAAAACAACTAAAAAAAGAGCCGTGTGATTTACAAAGTGTAATTATAAAAGCTATTGAAGAAAATAAAATCGAAGGAATAACTTTTGAACCAAATTTAATTTCAACAAAAGTGTATGCGGACTCTGCCAGATTAAAACAAGTCTTTTCAAATATTATAAAAAATGCCAAAGATGCAATGAACAATTCCGGAACTATCATAATAACGATGAAAAACGAGGAAGATAAAACAGTTACCACCATCTCTGATTGCGGACAAGGGATGGATAGTGAAACGTTGGAAAACTGTTTTGATCCTATGTTCTCAACGAAATTAGCTAAAGCCATAGGTATGGGACTTACGGTAGCACTGCAAGTAACGGAAATGCACAACGGAACAATAAATATTTCAAGTGAACAAAATAAAGGTACAGACGTAAAAGTAATATTGCCTATATTTAAAGATTGTTAACTTATTTTGTAAAAATAAAATACAGTTTTTGTTTATATTTTTTTGCAGTCCATGCTTTGGAAAGAATATATTTCTTAGATTTTTTATCCCCTAACCAAGAAAAAATATTATTTATCTGAACTGCTCTTTTCTTATCGGGAAGAATTTCTTTCAATATTTTATATTGAAATATATTATCCTGTTTATAAAAAGCTTTTAAGTTTATGACTATCCTATTTTTTGATATTTCAACATATTTAGATATAAAAGAATTAACTTTATTTTTAAAATAATTTGTTTCTTCCTTTACTATGCAAGACAAATTGTATATATGTTCAACTACTGAAGGATTTATTTGTTTTAATTGAGGAATAAGATTTAATCTTATTTTGTTTCTTGTGTAATCACATTTAAAATTTGTCTTATCTGTACAAAAAACAATTTGCTTTTTCTTTGCATAATCATCTATTAAATCTCTGGATATCGGCAACAATGGCCTTATTACTGATAAGTTTTTATTAATTTTTCTTATCATAGGGATTCCTGTTAAGCCTTCAGAGCCGGTTCCCCTTAACAACCACATAATTACAGTTTCCGCATTATCGTTCATATTGTGTGCAGTAGCGATCTTGTTACATTTATACTTTTTTGCCACTTCTTCCAAGCCCAAGTATCTTAACTGTCTTCCGGCTGTTTCTACGGATATATTATTTTTTTTTGCATACTCCTTTGTATTTAAATTTTTCAAAACACATTTTATGTTTAAAGAAGAAATATATTCTTCAACAATTTTCGCTTCCTTAACGGATTCTTTTCTTAAATTATGATTAAAATTAACAACAACAAGTTCTATGTTCAAGATTTTTGTAAGCATTGAAAACAAACTTGCCATAACCATTGAATCAGCACCACCGGAAACAGCAAGTAATACTTTATCACCGGAAACAACTAACTTGTTATCTATAATATTTTTTCTAAATTTTTCCCAAATAAGCACTTTTTCAAATTTCCTCGTTAAATAAAAAAACTCTAATCTTTAAAAGACTAGAGCAAAAACTGCCCGACCTGGGCTCGAACCAGGACTATTCTGTTCCAGAGACAGATGTGTTACCAATTACACCATCGGGCAAATCTCTTTTCGTATATTTTACAAAAAGTGTCATTTTTTATCAACAACAAAATTTATTTAATAAAAAGGTTGATTTTTAAAACAACAAATTTTATAATATTGAAAATACGACAGTATAATAAAACAAAGGAGCTTTTATGGAAGAGCAATCTCAAAAAGAATGTAAAACAAAAAAATGTTGTGTGAAATGTATAATAATAGTTATAGTTTGTTCTTTACTCTGTTTCTTTTTAGGTTATTATGCTGGAAGCAAATCATTAGCAAAAATATCAGGTGCCGTAATAAACAAACCTTTTACTCCTAACAAGATACCAAAAATAACTATTCCTTCACAAGTGAAATCAATTAAAAGTCTTCAAAAAAACAATTTTCCGAACGTGCAAAAAGCTCCGATTTCAAAAATTTCTGGAGTTCAACATCCAAATGTGCAAAAAACACCTACTATAAATACTCCTAATATTCAACCTCCTAAGGTAAATATTCCTGATGAAATAAAAGAAAAAGCTGCCGCTCAAGCAAAAAGCAATAATACTCAAAAAAAATAAATTATTTAGATACAAAAAAAACAGATGAGTTTAACAAAACTCATCTGTTTTTTATTTGTTAATTTTTCAATTTATTAATATTTATCCGGCACTTCCGATAGGATAACTTCTTTATCTTTATCTTCCGGTATCGGTGTTCCTGAAATTTTATGCTTAAACCAATCACCGATAGAATCAACAATAATATATGTAACAGGTGTCATAAGCAATGTAACCAACAACGATAACAACTGTCCGCCGACAATAACGATAGCCAAACCTCTTCTAACATCCGCACCTTCTCCGTTAGATATCAACATAGGAATCATTGAAACAACAAGTGTTAATGTTGTCATTAAAATAGGTCTTAATCTCACTCTGTTTGCCTGGAGTATAGCATTTGTTCTGCCGTATCCCCTTGCTCTTAATTGGTTCGTATAATCCGTCTGCAAAATAGCATTTTTACTTACAACTCCGACCAACATGAACATACCGAGCAAACTGAATATATTCAACGTTTGGTGTGTTACCATAAGTGCAAACAATGCAAAAGGTACCGTCAACGGCAAACTTACAATAATTGCTACAGGATGTGTGAATTTTTCCATTAAGCAACAGAGAATTATGTATTTGAATATAAATGCCAAAACAAAAGCTAACAAGAAAGCTATAAACATCTTAGTCATTTCTTTTGCTATACCGCTTTGCATAACGGTATATTCCGGATCAGGATTTAAAGAGTTAAACGTATCTTGCATTATTTTTGTTGCCGTTCTTGTATCAAGACCGTTTAAGTTGGCTTCTATTCTTACTTCTCTTTGTCTTGCAGCTCTGTTGATTTGACTGGGTCCGACACCTTCTTCAAGTTCTGCAATACTGTCAAGTCTGACAACAGTTTGTTGCCCGTTAATAACAGCAGGTATCATAAGTGCGGAAATTGCTTCTTTTGTGTTTCTGTATGTTTCGGCAACTCTGACTCTTACCTCGTACAATTCATCACCTTCTTTGTATTTTGTAATATCGTCTTCTCCGCCAACCATTGTTCTAAGTGCAGCAGCAACAGCCATAACATTAACTCCCAAATTGTTAGCCTTATCTCTGTTTATTACAACTCTGTATTCTGGTTTTGCCAAATCCACGGATAAATCAACATCTATAAATCTTTTATCCTTCGAAATTATATCTTTTGTTTCATTAGCATAACCTATTAACTTTGTAAGATCAGGTCCTAACAAACTTAGCTGAACAGCTTTGTTTCCGCCGGAAGGACCGTCACTTCTAACAAAAACCGCTGTTGTAAGACCGGTATATTTTTTCATCATTTCTCTTATTACTTGAGCATATTTTTTTGTTCTTATTTTATTTCTGTTTGTTCTGTCTTCGAGCTCAACTTCCAAATAACCTTTATTTGTCGGTGCGGAACTTGAGAAAGAACTTAAACCGTCTCCACCTTTACCTGCAACAGTTAAAATACTTTTTATGTACGGAAGTCTTCTTACATCGGTTTCAATCTGTCCTAAAATTTCTCTTATATCCGTATAACTTGTTCCTTCTTCCGCTTTAACCTGAACTTGAATTTTGCCGGAATCTTCTTCCGGGAAAAATTCACCTCCCATAGTTTTTACCATAGGAAGAATTGCAACTATACACAAAAATGCAAGGATTACCATTATTATTTTATGATGAATAGCCCAATTTAAAACAGGAATATATAATTTAACCAAATATTCGTTTATACCGCTTACAATGTTATCTATTTTGCTTTCCCCTTCCGCTTTCTTTAACAATTTTGCACAAAGCATAGGAGTTAAAGTTAAGGCTACTATACCCGAAAGAGCAATAGCAAAAACCACCGTCCAACCGTAACTGCTTAAAACTCTTCCAACCATACCGCCCATATAAGCCAAAGGTAAAAATATAACGAGAATTGCAAGCGTTGTTGCAATAACCGTAGATGTAATTTCTTTTGCTCCGTCAACAGCTGCATCTTCCGGTGTTTTGTTATACTTTTCCATGTGTCTGTAAATATTTTCAAGCATAACGATAGCATCATCAATAACAATACCCACGGCAACCGTTAAGCCTAACAAAGTTATACTGTTTAAAGTAAAGCCGTTCATATTCATAAAAAGGAAAGAACCTACAACAGATATAGGTATAGCCAAGAAAGCTATAAATGTAGATCTGAGAGAACCCATGAATACCAAAACCATTATACCGGCCAAAAATGCACCCAAGAAAAGATGTTCCAACACGGTATTAACGGAAGCTCTGATAGAACCGCTTTGATCGGACATTATAGTAATTTTCATATCCGAAGGAAGAGTTTGTTCTATCATTTTAATTTTTTCTTTAACACCGTCAATAACCTTCAATGTATTTGAACCGCTTTGTTTTGTTATTTCCAAAGTTACACATCTAAGTCCGTCCAATAATGTACTTTGCTGTTCATATTCTCCGCTGTCTTCAACTTCAGCAACATCGGAAAGTTTTATAGGAACTCCGTTTTTGGTTGCAATAAATATATTTTTAAATTCATCTACGGAAGGAATTCTACCTAAAATTCTTAAGCTGTAAGAATTATGTTCTTGTTCTACTTTACCGCCCGGAATTTCAAAATTTTGCTGCGCAAGAGCTGCCGTAACACTTGTTATAGGAATTTGTAAAGAATAAAGTTTTAAAGGATTTATTGTAACATGTATTTCTCTTTCTCTGCCACCTACTATATTTACGGAACCTACACCTGAAGTGTTTTCTATAACTTCTTTAACTTTTTTCTTGGCAAGTTCTGTAAGTTCTATAATATCTCTTTGACCGGTAACAACAACATTTAAAACAGCTGCAGCATCCATATCAAGTTTTAAAACTACCGGAGATTCTGTTCCATCCGGAAAATTAGATTTAACCTGTTCGATTTTATCTCTAACTTCCTGAATACCGACATCGGCATTTTTATCCATATCGAACTTAACAAACACAATTGAAACACTTTCCAAATTATATGAATGGATTTCATCAACACCGGCAATTTCGTTAACCCCTTCTTCAATATATTTTGAAATAGATGTTTCAATTTCTTCCGGACTTGCTCCCGGTAAAACGGTTTGAACAAGTGTAACGGGAATATCCATACTCGGATACATACTTACACCCATATTTCTGTAACCCATAAACCCTAAAAACATTAATGAAACACTTATCATTATTGTAAATACGGGTCTGTGTATAAAAAATGCGGCAAAACCGCTATGTTTTTTTTCAGTTTTATTTTCTTGCATATTTTAGCTCCTACTGTTGTATCTCTATCTTACTGCCGTCTTTAATACCGTAAACAAATTCCAAAACTTCGTCACCTTCGTCGAGTCCTTCGATTTGCCAATTATTGTTATTTTTAAATTTAACTTCTATATCTTTTCTAACGGCAGTCGTCTTATCTTCGGAAGGAACTAAAACATAATTTTTACCGTCTGCATCTTCATAAATACTTTTCTTAGACAATGACAAAACATTTTTTACTTCTTTTAAAGAAATATCCACTTTTGCGAACATACCGGATTTTAACAACCCTTTAGAATTATCAGCTTTAAATTCCACGGCAACACTTCTGCTTAAAGAATCTACAACAGGACTTATAACATCAAGTTTTGCTTCAAATTTTTGGTCCGGATATGCTTCGACGGAAAGGAGAGCTCTTTGCCCTTTATAAATTTCGTTAACGTATCTTTCCGGAACATCAACTTTTATTCTTAATACAGACTGATTTACTATCAATGCTACCGGTGTTTGTGTTGTAACATTTTCGCCGGGATCGAGATAAATTCTACCTACAACACCCGTCAATGTAGAAGGAACAACAACAGGTTCATATTTAGCACCGACTTCATCTCTATCTATTA
The DNA here is from genome assembly GCA_045223915.1 of Endomicrobiaceae bacterium. Taxonomy (GTDB): domain Bacteria; phylum Elusimicrobiota; class Endomicrobiia; order Endomicrobiales; family Endomicrobiaceae; genus Ruminimicrobiellum. The sequence continues at coordinate 139,993 of JBGUZU010000034.1, read as the reverse complement.
AAGATACCGTTTGATCCTTTCTAACTCTATCTCCTTCTTTTAATACATTTTTCTGCAATTTACCGTTAATTCTCGGATACAATACGGCTTCTTCCAAAGCTTTTACGTTACCTGATGTTATTAATTGATGTTTCAAGTCTCTTTTTTGAACTTGTTCTGTTTTAACGACAAAAACATCCTTTGAAACGGTATCTAAAATTGCAGCATTATCTTTTTTAAATGCTACCTGATAAACAATAAACGCTGCTACCAATAAAATAATTCCCCATACGACAATTGCACCCATCGAGGTGTCTTTCTGTTCTTGATTTAAATTTTGATTATTCATAATCTTCTGTCTCCATTCCTACGGCATAATTTAAGTTTGATAAAGCTACATGTGCATCATATACGGCTTGAACATACGTTAAATTCGAATCGTTCAAGTCCGATATTGCATCGTTTAACTCTAATTGACTTATTAATCCGTTTCTATATCTCAACATTTTTGAGTTCAAATTTTCTTGTGCTCTTTCCACAACACCTTTTGTTGATTCTATTCTCTTTTTTGCTTCTTCCAAACTTAACCAAGCTTCTTTTACTTGTATTCTTATATTTTTCTTTAAATTTTCGTAACTTGCTTTTGCATTTTCATAATATATTTCTTTCTGTTTTACCTGAGAAGAAACAGAATACCCGTGAAATATAGGCATAGAAAACTGTAAACCTACATTTGAGCCCCAATAGTAATGATTTTCATCGGGAAGCCCTTCTATTGTTGAACCGTTATAGCCGTAATTTCCGTAAGCGGAAAGGTTAGGATAATGATCCGATTTTGCCAATTTATAATTAGCTTCGGCAATATCGGCAGCTAATTTTGATACTATAAGTTCAGGTCTTTGTTCGTAAGCCATATTATATAATTGTTGAAGATTTTTTGTACTCGGGAGAGCCAAATCTTCTTCTGTCCAAGTTAAATATATTGGCATTTCAGGATCTTTATCCAATATTTGTCTTAAGTGTAAAGTTGCAAGTTCAACATTTTTTTCCGCTTGTAAAACCTGCGGAACAATATTATCTACTCTAACTTGCTGAGTTAATACATCCAAATTACTTGATAATCCTTGTTTGTATCTTGCTTTTGTTTCATCCAAATGCTGCTTGGCAATATCCAAATATGTTTCCTGAACATGAACAAGTGCGGATGCATAAATTATTAAATAACAAAATTGAGCAACCTGTTTGGCAACAGCCGTTTTCGTATCTCTCAATTGATATTCAGCACTTTCAGCTTGCAATCTTCCGTATTCTTTTGTGTTTTTTACCTTACCGCCGGTCCATAAAACCCAGTTAGCTTGCAATTGTGCGGTATAAGTATTATTTACCGGTGTGGCTTCTACCATTTTTTCTTCACCATCTATTTTGGTTAATGCTTTTGCTCTTAACAATGCTCTGTTATAACTTGCATTAAAATCAACATAAGGATAATACGAAGATTTCATTTGGCTGTAAACTTCATCACTTATTTTCTTCATCTTACTTGCGGCATAAACCTGATAACTATCTTTCAATGCCATTTTAACGGCTTCTTTTATTGTTATTTTTGTTCCGCTCTTTTTTTGTATTTCTTCAAATAATTTTGCATTCATTGAATTACTGTGAGAATAATCCGCCGCAAAAATATTTGTACTGAATAACAACGTTAAAAACAAACTCAATATTTTCTTCATTTCTTTCGTTCCTCTAATCTTCTATTCTTCAATTTTTGTAGTCTACTGCTTTTAAAATTGATGTTGCTATATCTTTAGGTTGCAAATTTATATCTTTTATCGGTGCAAATACAATGTGATACAAACAAGATTCAAACAAATAGTGAGCAAGATCTACATTGTTTTCCGATATATTTTTATTTTTTGCCGCTCTGTTAAAAATCTCTTTAGCATTTTTTTCGTTTTCTTCCTTTAAAGGTTTAAACTGCTTTTCAAGAGCAGGAACCCCTTTAATATAATCTATCATATGCAAAAAAAACTCCAGTGATTTTTTTGTTTTTGCATTATATGTTTTTTGGAAAATATCCGTTAAAATATCTTCTAAAGACATATCTTGATCTATATATTGCTTAATTTTTTTGTTTTGGTCATTCAAAACATATCTGACTATCGTATAACAAATTTCATCTTTGCTTTTAAAATAGTAATATAAAGACGGTTTGGTTATATTACATGCAGTAGCAATTTCTTGCATAGAAACATCTTTTACCGCTTTTTTACCCATTAAATTAAATGCTGTTTTTAATATTTTCGTTCTCATTTTATTCTCTAAAAAATATCAATTTTATCTACCGAACGGTAAGTAATATAACATATTATAAAAACTTTGTCAACAAAAGTAAAAAGTTTTTAAAAGATTGGAAATGACAACGACGAGATTCCGCATCAAGTGCGGAATGACAGACGCAAGCTGCAACTGGCAAAAGAAGAACCATATATTTATATAGTTTTGGATTGTTCAACAATTCCGACTATTTCTATTGCTTTATGCGGACAAGAAACCTGACAAGCACCGCAACCGATACAAACGGCCGCATTATATTTTAATGCTCTGTCTCCGTTAGAATCTTCTTCTATATTCAATGCTTTTGCCGGACATTTAAAAGCACAAATTCCGCAATTTATACATAAATCTCTGTCAATTTTTGCAAGACCTATTCTTGTATGTTGTTTTTGCTCCAAAGATATTTTCTCTATTGCTCCTGTCGGGCAAACTTTACTGCAAGCATTACAATCATACTTACAATAATTTTTTGAGTAATCCATATAAATTGCAGAGTGGTTAAAATCTCTAGTATGAATTACTTTATTAGGACATACCGCCACACATAACTGGCAACTTGTACATTTTGAAGAAAATCTCGAATAATCACCTGCTCCCGGCGGCAATATTGCTCTTATTTTATCTTTCAAGAAGTTTTTCCCTCTGATTATTGCACTGCCTACACCGGTTGCAACCGCACCTAAAACCAATACGGAACCTAAAACGAAATTCCTTCTGCTTTGGCTAAATGTTGCAGATTGCTTTTTATTCTCTGTTCCGAAACTTATTGCTTGTTTAGGACAAGTAGCAACACATTTTAAACATCTTATACATAGTTCATTATTTATTTTTTTATCTTTTAAATTTATACTTCCGGCAGGACAATTTCTAAAACAGGCTCCGCAAGTTACACAATTATCTCCTATTTTAAGCCTAAAGATACCATACTTTGCAAATAGGCCCAATACAGTTCCCACAGGACAAATGACAGTACAGAAAAATCTTCTCTTAAATAAAACCAATAAAATTAAAATTATAAAAGGTATTAAAGAAATTATTAAAACAGGTATTGTAAACTCATAATTTTGTGATTTTGTTATAAGGTTATATACAGGTGTAAAAATACTTGATGCAATCAGCCCGAAATTTGTGTACGGATCTAAAATTTTAAAACCTACCGCCCAACCGCAAAACAAAGCTCCGAATACCAATGCTGCTATGGTATATCTTGTTTTTGCCATATTCTTATAATTTTTACTGTTTTTAAAAGATAAAAATCCTATAAAATTTTGTAATATTCCCAGAGGACAAATTAAAGAGCAATAAAATCTTCCAAACAAAAAAGTAAAAAATATAATTGCTAAAACAGATATTAAAACTGTTATTGAAAAAGAAGCAACCAAACTTGCAATACCGGGACCTAACTGTATGGCAAAAAATTTTGTAAAGAAAGAAAATGTTGCAGTAAATGCAAGAAATGAAATTATTAAAACTATTGCCGATAACGATAATCTTAACCGATATATTGCTTTATTCTTAGACATTATTATACCCTAATATAGTTTATGACTTATTGCTTCAATTCTTTGTACAAATTTGCAACATCTTTTAACAGTTCCGGAATATCGAGTTTTTGTGGACATTTTGTTTTACATATTCCGCAATTTATACATTTATCCGCTCTGTTTTCTTCTTTAATTGATTCGTAAGCCAAAGTAAATCTGTCTTTTCTGTCTGTTGCTTTATATTGATTATACATTAAGAAATTTTTAGGTATATCTATTCCTACGGGACATCCCGTACAATACTGACAATAAGTACAAGATACAGCTCCGGAAGAATTGTATACGGCAATTGCTTTTTCAAGAACGGATTGTTCTTTTTCAGTTAACGGTTTAAAATCTGTAAAGGTTTTAACGTTATCCGTAACGTGTTCCATTTCCGTCATACCGCTTAACACTACAAAAACATTAGGTAAACTTGCGGCATATCTTAAAGACCACGATGACGGTGAAACATCAGAATTTTCATTCTTTAATATATCAACGGCTTTTTCACTTAATGTTGATAATTGTCCGCCTTTCAAAGGATTCATCACAACAACAGGAAGACCTGCTTTTGTTGCAATTTCATATTGCCTTTTTGCATCTACTGTTTTCCAATCTATAGGGTTAATGGGAAGTTGAACGAAATCCCATTTATATGTATTTACAACTTCTTCCAAAAGTTCGGGAGTATCGTGAATAGAAAAACCCAAATATTTTATTTTTCCGTTTTTCTTTTGTTCGAGCAACTGTTCATAAACTTCACAATTTTTTAAAATTTCCCACTCTCTTTTATTTATATTGTGTGCTAAATAAAAATCAAAATAATCCGTCCGACATTTTTTTAATTGTTCTTCAAATGTAGGTATAACTTCGGATTTATCTTTTAATATTCTTAACGGCATTTTGTCTGCCAAATAATAACTGTTTCTGGGATACTTTTTCATTACTTCACCAACGGCAAGTTCGGATTTTCCGCCATGATAAAACCATGCGGTATCGTAGTAATTTATACCGTGTTCCATGGCATAATCCACCATTTCTTGTGTTTTTTCTATATCGGGTTCACCGTCTTTTTGAGGAAGTCTCATTGCTCCGAAACCTATTACGGATATATCAAGATTTTTATATTTCTTTGTAGAGACTTTATCTACATAACTTTTTATTCCGGTTGTAACTTTTTTGCATGCGGATAACACTACCGCACCTATTGTTGTAAATAATGCAGATTTTAAAAATTCTCTCCTGTTCATAAAAATTTCTCCGAAATTTTTAGCTTAAAGCTTAAAGTTTAACGACAACTGCAAACAACGAACTGCAACGACTACTGTTTCTTTGTAAAAATTTTGTAGGCTTTTTTGGGACTATTAACATTTAAAACTTTTTGTTCCATAGGACAAAGCCCGTCTTTTTTGTTGTTTTGGATATAATCCACAACTTCATTATAAGAATATTCCACTTTATATTTTTCAAAAACAGGTATAGCATCTTTGGCTATAATGTTCGTATGAACTTGTTTTACTTTACCGTAAACCATAAGGAGAGCTGCGGCTTTACCTATAACTTTATCTACAGCTATGGCATTCTTTAAGCCCTTCTTTTTTATTTGTATAAGTAACGGTTGTATTCCATGTTCGTCTTGAAAAGTAATATTTCCGTCTTTATAAACCAATAAGCTGTGATCTCCGAGTTTCAATGCAAGTTCTTCTATTGTAAAATCTCCACATTTTTCGTCTTCGGCAAAAACATTGCTAAACGGAACAGCTACAAAACACAATAATAACAACAATGCTAAAATTTTTTTCATTTTATACTCCTATTTATACGGATTCCAAACATCTTTGGATTTATTCTTTAAAAGGTTCGTATAATATTTCTTCTTTATTTGCAAAACTTTCATCTGTTCCTGCAACTGTTTTAAATATTCTTTTAAATTCTTTTCTTGGTTAAAAATTATTTTTGCTCTTTGCGGTATTGTTTTATTGCCTTTCAAACATAACTCTATATATTTTTTAATATCGTTTATAGATAAGTTTGTCGCTCTTAAACAATGAACTGTTCTAATCCAAGACAAATCGTATTCGGAAAACATTCTCGCATTACTTTGTGTTCTTGAAACAAACGGAATAAGCCCTTCATTATCGTAATATCTAACAGTATGTGCAGATATTTTCATTATTTGAGCAACTTCTTTTACGGTGTATTTCGGAGTTTTATCCAACTGTGTTTCTTTTTTTACTTTTTTCATAAGAAATATAATCTCTTTTTATATTTCCGATAATTTTACACCTTCGAGCCGCTCTAATGTCAAGAATTTTATCTTATAAAATTTGTCATCGGTTTCGGTTTCGGTTCCGGTTCCGGATGAGCATTTTGTTTTATTGAATTTAAAAGCCACACCATATTTTTTGCTATATTTTGCATTACATTTAGGCCTTCCAAATCTTTTTCAACATCTTCGGCTTTTGTTCCGTGAACCATATTCCAATATTGTGAAGACACTACCGGCATATTGTTTATAGTAAAATATTTGTTTATTACATCTATTGCGGCCGTAGTTCCCGCTCTTCTTGCGGATACAACCGCAGCACCGGGTTTATATGCCAAAAATTTTCCGCCGGCATAAAAAACTCTGTCTAATACACAAAGAAGTCTTCCCGAGGGATGTGCATAATAAACGGGAGAACCGAAAATAAATCCGTCGGATGTTTTAGCTTTTTCAATAATTTCGTTAACTATATCGTCATTAAATACACATTTGTTACCGTTTTGCGCACATCCGCGACAACCTATACAATCTCTTATTGGATTTGAACCCAACTGAATTATTTCGGTTTCAATTTTTTCTTTTTTTAATATATTTTCTATTTCCGTTAATGCTCTGAATGTGCAACCGTTTTTATTACAACTTCCGTTAATAAGTAAAACTTTCATTTTTTCCTCCTACAATTGTTTATACTTTGATATTTTACAAAATTTATTTATAAAAAAATATGATATAATTTTAAAAATTTTTGAAAGGAAAGTTTTAAATTATGAAAATAGCATTATATGTAATACTGATAATCGCAATTGTTGTAGGAGTTTGCTCACTTGTACATTTAAGAAAAGTATCTAACAGAAATAAGGCGGAAATGGCTAAATATTCAAATAAGGTTGAATTTACAGCAAATTTAGGCAAAACTCTTGTTGTTTATTATTCTTTAACAGGACACACTAAAGATATTGCAATGCAAATACAATCTTTAACAAATGCAGATCTTTATGAAATTAAACCAAAAGAAGAAATAAAACAAGGACCGGCATTATATTTAACATCTAAAAAACAAATTTCTTCCGGCAATTATCCGGAAATAGTAAATGATTTTCCTAATATTGAAGAATACGACACAATTTTTGTAGGTTCTCCTATATGGTGGTATACAGCAGCACCTGTTGTACTTGAATTTTTGAAAGAGTTTGATTTTCAAAACAAAAATCTAGTTCCTTTCTCAACACAAGGCAGTAACTACGGAACATATTTTGAAGATTTTAAAGCAAAAGCCAAAAATGCAAATATTTTAAAAGGTGAAGCTTTCAACAATTTAGATTCAAGTTATAACGAGCAAGTTAAGAATAAAATTGTGGAATGGTTGAACGGACTAACGACGGAAGAATAGAAGATTGGATGATTGGAAGATTAGAGGATTAGAAGAATAGAAACTTGATGTAAAAAACGGGAAGAAAACTCTTCCCGTTTTTTTGTTTATGCTTTGGTATATTTTTGCTCATTAAAATATTATAAATTTGTGTTTCCTTGTTCTTGGCATTCAAAGGATTTTAAGATTTTAAATTCGCCATTGTAGTTGTTCATTAAAGACCTTAAGATTTTGTGTTAGAATGAAGAAACACAAAATCGATGTGTACTCTTTGCGGTACTCAAGATTCTGTGTTGCAAAATTATAACCAAAATATTAAGGTCGTTATAAGGTGGAGCTAAGGGGGATCGAACCCCTGACCTCTTGCATGCCATGCAAGCGCTCTCCCAGCTGAGCTATAGCCCCAATTTAGAAGATTGGATGAATTTGATGATTGGAAGATTGGATGCTAATTTGTAAAATTTGCTTTGCAAATTTTGTTATTATTTAGTTTTCCTCTTTCCTTCTAATCTTCTATTCTTCTAATCTTCTACTCTTCCGTCTTTATTATATTTTACTTATTTTCGTTTAACACTTCAACAGATTCTCTTGCTATCATCAACTCTTCGTTTGTCGGTATAACCATAACTTTTATTTTTGAATCTGCCGCAGAAATAAATCTTTCTTTGCTGCTTCTCGGTTCGTTCAAAGCTTTATCTATTTTGATACCTAAATTATCTAAACCTTCGCACATTTTTTCTCTCGTTAAAGGTGAATTTTCACCTATTCCAGCCGTAAACACTATACCGTCAATTCCGTTCAATATTCCATAATATGCGCACAAATATTTCTTTCCGCTGTAGCATAACATATTGAATGCAAGTTCTGCTTTTTTGTCCCCTGCAATCATTGCATCTTCAACTTCTCTCATGTCTCCGCCCGCAATTCCGGAAACTGCGGCAACACCGCTTTGTTTATTTAAAAGGTTGTTCAATTCATCGGATGTCATTTTAGGATATTTTGCCAATATGTGAACGATAACTGCAGGATCTATATCTCCGCATCTTGTTCCCATTACAAGACCTGCTAAAGGTGTAAAGCCCATTGATGTATCTATAACTTTACCGTTTTTAATTGCTGTAATGGAACTTCCGTTACCTAAGTGACATGTAATAAGATTTACTTTATCTACCGGTATATTTAACATTGCAGCTGCTTTTTGTGTTACATATTTGTGTGATGTTCCATGCATACCGTATCTTCTTACATGATCTTGTTCATAATATTCGCTCGGAATTGCATATCTGTATGCATAGTCGGGCATTGTTTGATGAAATGCCGTATCAAATACCAATACGGAAGGTATTCCGGGCAACATTTTTTCAACTGCTTCTATACCTGCATAATGGTGAGGGGTATGTAACGGAGCTATGGAATAACATTCTTTCAAATCTTTCTTTACTTGCTCGTTTACCAATACAGGTTTTGAAAATTTATAGCCGCCGTGAACTACTCTGTGGCCTACAACTGCAATTTCTTTTATATCTTTTATACTGCCTGTTTTTTCATCCAATAAATCTTTTATTATTATTTGAACCGCTTCGAAATGGTTTGCAACTTTGCAAGCTGTTTTTACCTGCGGAACTGTTATTGTTTGTCTTTTATAAAAAGCTTCTTCAAGACCGATACATTCTACAAGACCCCAAGCAATTTTTTGTTCTTTTTCCATATCGAACAACGAATATTTTACCGACGATGAACCGCAATTTACTACTAAAACTTTCATTTTCTTTCCCCCTGAAAAAACACTTCGTATTTTTTTGAAGATTGGAAGATTGGAAGATTGGAGGATTGGAAACGGCAACTACCAACCACAAACTAAAAGCCACAAACTACCAACTACAAAATGAATATTGGTATTATACAAAATTAAAATTTTTATACAAAACATAAAAGAACAGAGAAAAAATATTTCCCTGTTCTTTTATTTATGTTTTTTATTATTAAGAATTTTTTATTCTATCGATTATGGCTTGTCCCATTTCTTTTGTGCCTGCTGTTCCGCCCAAATCGTAAGTAACGAATTTTTTCTCTGCTACAACTTCGGCAACAGCTTTATCAAGCCTTTTCGCCGCATCAAATTCGCCCAAATAGTCAAGCATCATTTTTCCGGACAAAATAAGTGCCATAGGATTAACTTTGTTTAAACCTTTATATTTCGGTGCAGAACCATGCACTGCTTCAAAAACTGCACAATTTTTACCTAAATTTGCTCCGGGAGCAACACCGAGACCACCTACCAAACCTGCACATAAGTCGGACAAAATATCTCCGTACAAATTAGGAAGAACTATTACATCATAAAGTTCAGGCTTTTGAACAAGTTGCATACACATATTATCTATCAATCTTTCTTCATATTCGATTTTACCTTCATAATCTTTTGCAACTTCTCTTGCTACTCTGTAAAACATACCATCGGTACATTTCATTATGTTAGCTTTAGCAACTGCAGTAACTTTTTTTCTGTTATTTTTTACTGCATAATCAAAAGCAAATCTCACTATTCTTTCACAACCAAATTCCGAAAAAGATTTTATCGATATTGAAGATTCAGGTCTTATTTTACCTTTGGAAAGTTCTATGATTTTGTTTGCTTCATCCGTTCTTTCAGGAAATTCCACACCTGCATACAAATCTTCGGTATTTTCTCTTACTACAACCAAATCTATATCGGAAAATCTTGATTTTACACCTACATAACTTTTGCATGGCCTTAAACATGTAAAAAGATCAAGTTCTTTTCTTATAGCAACATTTACAGAACGGAAACCTGTTCCGATAGGTGTTGTTATAGGACCTTTTAATGCTATTTTATTTTTTGCTATTGATTGCAAAGTTTTATCCGGTAAAGGAGTCCCTTCCTTTTCCATAATATCTACACCGGCTTCCATAACTTCCCAATCTATTTTTACACCGGTTGCTTCTATAACTTTTGCCGTAACTTCCGTAAGTTCCGGACCTGTTCCATCTCCTCTGACTAAAGTAATCTTGTAAGCCATTTTTTTCTCCTTAAAAATTTGTTTCACAAATTTTGATGTATGGATGTATGGATGTATGGAAACAACCATCTACGAGATCCCGCATCGAGTGCGGGATGACCAAACATCTTTTTCTATACCTCTATGCCTCAAATTTTCACTTTGTGAAAATTTCAAATTGTTTATATTTTACAATATTCCATTTATGTAGTATATATTTTACTAATATCCACAATATTCCAAGACCATACTGAACACTTCTCTTAAAATTTATAGATGAAGCTTCGGCAAAATATTTTGTAGGAACAGGAATATCCCCTATTCTAAAACCTGCAAGTGCCATTTGAACAACAATGTGTTGATCAAAGACAAAATCGTCGGAATTTGCTTCAAAATTTATTGTTTCCAAAACTTTTCTCGAATATGCTCTGTATCCCGTATGATATTCACCTAAATTAAGTCCCAGAACAACATTTTCAAGTATCGTTAAACATCTGTTAAAAAAATATTTATAAAAAGGCATACCGCCTTTTAATGCTTCTTTTCTTGTTCTTATTCTGTTTGCAAACATAACATCACAAATATCTTGTTCAATTAAACCTGCCAAAAAAGGAACAAGCCTGGGATCGTACTGATAATCCGGATGAACCATAACAATAATATCGGCACCCATTTCAAGTGCAGTTTTGTAACATGTTTTTTGGTTTGCACCATATCCCATATTTTTGTCGTGTTTTATAACTTTAAGGCCTAACTCCTTTGCAACCTTAACGGTATCATCACTTGAATTATCGTCAACAACCAACACTTCATCACAAGAGCCTTTCGGAATAGCATCCAAAGTTTGTTTTAATGTTTGAGCCGCATTGTATGCAGGCATAACAACAACTACTTTATTTTTTTTATTTTCCATTTTTTTCTTCTGCCTCTTGAGTTTGTTTTAATGCAAAGCTGAATAAATCCGAAAAAGAAATTTTTTCCTTTATCATTCCCGTTATACCTAAAGCATAGACAGCCATCATCTCTACAAAATGTGTTGCAGCCATGGCAGTAAATGCCATAGTTTCTTCTACACCGAATATACCCAATGTTACCATACCCACACTTTCTATTGCCCCGATAAAACCGGGGGCAGTAGGCAACATTGTTGCAATTCCGGTTGTAACAATAACGAATAAACACTGTATTGCCGTAACATTTAAACCGAATGCGGCAAATAACGTTTTATATGCATAAGCTTCTATTATCCATACAATAATCGATGTGATAAAAACAATAAAAAATAATTTTTTATTTTGAAAAAATTTTAGACCGCTTGCAAATTTAAGGAAAATAGATTTTATTATTTCATTAATCTTTGACGGTAAATGAAATTTATATAATAATTTTAAAAATTTATTCTCATCTTTCGACATAACAAATAATACTACAAACATTAATCCGAAAATTATCGCACATAAAATAAAAGATTTCTGTAACCAATTAGGAATGTTAGGAACAAACATTGCTATCAAGAAAAATGAAATTATAAAAATTATAATATCCATTAATCTTTCAACAACTATTGTAGCAAAAACTCCGCTCCTTGATATTTCAAGTTTTTTACCTGCAACGATTGCTCTTACAAATTCCCCCAATCTTAACGGCAAAATATTATTCATAAAAAATCCGAATACCAAATAAAAGAAACTTTGGAACATCTTCATTTTCTTTAACGGCATAAGGATGTAATCCCATCTGAAACCTCTTACCAAATAAGAAGCAGCATATACAATAACACCCAATGCTATTAAAGAAAGATCGGCATTTTTTAACAAAGAAACAGACTGTTTAAAATCGATATTTCTTATACAAAGATATATCAATATCAAACTTACCAAACAGCCTAAGATAATTTTAAAAATATGTTTTTTTATAACTTCCCCCAAAAAAATTGCTTAGCAATTTTTTTAGTTTATGGCTTATAGCTTATTAAAAAAATCCTACGAATTTTTTAGCTTATAGTTTTCGGTAAAAATTTATGAAATAAATTTTTCTAATGAATATCAAAATTTCACTTCGTGAAATTTGACAACAAACTTTAAGCCTGTAAGCTTTAAACTGTAAACTTTCTTAAGAATTCTTTATTCTATAAAATTCTTCCTCATAGTAAGAATTATATTTATCATATTTTATAGCTTCTTGTATAGTTTTTAAAGCTTCTTTCTTATTATCATTATTCCAATAAACCAAAGCCAATGAACTCCTAAATTGTGCCGAATACTTATTTAATTCTATGGCTTTTTGCAAATATTTTATGGCATTATCTGCATAAACTTGACCATCTTCTCCTCTATGTTTATCATAGAGAGCAAAATATGCTCGAGATGTTTGTGCATAATATTCCGGATTTCTTTTATCAAAATTTATTGCTTTAACAAATTCTTCTATGGCTACTTTATAATATCCGGAAACATAAAAACCTATACCTTTTTTGCAATAATTGTTTGCTATGACAGGTTTCGCAAAAGAAAATAAAACAACGGCATATATTGCCAAACAAACATAAAAACCAATTTTTGTTTTTTTTCTTTGTTCCGATTCAATATTAAACATTGACGAAAAAATTATAAAAAACACTAACATATTTGCCGGAACAAAAAAGCTATGATCTACCAAATTGATTATTATAAAAGAAGTTATACTAACTGCTACACAAATATAAAAATTTAAATCTTTTCCTTCAATTATTCTATCTATAAATTTTTTATAAAAAGAAAACAATAAAACAAGAAAGCTTAATACTCCGACTAAGCCTATTTCAGCCAACATTTGCATAAAAATATTGTTTGCAAAAAAAGTATTAACCGATTCCGGTCTAAAAGCTTTGAAAAGAACCATATAGTTCCCAAAGCCACAACCAAAAAAAACATTTTCTTTAAAAATTAAGTATGCCGTTTTCCAAGATATAAGAATGTCTCCGATAGTGTTAAAATGTGATTTTAACATTAGAACATAAAATATTGCCGATATCAGAGATATAATTGATATTGCTATTAGACCTTTGATAATTTTGTTTTTACGATATCCCAGTAAAAAGATAATTATGGAAATAAATGATAAAAGTATTACTATTGTACACTTTGTTAAAAATATAGCAAACAAAACAAAAATCATCATTGTTATAAAAATTTTTGTTTTCTTTTGTTCTTTTATATAAACAAAAAATAAGGGATATACCAATGCCAAAAATCCCGCAATAACATTTATGTTCAAATTCATATTTTCGTAAAAATTGTCGGCTTGAAAAAAATTTTCGGGATGTGTAGCAAATTTTGTAAATAATATCATCGATAGCCATAACGAAATAAATATCGGAACGATAAAAATTTTCTTTTTCCATTCCGTTGATAAAAAAGAAAAAGAAAATCCGGACATCAATGCGGAGCTTAAAACAATGAGATAATCTCTAACATTTACTTTTAAATCAGCACCTACATAAGATAGAAAACTTGCTACGAAAAAAAGAATTGCTGTAACAATATATGAATTAATTTTGACTTTATTTGTATTTAGTAAATAAATAAAAAGTAAAAACGCCAACAAAAACGATGCAATTTGAATAGAAGACACAAAGGAAAATTTCGAAAGAATTGAAACAACCATCAATACCGACAATATAAAAGATATAATAACAGAATTACTTTTTTCTATTTGCAACATATGTTAATATCATCCGAGATTTTGTAAATTAGTAAAAATATATTTTGCTAAAAAGTTTTCTTCCAACATCATTAAATAATTTATAACAGCATTCGGAGAAGGCAAAAATAAAACAGCATAAGAACCCAATGCCAAATACGGCCCAAAAGCAATCTCCTGCTTTTTTACAATCTTCTTAAACAAAATTAAAAGTATGCCTACTATACTACCTAATACCGAAGCAATAAAAATTGCGAACAAAACTTTTTCCCAACCTATGAATGCCCCAACACCTGCCATAAGTTTTATATCTCCGCCACCCATAGCATCTTTTTTAAAAATCCATTTACCTACAATAGCAACCGCCAATAAGGAACCACCGCCTGCTAACAACCCGATAAAAGAATTTAAAATTTTTTGACCGAAGGTATCACCCAAAACAGGATTAAAAAAACTTGTAAATAAACCAACAATCATTAACATAAAAGAAAATTCATCCGGAATAATTTGAAATTCAAAATCTATTGCAGTTATAACAAGCAGTGAAAAAACCAGTAAACAAAATGGCATTAAAACATAAGAAAAGCCAAAAGGGAAATACATTGATGCAAACAAAAGTCCGCAAAGAAACTCTATTGCCGGATATATAAAAGAAATTTTTGTTCCGCAATTTCTGCATTTTCCTCTAAGGAACAAATAACTTATGATGGGAATGTTATCGTACCACTTAATAAAATTATCGCAGTTCGTACAATGCGAGGCAGGTTTCATTATGGACATATCTCTCGGCATTCTATATATACATACATTCGCAAAACTACCAAAAATCAACCCCATTATAAATAAAAAGAAGATTTCCATAATTACTATACCTTAATATGTGTTCCAAACAACACCTTTTGAATCTTTTTGGTTACAATCTATCCAAATTTCACCGGCTTGTCTGTCTTGAGAGTCTTCAACCTGATATGCCCATTTACCTGAATCGCCGGTAGGTTTTGTAGTTATTTCATTGGTTGGATTATGATACGGAGGACAATACACCTCGGGTATATATGCTATATATTTACCATTATCACTGAGCAATTGTTCAACTATATTAGAGTCAGGATAAGTTCCTTCATTGTCCCCATAATAAACAGCTATCGCATTTCTCAGTGCCATAAGATTTGCTCTGCTTGTTGCCTCATTTGATTTACGAATTACATCAAGAAATCTGGGATAGAACACCAAAGTAACCAACAAAATAATCAATATAGCAACTACTACTTCTATAAAATTAAATTTTAATTTTTTCTTATCCGTAGTCATAATATTATCTCCAAAACATTAGCTTATCGTGCTTTGTAATAATCTTATCAATTCTTCTTTTCTCGGTGAATATTCTATAGCAACTTGAGGAGAAATATTACCGTTAACAACATTATCAAATAAAGACTGATTCATTGTTTGCATACCAGACTGTCTGCTTGTTTGTATAACCGAATACAACTGTTCAGTTTTCATTTCTCTTATAATATTTTTTATACTATCATTTACTATCATTATTTCGCTGGCAAGCACCATACCTCTTCCTGAAGCATGAGGAAGTAACTGTTGTGACATAACGGCCTTCAACACCAACGATAACTGAGACCTTATCTGCGACTGCTGATTGCCCGGAAAAACATCTATCATTCTGTTTATCGAAGAGCCTGCGTCCATTGTATGAAGGGTTGCAAGAACTAAATGTCCTGTTTCGGCAAGAGTTATTGCAGCGGCTATAGTTTCCAAATCTCTCATTTCTCCAACCAATATAATATCAGGATCTTGTCTTAAAACATATTTTAGAGCATTTGCAAAAGAATCCGTATCGGAGCCGACTTCTCTTTGATTTACTATACAATTTTTATGAGAATGCAAATACTCTATAGGATCTTCTATGGTTATTATATGACTTCTTCTTCTCTCATTGATATAATCTATCATAGATGCAAGAGTTGTTGTTTTTCCCGAACCGGTTGCTCCGGTAACTAAAACCAATCCTTTTTGAATATTTACAATTTCATATATAACTTTCGATAAATGTAACTCTTCAAACGAATATGTCGCTTGAGGAATAAATCTCAATGCTGCGGATATAGACCCTCTTTGCTTAAAAACATTTATTCTTACTCTTCCTCTATGTTGTACCGGGAAAGAAGCATCTAATTCATTTTTTTCTTCAAATTTTTTTATTTGTTTTTCATTTAATACGGAATATATTAAATCTCTGGCAGAATCCGGAGAAAGTTTTTCATCACCCAATGGCCTTATTAATGTATCCAATCTCATCATCGGCGGAAGACCAACAACAAGATGTAAATCGGAAGCTTTACTATCTGCAATTTTTAGAAGTAAATTCATTAAATCATACATTTAGTTTTTCCTCTTTTCTTTTATTTTTTTGTATACATTATTCGGAACAAAATTTTTAAAATTACCGCCTAAAGAAGCAATCTCCCTAACCATACTTGAAGACAAAAATGTATATTCCTGCTCCGGCATCAAAAAAACAGTTTCTACATCTTTTTTTAATTTTCTGTTCATAAGAGCCATTTGAAATTCATATTCAAAGTCAGACAAAGCTCTTAAACCTCTAACTATACAAAAACTATCTATTTCGTTAAGATAATCGACTAATAAACCGGAAAAAGATGACACTTTTACATTCTTTATTTTAGACACGGATTCTTTCATCATGGAAAGTCTTTCTTCCAATGTAAACATGTGCTTTTTGTTGTAATTGTGTGTAATTGCAACTACTACCTTCGGGAAAATTTTAGCTGCTCTACTAATGATATCTATATGCCCGTTAGTAGGTGGGTCAAAGCTTCCCGGATAAACAGCTATTATTTCTTTAGTTTTCATACAATATATTCTATATTATTAGAATGTTTTTAGCAATAAAAAAATCGCGAAACGACAGAAGATTTGATGATTGGATGAGTTGAAGATTGTCCGGAAAAAAACCGGGAGAAGACTTTTCTCCCAGTTTTTTAATATATTTAATTTTTAGTCTTGAACTTTTCTTTCGGATATCCCGGCGGCACTACCAAATCCTTTTACAGTTCTTTTAACTATATCTCTTGATAACTTATCCCAAATATATTCTCTGGCTTCTTCTTCAGTCATTCCGCCAAACCCACCTTTTACACTATCGGCATATATTTGAATTCCTTCCATATTCGGTTCTGCCCATAAAGTAACATTTTCATGCTTATCGATGAAATAAACATTTATCAACACCCACAATTTGTATTGTTCGGTAACCATATTTTCATCATAAGTTAAAGGTTGTAATACATATCTTTTTATTTCACAAACAATAACACCGTCTCCTTCTTCTTCGGATGTTACTATAGAAAGTCTGCCGTCTCTCATAAATTCGTCTATTATCGCTTTTGTAAATTTGTCTTCCAAACCGTACTGATTTGTATTATTTACAACAGGTCTTACATAAACAGTTTTCACATAAGAAGGCAATAACTGCGGAGCCGGATCATATGGTGATGCACAAGCACATAATAATGCAAATAACGAAATAATAAACAAATATATTTTTTTCATAAAACCTCTCAAAAAATCGCCTTGCGATTTTTATTTCACAACTACATTTATAATTTTATTTTTTACATATATAAATTTTACAATATTTTTACCTTCAAATATTGTTTTTAATTTCTCATCGTTCAATACAATATTTTTTACGGTCTGTTCATCTGCCGTAACATCAATACTTACTTTACCTTTCAACTTTCCGTTAACTTGAACAGGAATTTCTATTGTATCTTGTTTAATATATTTTTCGTCGTACTTAGGCCATTGTGCAACAGATACACAATCTTTATGTCCTAAAACACTCCAAATTTCTTCACATAAATGCGGTGTGAACGGTGAAAGCAACAATACTATTGTTTCATAAACCTGCTTTGAAAGACCATCATCATTTGAATGATGTTTGTACGTGTACATTGCATTTACAAGTTCCATTACAGCAGATATTGCGGTATTGAACTGATGTTTTACGGATATATCTTCACCGACTTTTTTAATGCAAACATGCATTGCTCTCAACAAATCTTGTTTTGCTTTATCCGTTGCAGGAACGGAAGATTTTGTATTTACAAGTTCCTGCAATCTCCAAACTCTGTTAATAAATCTCCAACAACCTTCAACTCCGTCACTTGACCAATCGAGTTGTTTTTCAGGAGGTGCTGCAAAAAGGATAAAAAGTCTTGCGGTATCTGCTCCGTATTTAGAAACAATTTCATCCGGACTTACAATATTTCCTTTTGATTTAGACATTGCGCTTCCGCCCAATGTAACCATACCCTGTGTTAAAAGATTCATGAACGGTTCGTCACTCTTTATAAGACCCATATCTCTTAAAACTTTGTGCCAGAATCTCGAATATATTAAATGCATACAAGCATGTTCTATACCGCCGACATATTGGTCAACTGGCATCCAATAATTTGCCTCTTCTTTATCGAAACAGGCTTTATCGTTATGAGCATCGGTATATCTTATAAAATACCAAGACGAATCGACGAATGTATCCATTGTATCGGTTTCTCTTTTTGCAGGGCCGCCGCACTTAGGACAAGTTGTATTAACAAACTTTTCATCCGATTGTAACGGTGATTTTCCGTCATTTGTAAATTTAACATTGGTAGGAAGAATAACAGGTAAATCTTTTTCATCTACGGGAACGATACCGCATTTATCACAATGAACCATAGGTATAGGTGTTCCCCAACATCTCTGTCTTGAAATTAACCATTCTCTTAATTTATAATTAGTTGTTCTTTTTCCCCAACCCTGTTCTTCCACCCATAAAGGCATTTTTACTCTTGCATCTTGTGAAGAAATTCCGTTGAACTGTCCGGAATTTACCATTGTACCTTCACCTTCATAAGCGGATTTTGTTATATCTTCATCTTTACTTGTTATCACGGGAATTATCTCTACACCGTATTTTTTTGCAAATTCCCAATCTCTTTGATCGTGTGCGGGAACAGCCATGATTGCACCTGTTCCATAACCCATTAAAACATAGTCGGCAACAAATAAAGGTACATTTTTTCCTGTTGCAGGATTAATAATAGAAACTCCGTCGAGTTTTACACCTGTCTTTTCTTTTGATGATGACCTTTCTATATTTGATTTTAATGAACTTGCATTTATATATTTTTCTACTTCGTCCCAATTCTTAATTTGAGATTTGAATTCTTTTAACATAGGATGTTCCGGTGAAACAACCATAAATGTTACACCGAAAATTGTGTCCGGTCTTGTTGTGAAAATTTCCAATTTTTTATCGGAACCCGCTATATCAAATTTCATTTGTGCACCGTGAGATTTTCCTATCCAGTTTTTCTGCATAGACAAAACCTGTTCAGGCCAACCCGATAATAATTTGTGACCCTCCAACAATTCATCTGCATATTGAGTAATTTTTATAAACCATTGTTCCAACTCTTTTTGTTCTACGTTACTGTGACATCTCCAACATTGTCCTTCACTTACCTGCTCGTTTGCCAAAACCGTTTTACAAGACGGGCACCAATTAACGTTTGATTTTTTTCTGAATACAAGACCTTTTTTGTACATTTCCAAAAATATCCATTGGTTCCATCTGTAATATTCAACATCACAAGTTGCAAGTTCTCTGTCCCAATCGTAAGATATACCGAGCATTTTTAACTGTTCCCTCATTCTTGCAATATTTTGTTTTGTCCATTTTTCAGGCGGTATATTATGTTTTATTGCTGCATTTTCCGCAGGAAGGCCGAATGCATCCCAACCCATAGGGTGGATAACATTTTTACCTATCATTCTGTTATATCTGGCAAAAACATCACCTATACTGTAATTTCTAACATGTCCCATATGCAAATTTCCGGAAGGATACGGTAACATTACCAAAATATAATATTTTTCTTTCGACAAATCTTTTTGAGCTTTAAAAACTTTTTTATCTGCCCAAATTTTTTGCCATTTCTTTTCAACTTCACTAACATTGTACTCTTGCATTTGTTTTGTCCTCTATATATTTGTTATTTTTTTAATAATACAAAATGTTCCAAATTGCCTTTAGGACCTTTTACACCGGAATCCTGTTCCTTTAATATTTCAAGTTCCAAACTCTCGGCACAATTTTTTATTTTATCTATCGCCTTTTGTCTTAAACTTTCATCTCGAACTACACCTTTTTTTGCTTCACCGGGTTCAAGCTCAAATTGCGGTTTTATCATAGCGATGATAAGTCCGTCTTTTTTTATTATTTCACCGGCCAAAGGTAATATCTTGTCCAACGAAATAAAAGAAACATCTATCGTTATTATATCAATATCGTCTTTTAATAAAGTTTTATCAAAATATCTAAAATTAACGTTTTCAATATTTACTACCCGCGGATCGTTTCTCAACTTGTAATGAAGTTGAGCCGTTCCCACATCTACGGCATAAACTTTTTTTGCACCATGCTGCAACATACAATCGGTAAAACCGCCGGTAGATGCACCTATATCAATACAAATTTTATCGGTAAAATCTATTTCAAATAAATTTAAAACAGACTCCAACTTAAGCCCGCCTCTGGACACATAAGGATTTTGTTTTTCTATTTCTATTAAATCTTCGTCACTAACTTGTGTCCCCGCTTTTGTTACTTTTTGTCCGTTAACCAAAACGGTTCCTGCCATAACAAGAGCCTGCGCCTTTGAACGGGTTTCAGCTAAACCTTTTTCAAAAATCAAAACATCCAATCTTTTTTTCATAAAAACGTTTTTATTCCGACAATTATAAACTGTAAATTGCCTTCTCTATATTTTCTACGGAAAAGCCGTATTTTTCCCTTATTAAACTTTGTTTCCCGTGTTCTATAAATTTATCCGGTAAACCTATGGAATAAATTTTTGCACCGGTTCCCGACAATACGGATTTTACGGTTTCTCCCATACCGCCTATCAAAGAACCTTCTTCGACAGTCACAATTTTATTCGTATATTTTAAAACATCTTTTATTGCATGTTCGTCAAACGGTTTTAAAAATCTCATATTCAATACGGATGCCGACATACCTTTACTTTCAAGATCTTTTGCAGCATCCAAACAAACCTGTAAAACATTACCCAAGCAAACTATACAAGCATCTTTACCTTCTTTTTCTAATTTGGCTTTACCTACTTCCAACACGTCGAAATCTCTATGGAAAGATGCGATTCTTGTTCCGCTGCCTCTAGGATATCTTATTACAGAAGGATTCTTTAACGTTAATGCGGTATTAAGCATATCCTGCAACTCGGTTTCATTTGCAGGTGCCATAATTGTTAAATTCGGTATATATTTTAAATAAGCTAAATCGAATGCTCCGTGATGTGTTGCTCCGTCTTCACCGACAAGTCCCGCTCTATCAAGCATCATAATAACGGGAAGATTTTGCAATGCAACATCATGTATGATACTATCCAACGATCTTTGCATAAATGTAGAATATATCGCAACGACAGGTTTTAAACCGCCTGCGGCAAGTGCGGATGCAAAAGTTACGGCATGAGCCTCATCTATACCCACATCAAAAAATCTGTCGGGATATTTTTTTGAAAAATCTTTTAATCCCGTTCCGTCTGGCATAGCTGCGGTTATTGCAACTATTTTATCGTCACTTTGTGCAAGTTTTACTATAGCTTTTGAAAAAACTTCGGTATATGTAACCTTTTTTAAAGAAAGAGTTTTGCCTGTTTCCTTATCGAAAGGGCCTATACCGTGAAACTTTGTAGGATCTTGTTCCGCCGGTTTATATCCTTTACCTTTTTTTGTTACTATGTGTAAAAGAACCGGACCTTTGAAATCTTTAACTTTTGTTAACATTTCAATTAATTGATTTATGTTATGACCGTCTATAGGGCCGACATAAGTAAATCCCATTTCTTCAAACATTAGTCCCGGAAAAAGGATTGTTTTAAACCTTTTAACCAACTTTTTTATTGAATTGAAACTTAAAAATTTTAATTTAGAAACTATTTTTAAAACACTTTCTTCGATTCTCTTTACACCTGCTGCAGTTAAAATTTTTGCAAAATATCCTGCTAAAACACCCACCTTCTGAGAAATAAACATTTGGTTATCATTCAAAATAACAAGCATATCTTTTCCGAGCGTACCTGCATTTTGTAATCCTTCAAAAGCAAGACCGCCCGTCATGGAACCATCACCTATTATCGATACGACTTTATAATTTTCTTTTTGTATATCTCTTGCAACGGCAAAGCCTAACCCCGCGGAAATGGACGTAGATGCATGTCCCGCACCGAACGAATCGTATTTTGATTCGGAAATTTTAGGAAAACCGCTGATACCTTGATATTGCCTTAATGTCTTAAAACTTTCCCTTCTGTCGGTAAGGATTTTGTGTGCATATGCCTGGTGACCGACATCCCAAATAAATTTATCTTTTTCAACATCAAAGACATAATGAAGTGCTATTGTTAATTCAACAACACCTAAACTCGATGCAATATGACCGCCTGTTTTTGATACGGTTTCTATTATCTCTTGCCTTACCTCTCTTGCAAGGTCAGGTAAAAGATCTTTTTTTACTATTTTTATTGCGTTAGGCGATGATATGTTATCCAATATAGACATTTACACTAATTTCCTAAAATTTTCTGTTTATCATATAGTCTGCCAAGCTATCAAAAATTTCTTTATTATTTTTAAATTTCGAAATTGCTTTCTTTGCTTCATCGATTAATTTTATTGCATTTTTTTCAGATTGTTCTTTTCCGTACAATCTTAAATATGTTAACTTATCGTTATCGGCATCACTGCCGTTTTTTCCCAACAACTTTTTATCTGCATAAACATCTAAAATATCGTCTGCTATTTGAAAAGCTATACCTATGTTATGACCATACTTTTCAAGAGCTTTCAAATCTTTATCTTTTGCTCCGGCAAGTATCGCACCCATCAACAAACTTGCTTTTATTAAATCGGATGTTTTGTGTATATGAATATACTCCAATTTCTTTTTACAAAAGGAAACATTTTGTTTGTTCCATTTTCCCGCTTCAATCGTATCTTCCGCTTGACCGCCGATCATTCCCTGATATCCTGAATAATCGGAAAACATTTTTACAGCTTTTACAATTCTGTCTGCAGGCACATTAGATTTTGCTATTAAATTAAATGTTTCCGTAAGCAAAGCATCACCTGCAAGTATTGCAGCGGCTTCACCGAACTTTTTATGACTTGTAGGTTTTCCTCTTCTTAAATCATCGTTATCCATTGCCGGTAAATCATCATGAATTAAAGAATAAGTATGTAAAAATTCAACCGCACAAATTGCAGGTTCTATTTTTTTTATATCAAGTTTAAAACTTTCCGCACCGAGCATTACAAATATAGGTCTTAATCTTTTACCGCCGGCAAGAACAGAATATCTCATTGCTTGAGATATTATGGAATTATCTTTGGGCAAATATTTTTTTAATAATTTATCTACAAAAGTTCCTTTTTTCTTTAAATACTTTTTCAAATCGAAAACTTTATTTTTCTTCATTTTTTCCTTCTTTTTTTACAAATTTTTCTTTTTCGAGCTTTCCGTTCTTTTCGACAAGAATTTCTATTTTTTTCTTTGTTTCATCGAGTTTTGAAGAACATTGATTTACCAAAGAAATTCCTTCTTCGAAAAGTTTCATCGCTTTGTCTATATCAAGTTGAGAATTTTCCATTTCATCTACAATAGTTTCCAATCTTTTTAAAGAAGCTTCAAAACTTGTATTCTTTTTCATTTTTCCCCTTATACAACCTTTGTTTTTATACTGCCGTCTGAAAGATTAATATCCAAGATATCATCCTTAACAACTTGATTTGTTTTTTTAATGACTTTACCGTTTTTAAAACAAACCGAATATCCTCTGCTCAATGTTTTTAACGGCGATAACAAATCTAACTTTTGTGTATTTAATTTTAAATTTTGTTGTTTACTTAAAATTAAATTATTCATATTAAAAATTAATTTTTCGTTTAACTCATCAATATACTGAATTTTTTCTTCATATATTTCGTAGGGTTTTGACAAAGCTCTGCAAATTTTAAAAAACTTAACTTTTTCATCATACAATTCGACAATATTCGTTATATTATTAACAATTCTGTTTTTTATCATCGAAAGTTTTTCTTCCAAATCGGCTCTGTTTTTAGCAACAATTTCCGCTGCTACCGAAGGAGTCGGAGCTCTTAAATCGGCAACAAAATCGGCTATTGTGAAATCTATTTCATGACCTACACAAGAAATTATCGGAATGTTACTGTTATAAATCGCTCTTGCAACAATTTCTTCGTTAAAAGCCCACAAATCTTCCAAAGAGCCGCCGCCTCTGCCTACAAGCAAAACATCGAGTTCTTTATGATTTTCGTTCAAATACTTTATTGCATTTGCTATTTCAAACTTTGCTTCTTCTCCCTGAACTCTTACGGGATATATTAAAACTTCAACATTAGAAAATCTTCTGTCCAAAACAGATAATATATCGTGTAAAGCAGCACCGTCTTTCGATGTCACTACTCCGATTTTATTGACCAAGTACGGTATTTCTTTTTTATGAGAACTGTCAAATAATCCTTCTTCCGCCAACTTCTTCTTTAATTTTTCAAATGCTTCCTGTAAAGAACCTACACCTTTTTCTTCAACATGGTAAACTTGTATTTGGTATGTTCCCTTGTTTATATAAGCGGTTATCTTACCATACACCAAAACCTGCATACCGTCTTTTAACTCAATTTTCAAATTTTTGTTGTGAAAAGAAAACATCACCGCAGAAATTTGAGAATTTTCATCTTTAAGGCTGAAATACATATGTCCCGAAGAATACTGTTTAAAGCCCGATATTTCACCGCAAATCCAAACAGAACGATAAGAGTCCTCAAGAATAGTTTTTATTTCACTGTTTATTTGAGAAACGGAATAAATTAATCTTCCGTCATCACCATTTTCTTCTTCGGCATTGTTTTGAAAATCAAATAAATCAACCATTAAAAAATCCTACGGATTTTTTTGAGGAATGGATGAATGGATGTTTGGAGGCATAGAAACAACAACTATTTACAATTTTAAATCAACCTTTAATTGTCGTTATGCAGTTTCTATTTCTCTATACTTCCTTACCTCTATACCTCAAATTTTTGCCAAGCAAAAATTTTTATTTTGCTATATCTTGTGCTCTTACTTCTCTTATAACCGTAACTTTAATTTGACCCGGATATTCCAATTCATTTTCTATTTTTTTAGCTATATCATGAGCCAATATTTGAGACTGTGTATCATCTATATTTTCAGGTTCAACCAATATTCTGACTTCTCTTCCGGCTTGAATTGCATAAGCGCTTGATACACCTTTAAATTCTTTTGCCACAGCTTCAAGCTTTTCAAGTCTCTTAAGATAATTTTCTATCGTTTCTCTTCTTGCACCCGGCCTTGCTGCAGAAATAGCATCAGCTGCTATAATAACAAAAGCTTCAGGACTTTGCGGTTCTGCAAAACCTTCATGATGAGCAAGTATAGCATTTACCATCTTAGGAGATTCACCGTATTTTTTAGCAAGTTCGGCAGATATTTGATGGTGAGTACCTTCAACCTCATGGTCAACGGCTTTACCTATATCGTGCATAAGACCTGCTTTTTTACAGAATGTTACATCAAGACCGAGTTCCCCTGCTATTGCACCTGCAAGCCAAGTCACTTCAAGTGTATGTTGTAACTGATTTTGCCCGTAAGAAGTTCTGAATTTAAGTCTTCCGAGTAACTTAATAATTTCAGGATGTAATCCGGGAACACCGGAATCTATTGCTGCCTGTTCACCGGTTTCTTTTATCATATCTTCAACTTCTTTTTGCATTTTTTGAACAACTTCTTCTATTCTTGCAGGATGTATTCTTCCATCAGCAATAAGTTTTTCCAATGCTTTTTTAGCAACAAATCTTCTTACACCGTCAAAAGCAGAAATCGTAATTGCTTCGGGAGTATCGTCTATAATCAAATCCACACCTGTTGCTTGTTCGAAAGCTTTAATATTTCTTCCCTCTCTACCGATAATTCTTCCTTTTATTTCATCGTTGGGAATTTGAACAGTGGATGTTGTAGTATCAACGGTATGATCTGCAGCAACTTTTTGAATAGCAATAGAAAGAATTTCTTTTGCTTTTTTATTGGCATTATCTCTTGTTTCCTGTTCTATTCTTTGCCCTAAAATAGCTGCATCTCTTTTTGCTTCATCAACCATTTCTTTTACTAATCTTTCTTTTGCTTCTTCTCTTGTTAAGCCTGAAATTTTTTCCAAAATAGTTTTTTGTTCATTCTTTATTTGCTCTACTTCGGAAATTTTCTGTTCTACGGTTTTTTCTTTACTTTCTATATTTTTTTCTTTCTGTTGCAAATCTTTTTCTTTTTTATCGAGAGAATCCATTTTTCTGTCGAGATTATCTTCTCTTTGATTTAATCTCTTTTCCGTGTTTTGAATTTCAACTTTTTTCTCTCTTATTTCTTTTTCAGCTTCTTTTCTTTCTTTTTCGGCATTATCTCTTGCTTCCATAATAATTTCTTTGGCTTTTGCATCACCTTTTACTTTTGCTTCGTTGATAATGCTGTCTGCTCTTTGTTCTACCGAGTTTGCATCAAATTTCGCAAACACATACCTTAAAATAAAACCTACTATTAAACCTATTGCAATACAACCTGATATAAGAATTATATCCATACCCTATGCTCCCCTATATATATAAATTATTTTTTACAAATTTTAGAAACTTCTATCACTCTTTTTTCAGTTAAAATTCTGCCTACCGGCAAATCGTATTTCCCGTTAGGTATCTTATCCGTTAATTGTATTTCAAAAGCAAGACCTACTCTTTTTGAAATATCCGTACCTTCAAGCCATCTGTCATAATAACCTTTACCGTAACCTACTCTGTAGCCGTTGGTATCAAAAACTATTCCCGGAACAAAAATCAAGTCGATATCTTCTTTAGCTACAACTTCATCTTCATTAAATTCCGGTTGTCTGATTCCATAAACTTTATCGAAACAATCTTCAAGTTTATTGATTCTAACGGCAGTCATAATACCATCACCCGGATTTTGTATTACGGGAACGGCAACATCTTTACCATCCAATAACATTTCGTTTATCATCATATCCGTAACAACTTCCGAACCATAAGACAAGTAAAACATAACCATTTGAGAATTTTGATATTCCTTCAATTTTTTTATTCTTGATAAAATTATGTTACTGTAAGCAAACCTTAAAGTCGGCTCTAACCTGTCCCTGATTTTAAGATAATCGTACCTTATCTTACTTTTTTCTGAATTTTGTAATTCATTCATTACCTTTTACCTCGTAACATTTATACAAAAAACTATTTTCCCTAAAAAAGAAAAACCCCCGCACTTGCCGTGTCCGTTAGGTATTTAAAGCCCTTTTTTATAAGTGAGAAACATGGTTTATGCTAATTTGCATAACTCGCATGTATTTTCTCCTAAAGAACTTCATCGGAATAAATACTCTAACTAAAAATCACCAACAATGCAGGGTATATATTTCTATATATTTTAAATCGGAGAATCTATGGATTCTACCAATTTTATTAACTCTTTCATTCTTTTAGTATTTGTATCTAAAAATACTTCTTGATTACCCTTGATTGTTTGTAATTCCAACACAATCTTAAAAATAGCATAGGCTCTTAATATGCCCGTATCAAAAACATCGCTATGCTCTTTTTTTACCTGCTCATATATTTTATTTGCCAACTCAATAGCACAATTTGCATCAAATTCTGTTATTTCGTTGTCAATAATATTAACGGGAGGAAGTCCCATTATCGTTGCATTTATATCTACCATTTTTATCCTTACTGCTAAATATTATCTATTTTTACTAAAATTTTTTTTATTTTATTAATAATTCTTTCTTTTTTATCTTGAAATTTCAACAACTTCAAGTTTGTTTCTTTTAAACTTTTAATCTCTTTACTGAGAAACTTATTTTCAACTTCCAACTTAGCAAACTTATCTTTTAAATCACTATATTCTTTTCTCGTCTTAATTAACTTCTTACATAAAGAGTCATATAATGCTTCGTCAATTTCAAACTTTTCCATAGTTTATGATATAAAAAGTTGTTCCTGTTGTCAAGCTAAAAACATTTAATTTATCAATATATTATTGATTTTTTATAAAAGCAAACTTCCAACTTTAATTTGTGCCCCGTTTACAAAATCAAAAGCAGACATTTGAGCCTTGCTTTCCGGCTGAACTTTTGTCACAAACAAAGCTTCTTTACCGCACTTTACTACAAAGCCTAAGCCTTTCTTTATTTCAAGTATAGTTCCTGCCTTTGCATTTGACAAGTCTTTCTCTATGCTACACTCTAATATTTTCATTGTTTTACCTGACATTCTGCCGTCACCGATAGTACAAAAAATTTTCGGCCACAAATAAAGCCCTCTATATAAATTGTAAATTTCGGTTGCAGACTTATTCCAATCTATTTTTCCGTTTTCTTTTGTAAACACGGAACAAAAAGAAGGTTCTCCTTCCTGTTTTTTGGCTAAACAATTACCGCTATCAAGCAGAGCTAAAGCATCATTCATTACTTTTACGCCCAAAATATTTAATTTATCGAACAAAGTTTCAGACGTATCTTTTAAATCTATATCCAATTCCTTCTGCAACAAAATATTTCCGGTATCTAAACCTTTTTCAATATAAAAAGCAGTAACACCTGTTTTCGTACTACCGTCTATTAGTGCTTGTTGAACCGGAGATGCTCCTCTATATTTGGGAAGCAATGAAAAATGTATATTGAAACATCCGTATTTCGGTAAAGTAAAAACTTTTTCGGGAATAATTTTTCCGAAAGACACAACTACACCGACATCTGCATTATAATTTTTTATTTGCTGTGAGATTTCATCATTGAATTTATCAACTTGTATATATGGAATATTTTTTTCCATTGCATATTCTTTAACCGCAGGAGGTTTTATTTTGTTTGATCTGCCTACTGGTTTATCGCACATGGTAACAACAGATACTACTTCATGTTTACTATCTATATTTTCCAAAAAATATTTAGAAATGTTTGCTGTTCCGAAAAATATTATTTTCACCAATTTTTTCCTTTTTTTCTTCTTCTTATTTCTTTTTCGACGAGTTTTCTTTTCCAATCCGGAAGATAATCTATAAATACTTTACCGTTAAGATGATCTATTTCATGTTGAAATGCTTTAGCTAAAAAACCTTCAACTTCAACTTCTTTTAAATTACCTTTTAAGTCTACATATTCTACACGAACTTTATTCCATCTTTTTACTTTTTCATAAATTTTCGGAAAAGACAAACAACCTTCTTCCAATTCAACTTTATCTTCTCCGGATAAAACTTTTGGATTTATTAATACTATGGGCTTTCTTTTCCCTTCCGGAACGACATCTATGACACAAATTTGTAAAGAAACTCCAACTTGCGGACCGGCAAGGCCTACACCGGGAGCAGCATACATTGTTTCCAACATATCTTCAGCCAATTGTATAATATCGTCGGTAATTTCCGTTACAGGTGCTGTTTTTTTTCTTAATACGGGATCACCGTATTTTACTATTTTCAAAATTGCCATATATACCTCTAAAATAATTGCTAATGTTTATTATATTAAATTGGATAGAAAAAATACAGAACGGAAACGACAATTAGTAATTTCGGAACAAAAATAAAAAAATGATATAATACGGGCATGATTATTAAAACAGATAAAGATACTTTTAATCACTATTTAGAAGATGCTTCGGGGATGATAGGAGCAAATGCAGATAAACTTTTTATTCCGGAAACTAAAGAAGATGTTTCTTTGCTATTAAAAGAATGTTCCGATAAAAAAATTCCCGTAACGGTAGCTGCCGGATGTACCGGTGTAACGGGCGGATGTCTTGCTTACGGCGGAGTGATATTATCTACCGAAAAATTTAATTCTATCGGACAAATACAGGAAATATCAAAAGATAAAGCACTTATAACTGTCGGAAGCGGTGCTATCGTAAACCAAATAAAAAGTTATGTTTTGGAAAACGGTTGGATGTATGCTCCCGATCCAACGGAAAAGAATGCAACTATCGGCGGGAACATTTCAACAGATGCTTCCGGAGGCAGAGGATTTAAATACGGCACAACCAGAAAATATATAAATGCAATAGAAATAGTTTTTTGTGACGGTTCTTTTGCAAAAATTAAAAGAGGTGAAACTTTTGCCGATGATAACGGAACGGTTATATTAAAAACAAATTCAGGGACAAAAACATTACAATTACCGAAATATAATTTACCTCATATAAAAAATGCCGCAGGTTATTACAATTATAAAAATGCGGATTTAATCGATATCTTTATAGGACATGAAGGAACTTTAGGTGTAATAATTTCGGCGGAACTTATTTTAATAAGACCGTTTGAAATGTTATTCGGCGGAATAATATTTTTTGATAAGAAAGAAACATCATGGGATTTTGTAAAAGAAGTAAGAGAACTTTCCGAAAAGAATAAAAAAACAGGTTCATTAGATATAAATGCAATGTCTGTAGAATATTTCGACAAAAATGCACTTAATTTAATAAAACCTTATTATCCCATTATTCCGAACAATGTAGATGCCGGAATTTTATTTGAACAAGATTGTACAAAAGACACATATGATACTTTAATGGAAAAATGGATAAATATAATTGAAAAATACGGAATAAATACCGATGATGTTTGGTTTGCATCAAATGCAAAAGAACAGGAAGAATTCAGAATTTTCAGACACAAAATTCCGGAAGTCGTAAATGAAATTGTAAAGAAAAATAAAATTCCGAAGGTCGGAACGGATGTTGCCGTTCCTCATAACAAGTTACACGAAATGATTTATTTTTGCGAACAAAAATTTACGGAAAACAAACTTTTTAATTTAACTTTCGGCCATATCGGTGAAAGTCATTTACATGCAAACATTATTGCTTCAACAAAAGAAGAATATGAAAAGTGCAGAAAAATTTATCTTGAAATAGCACAAAAAGCCGTAAGTCTTGGCGGAACTGTTACCGCCGAACACGGAATAGGCAAAGTAAAACATCCTTTTTTACTGGCGATGCTCGGTGATGAAGGAATAGAGGAAATGAGAAAATTTAAATTATCTCTTGATCCGTCGAACATTTTGGGAAGAGATAATATGTTTAGAGCAACGGAAGATTAGAAGATTGGATGATTGGCTGATTTGTAACGACAACGACTGACGGCAACGGCGAGATCCCGTATCAAGTACGGGATGACAAACTAACAACAATGAAAAAAGCGAGAATATTTCTGTTCTCGCTTTTTATTTTTATTAAAACCATAAAAATCTATGGGCAGAAAAAAACAGAAAAAATTTTGTGCGAAATAAAGAAACGCAAGTGTGATGTGTATGTCTTATAATACTCAAGACCTTGCGTTTCAAAATTGTAGCCAAAATATTTCTGTTTTTTAGCTTCTGTAAGATCCGTTGATCTTTACATAATCATAAGAAAAGTCGCAAGTGTAATATCTAGCCCACTGTTTTCCGCCGGACTTTACATCTATGGTAATTATGCATTCTTTTTGTTGCAATATTTTTTTAGCTTTTTTTTCATCAAACTTTACCGCCATACCATCTCTGGCAGTCAAGACATCGCCTATATAAATATCAATTTTGTCGGGATTTACTTTTACTCCCGCTCTACCGAGAGCGGCAAGGATTCTTCCCCAATTTGCATCCGAGCCGAACAATGCTGTTTTTACCAACGGAGAAGTTGCAACGGTTGCGGCAATTTTTTCGGCATCCTCGTGTTTCTTGGTATTTTTAACAAAAATTTCTATCATTCTTGTTGCACCTTCACCGTCACTTGCCATCATTTTTGCCAACTTTAAAGTAACTTCGTTTAATGCTTGTTGAAATATTTCCAAATCTTTTGCATCAAGTTTTCCTGTATTACTTTGCCCGTTTGCCAGAACCAAAACAGTATCGTTTGTAGATGTATCACCGTCAACAGAAATACAATTATAAGATTGTTTAACAGCAACTTCGGTAACTTTTTGTAATTGTTTTTGATATAACTGAGCATCTGTTAAAATAAAAGACAACATCGTTGCATGAAGTCCCTGTAAGTTGGGATGAATCATTCCCGAACCTTTTGTACATGCCCAAATTTTTATTTCACCTGTTGAAACTTTAATTTTTTTGGAAATATATTTAGGATAAGTATCTGTTGTCATAATTGACGATACTGCTGCAAGTTCATCTTTTTTCTTAATATTTTCAACAAGTTGCGGAACAGCTTTAACCATTTTATCTACAGGTAAAAAATCACCTATAACACCTGTTGAGGCTACCAATATATCCGTATCCGATATCTTTAAATGTTTTGCCACTTCTTTACAAACTATTAAAGCATCTCTTTTACCTTGTTTACCTGTACAAGCATTTGCACAACCTGAATTTGCAACTATTGCCTGAAACAATCTGTATTTTTTTATTCTGTCTATATCTATTAAAACAGGTGCAGCTTTAACCAAACTGCCGGTAAACATCCCCGCAACAGTGCAAGGACTATCCGAATAAAATAATGCAAAATCATTTTTACTTTTATTTTTTGCTATACCGCTATGCAAACCGCCACAATAAAAACCTTTAGGTAACATTTATGTCTCCTCAAATTTTATAAGAAATATGCCAGATTACTTTGCTGTATGTTTTGCTTTATCTGCTTCTCTGATTGCTACTTTTCTTATTTTACCGCTGATTGTTTTAGGTAGCTCATCAACAAACTCAACTACTCTCGGATACTTATAAGGAGCAGTAACATTTTTAACATGGTTTTGTAATTCTACAACCAAAGAGTCGCTTGCATGATAACCTTTTGCTAAAACGATTGTTGCTTTAACAACTTGTCCTCTAACAGGATCTGGAACCGCGGTAATTGCACATTCCAAAACCGCAGGATGTTCCATCAAAGCACTTTCAACTTCGAAAGGCCCGATTCTGTATCCCGAACTTTTTATAACATCATCGGCTCTTCCTACAAACCAGAAATAACCGTCTTCGTCTTTATAAACAACATCGCCTGTAAAATACATATTGTCGTGCCATACTTCTTTTGTTTTGTCCGGGCTCTTATAATATCCGCAGAAAAGTCCCGTAGGTTTTTTGCCGTCGGGCATTCTTACTATCAGGTTACCTTCTTTACCGTCTTCACAAGGATTTCCGTCATCATCAACAATATCTATATTGAATGTAGGAGAAGGTTTTCCCATAGAACCGGGTTTAGGTTTTATCCATACAAAGTTTCCTACCAAAATAGGTCCTTCGCTTTGCCCGAATCCTTCCATAATTTTGTGTCCGGTAAGTTTTTCCCACTGATTAAATACTTCAGGGTTTAAAGCTTCACCCGCTACACAACAATATTTCAATTTTGAAAAATCATATTTAGATAAATCTTCTTTAATTAAAAATCTGTAAACGGTTGCAGGACCACAAAAAGAAGTAATATTGTGTTTAGATATAATATCTAAAACATCGGTAGGATGAAATTTGTCGAAATCGTAAACAAATACCGCACACCCTGAAATCCATTGACCGTAAATTTTACCCCATGCAGCTTTTGCCCAACCGGTATCCGCAAGTGTTAAATGGCAACCGTTTTCTTCAACATTTTGCCAAAATTTTGCTGTTAAAATGTGGCCTAACGGGTAAGTAAAATCGTGTAATGCCATTTTAGGCAAGCTTGTTGTTCCCGACGTAAAATATATCAACATTTTATCGTCGTTATGTGTTGCTTCGGCACCTGTAGGTCTTTCAAAGACATCGGACTGTTTTGCAACTTCATCGGTAAAACTGTACCAACCGTCTCTTTTGCCTGCTACAACAACTTTATGTTTTAGTGTAGGACAATCTTTTTGACAATTGTCTATTCTTTGCAACAAATCTGAAAAATCTACCGCAATTATCATCTTAACATCTGCTGCATTTACTCTGTAAGAAATATCTTTTTCTTTCAACAAATGCGTTGCAGGAATTGCCACAGCACCAAGTTTGTGTAATGCAACCAAACTTATCCAATACTCAAATCTTCTCTTCAAAATAAGCATAACAAAGTCGCCTTTTTTAATGCCTAAAGATTTAAAGAAATTTACGGCTTTGTTTGTTTCTTTTTTCATATCCAAAAAAGTGAAAGTTCTGTTTTCACCGTGTTCGTTGCACCAAACCAAAGCTTTTTTGTTAGGTTCTTCGTCTGCGGTTGCATCAACTACATCAAATCCGAAATTAAAATTTTCCGGAACATTTATTTTAAAATTTTCAAAAAAATCTTCATAAGATGTAAAATCTCGTCTTGCATATTTATCTAATATCATTTCATTGCTCCCAAATTAAAAAACTATTGCTATAAATTTTGTTGTTTTCCCGCCGACTGCCGTCATATAATGTTTACAGTTTGAATCAAAATATATGCAGTCGCCTTCTTCTAAAACTACGGATTTTCCGTCCAAATATACTTTTAATGTGCCTTCCAAAACATAATCAAATTCGTGCCCGTCGTGTGAATAAGGTTTTAATTCTTTTTCGTTTGTTCTGTCTTTTGCCGTTACTAAAAATATTTGAGCTTTTTTATTTGTAAATCCGTAAGCTATATCTTGATAGTCATATTCTTTTCTTCTTTCTACAGCCACTCCTTTTCCCTTTCTCACGACACTATATCTGTTTAAATGAGGTTCTTGACCTGTAATAAGAGTTATAAATTCAACTTTAAATTTTTCTGCAATTTTTTTAATTATTCCTATAGGAATATCTGTTTGACCGGATTCGTATTGTTCATAAGTTTCAACATCAATGTTTAACGCTTTAGCCAAACTTTCCTGAGAAATGTTAGCTATATCTCTTAAATCTCTTATTCTCATTGCAATATCTTTTATATCGTCATTCATAAATTCCCCCTATGATGATAGTTATATCTCTATAATATATAATATATAGAGATAAAAAGCAAAAAGCCGGAGATAAACATTATATCTCCGACTTTTTTATATTTCAAACTAAATTTTGTAAGAATTACTACTCTTTACCAGAAAGTTCCATTTGTTTAAAGAAATCTTTGTTGGATTTAGATGCTTTCATTCTTTTAGTAAGTTCTTCCATTACTTCTATAGGATTCATGTTACTGAAAAGACTTCTCATTATCCACATCTTATTTTTTTCATCCTCACTAAGTAACATTTCTTCTTTTCTTGTTCCGGATCTTAAAAGATCTATCGCCGGATAAATTCTTCTATCGGCAAGTTTTCTGTCTAAATAAACTTCGCAGTTACCTGTTCCTTTAAATTCTTCAAATATAACATCATCCATTCTGCTACCTGTTTCAATTAATGCTGTTGCTATAATAGTTAAGCTTCCGCCTTCTTCAATATTTCTTGCGGCACCGAAAAATCTTTTAGGCCTTTGCAAAGCATTTGAATCAAGACCACCGGACAAAACTCTTCCGCTTGACGGTATAACAGCATTGTAAGCTCTTGCAAGTCTTGTAATGGAATCAAGCAAAATAACAACATCTTTACCATGTTCCACCATTCTTTTAGCTTTTTCAAGCACCATTTCGGCAACTTGAATGTGTCTGTCTGCAGGTTCATCAAAAGTTGAAGATATAACTTCACCTTTTACAGATCTTTGCATATCGGTAACTTCTTCCGGTCTTTCATCTATAAGCAACACCATCAGAACTATTTCCGGATTGTTTGTTGTTATGGCATTTGCTATTTTTTGTAACAATACCGTTTTACCTGTTCTCGGAGGTGCATTTAACAAAACTCTTTGACCTTTACCGATAGGTATGAACATATCTATTATTCTTGTAGAGATTTCGTTCGTTTTTGTTTCCAAAACAAGTTTTTCATTAGGATATAACGGAGTTAAATTATCAAACAACGGTCTTTCTCTAATGTTGTCTAAATTAGTTTCTCCGTTAATTTGAGTAACTTTTAATAATGCAAAATATTTTTCATGATTTTGAGGAGGTCTTACATATCCGCCGACCGTATCACCTTTTCTTAAAGCAAACTTTTTAATTTGAGGCGGAGCAATATAAATATCGTCCGGACCTGACAAATAATTGTAATCTGTTGATCTTAAAAAGCCGAACCCGTCATGTTTTATTTCTAAAACACCTTCATCGTAAGCTTGTCCTTGTTCTTTCATTTGAGCTTCAAGAATTTTCGCAATAAGTTCCTGCTTTCTCAAACCTGTAATAGTTTCAAGCTTCATTTCTTTTGCGATTTTTGTAAGTTCCACCATTGTCTTTTTAGACAACACAGTCAAATCTTTATCAGACATTAAGTCCCCCTGACTACATAAATACTATTTTATTAATTTTGTTTGATTTTTTTGTTTTGGTTTGCATAAAAAAAGATTTTTTGTTTCGATACTAAAATTAAAACTTATTTTATATTTTTGTTTTTGGATTTTTACTAATTAGATTTATTTTTTATAATTATATACTTTTTAAATAAAAATTGCAAGGCAGTGTATAGCTTGAGATTAGTAGTTTATAGTTTAATAACAGAACAATAAACTACAAACCAAAAGCTACAAACAACAAAACATCAACTGCAAACACAAGAAATATCGTTAGGATAACGATATTTCTTGTTGTTGTTGAGTTTTCATATCTTTTACAAGAATCTTACCGTTATCAAATTCTGTTTTACCGAACAAAATTGTTTTTGATGCACCTAACTTATCGGCAAGTTTGAATTGCGATTTTAAACTCTTATTCAAAAACGGACCTTCTACAACAATGTTATTTTGTAAATTGAATTTTTGTCTTATATTGTCTTTGTTCAATATTAAATTATTTGCAAACTTAAATGCTTCGTTAAAAAGTTCGTTATCCGCAAGCGCAATAAATATAAGATCGTTTTTAGGTAACTTATCGAAAAAACCGGTATTTTGTGCAGCCATTAAAACTCTTTCGGAACCTAACGCGAAACCAACACTCGGTATCTGCTGCCCGCCTAATTCTTTTACCAAATTATCGTATCTTCCACCGGCACAAATTGCATCTTGAGAACCTACGGCATTAGATCTTACTTCAAATACGGTTCTTGTATAATAATCAAGACCTCTTACAAGTTTATCATCAACAACATATTTACAATCCACAGATTCTAATAACGATTGTACTTGCTCAAAATGATTTTTACAATCGTCACATAAACATTCCTGCATTGTAGGAACATTTTGGAACTTTTGCGAATCTATTTTACAATCCAACAATCTTAACGGATTTTTTTCCAATCTTCTTTTACAATCTTCACACAAGTCTTGTATTGAAGAAAAATAATCAACTAATTTTTGTCTGAATATCGGTCTGCAATTTGCACAACCCAAAGAATTAATATGTATTACAACATCGTTTATATTTAATGTAGATAAAATTTCTTTTGCAAGAAGTATTATTTCAACATCGGCATTAGGGTTCGGGTTACCTAAATATTCGGCGCCCATTTGCAAAAACTCTCTGTACCTGCCTGCTTGAGGTCTTTCATATCTAAACATATCACCGCAATAAAAGAATTTCCCTATAGGTTCTTCCATATCAAGTCTGTGCTCGATATATGCTCTTACCAAAGATGCCGTTCCTTCCGGCCTTAAAGCAAGTTTTCTCCCTTTTCTGTCTTCAAAAACATACATTTCTTTTTCAACAATGTCAGTAGCTTCACCTATAGATCTTGTAAACAAAGAAACATCTTCAAACATAGGAGTCTTTATTTCTTTGAAATTATGTTTTCTGAAAACATTTCTTGATATTTTATCCAATTCTTCCAAAGCCAAAGCCATTTGGCCATATATATCGTGTGTACCTCTCGGAGCCTTATACTGAGCCATTTTTTTCTCCTAACTGTTTCTGATTACCCTGAACTATTCCGGCGGAAATTATGTACTGTATAGCCTGTTCTACGGTATATTCACATTCTATAACATCTTCCGCTTTTACCAACATTAAAAAACCTGTTGTAGGGTTTGGTGTGGAAGGCATAAAAGTAGAAATATATTTTTGCCCGTTAATTATTTTTTCACCGGTAGAAAAAGCTACACAATAAGAATCTTTCGTAGGAAACGGAACGAAAATAACTTTTTGAAAGTTCTTTGTAGTATCATCGGTTGTTGCGAAAAACGAAAACAGTTTTTTTAAAGCGGAATATATTGTTCCTATTAAAGGAATTTTTGTAAAAATATTCTCAAAAAACTCATAAAGTTTTTTACCGAACCACAAATTAGTTAAAAAACCCACGAAGAAAATTATTATAAGAGTCAAAAAGAAACTTGCTATTTTTGCTAATATTTCCACCCATTGAGAATCCGATGTAAACAGTTTTAAGAACGGTGATAGTATCGGAAGAGAAAGGCTGCTAATCCATTTAAAAACAAACAGTATTATAAATATTGTAAGCCATACCGGTAACAATACCAATAAACCCGATATGAAAGATTTTTTTACAATACCTTTTTTTTCTTTTTTTGAATTATCTGTTCCGACAGATTGTAAATTTTTTCTATTTGCCATTTATAAACTTTTCTCCTGCAGATACTAACTTCTTTAATTTTGAGGCTGTTGTGCTTTCGGCATACAATCTAACTATAGGTTCCGTACCGGACAATCTGAAACCTATCCAAGTATCTTCATCCAATATAAATTTGTATCCGTCGAGAGTAACAACTTTTTGTATTTTCATTCCCGCAATTTTTTCAGGAGCTTTTTTCTGCAAAGTTTGTCTGAACTTTTCCATAGCTTCTTTAGGAAGTCTGAAATTTTCTCTTGCCGTTACAACAGGTCCTGTAAGTTTTGTAATATCTTTCAATATTGCACTTAAAGATTTTTTGTTCATAGCAACAGCTTCCGCCATAAGCAAACATGCAATTATACCGTCTTTTTCCGGAACATGTCCTCTTATTGTAAGTCCGCCGGACTCTTCACCACCGATAATAAAATCTTTAGGTCTTTGTGTTAATATATCTCCGATATATTTAAATCCTACAGGTGTTTCGGCAACTTCAATACCTAACTTTGCTGCAAGTTTGTCTATCATATGGCTTGTCATAACACTTCTTACAACAACACCTTTCCAACCTCTTGTTTTGTTTAAATGATACAACAATATAGGTATTACCTGGTTAGGTGTAATAAATGTTCCGTCGGAATCTACAATACCGAATCTGTCTGCATCACCGTCTACGGAAAGACCGATTTTGTAAGATTCTTTCTTTATTATAGATTTCAAATCTTTTAAGTTCGCTTCACAAGGTTCCGGTGAATGACCGTCGAACAACGGATCTCTTTTTTTGTTCAACACTTTCAATCTCATACCTGCGGCTTCCAACAATGTATCTAAATAATCATCACCTGTTCCGTGTAAAATATCTGCAACAACTTTTAAATTGGATTTTTTTAACAATTTAAAATTAACCAACTGTTTTATTCTTTTTAAGTATGCTGGTCTCGGATCATAATATTTTATTATTCCGGATTTCAAACCTTCTGCAAGGCTTATGCTTTTTACATCACCGATTTTTATTTGTGCACAATATTTTTCTATTTTTTGTGTCGTTTCAGGCAATGCCGGACCACCCCAAGAAGGAGAAAATTTTATACCGTTGTATTCCGGCGGGTTATGACTTGCCGTAAAATTTATACCGCCGGCAAGTTTGTTATTGACGATATCATATGCTATAACCGGTGTAGGTGTATTTCTTTTACATAACAAAACTTTTATTTTATTTCCTGCTAAAACTTCAGCGGAAATATCTGCATATTTGTCAGACAAAAATCTTGTATCATAACCGATTATAACAGCTTTATCTTTTTTGTATTCTTTATCGTCATTTATAAGATAATTTGCTATTGCCTGTGTAACGATTTTTACATTATCGAAAGTAAAATCGTCTGCTATAATTCCTCTCCAACCGGATGTTCCGAATTTAATCATTTTATTACCCCTTTAATAAGACAATTTATAATTTACAATTTATGATTACCGATGTTACACTATTCTTTAAAACTACTTTTGCCACTCCATTAATTTATCGGTATAAATATCTATAAAGCCTTTTGCGGTTGTTTTATCTCTTGCTTCCGCCCAAATATGGAAATAAGCCTCATCGGGATCCGGAAGAAGTAATACCCAACCGTTATCCAAAAATATTTTTACACCGTCTATAAGCTCTGTTTTTTTACCTTTTGCATATTCTATCGCATATCTCATTGTCTGACCTTTTTTATCCCATGCACAAGGTATTGTTTTATGGAATACTTCAAAAGAAGGAATTTCTCTTCTTATCATACTTATGGTGAATTCCGTTTGAGATAACATTTTTATTAAGTTACCTACCGCATACATTGCATCAAACGAGTTTTGGAATTCAGGGAATATAAACCCGCCGTTACAATCTGCAACAAAGATAACATCTTTTTCTTTTGATGCTTTCATTATGCTTCTCGGACTTGTTCCTGTTCTTATTATTT
Organism: Endomicrobiaceae bacterium; assembly: GCA_045223915.1. Taxonomy (GTDB): domain Bacteria; phylum Elusimicrobiota; class Endomicrobiia; order Endomicrobiales; family Endomicrobiaceae; genus Ruminimicrobiellum. The sequence continues at coordinate 99,175 of JBGUZU010000034.1, read as the reverse complement.
TGAAGTCAAACTGTTTTGCAAGTTCATCAATAACCGATGATACAGTAACGGGAACTGCTATTGTACCTTTTTTGTATGTCGACATAACAAGGTATGCCATAACAAGCATTGCCGTATCGTTATCTATAATTTTCCCTCTTTCATCGACAAGGAAAACTTTTTCCGCACCGTTATCAAACAAGAAACCGACATCTGCTTTTAATGTTGTTACAATATCTGATAATTGGTTCAAAGAATGATCAAATTCTTCTTTGCTTTTTGTTATTTTTTTAGCATCTATGTAAGCATTTAAAGCAACAACATCTATACCTAATTCTCCTAAAATTGTAGGAAAAACAAGTGAAGCTGTCGAATGTGCATAGTCTACAACTATCTTCATTCCTTTTTTGGTTGTTGCTTCTTTTTTCTGTATAGTATTTAAATATCCTGTTTTATAAAACTCGTTTGCTCTCGGAGGAACCGTAATCATACCTACATTGTCCATATCTGCTCTTTTAAAATCTTCTCTAAAGAAGAGTTGTTCTATGGATTTTTCCTGACTTATAGAGATATCACTGCCGAACTTATCGAAGAATTTTATATCGATAAGTTTTGCATCATAAGGAGATTGTCTTATATGAATACCGCCGATTTCTCCATCATTACCGATTTCGTATCTTGCAACAGGTATAGGTGCATTTAACATATCACCTACATTTACACCTGCAGAAAGAATACCTGAAATTATTCCTCTTTTTATCATTCTGGTTGTTCTGTGATCGTCTCTCGAAATTACAACATAAGCTCCGCCACCGACATAAGCACCGTAAGCTGAACCGATTTTTGCGGCAAATTCAGGAGTGATTTCAATATTACCTAACCCGGAAATACTACCGTAAGCATTAAACAAAGCTTTGTTCCATTTTGCCCCCCAAACCAAACTTGATGAAAGAATTGCACCTTTTTCAACAATTTTGTGCGGCCATATTCTTAAATTTGCTCTTATTGTAGCTTTTTCACCGATAAGACATTCATCGGCAATAATAGAACCTACTTGAACCGAAGCACCTTTTTCTATTTTTGTAGAATTTCCGATAACAACTTCTTTTAAACTTGCCTTAGGACCAATATTTACATCATCCCAAATAACAGAACCTAAAATTAAAGCGTTTTCTTCTACCACAACATTCGAGCCGATAACCGATTTACCGATTTTCGCACCTTTCTTTATTGTAGTATTATCCCCAACTATAACATTGTCATCAACGACAACACCATCTTCAATTACGGAATTTTTTCCAAGGATAACAGTTTTGCCGTTAATTTTTTTCTTTGTTCCTAACACATTTATTTTTACTTTCTCATCTAATATGTCATAATGTGCAAATCTGTATTCATCGTGGTTGCCGATATCTTTCCAGTAACCGTCTGCAATATAACCGTACAACGGTTTACCTTCTTTCAATAATTGAGGGAACAAATTCTTTGAAAAATCAACGTCTGTATTTTCCGGAACATATTTAAATACTTCCGGTTCCAATATGTATATACCCGTGTTTATTGTATCGGAAAAAACTTCACCCCAAGACGGTTTTTCTAAAAATCTTTCAACTTTACCGTTTTTATCTGTAATAACAACACCAAACTGTAAGGGGTTTTCCACTCTTGTTAAAACCATAGTTGCAATTGCTTTTTTCTTCTTATGATATTCTATAGCTTTTGAAATATCGAAATCGGTAAGAACATCTCCGGAAATAACCAAGAAAGTATCATTGAGACCTTCTCTCGCAAATCCTACGCTACCTGCCGTGCCTAAATCCGCTTCCGGTCTTAAATATTTTATAGACACTCCCAAATCTTTACCGTCTTTGAAATAATTTTTTATAATCTCCGGTTGATAATACAACATCATGGTTAAATCATTAAAATTGTGTTGCTTCAACAATTCAATAATGTGACTCAACATAGGTCTGTTCGCAACTAAAGCCATAGGCTTAGGAACACTACAAGTAATAGGTCTTAATCTTGTACCAAAACCGCCTGCCATAATTACAGCTTGCATTTTGCACCTCTCAATTTTATATTTTTATTTAAAATTCAATACAGATTTAGATTTTATAATTTTATCAGTTTTTTGTAGTTTTAGCAAGAATATTTATGTTGAAAAATATCAAGAGTTTTCATATAATCTATGAAGTTATGTATAGTTTATATCAATTTTTTATATATCTTTCGGCAGTTATACTGATTTTTTTAACATTATTCGTTTTTTACAAGAATAAGGCTACCATAAGTTCGTATATCTTTGCCGCATTAAGTTCTTCTTTCTTATTATGGCTGATTTCATATGCTTTGATGTATACAACAGCAAATGAAAAGACAGCTTATTTTTTAGGTCATTTGGGATTTATAGGTATCGTACTTATACCTTTCTTTGCAACATATTTTTTGTTTAATTTCATAAACTTAAAAATAAAGAAAATTACCGCAATTCTTATTTTTGGAACAACAACATTATTTATTATTTTGACGATTTTTTCAAACTTTATAATATCTACTGTAGAAAGTAATCAATGGGGACTATACCCCGTAGCCGGTAAATTTCATTTTCTGTTTCTTATTTTTTCTGTAATCGTTTTCATCTATTCAATAAATGCAGCTTATAAATACATACAAAGTGATGAAATAACTTCCATTCAAAAACAAAGAATAATTTATTTAATTTTAGTGTATAGCGTATATCTTATACTTTTTATTTTCGATAACTTATTTTTCTACAACATTTTCAGTTTCGAACCGATTTTCTATCTTACGATAATGTTTTTTATGCTTGCTACAACAATAATAATCTCAAGTTTCAACTTTACAAATATAAAGATAGCTTCAATAAAAATACTTATATTTTTATTTATGTTATTTTTAGTTTTAATATTGTCTAACTATATTTTAATTTATTCAACAAACATATATATATCAAATTTCATAACTTTTATGTTAACAATAGGCTTTTTCTTGATATATCAAAAAACGATATCAAAAGCCGAAAAAATACTTTTCGCACAAAACAAACATTACCAAACATTATTGATACATGCGGCAAGCGGTATGGCAAAAGAACATAATATCGACAGACTGTTAAAACTTATATCTTTAGTTCTTTTAAAAACAATAAAAGTATCTTTTGTCGCAATATTTTTGGAAAATAAAAACAAAGAAAATTTCGAAGTAAAAATTTTAAGATCTTTCAAACAAAAAAGCGATGAGTTAATGTTCTCTTATGATTACGATCATCCTTTTATAAATTTTATTAAACATAAAGAAGATCCCTTTCTGTTTGATGAAATGCCGCAATTTATTGCACGATCAGTAATTTTACCATTTAGACCTGCTCTTATAATTCCGTCTTTTTATGACGGAGTTAAAGGTTTTATGGTTATCGGAGAAAAAAACAACAATGATATTTTTACAAAAGAAGATATGACAATATTTAAGATGCTTGCAAGACAAACTTCACTTGCAATGGAAAATTGTTTGTTTTTTGATGAATACAAACAAGCTCAGGAGAAAATATTTGCAGCCGAAAAACTCGCTTCGATCGGTGGGCTTGCGGAAGGTGTCGCTCATCAAATAAGAAACAGATTAAATCAATTTTCTTTGATTTCCGGAGAATTGAAATTCGAAATTAAAGATTTCGAAGAAAATAACGAAGATTGTTTTAATGCAAGCAAACAACTTCAAGATACATTCAAATATATAGATGAACTTGCAGAATCTTTAAAGAGTAATATTATAAAAACAGATGAAGTTATAAAAGGTATCTTAGATTTTGCAAAAATGAAAGCAAAACATAGAATGTTTGAAACTTTTGCTTTCAAAGAAGTTATCGATTTGGCTTATGAAATGTTGAAAGTAAAACATCATCTTCCGGATAAATTAACAATAATTAAAGATTTTAAAGATACAGACACTATTCTCGGTGTAAAATCACAAATGACGGAAGTCATTTACAATCTTATAGATAATGCTTTTGAAGCAATAGAAGAAAAATATAAACTTTTAAAAAATGAGGAACAACTTAGATTTAATCCGAATATAAATATATCTTTAACACAGAAAAACAACAAAACAATTATAAAAATTTCAGATAATGGTGTAGGCATAAAAGAAGAACTTGCCGGCAAAATTTTTATCCCGTTTTTTACAACAAAAGCTTCATGTAAATCCGGAACCGGTATAGGAATGTACATTGTCAAAAGAATGATAGAAGAAAATCATAAAGGTAAAATATGGTTTGAATCTAAATACATGGTTGGAACGGACATCACCATTGAGTTGCCAAATTTATAAGCATTTGTTATACTTATGTGATAAATAAGAGGTGTAAGTCTTGAATAAAAAAGTTTTAATTGTTGATGACGAAGAAGAAATAGTCGCTTTCATGGGAAGGTTTTTAAAAAGGCTAAATATAGATAGTGTTTTAGCTATTTCCGGAGAAGAGGCTTTGGAAAAATACAACAAAGAAAAATTTGATTGTGTTTTTCTTGATGTGCATTTGGGCGGAATAAGCGGAATAGAAGTATTGAAAAAAATAAAGGAAATTAACCCTGATGCAAAAGTGGTAATAATTACCGGCAGTATAAGTTCCGATAATCAAGCAAAAGTTCTTGAAAACGGTGCTACAGATTACATACAGAAACCTATAGATCTTGCAGATTTCAAGAAAAAAGTTTTGACATATATATAAAATGGAACAAAAAAAAGACTACAAAAGTTATCTATCAAAGACAGCCAAACAAATGATTTTGATTCACGATCCGAATCTTTTGTCCAGATTGGTTGTAAGAACTCTCACCAGAAATCTCGGTATAAAACATGCCGGGTTATTTCTTTATAATAAAGCAAAGAAAGAATATATCATAACAGTATCCAGCGGGAAAAAAGGCTTAAAAATTCCCGTAGGATTTACAAAAATAACAAATAGTAACCCTATTATTCAATTTTTCCTGAACAAAGATATCAAAAAAGAAAACAAAGAATATCTTTTAGTTTCTCAACTTAAAGATTTAAAAGAAAAATACAAAGACAATGAAAGCATATATAATTTGCTTACCGAACTTGAAGAAGAAACCTTTATGTATAAAGCACAATTGATTGTGCCGGGTTTTTTTAGAAAAGAGCTGATGGTTGTCTTCTTTATAGGTAATAAAATAGACAATTCTTCTTTTGACATGGATGATATGGACTTTTTAATGGTTTTAGCTTCCGATATCGTGATGGCAATACAGAACGCAAAATTATTTGATGATATAAAAAATCAATTGGATGTAAACAAACAATTGCTGTTAAATACGGTTGAAACACTTGCAACGGCCATTGATATAAAAAATTCTTATACACACGGGCACACCGAAAGAGTAATGAAATACTCAATGACATTATTAAAATATATTCCGAAAGATTTAACTAAAGATTATGATACATTTGAAAATTCATTAAGAATTTCCGCTTTATTGCATGATATCGGTAAAATAGGAATTCCGGAAAACATTTTAAATAAATCCGAAAAATTATTACCGGAAGAAATAAAACTTATTGAGAAACATCCTACACTCGGTGCTGAAATTTTGGAACCGATAAAAGAATTTAAAAATATATCATTAGGTGTAAAGTATCATCATGAAAGATATGACGGCAGAGGTTATCCCTGTGGTTTAACAGGTGAAAAGATTCCTCTTATTGCAACAATAATTTCAGTCGCGGATGCTTATGATGCAATGACTTCGGACAGGCCTTACAGAAAAGGTTTGGAAAAATCCGAAGCAATAAAAGAAATAGTATCAAATAAAAATAAGCAGTTTAGCCCCGTAGTCGTAGATGCTTTTCTTGAAGCAGTTTACAGAAACGAATTATAAATCAGAGAAAATATGAATTTAAGATGTGTTAATGATATTCCACGAGATTGTAGTACAAATATTGCACTTGATGAAGTTTTTTTCACAAAAGAAAACTTTGAAGATATTTTTCGATTTTACAGGTGGACCGGTCCGGCATACACTATCGGCTACTTTCAAAAATTTCCTTCAACAAAAACAGACAATTATTCGGTTGTAAGAAGATTAACCGGAGGTTTATCCGTATTACATAATACGGATCTTTCGTATTCATTAATAGTTTCCGATAAAATATGGCCTTATATTTATAATCAGGAACAGACTTATAAAATACTACATGAAAACATAAGAAAATCTTTGGAAAAAATAAATATATTTTGTGATAAAACGATTATTGAAAACGACAACACAAAAAATTACAATTGTGTTCAAACATTATACAAAGATGACTTATTGTTAAACGGAAAAAAGATTGTGGGTTCTTGTCAAAGAAGAAGAGGTAAAAAAATACTTGTAGAAGGTTCTATTCATTTAAAATTTACTCAGGAAGAGATTATTTCTTTTACAAATGAATTTTTTAAAAATTTATCAAATTCTTTAAAATGTAATACAATACATAAAGATTTAACAAAAGAAGAAATAGATTTAGCGGCAAAACTTTGTACGGGCAAATATAATACGGATAAATGGACCAGACTTTTTTAATTTATGAATAACGAAATTTTATATTTAATTACATTTGTTACAGCATATTTAATATCACTTATTTTAACTCCTTGCTTTAGATATATTGCAATGAAGTTAAATATTTATGACAAACCATCAACGGCAATAAAAACACACAAAGTAAGTACTCCTTATTTAGGCGGCCTTGCAATATGGAGCGGATGGGTTATAAGCTTGGTACTTATACGATTTATAACAAATTTCCCTACCGGAACATTAAATAATTTAAGGGCAATAATTGTGGGTTCTTTTATGTTGTTAGTACTCGGATTATGTGATGATATAAAAAAAGGCGGTCTTGGTTTCAAGTTCAAATTTTTAATACAAATTATTGCTTGCCTTATTGTCGTTTATTTTTTTGATATCAGAATAAACTTTATTGAAAATAAAATATTGTCCGTAATAATAAGTATATTTTGGATAATGGGATTATCAAATGCTTTTAATCTCGTAGATATTATGGACGGGCTGTCTTGCGGAACAGCAGCAATAGCGGCATTATTTTTCTTTATAATAGCTTTACCGAGCGAAATGCTCTATGTTAATTTTTGTGCTATAGCACTTTTGGCATCATGTTTAGGGTTTCTTCCTTTTAATTTATCAAAGAGCAAAAAAATATTTATGGGTGATACGGGAAGTTTATCCATAGGCTTTATTCTTGCGACAATAGCCATGGGAACATCTTATACGAAAATAAGTCCGATAGGTATTTTTGCTCCGTTACTTATATTGGCAGTTCCTATATATGAAACTATTTTTGTAAGTATAATGAGAATGTTAAAAGGTAAAAACCCGTTTTTGGGAAGCAAAGATCATTTCCCTTTAAGACTTGAAAAAATGGGCTATTCCAGAAAACAAATTTTAGTATTTGTTTATATTCTATCTTTTATTTTGGGGATTTTTTCTTATACGATAGTTAAAATTAACGACAATATTTCTTATTTAATTTTTTCTTTTGTTATATTATTATTAATTATTTTTTCTGTAAGATTATCAAAGATTAAAGTAGATTAATTATGACAACAAATATTGTTATAGGTGCCGGAATTTCAGGCCTTTCTTTCGGATATTTTTCAAAAAAGTCTTTTATTATTTTTGAAAAAGAAAATACCGTGGGCGGATTATGCAAATCCATAAAAAATAACGGTTTTACTTTTGATTATTCCGGACATTTTATACACATAAAAGACAAAGCAATAAAATCTCTAATAGAAAACGTTACAGGTAAAAAACTTTTAACAATAAAAAGGAATTCTGCAATTCTATTTAATAATAAAATTATGCCGTTTCCTTTTCAAGCGAACTTATATTATCTTACAGAACAACAAAAACAAAAATGCATTGAAGGAATAAAAAAAAGAAAAAATATAAAGATATATGATGATATGCCTTTTATAGATTGGTCAAAAGCTATGTTCGGTGACGGTATAACGGAATATTTTATGCAGCCATACAATCAAAAGTTATGGAATTATAATCTAAAAAAACTGACTGCCGCCTGGACCGCACCTTTTGTTCCAAAACCGTCAAAGGAAAGTATAATAAATTCCGCATATAACCAAAACAAACAAAAATACGGATATAATAGTGTTTTTTATTATCCTTCAAAAAACGGTTGCCAAGCAATGATTGACGGATTTTACAAAAAATTAAAAAGCAATATTATCACGAATACAAAAGTAGAAAAAATAGATTTAAAAAACAAAATAGTTTATGCCGACGGCAAAAGCTATTTTTATGACAATATAATATCAACTCAACCGTTAAAAGAACTTTTGTTAAGCATAAAAAATTTACCGAAAAACATTTCAAAACTTATAAAGCAATTGGAATGCACATCCACAAGATGTATAAATTTAGGTATAAAATACAAAAAGAATTTACCGAATATGATAAAAGACGTTCACTGGATATATATCCCGGAAAAAAAATATCCTTTTTATAGAGTGGGCGTATATTCCAATGTGTCAAAAAAATTAGCTCCTAAAAATTGTTATAGCTTATATATTGAAACGGCAGATACAAAAAATTGCGATAATATAATTCCTATATTAAAAGAAATAGGAGTAATGAATGTTGATGATGAAGTTTTAAGCATAAACGTGATAGATATGAAATATGCTTATGTTATATTCAATAAAGCCAGAAAAAAAGCATTAGAAACTATATTCAAATTTTTAAAAGCTAATAATATTTATTGTATAGGAAGATATGGTAGTTGGGAATATTCTTTTATAGAAAAAAATATTGTCGATGCAAAAAATTTGGCACTACATTTAAATAAAGTAAAATGAACAAAATAAAAGTAGCTGTTATTATTACAAAACTTGAATTGGGCGGAGCACAGAAAGTTGCTATATCTATTTGTGAAAAAGCAGATAAAACAAAATTCGAACCTTTTTTAATATGCGGTTGCGGCGGAATACTTGACGAAGAAACAAAAAGCAAAATAAGAGTTATATTTGTAAAAGATTTAGTTAGAGAAATAAATCCGATAAAAGATTTAAAAGCGCTGTATTCCATATATAAAATATTAAAACAAGAAAATCCAAATATCGTTCACACTCATTCATCTAAAGCCGGAATAATAGGAAGATTGGCAGCAAAACTGTGTGGTATACAAAATATAATCCATACAATTCACGGTTTTAGTTTCAATGATACTCAAAGCTTTTTTAAAAAAAATTTATTTATATTTTTAGAAAAATTAGGAGCAAAATTTTCAAAATATCTTATTCCAGTAAGTGTCGAAAACACAACTAAAGGTCTGCAAAATAATATCGGCAAAAAAGAAAAATATCATTACATAAGATTAGGCATTGATATTGATAACTTTAAAAATTTTAAAGATATCCCGTCATTAAAAAAAGAATTAAATTTAAACAAACAAGATATATTGGTTACAACAATAGGACCTTTTAAACCGCAAAAAAACTTACCGGATTTTATTAAAATAGCAAAAGATATATCCGAAAAGGATAAAAATTTTAAGTTTGTTATGGTAGGTGACGGAACATTAAGACAAAGCTTTGAAAATCTTATAAGAGATTATAATATTTCAAACAATATTTTTCTTTTAGGTTGGAGAAGAGATATTTCAAATATATTAAATTCCAGCGATATTTTTGTAATGACATCTTTATGGGAAGGATTACCTATATCAACGATAGAAGCAATGTGTTGCGGTCTTTCCCCCATTGTTAATGATGTCGACGGACAAAGAGAAATAGTTAAGGATGGTTTTAATGGCTTTTTAATAAAACCTTACGATACAAAAACAACAGAAGAAAAAATTTTATTATTGGCACATGACACACAATTAAAAACAAATTTATCAATCAACGCAAAAAACAGCATCGATTATACTTTTTCTATCGATTACATGATAAAAGAACACGAAGATTTATATTTATCACTATAAATTTTTTCTATCAACGATTAAAAATATTTTGAAAACAACAGGTGTTAAAATCAAATTTATTAATATATTGAATATAACCAAATAAGACAACTCAAAACTTTGAATAAAAATTGTCTCTGATGCAGGCATTATAATATAAGCAATATTTAAAATCAATTGTGTAATAACCAAACCTATGGACATAACTATTATTTGTGTTAAAGGTTGATTCTTATTTAATTTTTTATTAAAACTTCCCGCTAAATAACCTGCTATCGTAAAGCTTAATGCTCTCACTCCAAAAATATCCGTAGATAAAACATCCCACGTTAACCCATAAATAAAACCTGTTATTTGGCCTCTCATTATTCCTTTATTTAAAGCCGTATAAACGACAAACATTAAAATAAAATTCGGGTATAATGTCCAAAGATTAAAGGGCATATATTTCGGAATTACAAATTGTACAACTATAAGAATAAAGAAGATAATTATTGAAATAATATAATTCATCATTTTATTTTTTTACAAGAACCGCCACCTCGTACACAGAATGTTTTTGTGTGTAAGGTTCAACTGTCACTTCCTGATATTCTCCATAATTTGTTTTTTCAATGTCCACGATCATTCCGACATCTATTCCGTTTTCGAACACAGTACTTAAATAACTGGTAACTATTTGGTCATTTATATTTAAATTTGCGGATTTCGGAATAAAAGATAACTTTAAATATTGAGAATCGCAACCGTCACATACACAATCAATCTTTAAATTCTTTATCTGAACCGGTAAAGAAAATAACGGATTTGTTATTAATGCTACTTTTGATGTCGATGAGTATACTTCGGTAGTTCTTCCAAAAACACAAGTTCTCCCGTTTGATAATATTGCCACTACCGGATTATCTATTTCTATTCCGTCATCAGATCCTTTATCTATTATTACAAACTTATACCATTGTGTAGGTTCTCTTACTATAATATTTGCAAATACGGGTTTTGAATTTTTTGTTTCTTTTATATTCAACAAATTTTTTAATCTGATATTTTCTTCTAAAACGAGTTGAGAATCCGTTAATCCTTGCATTAGTCTGAAATTTTCATTTTTAAGTTCGGAATTTTCCTGATAAACTTTTAGTATATCTGATAAATTTAACAACAGAGAACCTGTTTTACTGAACAAATTCGATGAAATTTTTATATCGGGGACTAATACGGAATAAACTAATTGTTTTAAAACTTGAACCGTAGGCGTAAGTCTTAATGCAATTAAAACAATTGAAATAACAATCAATAAACAAAATACTTTATTGGTATTTTTACTTGTATTCATGACAATACGAAAAGGGTTTATACCATATATCTTTTTTGTGCAAGTTTTATATTATCTAATTCTTCCAAGTAAACACCTGTTCCTCTAACCACACAAGTTAAAGGATCATCTGCTATATTTATAGGGAGCTCTGTTTCCTGTTTCAACAATTCCGGTAAACCTCTTAACAATGCACCGCCGCCGGCAAGAACGATACCTCTATCTACCAAATCGGCAGACAATTCCGCAGGTGTTTCTTCGAGAGTATCTTTAATAACTTCAACTATAGACTTAATAGGTTCGGATAACGCAGAACGAATTTCTTCCGATGTTACAGTTATTGTTTTCGGAAGGCCTGTAACTTGATCTCTTCCTTTTACTTCCATATTGAGTTCCTGCTGCATCGGGAAAACGGAACCTATTTGAATTTTTACTATTTCCGCCGTATTTTCTCCGATCAACAAATTATATTTTCTTCTAAAATATTGAACTATAGCTTCATCCATTTTGTCACCGGCAACATCTATGGCCTTTGAAACAACCATTCCGCCTAACGAAATTATTGCAACATCCGTCGTACCGCCACCGATATCAACTATCATATTTCCTTCAGGTTCCTGAATAGGAATACCGGCACCGATTGCAGCCGCCATAGGTTCTTCTATTATATGAACTTCTCTTGCTCCGGCTTGTTCTGCAGCTTCTCTTACAGATCTTCTTTCAACATCGGTTATTCCGGAAGGAACACCTATTACGATTCTCGGATGCAACAATCTTCTCGACTTATTTGCTTTATAAATGAAGTATCTTATCATTTTTTGAGTTGCTTCAAAATCCGCAATAACACCGTCTCTTAAAGGTCTTACGGCAACTATATTTGCAGGTGTTTTCCCTAACATTTTTTTTGCTTCTTTACCGATAGATAAAACATTTTTCGTTTCTTTATCCATAGCAACAACGGACGGTTCGGTTAAAACAATACCTTGCCCTTTTACATATACCAATACAACCGCCGTACCTAAATCTATACCTAAATCATTTGAAAATAATTTAAAAAGATAATTAAACATTTTATTTCTCTCTTACAACAAATATTAAAACTTCACGACTTTTTATTATACAAAATATAAAACAAAAAAAACACTAAAAATTAATTTAAAATATTAATACCTTTAATGGTAATTTTTGTATTTTCAAAACCTTTATTTTTATACAAAGATAAAGCCTTTTCCAATATATCTTTTTCCCCGTGAACCAAATAAACTTTTGTAGTTGAATCTTGATTAGACAACCATTTCATCAACTCTTCTATATCGGGATGATCCGAAAAAATATCAAAAATATTTACTTTAGCGGCAACTTTTACTGAATTTTTTCCGACTCTTATATACTTTGCTCCTTTTTTCAATTTTCCCGCAGGTGTTGCAGGACTTGCATAACTTACCAGACAGATTTCAACATTTTCCAACGGTAAAAGTTTACTTATTAAGCCGTAAGATACACCTTGATCCATCATTCCGCTTGCAGAAATTATTATTGATGGGGCAGGAAATTCTTTCGGTTTCTTTGTTATATAATTTTCAGGTAAAAAAGAGCCTGTTTGGTAAACTTCATTTTTAAACCATTTGTCTCTTGAAGGGAAATTTGCTTCTTTTTCATATCTCTCGGTAATTCCGTTTGATGACGGAGATAAACTGTAAACAGGAACATCATAAGATATTAAACCGTTAAGCTGTGCCTGTTTAATTTCAAATAAAATTTTTTGTGTCCTGTGTAAAGATAATGCCGGTATCCAAACAATTTTATTATTTTCCATAGCAGTTGAAAGCATTTGTTGAAATTTTTGATAATCGGCAGGGCCTATATTCTTCTTATCTCCGCCGTAAGTAGTTTCAACAAAAACATAATCAACTTTAGGAATAATGTCTTTATCCGGTGTTATTTTTGAATATCCGCTTCCCAAATCTCCGGAAAAAGCAATCGTATTAATTTTATTCTCATCATAGACATAAAAAATAACACTCGCCGAACCGGAAATGTGTCCCGCATTATACAAACTGAAATTTATTTTATCTGTTATATCTATATTTTCTTTGTATTCAACCGATATAAATCTGTTTTGTAATTTTTCCAAATCTTTACTCAAACAATTTTTGCAAACTTTAAAATTTATACCATATTTGTTTTTTAATTGAGCCAAGGATACATTACTTTTGCTTTCTTCCATATTTTTAACTGCATTTTTACAGGCACTATGCCAATGCAAAGTTAAACTTTCTTTACTTTCGCGTAGTTGTATTTTTTCTCTTCTTGATTTTGACCAAAAATATTTTTTCTTCACATAATCATAATTCCAACCATCATCATACATTTCAAAAAGTATCTTCTTTGTTGCATCTGTACAATAAATATTTCCGTTAAATCCTTCACTTATAAGTTGTAGTACTCTCCCGGAATGGTCGTTATGTGCATGTGTTAAAACCATAGCGTCGGCATTTAGTAATTTTTTATCTATTACGGAATTATCCGATGGTAAATTACCTTCATCATAAAAACTTCCGCAATCTATTATAACAGAACTATCGGCAACTTTTAACAAAGCACATGAGCCTGATACTCTTCCGGCACCGCCGAAATATTCCACGGATATTTGTGCAAATATACTGCCATAAAAAAAGATAAGGCACAAAATTGTCAAAATCTTATAAACCACGCTTTTTATCATATTGCCACCATGTAAATATTAAAAATTTTAAAAACAAAATAAATATCAAAGATTTTTCTATTCCCCATACCGGAATAACAAAAGCTCCACCGACATAACTTGCAAAAGAACCGCCAAGCGCATCTGCAAAAAAAATTCTGGCATTATTTTTACCCTCTTTGATTATACCAAAGATTTTTATCAACTGTGCAAACTCCAAACCGGTAATTGCGCCGACTCCGAAAGATAACACATATATTGTGTGGATATTTAACAATTTATATTCTATAACAACAATAAAACTTAATATCCATAACAAATACAAAACTTCGCTACTGAAAAAAGTTTTGTTTAGCGTCATATGTTGTTGAAAATGTTTTGAATATAAAGAGCCTAAAATAAGACCTGCCATAAAAACAGCTGTCAATAATCCAAACCATTGATATATTTGTCCGACATATATTTGAAAACCCCAAAAGCATATAAATTGCAACCACATGGCACTTGCTCCCGAGACAAATGCCGTAACCGAATATTTTGTTTTTTTTGCAAAAAACAATATTATCGCCACAAAAACAATGAAGTAAGAATATTCTATAATCACTCTTAAGAATTTCATTAAAAACGGAGAAAATCCGGACTGCCAATACATTGTAGACAACATCATAGCTTTTTGATTTAAGTCAGTATTGATAATATCTTGCTTATTATGTTTCTTTATTTGAGAATTTAACCATTTTGTTCTTTGCGTATCCATTCTTTCATCTACATAATATTTAGATAAAACAACCGTTTCATCTTCAACTCTTTTCAATCTTTTCTTTATGTGTAATCTAAAAGGCATCTTTGATTTTGATGCTATAAAAATATTTGTTTTACCGGGTATTACCTGTATATTGGTAAATACTTCTTTCAAGCTTCCATATACGGATGCATTTAATTCAAACATCAATGTCGGTGAATATACCATAGAGCCGGGCAACTTTAATGCTAAAAAACCGTCTTCGTTTATTTTTTCATTTACAAGTTTAAAAAATTCATTAGTATAAAATTTATTTATTGATGTATTTAACGGTATATCCAAACCTATAAGGATAACATCATATTTTTCATTACAAGAATACAAGAATTGTCTTGCATCTTGCATATAAACGGTTATTCTGTTGTCTTCAAAAATAGAGTTTAACTTGCTTATATTTTGTCTTACTGTTTGTATCATTTTCAAATCTTCTTCGACAAAATCTATCTTTTCCAAATCATACTTTATAATTGAAGGCAAATATTTAATTCCACCTATAAGCAACAATTTTTCAGGGCTGGTATGATGAAGTATCGGAAGGTGAGCAAAATCTTCTTCATCAAATATTTCCGGACTGGGTAAAGCATACTCACAATTACCGTTTTTATAAAAATAATATTCTCCGTTTTTTTCGACTAATATGTTCTGTATATTTTCATAATAAGAAAGATCTACAATATTACTGTTTGAATTAATATTTAAAAAGATATGTTTTTCAATATCAGCATTATGATATTTAACTAAATATAGAGCTAAACATAATAATCCGAAATAAAAAATTTTTACGATTCTGCTTTCGCAAAGATATATAAGATTACAAGAAATAAGCATTATTGTTACCAATAATAATGTTGTTGTAGATACGGACGGCATAAACAAAGAAAATATTGCTCCTCCTACAACAAACCCTATTGCTTCACATACATATCTCTTAACTTTTTTCTGATAAAGTATGGTAGAAAAACTTTGTTTTAAAAAATTTAAAATCAAATTTAATGTAAAGCTTATAGGAAATACTGCAAAGAAGGAATATAGAAATAAACTTTTTAAAGATATACCTACGGCAATATCCGTAGAAGAAAAAACATTTATATTCCTGACAAAAAGAAATGATAGCAATATAAATATTATTAATGTAATTGACAGATTGATTGATTTAGAAAAGAAGTCTCTGACTTTTTTTAAATATTGGAATAAAAAATTTGCAATTGCCGCAGACAACAACCAATGCCCTAAAACTATTCCTATAACAAATTCGCTACCATGAAACAAAGGTATAAATTCTCTAAGAAAAAAGATTTGTAAAAATATTGAAATGATTCCGTATATTATAAAAACAATATATGTCATAGATAAATATTACCGTTTTTTAGCTTTTCGATTTATCAAAAAAGCTAACTCTAATACCATATTTTTTCCATAAATCTCCTACACTATTTATATTGAGAGCTTCCTTACAATACCTAAAAAAACCGGGGTTAAAAATGCCACATCCTCTTTCCAAACGAAACAATCTATACATAGACATATGTAATATAAAGCCATCATAAATTCGTAATGGTGTCAGTGAGTTTTTTTTGTTATATTTTTTCTCATACTCCATAAATTTACTTTGATATTTCATTCCTAAACTAATCCACATTTGATATTTCCGTGAGTCCGGAAACATTGCTTCCAGTTCCTGTTTATCCATAAGTTCCGGAAAACATTCACAAAACACCGATAACATAAATTTGATATTATATTCAACATTAAATTCTTTCACTCTACTTTGTAAAGATTTCTTATCTTTGTCACTCATAAAATTCCAAATATGACGACAATCAAACAGCCAATTAATTTTCCTGTTTAAAAATATACCTTTAAAGAAATCTCTCGAACGATTATCCAATTGATGAATAAACATATCTTGCGGGCATGGAACACAAATTTTTGTCCCATAGAAATCAATATTAACAGCTCTTTTCCAAATATCTGTTTTCTTTTCTCCGTTATTTTTAAATATCCACCTATGAACTTCAACTATTCTTCCGTTATTTTTTATTTCATCATGATATGAACTTGTAAAATTTTTATACAAACTATCTTTATCTCTTAAAAGAGTTATAGCTTCGTCATATTTATCTTCGGGAACAGCGATATCAAAATCACTCATATTTCTCGGATAACCTTTGGCGTAATAATATTTTAAAGCAAGCCCCTTTAAAAACATAACGGGGATACCCGAACGATTTAAAATTTTTATTTTGTCAATAAACCATGGAATCATAAATAAATTATTCTTATGGAAAGTATCAAAAATCATTTTTAGCTGAGAGGATTTTTCTTTAGAAAACAATTCCCATTTATTTTGAAAATCCAAATAAGATAATAATAACTTATAATTTGTATTTTCTTTTATATAATCCGCAAGTATATCGATATCTTCTTTGGTGATTTTTTTATTGAACAGAAGTGTAACAAGCAGTCTTTCTTTTTGTGTTAGAGGATAAAGTTTAGAATTATACATTTTAAAGACTCTTATAATACGTTATTGTGTAATTCAAACCAAAAGTTGAAAAACTAAAACTGCATATAATGAAGAATATCGTGGGCAAGCTCTAATGCATCTCTTCCTTGTTCACCGGATACCAAAGGTTTCTTACCTTCAATTACACAATTTAAAAAGTGTGTTAATTCGTAAGCCAACGGTTCACCGGTTTGAACTTTCGGTTTTATAACATCTATATCCAACAAACTTTTCACAACAGATACATTAGGCTTCTTTTGATATATTTTCAAACTTTTTCCGGCATAATCTACGGAAATATAACTATCTTTTTGAAATATTCTTATTTTTCTGTATTTATCTATTGTTACTCTGCTGGTTGAAACATCCGCAATACAACCGTTAGCAAATTTTATTCTGACTTTTGCAATATCTTCGTGTTCGGAAAGGATTTTTGCACCTACGGCTTCAAAACTTACAACTTTACTTTTCACGAAATTCAAAAGCATATCCAAATCATGTATCATTAAATCAAGTACTACACCGATATGACTCGTTCTCGGATCGTAAGGTCCGAGACGATTAACTTCTATAAATTTAGGTTCTTTTACATAAGGTGTTGCGGCAATAATTGCAGGATTAAATCTTTCAACATGACCTACCTGCAAAATAAGATTTTTATCTCTTGCTATTCTTATAAGCTCTGTCGATTGTTCAACAGTTTCGGTAAACGGTTTTTCTACCAAACAATGTATTCCTGCCTGCAACAATTGTTTTGCTATATCATAATGATACGGAGTAGGAACGGAAATTACTGCTGCCTGAATTTTATCCATCACTTCTTTAACATCCGTAAAGCTTGCCGTATTGCATTTCTTTGCAATAGATTCACCTCTTTTAGCATCTGCATCGACAACACCGATAAGTTCGGCATTTTCGTGTGTCGATAAAATTCTTGCATGATGTTGACCTAAAGAACCTACACCTATAACAGCTATTTTTATTTTGTTCATTTTTTAAAACCTTTTATAACTTTTATAATTGTATTTATGTCCTTTGCAGATAAAGACGGATGAACAGGCAAAGAAATAACTTCTTTTACCGCTTGTTCCGCAACGGGACAAATTCCCTTTTTATAACCTAACTTTTGATATAACGGTTGTTTATTAATAACTTCCGGATAATGTATTCCGCAACCTATACCGTTATCTTTTAAATACTGCATAAATTTATCTCTTAAACCATCTTTTATTCTAACCGTATATTGATGATAAACATGAGTATACCCTTTAGGAACAAACGGTGTTTCCAAAAAACTTAATTCTTTTAATCCGTCGGACAATTTCTTTGCATTTGCAATTCTTTGTTTTGTCCACTTTTCAATTTGTTCGCATTGAGCAATACCCATAGCTGCACAAATATTTGTTAGTCTGAAATTATACCCCAACATATCATGGCCGTAATGAGCCATTCTTCCATGGTTAATTATTTTTTTTGAAAGTTTATCTATTTGCAAATTATTGGTTAAAACAGCTCCGCCTTCTCCGGTAGTCATATTTTTTGTTGCATAAAAAGAAAAGCAACCTGCATCACCTATGGAACCTACAGTCTTATTTTTATATTTTGCCAAATGTGCCTGACAAGCATCTTCAATTAAAACAAACTTATATTTTTTCTTAAGTTTTAATAACTCATCCATATTACAAGGTAAGCCATACAAATGAACACAGATAACTGCTTTAACTTTCTTTTCTTTTTTAAGTATTTTTTCTACTGATTTCGGATCTATATTGAAAGTTTTTTCGTCGATATCTGCAAATACAGGTTTTGCTCCGCAATAAAGAACGGAATTTGATGTTGCAATAAACGTAAACGGAGTTGTAATAACTTTATCTCCGGGTTTTATTCCGCATGCAAGAAGAGCGGTATGTAATGCTGTTGTTCCGCTTGAACAAACAGTACCATATTTTGCTTTGGAAAGTTTTGTAAACTTTTTTTCAAAATCTTCAACATATTTTCCGCTTGCTATAATACCGGAATCTATAACTTCGTTTATTAACTGTTTTTCTTTTTTACCGAATATAGGTTTTACTAAAGGAATCATTTTTTCCCTCTTTTATTATAAAAATTTATAACTTATATCAAATCTTCCTAAATTAACTTCGTATTTATATGTTATGCCGTCATATGTAACCGGATTCGTGAAAGAATGTGTGAAAGATAAACCAACTTTTAAAGCTTCCGTAAACTGATATTCTGCACCTAACGTTAAATATTTCATATTGTACATATCAAGATTTGTTAAACTATATGTATTTCTGTATTCATCTTTAATTAAGTTAGGATCCGAGAAGAAACCAAGATGCAATGCCAATTTTTCCGTCGCTCTGTATTCCGTTCCGACTCTGTATTGAAAAATATCCTGATATCTTTCGGATGTCCATGAAGTTTTGTTTTGAGAAACAGATGCCGCAAATGTAAAATCTTCAAATACATCGTAAGCGAAACCGATTTCCCAAGTTAACGGGTAACAAACTTCTTTTCTAAATGAAGGATTTGAAGAATATGGCTCGTTTGGAACATCGACATAAGATCCGCTTCTTAAAACGAATGCCGTAGATAGTTTTTCTAACGGTTTATACATAAAGCCGATATTTCCCTGAAATCCGAAAGCACTTCTGTTATAATCTATACCTAATGCATTTACAACCAATTTATCTTGAAATTGAATTGCATCAAAGCCCAAACCTATTGAAAAATTTTCGGTGATTTGTTTTGCCAAAGATATGTTATAAACCATATAACTTTGTTGCCCTTCTATTTTAAAACCTGCAGGCAAACCTTCAACTTTTCCTCCGCCTCCGCCGAGAACATAAACACCTGCGGCAATAACGGAATCATAAAAAAACTTTGTAGAAAAACCTATAAAAGGAACCGCAGCATTTGTGGAATATTTATCTGATTTAAGAAGACCTGGGGCTCCATAAGCTGCACCTAAATCATACTTACTACTTGCCGTTACCGGATAATCAATATAAAATAGTGATGCCATAACCTGAGTATTTGTTTGATAAGCAAGACCTGCAGGGTTATAATAAATTGCGGTTAAATCATCTGCTACAGCTGAAAAAGCCGTTCCGTAACCGCCTGCTCTTGCTCCGGGTGTAATAAAGTGACTTTTTGCATAAGACATAGTTGCAATACCTGCAACCAAGATTAAAGCGACCAACATCCTAAATTTCATTTTTTGTTTCTCCTAAATATTTCAATTTATTTTTACACCAATATTTTCCAAATCTTCTGTCGTTTCTTTTATATCCGAGCTGTTTTTTTCATTATTATCATTTGTTACATCTTCGTTTTGTGATTTCAATATTATAATATTTACTCTTCTGTTTTGTGCTCTTCCTTTAGCTGTTTTATTTGATGCAATAGGATTATCTTGTCCGTAACCGACCACACTTAATCTTTCTGCAGGTATTCCGTTTTGAACAAAATAAAGATATACTGCTTGAGCTCTATCATAAGATAACTTAAGATTTTTTTCTTTATTACCGGTAGAATCAGTATATCCTTCTATTAAGACTTTGTTTGCAGGATAAGCATTTAAAAGTTTTACGGTTTCATCGAGAGAAGATTTCGCTTCGGATTTTAAAGTACTGTTTCCGGATGAGAATAAAATATTACTTGATAAATTAACCACCAAACCTCTCGGTTCTTCTTTTACAACGATTTCGGAAACTTTTCCTAAAACTTGTTCAAAAGTTGTTATGTTTGTACTTAAGGAAGCTTTATTATTTACAATATCACTTACAGATAAAACAACCTTATATTCTCCAGCAGGAACAAGTAACTCGTAAATATCATCCTTACCGTCCCACGAAACAGATTGAGGAATTTCATCAAACATACCGAAATTCCACTCTTTTATAACTTTATTCTTAAAGCTGTATATCTCTAACTTTGTTTTTGATTTATCAATATCACTTTCGTCACCTATATCAAAATTAAAAACGATATCTTTAACAAATCTGTTATTTTCTTTATCCAACAAAATAGTATCTGCCGACGAAGATAAAGATATATACGGTTCTGTAATATCGGATATAAATTCATCGGATTGTTCTATTTTTATGTTCTTTTTATTTATTAATGCGGTAAAAACATATTTAAAGTTGCCTTCAACGAAGTTACCTTTTGTATCTTTACCGTTCCATACCAATTTTTCTGGAATTTCTGTTTGACCGGAAAAAGAATACACAACTTTATCCGATTGTGTATTTATAATATCAAACTGCCAATTTTTTATTTTTAATTTTTCCTGTAAAAGAGAAATTTCAAAAGTTATTGTATCGAAAAAGCCATCATTATTCGGAGAGAACAATTTAGTATCTGAAGAAACGGAAACAAACTCGCTTCCATCAATAAAAGAAGGTTCTTGCTCTTTTGAAGCACATAAATATGTGTTTATCGATAAACAGATAAACAATCCTAATAACAAATTTACTATTTTTTTCATTTTCTTAAACAATCGGGTTGGTAGGATTGCCACCAACCCGATTTTTATTTAGATTATAAATACCTATTTATCTTATTTCTTCTTTGCTACTTTTTCTTTTGCAACTGCTTGTGCTGCTGCAAGTCTTGCTATAGGTACTCTGAAAGGTGAGCAAGAAACGTATGTCATTCCGATAGCATTGCAGAATTCTACGGATTTAGGTTCTCCGCCGTGTTCTCCGCATATACCGATTTTCATACCTTTTCTTACACTTCTTCCTTTCTCAAGACCCATCTTAATCAATTGACCAACACCTTCCTGGTCTATTGTTTGGAAAGGATCTGCAGGAATGATTTTCTTTTCTTGATAGTCACCCAAGAAAGCACCAACATCATCTCTTGAGAATCCGAAACTCATTTGTGTTAAATCGTTTGTACCGAATGAGAAGAATTCTGCAACATTTGCTAACTTATCTGCTGTTAATGCTGCTCTTGGAATTTCTATCATTGTACCGAAAGAGTAATCTAATTTTTTAATTTTTGCTTTTTTCAAAACTTCAGCATGAACTTTTTCAACTATGGCTTTTTGAAGTTTCAATTCGTTTTCCGTACATACAACAGGAACCATTATTTCAGGATGAACTTTTTTGCCTTTCTTTAAAAGTTCAACTGCAACTTCAAATATAGCTCTTACTTGATATTCCGTTATTTCAGGATATGTAACACCAAGTCTTACTCCTCTGTGACCCATCATAGGGTTAGATTCGTGAAGAGCATCTGCTCTTGATCTGAATTCATCCAAAGAAATCTTTAAGCTCTTAGCAATTATTTCTTGTTGAGCTTTTTCTCTTGGAATAAATTCGTGTAACGGTGGATCCAACAATCTGATCGTTACTGCATATCCGTCCATGGCTTCCATTGTTCCTTTAATACTGGATTTCATAAACGGGAACATTTCATCCAAAGCTTTCTTTCTTTCTTCAGTTGTTGCTGAAGCAATCATTTTTCTTAATGCAAATAAAGGTTTTTCCGAATTTTCACCATAGAACATATGTTCTGTTCTGAAAAGGCCGATACCTTCTGCACCGAATTCTCTTGCTTTCTTTGCATCTGCAGGGTTATCTGCATTTGTTCTGATTTTTAATCTTCTTATAGAATCACAAACTTTTAAGAAATCGTTCAAGATTTTGTTCTTGGTGCCGTCAACCATTGCCAATGCTCCATTATAAACAAAACCTTTCGTTCCGTTAAGAGTTATATAATCGCCTTCTTTAAATTTCTTATCACCGATTGTCATTGTTTTCTTTGCTAAATCAACACTGATATCAGCGCAACCTACTATACAGCATTTTCCCCATCCTCTTGCAACAAGTGCAGCGTGTGAGGTCATACCGCCTCTTGCAGTAAGAACAGCTTGAGCAGCTCTCATACCTTCAACATCTTCAGGGTTTGTTTCTTCTCTAACGAGAATAACTTTTTTACCTTTTTTGTTCCATGCTACTGCATCTTCAGCTGAAAATACGATTTGACCGTTTGCTCCTCCGGGACCTGCAGGAAGACCTTTTGCCAAAACTTTTGCACCTTTTTCAGCTTTAGGATCTATAATAGGATGTAACAATTCATCTAATTGTGCAGGAGAAACTCTCAATACAGCTTCTTCTTTTGTAATGAGTTTTTCTTTTACCATATCCATTGCCATCTTAACTGCAGCAGGACCGTTTCTCTTTCCAACTCTGCACTGTAACATCCACAATTTACCTTCTTGAATTGTGAACTCTATATCAAGCATATCTCTGTAATGTTTTTCAAGTTTTTTCTGTATTCCGTCAAGTTCTTTATAAACTTTAGGCATAAACTTTTCAAGAGATACTTCGCCTTTGTTTTGTTCTGTTTTTGTTGCTTCGTTAATAGAAGCCGGTGTTCTTATACCTGCAACAACGTCTTCACCTTGTGCATTTATAAGATATTCACCATAGAAATGTGCATCTCCGTTTCCGGGGTTTCTTGTGAAAGCAACACCTGTTGCGGAAGTATCACCCATGTTACCGAACACCATGGTTTGAACATTTACTGCAGTTCCCCAATCTTCAGGAATACCTTCGATTTTTCTGTAAGCAATAGCTCTTTTTCCGTTCCATGATGCAAATACTGCTCCGATTCCACCCCAAAGTTGTTTCATCGGATCATCAGGGAATTCTTTACCTAAAACTTTTTTAACTACTTTTTTGAACTCTTCACAAAGTTTTTTCAAATCGTTTGCATCGAGTTCCGTATCTTTTGTTACACCTTTAGCTTTTTTAGCTTTGTCCATAACTCTTTCAAGTTGTTTTCTGATGCCCATATCGTCTGCCGGTTCAATACCTGCAGATTTTTCCATAACAACATCGGAATACATCATGATAAGTCTTCTATATGCATCATAAGCGAATCTTTCGTTTTTAGTTTTTGCAATTAAACCGGGGAGTGTTTTTGAGGTAAGACCAACATTCAAAACCGTTTCCATCATACCGGGCATTGAAGCTCTTGCGCCTGATCTTACGGATACTAAAAGAGGATCTTTTGGATCTCCGAATTTCTTACCCATAATTTTTTCAACTGCTTTCAAAGCTGTTGCAACTTGTTTTTCAAGTTCCTTAGGATAAGTTTTTTTGTGGTCATAGTAATATGTACAAACTTCTGTTGTAATTGTAAATCCCGGAGGAACAGGAAGCTTTACTTTTCCTGCCATTTCTGCAAGGTTAGCACCTTTTCCGCCCAGAAGATTTCTCATACTGCCATTACCATCTGCTTTTCCGCCACCGAACGAATACACAAATTTCGCCATACTTCATCTCCTTACTTTATTTTATTGGATATAAAAATATCACTAATAATCTTAAAGATTTTAACAATTACTAAAAATTGTGTCAACCTAAAGAATTATTTTTTTAATACTTTTTTTATTTTCTTTAAGAAAAGTTCGTTTTCTTTTCTTGTTCCCACTGTAACTCTCACATAATCATATAACTCATATTCATCCATTGCTCTTATAATCACACCTTCTTTCAACATATCTTGGAATACTTGTTTACCTTTAAACGGTGCTACAGACATTAAGAAAAAGTTTCCTACGGAATCTACATATTTAATTCCCATTTTCTTAAGTGCAGCAAAAATAAACTTAAATTCTTTTCTTACATGCGCAACACTTCTTTTAACTTGAGATTTATCGTTTAAACTTGCTATTGCTCCTGCCTGTGCAAATTTGTTTACATTAAAAGGAGGTCTTATTCTTTCAATATAATCTGATACGGTTTCACTTACCAAACCGTAACCTACTCTTGCACCTGCCATAGCATAAATTTTTGAAAAAGTTCTAAGTATTATTAAGTTGGGATTTTTTGCCAAATATTTTAATGTATCAGGAAAATCTTTCTTATATGAAGCAAATTCACAATATGCTTCATCGGAAATAACCAACGGTTTTACTCCGTATTTGTTTAAAGGAAGTGCTTTTAAAAATTCTTCAAATTCTTTTTTTGTGTTGTATGTTCCGGTAGGATTGTTAGGATTTGTAATAAATACGGCTTTTGTATTTTTTGTACATGCTTTTGCCATAGCTTTTAAATCGTGAACAAAACCTTCTTTCATCGGAACAACAACTTCCTTTGCATTCATCAACTTTACTGCCATTTGATATCTTGTAAAGGAATATTTTGAGATAACAATTTCATCTTCGGGATTAAAATATGCTCTTGCAATAATTTCTATAAGTTCATCGGAACCGCAACCTACAATAATATTATTGATTTTTAATTTATAGTGTTTTGCAAGTGCCGTCTTAAGTTCCGTTGAATTAAAATCAGGATAAAAATAAACTTTATCCGCAACATCTTTCATTGCTTTAATTGCTTTTTTGGAAGGACCTAACGGATTTTCGTTTGAAGCTATTTTTATTATGTGTTTTAAGCCGAGTTCTCTTTTCAAAGTTTCTATCGGTTTACCTGCAACATAAGGTTGAAAAGTTTTACAAACTGATCTTGCCAATTTTCCTGCATCAAATTTTCCCATTTTATTCTCCTAATTATAAATCGGATTTCGGGTATGAACCCAAAACTTTTAAAAATATACAATGTTCTTTTATTTTTTCAAGTGTATCTATAACTTTTTTATCACTTACATGGCCTTCAAAGTCTATAAAGAAAATATATTGCCAAACTTTTTTCTTCGTGGGTCTTGACTCGATTTTTGTTAAGTTTATCTTGTTTTTACTGAATTCCGACAAAATGTTATATAACGTATTAACTTTATCTTTAATGGTAAAAATTATACTGGTTTTATCTTTACCTGTTTTACTTGATATATCGTGCCCCAAAACAAAAAATCTTGTCCAATTATCTTTACTGTCTTCAATTGATTTAACGAGTATATTTAAATTATAAATCTGTGCCGCAACCTCCGAAGAGATAGCTGCAGCTTTAGAATTTTTTGAAGCAAGCTGTGCCGCTTGTGCGGTGGAATTTACGGGAAATATTTCCGCATCGGGCAAATTCTTATGTAACCAATTGCTGCATTGAGATATTGCCTGATGATGAGAATATACAACTTTAATATTTTCAAGTTTCGTCTTGGATAAAAGGCAATGAGATATTCTCATATTTATTTCGTTTACAACTTTCAAATTTGTATCGACGAGTTCATCCAAAGTTGTATTTACCGAACCTTCATTTGAATTTTCTATAGGAACAACGGCATAATCGGCTCTTTGTTTTTCAACTTCTTCTATAACATCCGCCAATCTTTTTATCGGAATAAAATCCGCTTTTAAACCAAACAATTTTAAACTTGCCTGATAACTGAACGTTGCTTTAGGTCCCAAATATGAAACCTTCAATTTAGATTCCATTCCTCTGCAAACACTGATAATTTCTCTGTATATACCTGAAATATCCTGTTTACTTAAAGGACCTTTATTGTTTTTTATGAGATTATTTATTACTTCCGTTTCTCTGCTGGGAACATAAACAGCCGATGAAGATTGTTTTATTTTACCTATTTCAACAGCTATTTTAGCTCTCTCGTTAAGTAAATCCAAAACTTTCTTATCGATGGTATCTATTTTTGTTCTATATTGTAAAATTTTATTTTTCATATATCTTTCCGTAAAAAATATGACAATTATTATACTAATATAAAAACTTTTTTTCAAAATTTTATTTTCTATTTGCAAAAGAGCACCGCTTTTTAGTAAAATCAATTAGTTTTAAATATAAAAAAACACAAAGCATAAAAAACAAGAGGTGGCAAAATGAGTTGTATGTGTTCAGAAGAAGTAAAAAAAATGTGCCCTGTAACAAAAGGTGCAAAACATGGTCCTGCACCAATACCTGAAGAAGGTAAATGGGTAAAAGCAAAAGAAATAACAGACATCAGCGGATTAACACACGGAGTAGGTTGGTGTGCACCGCAACAAGGAGCTTGCAAACTTACACTTAACGTTAAAAACGGTATAATTGAAGAAGCTCTTGTTGAAACATTAGGCTGTTCCGGAATGACACATTCTGCAGCAATGGCAGCAGAAGTTTTATCAGGTAAAACATTGCTTGAAGCATTGAACTCCGATTTGGTTTGCGATGCAATCAATACCGCAATGAGAGAACTTTTCTTACAAATAGTTTACGGAAGAACTCAAACCGCTTTTTCGGAAAACGGACTTCCTGTCGGAGCAGGTCTTGAAGATTTGGGTAAAGGTTTAAGATCTCAAGTCGGAACAATGTACAGCACAAAAGAAAAAGGTGTCAGATACTTGGAAATGGCAGAAGGTTATGTATTAGAGATCGGTTTAGATAAAAATTCCGAAGTTATCGGTTACAAATATGTTCATATCGGTAAAATGATGGAAGCCATAAGAAAAGGTATGGATCCTAAAGAAGCTTTAGAAAAAAATACCGGAACTTACGGAAGATTTAACGAAGCAGTTAAGAAAATCAACCCAAGACACGAATAATTTGGAAGATTAGAAGATTGGATGATTTGAAGATTGGAAGTAAGTAAGAGTAAAACAATTAAATAAACGGAGTGAAATATGGTTACATTTGAAGGATATGAAAGAAGAATAGATAAAATAAATGCATGTATGAAAAAGTACGGCATAAAAGATTTGGAAGATGCAAAAGCAATTTGTGCTTCAAAAGGTATTGATGTTGAAGCTATAGTTAAAGGTGTTCAACAAATAGCATTTGAAAATGCTGTTTGGGCATACACTTTAGGTGCAGCAATA
This sequence comes from Endomicrobiaceae bacterium, assembly GCA_045223915.1. Lineage (GTDB taxonomy): Bacteria > Elusimicrobiota > Endomicrobiia > Endomicrobiales > Endomicrobiaceae > Ruminimicrobiellum. The sequence continues at coordinate 71,120 of JBGUZU010000034.1, read as the reverse complement.
GCAATAAAAGAAGGTGCAAAAACAGCATCTAAAGCCGCTGAATTAATCGGTATCGGACTTCAAGCATTTTGTATTCCGGGTTCCGTTGCAGACCAGAGAGCTGTAGGTTTAGGTCACGGAAACTTGGCAGCAATGTTACTTAGAGAAGAAACGAAATGTTTCTGTTTCTTGGCAGGTCACGAATCTTTTGCAGCAGCAGAAGGTGCTATCGGTATCGCAAGAACGGCAAACAAAGTAAGAAAAGAACCTTTGAGAGTTATTCTTAACGGTTTAGGTAAAGATGCCGCTTACATTATTTCAAGAATTAACGGTTTTACCGCTGTTGAAACGGAATATGATTATCATACCGGTAAATTAAATATAGTAAGCGAAAAAGCTTTCTCCGATGGAGATAAAGCAAAAGTTAAATGTTACGGAGCAGATGATGTTTCAGAAGGTGTTGCTATAATGATACATGAAGGTGTAGATGTTTCCATTACCGGAAATTCTACAAACCCTACAAGATTCCAACACCCGGTTGCAGGAACATATAAGAAATGGGCTATAGAAAACGGTAAAAAATACTTTTCAGTAGCTTCCGGCGGTGGTACGGGAAGAACATTGCATCCTGATAATATGGCTGCAGGTCCTGCTTCTTACGGTATGACAGATACTATGGGAAGAATGCACGGAGATGCACAGTTTGCAGGTTCATCTTCCGTTCCAGCACACGTAGAAATGATGGGACTTATCGGTATGGGTAATAACCCGATGGTAGGTGCATCGGTAGCAGTAGCTGTTGCAGTTGAACAAGCAGCAAAGTAAGCTAAAATTTATATATAACATTACAATAAATACTTGACACTTTTATTTAAATAGTCTATAATGAAAGTGTCGTAAGTAGAAAAAAATGTTAAAAAAAATAAAAAAAAAGGAGAAGAAAAGAATGAAGAGAGCAAAAGGTTTTACGCTTGTTGAGTTGGTTATCGTAATCGTTATCGTTGGTATCTTGTCTATCGTAGCTGTACCTATTTACAGAGGATATACAAGAAAAGCAATGGGAACCGAAGCAAAATCATTGTTAGGTTCTATTCAGACTGCACAAAAAGTTTATTATGCAGAAAATTCAACATTTAAAGCAGTTGATTTGACAGACTTTGATGAAGAGTTAGATGTTGATGCAAGATCTAACAAATACTTCACAGGTTTTGAAGTTGAAGTTCAAAATGAAAACACAGATAATCTTACATTTATCGCAAAAACATCAGGTAAAACAGATGGTGCTGCAAGCGGCATTTCTATGACATTGCAAGCTTACAAATCTGGTTCACCAAAATGGAACGATGTTGGTTTGAACAACTAATTTAGTTTTTACAGGAAAGAAACGGCAATTTTAAATTGCCGTTTCTTTTTTTTGTATTTAAACAATAATAAAAAAGGTATATACATTACGTATATACCTTTTTCTGTTTATTCTATATGTTTTATTATCTAAATCAAAATTTTTGCTAATTTCTTTATTTCGGCAACCTTATTTGTTTGTTCCCATTTAAAATCCTGCCTTCCGAAATGGCCGTAAGCGGCAGTTTTGGTGAATACCGGTTTTCTTAAATCCAAATATTTTATTATGCCGTTAGGAGTTAACGGAAACACTTTCCTTACTATAGGTTCAAGCAAATTTCCCGCTACTTTACCGGAATGGTGCGTATCCACCATAACCGATACAGGTTCCGCTACACCTATAGCGTAAGCAAGTTGAACGGTACATTTGTCTGCAATACCGGAAGCAACTATATTTTTTGCAATATGTCTTGCCATATAACAAGCACTTCTGTCTACTTTTGTAGAATCTTTACCGGAAAATGCTCCACCTCCGTGTGCCGCCATGCCGCCATAAGTATCAACAATTATTTTTCTTCCCGTAAGACCGGTGTCAGCTTGAGGTCCGCCTATAATAAATTTACCTGTAGGATTTATGTGTATTATTGTATTTTTATCTATCAAATTACCCAAAACCGGCTTTATAACTTTTTCAAAAATTTCCTGCTTTGCTTTTTTTGTAATTTGGTTACCGGATTTATCTAAAATTTCTTCAGTGTGTTGGGTAGAAAGAACTACGGTATCTACTCTGTAAGGTTTCCAATCTCTATATTCTACCGTAACCTGAGTTTTGCCGTCCGGTCCTAAATATTTTAATATGTTTTTCTTTCTGACTTCGGCAAGTCTTAATGCTAATTTATGTGCCAACATTATAGGTAACGGCATTAATTCTTTTGTTTCTTTACAAGCGAAACCTATCATTAACCCTTGGTCACCCGCTCCGCCGGTATCTACACCTTGAGCAATATCGGGAGATTGTTCGTTTATAGTATCTATTATTGCACAAGTTTTATAGTCAAAGCCGAACTTTGAATCGGTATAACCTATATTCTTTATTGCATTTTTTATAATTTCTCTTTTATTTATTTGGGCTTTTGTGGTTATCTCCCCACCGACAACCAAAAGGCCGTTGGAAACAAAAGTTTCACATGCCACTCTTGCCTTATCATCTTGTTTTAAAATTGCATCCAAAATGCTGTCTGATACAATATCGCAAATTTTGTCGGGATGCCCCTCGGTTACAGATTCGGAAGTAAAAAACCATCCTCTTTCTTCTTTCTTTTTCATCTCTATATCCTCTTATATTTTTCTTTTTTAATTATCAAATTTTTTCGATTATCAATTATAAATTATACATTACCGTTTTATTTTATATTAAATAACAGACCGTTATAAACCGACAATTTTCCCGGAACATTTATGCCTATAATACTTGAACATAATTTTGCATGTTTTCCTATTATGGTATTATCCCAAATTATAGAATCTTTTATTATAGCATCATCTTTAATTTGAACATTGTTACCTATCACAGTCCCGTTATCTATAACTACATTTTTACCTATCTTACAATTTTTTCCTATAACGGATTTTCCTATAAACTTAACCGTTTTATCTATTTTACATCCGGAATCGGCAACAACTTCGGTACTTTTTAATTTTTTACCGTTTATTTCAACCGATATTTTATTAAACAAAGCATCTTTTACACCTTGTTTATATTCATCTATATTTCCTATATCAGTCCAATATCCGTTCATTAAATAAGCATATATAGGTTTTCTGAGTCTTAGTAATCTCGGCCATAAGTCTTTACCGAAATCATAAAAGTTGTCCGGAATATATTTAAATATTTCCGGTTCAAAAATATAAATTCCCGTATTTACGGTATTTGAAAAAACCGAACTCCAAGTCGGTTTTTCTACAAATTTAACTATTTTACCGAATTTATCCGTTAAAGTTATACCATAGGGGAATCTTGTTTCAACTTGTTTTACTACCATTGTTGCAAGAGATTTTTTCTTTTTATGAAAATTAAGTGCGGCGGTTAAATCTATATTAGAAAGACCGTCTCCAGACATAACAACAAAAGTAGAATCGAAAAATTTTTTACACTTCTTAAGACCGCCTGCCGTTCCCAACAAAGTTTCTTCCATAGAATAATTTATATTTATTCCAAACTTTTTACCGTCACCGAAATAACTCGTTATTTGTTCGGGTAAAGTATGCAAATTCATAACAACAGAATCTATGTTATGTTTTTTTAAATTATTCAGAGTGTGTTCTATTACGGGCTTATTTAATAGCGGAATCATAGGTTTCGGGCATTCAAAAGTTAATGGTCTTAACCTTGTTCCCACACCGGCAGCCAAAATAAAAGCTTTCATAAAATACTCCGTATTTTTGATGATTGGATGATTGGATGATTGGAAAATTGAAAGTTAATTTGTAAAATTTGTTTCTCAAATTTTGTTATTATTTAACTTTCCTCTTTCCCTCCACTCTTCTAATCTTCTATTCTTCCATTCTTCTAAAATCGCAAAGCGATTTTTATTATACTACTTACAAATAAATAAGACAAGATTTTCTATTGCCGACTTATCGTCGGTTTTACCGGTTTTTAAAGCAATATCCGTTTTTAAAATTTCTTTTAAACATCTTTTTAAATGCACCAGAGTATATTTCGATAAATTTGTTGCATATTTATATTGAAAATAAGAATATACTCTTACATAATTTAAAGCATCTCTCGAACTATAATTTTTTTCTTCCATCAAACTTTTTGCGGTAGCCATTTTTCTTATTGCTCCGGAAATTGTAGAAAGTAAACCTATCGCACTTTCACCGGTTTTAAGCATTTGTTCTACAATAAACAAAGAATAGTTAAGATTTTTTTCTTCTATTGCATTTGTTAACATAAAAATATTTATTTCTTTTGTAAAACCGCTTATTTTAATAAAATCTTCTACCGTAACATTTTTTTTATCTTTGCCCAAATATAAAGATATTTTTTCTATTTCATTTGATACATTTTGCAAATCAAGACCGGTGTCGTTTATTATTTGCTGAACAACTTCCGGTTCTATTGCTTTTCCTCTGCTGTTGAACTCGTCTTGTATAAATTCTTTAACGTCTTTTTCATACATTTTCTTGCAATCGACACAATAACAACTGTCACTTTCTTCACATAATGCAATTAAATCTTTTCTTTTTGACGTAGAATTTTTAATTTTTTCCGGAAACATTAATATAAAGCAAGTTGTATCTACGGGATTTTCTATAACTTTTGTAATAATCTTAAAATCATCGTTTTTCAGCTTGTTTGCCATTTTTAAAATAACAATTCTTTTATCTGTTAAAAACGGTAAAGTTTCAACGGAATTTAAAATATCGTTACCGGAACTTTCTGTCGCTTGAAAAACTTCCCGATTTAAATCATCTATATTTATTACTTTTTCTATTCTTTTAAGGCTATCTTCCAACAAAAAGTTTTCTTCACCTGCCAAAAAATATATCGGAGCCAATTTTTTTGCCGACAAATTTTTTCTGAACATCGATACTGTTGAAAATTTCATTTAAAAACCTTTAATAAAATTAAAAATAAAATATAATATAATTGTAGCATATATTCCAGCAAAAATATCGTCTAAAATAACGCCAAAAGCTGTTTTCATTTTTTTATCGGCATAACTTACCGGAAACGGCTTTGTTATATCAAACAATCTAAATAAAACAAAACCTACAATATACGGAATAATACTTTTAGAAAATTTAAGTTTATCGGCTATTAACAAAAAAGTTACTGCTTGTCCTATAAATTCATCTATTACAACAAAAGACGGATCATGTTCCGTATAATATAAAACCTTTTTTACGGCAAATATTGATATAATGAAAACTATTGTTGTAACTAAAAATAAACCTAAGAATCCGAAATTGTAGTTTATAACAAATATTACCGGTAAACTTACTAAAGAACCGAATGTTCCGGGAGCTTTAGGGAAATAACCTGCATAACAAAGTGTGGATATAAAAAAAGCTAAATTCTTCATATTTATAAATTTATGTCAACCATTTTAGACACCTTATTTGTTTTGTTAAAAGTTTCTATATATTTATTTTTCATTTCCTGTGCTTTTTCTTTATTCCCTTTATATTTATACACTAATGCTAAATTGTAATATGTGTTAGGATTGCTTTTACTAAACTCTAAAGATTTAAGCAAAGCTTTTTCTGTTTTATCCAAATCTCCGACCTTTGCATAAACTACTGCTAAATTGCCGTAGTGAGTTGAAGTTTCTTTTATGGATATTGCCTTTAAATATCTTTCTACCGCTTCCTTATAAAGTCCATGTTCAAAAAACAAAGTTCCCACCATGGCATTTGCCAAATCTGATTCAGGAGACATTGTTAAAGCATTAACCCAAAAAGTTTCTTTGTTTTGAAATTTTTGTTCATAATACAAAGTAACTGAAGAAAACATTAAAAAGAAGAAAACTATTAGTGCCATAAATTTTTTTGAACACAACTCCGTATATTCTTTTAGCATTTCTAAAATAACCAACATTAATCCTATTAAAGGGACATATATTCTATGATCATAAAAATCATTGTCCGTCATTAAATATGTAGGAAAAAGGAAGAAGAAAAACCAACAAATACCGATTAGAACAATTTTTAAATCGTATAATTTTAATTTTATAAAGAGTAAAACAAAAGAAAGAAAAGAGGCCGTACATAACAAATAATTTACTTTTAACATTGCGGGAAACACTGACAATTTTATAGGGAAAAATATATTTGCAATATATTTTGATGTTGCCGGAAGAAGTGCCTTATAAAAATTAGTAAACATTTCTTTAAATGTTGCAATATACTGACCGCTTAAAACATATTTTCTATAAAAGAAATAAATCAATATAATAAGTGACAATATTATAATACTTACAACAATTTGTTTGACGTTTCTTTTCTTATACAACAAAAACAAAAAATAAAAAAAAGGAAGAACTATTGCAGTTTCTTTTGTAAGCAAAGCTAAAACAAAACAAAATAAATAACCAAACAAGTAAACGCTTTTAGCGTTTTCCGTATACTTAATAAAAAAGTAAAAAGAGAAAATTATAAACAACGCTAACAAAGAATCGTTTCTTCCGGGTATCCAAGCTACAGCTTGAACTATCGCAGGATGACAAGCAAAAAGTAAACACAATATAAAAGTTTTTTTCTTATCATATTTTAAAGTAAAAAGTAAAAAAACGGAAAAAACAGAAAACAAGTGTAATAATAAGTTCGTAAGATGATATCCGAACGGTTTTATTCCGTACAAATATTTTTCGCAAAGAAATGTTAAATTTAAAACAGGTCTGCAAAACTGATCTGTACTTTCACCGAAAATAGTATTAGAAAAGATTTTCCCTATATTTGAAAAAGATAAATATTCTTGTCTATCCAACACCAGAACATCGTCATCATAATAAGAAAAATCAAAAAACAATGTTCTACCGTACAAAGAAAAAATCACTACGGCAAACATTATAAATGCAAAAACATTAAAATGGTTAATTATAAAACTTTTAATTTTTGACATTTTTAAATTAATAATAAGCAACAAATTAAACGATGAAATATTTTGAGGTTATACAAGGCGACAGCACGGCGAAGTTTACATTTATGGTAAATGAGCCGTGCTGCAACACAGTATAAATTCAAAAGATGAATCGTTTATAGAACTACGTTTTTAACTTTTGTAACACCTTCAACTTTTGCAATTTTTGCTATAACATCGTTTGAAACTTCACCATCTATTTCCAAAACGGTTACTGCTTGTTTCCCGGACTCTTTTCTTCCTACGGTCATACCGGCAATATTTATTGAAGCAGAACCGATTATTGTTCCTAATGTTCCTATAACTCCGGGTTTATCGGTATTGTTAATAAATATTTTATGGCCTTCAGGCTTTACATCAACATTTAATCCGTTAATATTAACTATTCTTTGTTGTTTATCAAGCAATGTTCCCGCTATAGAATATTCACCTTTATCTGTTTTAACTTTTGCAAGTATCAAGTTTGTATAATCTTTAACATCTTTTACTATAACTTCTTTTATATTTATTCCTCTTTCTTTTGCAACGGATATTGCATTTACGGAATTTATTTTAAGGTCTAAAATTTGACCCAAAATACCTTTAAGATATGCAACCGTTAAAGGATTGGTTTTAAATTCTGAAACTGCTCCGCAATAACTCAATTCTATTTCGGAAATGCCGCCTTCAATAATTTGTCCTTGGAAAGAACCGATTTTATCTGCAAGTTCTATATAAGGCATCATTTGTTTTTGTGTATCCCAATCTACCGTTGCAACATTAACCGCATTTCTTATTAAACCTTTTGTAAAGAAATCTATAACTACACTTGCCATTTCTATAGCAATTTTAACCTGAGCTTCTTCCGTTGAAGCAGCCAAGTGAGGTGTTGTTATAATATTCGGTGTTGTTTGAATTGACCAATCTACAGGAGGTTCTTTTACAAATACATCAAGAGCGGCATTTGCAACTTTACCGGATTTAACAGCTTCTATTAAATCTGCATCATTGATTATTGCACCTCTTGCACAGTTTATAATTCTTACACCATCTTTCATTTTTGCAATATTTGCTTTATTTATCATTCCTCTTGTATCATCCGTTAAAGGAGAATGTATTGATAAATAATCAGCTTGTTTGAATACTTCATCCAATGTTGTTAATTCTATTCCGTTATTTTTTGCAACTTCCGCGTTTGCAAAAGGATCGTAAGCTACAACTTTCATACCAAAAGACAAGAGTCTTTTTGCAACTTCGTTACCTATTCTTCCAAGACCGATTAAGCCTAAAGTTTTACCGAATATTTCGTTACCCATGAACTTTTTCTTTTCCCATTTCTGAGATTGCATTGAAGTAACTGCGGCAGGAATATTTCTTGCCATTGAAAGAATAAGCCCTATTGTATGTTCTGCAACCGAAATTGTATTTCCGCCCGGAACATTAGATACAACTATACCCTTTTGTGTTGCTGCTTTTTTATCTACATTATCTACACCGGTTCCTGCTCTGCCGATAAACTTTAATTTTTGTGCTGCTCCTATGATTTCTTCCGTAACCTTAACTTCGGAACGAATTATAAGACCATCATAATCCTTTATAAGTTCTTTAAATTCTTCAGGTGAAGGTTTAGCATGAACTTCAACCTTAAAATCAGGATGATTCAATAATTGATCTAATCCTTCCTGGCTGTCATAAGTCATCAAAATCTTGTACATTTTTGCTACACTCCCTCTCTATTATTTTATTTTTTTATCAAAAGCATATTTTATAACTTCATCCATATGTTTAACAGGAATCATTTTTATTTTTTTCTTAACATTTTCAGGTATATCAACCAAATCTTTTTTATTTGATTCCGGGAACAAAACCATATCTATTCCTTCTCTGTAAGCAGCTAAAACTTTTTCTTTTAACCCGCCTATAGCCAAAGCTCTTCCTCTTAATGTAATTTCACCCGTCATTGCAAGTTTTTTTCTTACCGGTTTATTCATACATACCGATGCCAAAGCAGTTGCCATTGCAAGTCCCGCACTGGGCCCGTCTTTTGGAACAGCACCTTCGGGAACATGGACATGAAAGTCCGTATCTTTAAACATATTCTCTTTTATGCCGAGTTTCTTTGCCGAAGATTTAACATAAGTAAATGCTGCTTGAACGGACTCTTTCATAACATTTCCCAGTTGTCCTGTAAGATTTAACATACCCTTACCCTTCATTTTGTTTACTTCTATGGTAAGAGTTTCTCCCCCGACTTCCGTCCATGCAAGGCCTGTAACAACACCGATTCCGTTTTCGGAAATTTTTTCTCTTTCGTAGTGCGGAATACCTAAATATTTTTCAACATTTTTAGCTGATATTTTAATGCTGTTTTTCTTCTCAAGCGCCAACTCTTTAGCAGCCTTTCTGCAAAGATTTGCCACTTCTCTGTTTAAGTTTCTTACACCGGCTTCTCTTGTATAACTTGCTATAACTTCTTTTATTGCACTGTCATCTATTACAAGTTCTTCCTCTTTTAAGCCGTGATCTTTCATTTGTTTTCTTATAAGAAATTTCTTTGCAATTAAAAGTTTTTCCTCATCGGTATATCCGGAAAATCTTATAATTTCCAATCTGTCGAGCAAAGTATTTGGAATATTGTTTAATGTATTCGCGGTTGTTATAAACATAACATCGGACAAATCGTAATCAACATCCAAATAGTGATCTCCGAATGCATAATTTTGTTCAGGATCTAATACTTCCAATAAAGCCGCAGACGGATCTCCTCTCCAATCACTGCCCATCTTATCTATTTCATCAAGAATAAATACGGGGTTACTTGAACCTGCCTTTTTCATAGATTGAATAATTTTTCCCGGCATGGAACCTATATAAGTTCTTCTATGACCTCTTATTTCTGCTTCATCTCTTACTCCGCCCATAGAAATTCTTACAAAGTTTCTGCCTAGACTTCTTGCAACGGATTTTGCAATTGATGTTTTACCCACTCCCGGAGGTCCTATAAAGCAAAGGATAGGGCCTTTAATTTTTTTCACTCTTGAAAGTACTGCCAAATATTCTATAACCCTTTCTTTTACTTTATCTAATCCGTAATGATCTTCATCTAATATTTCTTTAGCTCTTACCAAATCCAAATTATCTTTTGTTAATTTTTTCCAAGGTAAATCCAACAACCATTCAATGTAAGTTCTTATAACCGATGCTTCAGGAGATTGCGGCATCATTTTTTCCATTCTTGCCAACTCTTTTTCCGCAACTTCCCTTGCTTCTTCAGACATTGAACTTTGTTTTATTTTTGCTCTTAATTCTTCTATTTCTTTGGAATTATCATCTTTTTGTTTTAACTCTTTTTGTATAGCCTTCATCTGCTCGTTAAGATAATATTCTTTTTGATTCTTTTCTATTTGATTTCTTACTCTGTTTTGTATTCTTCTTTCAATATTTAAAATCTCAATTTCGGTATTTAAAATTTGAATTATTTTATTTAATCTTTTTAACGGATTTACAGCTTCCAATATAGCCTGTTTTTCGTTACTTTTTATAGAAATATGAGAAGCTATGGTATCTGCAAGTTTTGACGGATCTTGTATATTCGAAACAGATATGGATATTTCCATAGGCATTCTCGGATTAAGTTTAACATACTGTTCAAACAAAGAAATTATTCTTCTCATTACAGCTTCGACTTCCGGAGTTTTTTCTATATTTTCATCAAATATATTTAATCCTACTTCAACATATCCTTTATCGGTAAGTTTAAATTCCGTCCATTCGGCTCTTGCAACACATTCTATTAAAATTTTTAATGTGCCGTCCGGCATTTTTAACATTTGCAAAACTTCACAAACAGAACCTATATTGTAAATATCATCAGGACTGGGGTCTTCTATTTGTAAATTTTTTTGTGTAGCTACAAATATGTATCTTTCGGAAGTCATTGCTTCTTCAAGAGCTCTTATGGATTTTTCTCTGCCGACGGCAATAGGCAAAACCATTGAAGGAAATACAACTACATCTCTTACCGGTAACATGGGTAATACTGTAGGCAATGAAATACTTTTTCTATCATTCAAATTTTTTTCTATTTCACTCATGCAATCTCCTTTGGGTCTGATTTTGTTTTTGCATCATCAAGTAACTGCTGAGATTCCAAATTTTTAATATTATCATTTAAAACTAATTTCGGCATGGATTTTTGTTTTATTGTATCCAAATCCACCGTACATTTTTTTACTTTATCTTCATGGAACATTTCAAACATCGTTTCCATTAAGATACTTTCTATCATAGATCTTAATCCTCTTGCACCCGCAGATTTGTTAAGAGCAATGGTTGCTATTTCTTTTAATGCCGCTTCTTCAAAAACCAAATCTATTTTTTCCATAGCAAACATTTTTGTAAATTGTTTAACTAAAGAATTTTTCGGTTCGGTTAAAATTCTAACCATATCACTAACGGTAAGATGTTCCAATGTTGAAACTACGGGAAGTCTTCCGACGAGTTCCGGAATTAAACCATACTTTATCAAATCACGTGTTTCAACCTGTGAAAATAATTTATCTTTATCGGAAAGAATTTCTTCTTTAGATAATTTCTCTTTATTGTTTACAAAACCGATACCTTTTTTATTTAATCTTGTTTCTATTATTTTTTCTATACCGTCAAATGCGCCACCGCAGATAAATAATATATTTGTGGTATCGACTTTTATACATTCTTGTTGCGGATGTTTTCTACCTCCCTGCGGAGGAACATTTGCAACAGTGCCTTCTATTATTTTTAAAAGTGCCTGCTGAACACCTTCACCTGAAACATCTCTGGTAATAGATCTGTTTTCGGATTTTCTCGCTATTTTATCTATTTCATCAATATAAATTATACCGCATTGGGCTCTTTTAACATCGTAAGAACAATTCTGCAACAATCTGACTAAAATATTTTCTACATCATCACCTACATAACCGGCTTCGGTTAATGTTGTTGCATCAGCTATCGCAAAGGGAACATCCAACATTCTCGCAAGAGTTTGTGCAAGCAATGTTTTACCTGTTCCGGTAGGACCTAACAACAAGATATTTGATTTTTGAAGTTCCACATCGGAATTTAATGCATCTGCATTTACTTGTATTCTTTTATAGTGATTATATACGGCTACGGACAAAACCTTTTTTGCCTGTTCCTGCCCGATAACATAAGCATCTAAAAATTTCTTTATATCTTTGGGTTTTGGGACAGGTTTTATTACAGGCTTAGATTCTGTTTTTTCAATCCTGTTCAATATATCGTTGGATGCTTTTATACAATCGGAACAGATAATAGCACCGCCGCCGCCGATAAACTTTTTACCGCTGGATTTTGGTTTACCGCAAAACAAACATTTTTGTTCTTTGTTTCCGTTATTATTATCTAACATTATTTTTTTCCGGGAATTATAATTTCATCTATCAAGCCATACTCTTTTGCTTCTTGTGCCGACATATAACAATTTCTTTCCGTATCGGCAATAATTTTTTCTCTTGTTTGTCCGGTATGTCTTGCTAAAATATCCGCCAATTTATTTTTTGTTAAAAGTAATTCTTTTGTTTCAACATCTATATCGGTAACTTGTCCGGATAATCCGCCGCCGTATATTAACGGTTGATGTATCATTATTCTTGAATGCTCTAAAGCATATCTTTTGCCTTTAGAACCTGCAGCAAGCAACACTGCTCCGAAAGACATTGCCATTCCCATACAAATTGTGGTTATAGGACTTTTTATATACTGCATCGTATCGTACACTGCAAGGCCTGCAGTAACTATTCCTCCGGGAGAGTTTATATATAAATTTATATCTTTTGTGTTATCTTCGGCATCCAAATATAAAAGCTGTGCTATCAATGCATTTGCAGAATCGGTTGTTACGGCACCTTCCGCACCGCCGACAAACACTATTCTGTCTTTTAAAAGTCTTGAATATATATCATAACCTACGGATGTGTTTCCGCTTTTATCTATTACTGTTGGTATAAAATTAGGCATTTTACCTCCTAAAAATTTCTACGAAATTTTGAGGTATGGATGTATGGAGGAATGGATGCATGGAAACGACTTAACTACGAGATTCCGCATCAAGTGCGGAATGACATATTTGTTGTTGTTTCTATACCTCTATACCTCTATACTTCTATCCCTCTATGCCTCAATAAAAATTGCTCTGCAATTTTTATTTTACCGGCATATCTTTTTCGCTTTCACTAACCTTGGCATTATCAACTAAAAATTTAAATATTTTTTCTTCTTTCAAAGAAGCTGCTATATTTGCTTTATTTTCTTTAAAGTAATTTTCAACATCTTCTTTTCTTGTAGGATTAGAATCCAACATTTTTTGTTTTTCATCATCTAATTCTTTATCACTAACTTCAATTTTCTCATCTACACATATACCATTCAATATATAAGACAATCTAACATTCTTTTCTGCTTCTTCACCATACTTTTTATCGGAAGCTTCTACTTGTTTTGCAATAAATTCTTCATTTGCACCTTGACTTTTCATATAATCGGACATTCTTTTAATTAAATACTTTTTCTGTTGCAAAACTATTGATTCCGGAACATCAAATTTATTTTTATCTAAGAGGTGTTCTACTATTTGTTTTTCAACTTCACCGTTTTGTCTTCTTACTTCTTCGTGTTCCAAAGATTCTCTTATTTTTTTCTTTAAATCTTCAAGATTTTCAAGTCCCATATCTTTAGCAAAATCATCATTAAGTTCAGGTAATTCTTTTTCTTTTATTTCTTCTACGGTTGTTTTAAATACAACTTTTTTACCTGCTAACTCTTTGTTTAAATAATCTTTAGGATATTCTATTTCTATATCTTTTGTGTCACCTTTTTTTGCACCTTTCAAACCATCTTTAAAACCTTTCAATGTGTTATCGGCACCTAAATCTATCATATGTTCTTTAGCTTTTATTTTTTCTACAGGTTTACCATCAATAAAGCCCTCATAATTTACTATAACAAAACTATCTTTTTTTACTTCACCTGTTTTTGATACTATAAGTTTTGCATTTCTGTCCAACAAAACATCTATATTTTTATTTATATTTGCATCGGTTACTTTATATTTTTCTTTTTTTATTTTTATATCTTTGTAGTCTTTTACTTTTACTTCAGGTTGGCATTCCGCTTTAAAAGAATATTTTAATGCTTGACCGAATTCATATTCGATATTTGTAATAACCGGCATATCTATCGGTGCAAAATTTTCTTTTTCCAATGCTGAAAAAACGGTCTTTTTAACCATATTTTCGATCAATTGTTCTTTAGCAACATCAGGATAATTTCTCTTAATTATATCCATAGGAACTTTACCGGTTCTAAAGCCGGAAACTTTTGCTGTTTGTTGAATTGATTCATAAACAGATTTTAATTCTATATCGGTTTGAGAAGGTTCTATTTCAACTTCCATAGATATTAAACACGGTTTTTTTTCTACAACTTTTGATTTGAACTCATACTTGGTAGCGCTCATGATAACCCCTTATATAATTTATAATTTACAATTTATAATTTATAATTAACGAACAAACGACAATTAGAAATTAAAAATTAGTATTCTATTAACAACACAGAATGCGGATAGAGGGACTTGAACCCCCACACCTTACGGTATATGGTCCTAAGCCATACGCGTCTGCCAATTCCGCCATATCCGCATTTACATATATTTGAAAAATTATATCATTTTAGAATGATTTTAGTCAATTTATTATAGAAATTGCCTAAAGCAATTTTTGAAGTATGGAAACATAGATGAATGGATGTATGGAAACGACAACAGAAAAATAAAAATTATAAAATTCAAACCGATTTAAATTTTTAGTTATTTATTTAATTTTGAATTGTTTTTTTGTGATTTCAATATCTTTTTGAATTGATTTTTTTAATAATTCTATTGTTTTGAATTTTTGCTCTTTTCTTATAAATTTGTTTATATAAACATTGGGATATTTTTCTTTCCAAACACCCGAAAAATTTAATAAATGAATTTCTACGGACAATTTATGTTCTTTTAAATCTACCGTAGGTCTTATTCCAATATTTAATACACCGCAATACATATTCTTTTTTCTATCACTAACCATACAAGCAAAAACACCTTTGGGTAATAACTTTTCTTTATCAACTTTAATATTTATTGTAGGGAATCCTAATGTTCTGCCTATTTTGTTACCGGATATATGTTCACCGGTAAAAGAAAAGATTCTGTTAAGCATTTTGTTAGCTTTTTCAATATTATTTTTTATAATAAAATTGCGAATTTCGGATGATGAAACAATTTTGTTGTTTACTTTTACGGGATTTATTACGGTAAGTTTTATTCCATGTTTTTTTACATTTTTTTTAAGCCAAGCAACTGTTCCCTTTCTATCCTTACCAAAAGTACAATCATAACCGACAACAATATGTTTTGCTTTCAGCTGCTTTATCAAAACTGTTTCGAAAAAATCTTCTGCGGTTGTAGATAACATTTTTTTTGTTACCGGAAGCAATAGTATTTCATCAACACAAAAAGAAGCTAAAAGATTAACTTTTTCTTCTGTGGTAGTTATAAGTCCGCTTACTTGTTTTACGGGATTTTCAAAAGACAAAACAATGCTTTTTAAATTGTCTTTTTTTGCAACATCAACAACTTTATTTAAAATGACTTGGTGCCCTTTATGAACACCGTCAAATGTACCGATAGTAATTACAGATTGCTTTATGTTTTTAGACATTGAATTTGAACTCTATAATATCACCGTCTTTTACAACGTAATCCTTACCTTCACTTCTCAAAAGACCGGCCTCTTTGACGGCTTTATCGTTACCTAATTTAAAAAGATCATCATAAGCCATAACTTCTGCCCTGATAAATCCTCTTTCAAAATCGGTATGAATAACACCGGCAGCTTGCGGTGCTAAAAAACCTTTCTTTATTGTCCAGGCTCTCGATTCATCCTCTCCGGCAGTTAAAAACGTTATAAGTCCCAACAAATCATAACTTGCTTTAATAAGTCTGTTTAAGCCGGGTTCACTGAGTCCTAAATCTTTCAAAAATGCCAATTGATCTTCATCGGAAAGTTCTGAAAGTTCAGCTTCTATCTTTGCGCAAATAGGTATAGCTTGAGCATTTTCTTGTTTTGCTCTTTGTAAAACTTGTTCCGTATACTTATTTTTCATTTCCGGTAAATCCGCATCGGAAATATTACATGCATACAAAACCGGTTTTGCAGTTATCAGAAAAAAATTTCTTAATATTTCTTTTTGTTCTTCTTCTATTTCAAGTGTTCTCACAGGTTTACCCGATTCCAGATGAGCTTTTATTTTGTCTGCCAACTCTTTTTCCGCAACAACTTTTTTATCTCTTGATTTTATATCTCTTTGCAACTTTTCCAACTTTTTGTTTATTGCTTCAAGGTCTGCAAGCATAAGTTCTGTTTCTATAATATCTATATCTCTTATAGGATCTATTTCTCCCATAACATGAGTAATATCGGAATTTTCGTAACATCTTACAACGTGAACTATAGCGGATGTTTCTCTGATATGTGCCAAGAATTGGTTACCTAATCCTTCACCTTTTGATGCCCCTTTTACAAGACCCGCAATATCCACAAATTCCACCATAGCGGGAACTTTCTTTTTGGAATTATATAGTTTTTCCAAAAAGTCCAATCTCTTATCCGGAACTGCAACTACACCGACATTGGGATCTATCGTGCAGAAAGGATAATTCGCACATTCCGCACCGGCTTTTGTTATTGCATTAAACAATGTAGATTTACCTACATTAGGAAGTCCTACTATACCTAATTTCATATTAACCACCCTATTGGAAGATTGGAGGATTGGAAGGTTGGAAGATTGGAGGTTAAGCTGTAAAAATCGCTATGCGATTTTTGATAATAAATAGATTTTTTGCTTTGGCAAAAAATACAACTTTCCTTCCATTCTTCTAATCTTCTATTCTTCTAATCTTCAAAATTGCCTACGGCAATTTTTAATTATAAATTATAAATTGCAAATTGTAAATTGTTTGTACTAAGCACTTGCCAATATATTTCTTATATTCTTCATTCCATCTTCAAACGCATTATCGGACAATGCTTTCTCAAGCATATCTTCATCCAATATCGGCAACAATCCTATTTCACCGGATTTAAAATTAAATATACCATCATTTAATTTGGCCAACAATACCGGATCCATATTGATCCTATACATCAAAATTCTCCCGAGTATTCCGCCTCTTAAAATAGACGCATATTTAGAATCAACAATAAATTCCGTAAGTTGTTTATTTGATGATTTCTTGTACACAGGTATTGCTTTAGTAGGATCAGATGGATTTGCAATATAACAGAAAACATCTTGTTTATTTTTTACTTTTCCCGCTTCCAAAGATATTTCATGTTGCGTTTCCGCAAATGGAATATCCTGCATATTAATATCATCTGCTTCTGTATCGGAAACAATTCTTTCCGTTGTTTTTTCTTTACTATCAAGAGTTGTTATCGGTCTCATTTGTAATATATAAATTTCCTCATCCTTAACGGCAAACTCAACATCTATCGGATATCCTACAGAATTTTCTAAAAGGGAAAGAACTTCCGTTAATCTTTTTACCATTTTAGTATTTAACGCTCTTGTTTTAGCTTTTGCGCCTACAGGTTCTTTCTTTATTCCGCCATTAATATCCGTAACCAACTTAAACTGTTTATTTGCTACGGAATATTCTATTACTTCTCCGCTATTCATATCAACCAAGATACTATCCGGAGTAAACATTCCGGATACCAAACCCTCACCTTGTCCGAACAAAACATTGATTGTTGCATTTCCGTATTTATTTCTGGTAAAAGCAACCCCTGATACTTCTGAATCTATCATTTCTTCAACCAATACAGCAGGCTTTACAACTTGACCGCTGGTTATCATATAATCGACACATCTTTCAGCAAAGAAAGATTTCCAACAACCTCTTATATTTTCGTATATATCACTATATTGAATATTTAAAAAAGTTTCTCCCATACCCGCAAAAGCATTATTTGCGGCATCCTCTCCTACACCGGAAGATCTTACGGAATATTTTCCACCGGGTTTTATAAATTTATCCAATTGCTTTTTGATCTTTTCTTCAATATCGGAACCTCTTGCATCTTCGGAATCTATAACTGCACAAATTTCCTTTGCAATTTCCAATGCTTTTTCTTTATCACCATGTTTTATGGCAGTCTCAAATTCAACCAAAAGATTTTCTTGGCCTAAAGCTTTAAACAACATAGGCATAACATTTACACTTATACCGATTCCTCCGGGAACGGTAACATTTTCTCTATTTCTTAATAAATTAAACATTTTTGCAAGTTGCGAAGTTTTAGAGCCGAACAATCTTTCATCGGATGCATTTTCTTCAAATAAACTTATTTCGTCTTGTAAAGCTATCTCTCCTTTTTTTGTATCATAAGAGTTTACCTTATCTTTTATTATAGCAACCAATGAACGAATAAAATCTTTTTTTGATAGTAAATTCTCTGAAGTTTCCGAATCGCTGATAAAATACTTGTATATTTCAACATTTTTCAACATAGTAAGAATCTTTTGCACATCAATACTATTAAGTTTGTCTTTAGCTATAAAATCAACTAATTGATTAATAAAGTTCTGCATAAACTTACCTAAGTTGTCTTTTATGTCTTTTTCCAATTCTTCTATTTGTTTCTTTAGATTTTCCAAATCCTGTCTTACTCCTATGGTTTTTATAAAGTTCAACTTCTTTATCAATTCCTGCAATATGCTATATTTAATATTCACATTTTCAATTGTTTTGAGATTTTCTATAGCTTCGGAAATACTTTGTATTTTATCTTGTATGTATCCGTCATTTAATTTATTTATTTTATCTTTTACTGTTTCCGGCATATCATCGGAAAATAAAGAATCCAATACTTGCATGGTTTTAACATTTCCTATTACTTGGAAATATACATACTCTACAAACCTGTTTATATTTTCGGTATTTGAATGTCGTTTCATAAAATCTATAACGGCTTGTGCGTTATCCGAATCAATATAACTTTGCAATTCGTCCAACAATGCAACATCTATATCATCAAACAACAAAACCATTCCTGTTTCTCCGTTCATAAGAACTCTTGTACCCTCTTTTAATGTTTTGGTTGCTGTTTTTACCTTTCTTACCTGAAACTGATTATCAATAAGTTCAACATCTCCGGAAGGCAAATAATATAACGTTTCTATTTCATCATCTACCCAAGTTGCTCCGCCAAGAACTACGGAAGGTTTTTTTAATTCTCTTGTTGTAATTGCGGCATGACTTAACACTCCTCCGCCGGTAGTTATTATACCTTTTGCCGTTTCTATGTGTTTTATATCATTCGGTGTAGTATAAGGGACAACCAATATGCTGTGTTCATCAACATTATCTTTATTAAAAGTAATGTTACCTACAACACTCACACCTGTTCCGTCCGATGTCGGAGTACTTTGAATTTTAGGACTTTCAATGGTTTGAACATCTCTTGTCAATAAATTTTTTGTTCTCTGTCTTTCTCTCGAATCCACCCATTCTTGTTTGGAAATTTTATAACCTTCTTTACCCAATATTTCTATTAACTGTTCACTTGTAAGTTTTTGTCTTGTTTTTGTTGTTACAAGTTCTGCTATTGCATATTTCGTTCTCTTTGTATTTGGATCCATTATTGCTCTTACAAACAACTTATCACCGGTTTTTAATTCCATAACGGAACTTACTACAACAAAGCTACCTATATCGGCCAAAATTCTCGTATCGTATTCATAGTTGTTTACCAAATTAACAATTCTTGCCTGTTGAGATGTTTCAGTAAAATTTGTGTTTATCTCATCTATCATAGAATGAACTATATCGTAACCTTCATTTCTTACCAAAATACCGTCTTCGTTAAAAATCAATCTGCCTTCCACAAAAGCTCTTTCTATCGGTTCATTAAAATATTTATCGACGAAATTCGGATCCTCTAACATTCTTGCAAGAGATTTTTCCGTATCGGTAGGCAACAAATCGCAACCCAAATAAGACAACATCATATTTAATCCTTCGGGGTGTAATTCTCTTTTTTCCGGTAATTTACCCAAGTTTTGACCTCTCGGACCATAACCGTGGGCTCTCCAACCATAATTATTTATATCGACGCCATACCACAACTCTCTTCTTTTTGCCTTTGTTAACCAGCTTTCAAAAATATGTCTGTATTGTGCCTCTATAGTTCTATGACAGTTTTTCAAATCATAATCAACATTTGTGGAAAACTTGAATATTTCAACGACATGTGTTGCAATATCGATTAAGTCCGTTGAATCACTTAATCCGTAATCTTTGTTAAGAGTAGCTTTTAATCCATATGATTCATAACCATCCGAATACTGAGTATCGGTATCAACATGGAAGCCCAAATATTCAAGAATTTCTTTAAAGTATCTGATTCTTTCTTTTTTACCGATATCTTCTCCGAGCATCGGTCTTTCTCTGTAGTATATACTTATACCTCTGTCAAGTTCACCGAAATTAAAGAAGATATCCACACTGTGAGCATTTAATATTGTTGTCCATACAACAAGATCATCCATACAAACAAAGTCATCTATTTTATCATACGGCAATTTTCTTGTAGACAACTTAGATAAAAATCTTACAATATTTGAATTTATGGTATCAGATAAATTATAACCGCTTACGGTAGATTGTTGACTTGCGGTTATAATCTGTACAGGATTTTCTCCGGCTATAGATCCGACATCACCAACTTCCTGTTTAAAGTCCGCTATCGATGTTTGGTGTATGGCATTTATTAATGTATGAATTTCTTTTATATCTTTTATTGAATCTTCATTCCATTCGGATAGCAACAAGTTCCTTCTTACTTGAGTTTTTTGATCTATGGAAGAATCTTTTAAAGATGCCTTGATATTGTCCAATGCAATTTGTGCGGCAGCTCCATGTTCCACATTGATTTTTTTCAACTCGTTTACCATAGCTTGTAACTCACTTAATAGTTCTTCCATATTCTTTTTATAATTTTTTGAATCTGTTATTTTATCCATCAAAGAAAGAATTGAAGCATTATATTGCAATATTTTCTGTAAAACTTCAAAGCGGAACAATACTTGTATAACGTTGATATTACTTTTATCTGTTTGACCTTCTATTTGTGTCATTATAGGCTTTCTGTAAGTTAATAATGAATTGTTATCCGTTCTGTTATCCCATACACCAAATCTTTCGGAAGAAAGTTGTGCCCTTTCAAACAAATCTTGAGGCAAATGTTTTATCAAAGGTGTAAAATTATATTCATAGTAATGTTCATTTTTTATTCCCACATTATTCATATTCAAATATATAGGAATATCAAATTTATTTGCCAATGTTCTTATATTTTCAAAATCTATAGGAACATCTTTTATCACATCGCTATATATACCTCTTGATACAATATTTAAAAGGACAATCAATGTTCTTTTTCTTTTAATTATATCGACACTTTCATCATTTGCCAACAAAACTAATTGTTTAATAATATTGTAGGCAAGTTGTTTGGTTTTTATATTTTCAACTTTGTTTTTTGATCCCCATCTTTCGGCAATTTCACTTGTCTCTTTCGAAAAAGCATTTGCAATCATCATAACAGGATCTACATATTCTATCGAATTAACTATCATATCAACCAGAGTATCAATGTCATCGGAAATAAATTCTTCATTTGGCAAGAAAACATTCAATCTGCCGTCTGTCAACTTTGCACCTTCTATAAAAATTTCCAATGTTTCGGGAGTAAATCCTATACCGACTTTTCTACTTCTGTTATATTTTTCATTTCTTATACTGAATAAACAATCGTATAAGCTCATGTCATGTACTCTTTTCAAAGCCAAATTCCTAAAAATATCCAAACATAAATTTTTCTTATCTTTATATTCTTGAGAGCTTTCATCTTCTATTTCTTTTGATGCTATAGGTTCATATATATGTAAAGCAACATTTACAAGTATTGAGCATAATTGTTCATTAAAAGAATCACTTCTTGAATCATTTTCCGAAGGCTGAGCGATTGAAATCAATCGTGCAATAATATTATTGAAGTCGTCGGAACCGGAATCGTATTCTTCTATAAGAAAATCTTCCAATTTACTTATATTCATCTTTCTTGAATCTATATCTTTATTTTCTTTAATCATCTGTTCAAAAACAGATATCATTACATCTATTATCCCCAAAGCACTTTTTTTATCAACATCTTTTAGCTTCATTGTTTCTTTAAATAAAAGATCAAGTTGATATTCCAACAAAGATATATTCTTATCGTTAATTTTATCCGAAAATTCATCAATATTAAAAAGAATATCCGTTAAAGTTGTTCTGATTTTTTCATCTGCGATTGATGAAACGATATTATTCAGCTTTGCCCCGTTTTCAATTAAAGCTTTTGATAAGTTTTCGTTAATTTGTTCTTTTGAAAAAATGGCAAAATAATATTGTTTTAATCCATCATATCCGTTCAATTCACTTTTAATCGCATAAGGTATTTCTTCATCTGCGGATATAAGACCTTTACTTAAAAGTTTATCTACAATATATTGAACAAAATCCGGATTTATATGCCCTGCAAAAGACATGAATAGTCCCATTTCCGACAACAAGCTAAATTCATCTCTGTCTTTTTCTCCGTCCATAAACAAAGAATCAATTACGGAATAGAACAACATTTTTCCGGAATTGTTAACATCCGTAAGTGTAAGGAATGGTACTAAGATATATATTAAGACCTTAGTTAACTTAACATTTGAATCATAATCTTTAATAAGGTTGTTTTCCAAACAAAATTTTCTGAGTTTACCGGTAGGTGTATCTTCTTTATAGTATTGTCCGTAACTATCTTCCAATGTTAACATCGGATCATAACTTTTCTTATGGTTCTTCTTTAAAAATTCGACAAGTTCTTTTATCTGTTCAACAATAACAGCATATTTTGCGTTAACATCTTCCGGTAAATTCGACAAGGTTTCCATTATCTTTTTTAATTCATCATAAAACATCACACCGGAAAGAGCATATATAGCATTATCTATTTCCGATTGATCTATCGTAAAACCGCTTTTTTTGTCTGCCTGTTGTTCTAAAAAGTCATTTTTTTCAAAAGAAGGCAAAGTCGTTATTGCTCTCCTTTGCAAAACAAATATTTTACCGTTTCCGTCTATAGCAAACTCTATATCTACAGGATATCCCGCATCTTCTTCCAATATATTTGCTATTTCTTGCAATTGTTTTATTGTTTCTTCGTCCAAAATTCTTTCAATTCTTTCTTCATCGGTGATTTTTGCTACTCTTGTTCCGCCTTGCTCTTTTTCTTCTATCTTTATCATGTTATTCAAAGCTCTGCGGTATTCTATTCTTCCGTCGGATGCTCTAACCGTCACATGATCGGGAGTTATTCTTCCTGAAACAAGTCCTTCACCCAATCCTAAAACACCTTCTATCGTTAAATTGCCGCTATTATCCCTTGTGAATACTACTCCTGCTTTTTTAACATCAACAACCATTTCCTGTATTAACAGTGCAGGTTGAACAACAATGCCGTTTTTAATCATATCTTCTATACATGTTGTTGTAAAGAACGATTTCCATCCCTCTTTTACACTTGCATAAACATCATCTCTGCCTACATTTAACACTGTTTTTGCCATTCCGGCAAAAGCATGATTTTCTCCGTCTTCACCTACTCCGGAAGATCTTACGGCATATTTTTTATCACTATCTAATTTAGAGCCAAAATATGCTTCCAAATATTCGTCATCTAAATTTTCAATAAAGTCCGATATTTGTTTTCCTAACTCGATTGCTTTTCCTCTGTTTCTCTCTTTTATTGCATTTTCAAAATCCTTCATTAGTTTCGGATATTGAGAAACACCGTTATGTTCAAAAAAGATTCTTAATACATCTTTACTTATACCTATTCCATCAGGTATACCTGCAACGGATATTCCTTTATCTTTAAATAATCTTGCAAGTTTTGCAAGTTCGGTTGTCTTTGTTCCGTATCTCACAACATCTTTTGCTCTTATGTCTTCAAAATCTTTTATTTCCGTTTCGTAATCTACACCTGTTTCCGAACTTATTATATTATCTATCTTGGAAATCAAGCCTATCATTTCCGGAATGCTGTCAAACTCCCAAACTATTGCTCTTTCTCTTATTTTTATCAACTCATCTTTATCATCTTCGGATATATTGGTTTTAGATAATATTTCTTTAGCTTTCTTAATCATTCCATTAAATTCTTTTGCTATTTGTGAACGTGCGGTTTCTCTATCCGTTGTAACAATTTCCGACAACTTTCTCTTTTCTTCTGCAATTTCATCGTCAGTTAAAGAATACTGTAATGCATCTAATTCCTGTTCTATAAACTTTATTACAGCAAGTCTTATACTTGCATCTTTTATATTTTTCTCGTTTTCAATATATATTTTTAGTGCTTTTATTTTCTCACCCGTATACACCTTTACCAATTCGGAAATTTTTTCTTTTATTTCCGGGTCTTCCCAAGCCAACAAAAATTGTGTTATTTTTTCTTTTTCTTCTTCGGTAACTACTTGCAAGAATATATACTCAACAATTTCTCTGATATTTTCATCTTGATAATGATTTTGTATATACCTGATTATAAAATCAATATCATTATTGTCTATGGCTTTTTGTATTTCATATATTTCCGGAATATCTCTGTAAACTAAGACTCTTCCGTTAAGTCCGTTAGCTAAAACGATATCTCCTTCTTCCAATACTAATCTGTGTTCGGATATTTTTTGTATTTCATAATCTCCTTTTTGTTCTATAGGAGATTCTATGGAATAATAAGGTACCACCAATTTACCGTCAACCCATTGTCCGTTGGAAAGTATTGCAGTTTTATGATTTTCTCTTGCGGTAATATTTGCATGACTTAACATTCCGCCTGTAGTCGTCATAATAGCACCTGCGTTCATTATTGTCGCAACATCTTCCGGTGTAGTATAAGAAACAACCCACATAGTATCTTGATTAACATTAGCTTTCTTGTAAGTAATTCTTTCGGGAATATATCTGTCCGATTGACCGGAAACACTCATACCTCTTGTATATATTCCATCTTTAGGGAACAAAATTCTTTCTTTTAATACGGTTAACGATTCTTTCTTTTCCGAAGCACTTCTCGGCTTTTGTTCTTTTACGGCATATCCGGACTCTTTTAATATTTTTATTAAATCTTTATAATCCAGATTTGTTCTGTTACCGTTAAAATCTACAAACTCAACATAAGCAAACTTTGTTCTTTTTCTTTCTTTATCAACAGCGGTTTTTACGGATAACCATCCTTTTCCATCTAATCTTAACAGACCGCTTAAAGCAACCATCCCGCCGATATAGCCTTCGGTTTCAAAATTAAAATTATCATAATCCAACAAATTAATAACCTGAGCTTGCCTTAACGAATCATCAACATTTCTTTTGATAGCACTCAATAGTCTATCTATGCCGTCATACTTTTCATTTCTTACTAAAATACCATTCTCATCGATTATAAGCTTACCTTTAACATATTCACTGACAATTTCCCATACATTTCTTTTATCCGAACTTATCGACAAATAATCATAAACTCCATCAAGCCCGACTCCTACACCTTTTTGCTCTATTTGTTTTTTTAAATTACCCAATACCGTGCTTCTTGTTTGCCACTCTTGTTTTAATGTGGATATTCTTTCAAAACCTCTCGGCATATTGGTGGAATTTTTCAATTTCGCAAAATCTTCAAGGCTATAAGAAGGAATATCAAATTGATGATAACTATGTTTATCACTGTCTACATCGTTTCCTTCTATGTCGTAGTCCAAATCTGTCACATCACCGAGAATATTCAATGCCTGTTCAAAATATTTTGCATAATCAATTCCGTTACTTATTGAACCTTTCGGCAATGAATACATTGCCGTAAAATTACAAACTCCGTATGCATAAGTATCTGCGGATACTTTTGTATCAATATTCGTTATATCAAAACCGACTTGCGAAAAGAGAGTAGCAAGCAAAAGAACTCTCATTGCATTTCCGTCACCCCTTCCGGAATCATTGAAAGTAACCCTTATTCCTTCATCAAGATCAACCATTATATCAACACTATGAGCACCCAAACTTTTCGAATATATAATTTTATTATCTTTTGAAACAATTCTTACTCCGCTTTTCAAAAAGGTAACCAAATTTAAAGAAGATACAAAATCTTCCATTTGTTTACTCATTCCTGTTCTTGAACAGTCAAAGAAACTTAAATGTTCGGTATCATTTTCTTTAAAGACAAACTGATTTCCTATATTACTGAACTTTAACTTACTCATTAAACTTCCTATGGCGGTTTGATGAACAGCATTTATCAAAGTATGCAATTCTGTAATTTTATCCATATCTGCAACAGCCCATTTCTTTAAACTAACCAAATCAGAAACCGTCACTTTGTGAGAATAAAAATTTTTTTTCATCCTTTCCAATGAAACTTTTGCTTTATCTGCTGCTTCTTCGTTTAAAACAGCAAAACTATTTATCATTTCCTCTATAAAATAGAAAGAATCTTCTATTGCATCTCTATTTGCTTTATTAATTTCAGATAAGGCCAAAATGTTGTTTTCAAGCACAGATTCAAGTGCCTCAAAATATAATGATGCATTGTTGCTGTCTTCATCTGTTGCTTGTGTTGATAAAAATTGTTTCTTTAATGACCTGAAATATTTTATTGCTTGTTGTTTTGCCCCTGAAACCGAGGCCGGAATCCTGTCAAGAAGTAATTGATATTCCGGAATATAAAGCCTTCTGTCATATATTGCAGATTCTTCTTGTATGCTGTCAAACTCAATACCGATTGTATAATAAAATTCTTCCAAATCTTTATACGTTTTTATTTTATCCTTCAACTGCGCCGGAATATTAGCATAAGCCGCTTGCAAACTTTTAGGTGTCCATTGTGACCTGTTTGCACCAAACTTATCTTGTTTTCTAAATTCGTTATATAACCCTTTTATTAAAGACAACGATTCTTGTCTGTTTATATCGTACATAAACGAAATTATATCCAGCACCATATCTTCATAACCGACATAACGAACATTAAGATTTCTTGCTACATAACTCAACAAACTTTGTGAAGTTTCGGTACTTTCAATAAAAGTCATTATCGGCACTAACATCTTTAATACTTTTGTATCTCTAAAGCAATCGTTATCTATAAACAAAAAAGCCAATTCGTTCATTTGTGTTGTAACAACTTCTATTTGCTCTTGCTTGGGCAATGCCAAAGCTGCATTTAATTGTTCAAGGATTTTCGTATATTCTTCACTATTAAAAATTTCATTTGAAGGATTATCTTGTTTTAAAAATTGAAGTCTTGATATTATATCACTTAAATACAAATTGTTAGTTTTTAAAATTTCTGGATTATCCGCAAATAAATTTATATTTTCTTCATCTAATAAAGGTTCACTTTGTTCTTGTCGGGTTGAACTTTCTTTTTCTTCGCAAATTTCATAAAAGCTTTTTGTCCACTCATACTCATCAATACCTCTTATAAACGGAGGTTTTGTTGATTTACCGCTTTTGTACAATGCTCTTATGTATGCTTTTGCATATTCGTCAATTTCCCCGGAAGAAGATGATAGAAGTACTTCCAACATAGGAATAAACCAAACCTCAAAAGAATCATCCGTATCCATAATCTTATATACTTCGTATTCCCATTCTGCAATACTGTCAAAAGAAAAAGGTGATGGTACCGGCAAAGCAAATTTTTTGTAATCAGTCATATTTACAACAGAACTTTTATTTTTGTACAAAGAATCAAATATTTTATGAACACAACCTATTTGTCCTGTTTTATAAAAATATTTTGCGCTGTCCATCAACACATCAAAATATCTTGTTGAGTTATTCTTCTTGTCCATAGCCTGTTTAAAAATGTAATCAAAAACTTCATCAAACAACAAGTTACCTTGTTCATCTCTTAAAGACGCAGAAATATTTAATATAGGTTCCAATAAAAATACAAGATCGAAACTATTTGATTTTTTGTGATTTTCGGCAACGAAATTGAAAAGCTCTATAACTTTTTGTGTAATAAGATTTTTATCTTCCCCTATATTTTCAAAATCATCAATAAAAGCGTTCCTTTCCTGTCTGTAACCGAGATATTTATTTCTTGAAATATCTTCCAAAGTGTCTATTATTTGATCTATCTCGGAATCTAAATTTTTATCTTGAGATGAGGAACTTTGTATTACAGTTAACTTGTCTTTATTTAGCAATTCCGTTATAAAATTATATACGGAATGAATAACTGTAGTTATACCAAAAGCTATAAATGCCGATTGAGGAGCCAGGAATGAAACAACAATATATACTGTAGTCAAAATTATCGAAGGTATAAGAAAATTTCTTACATCTCTTACCGGCAATTTTTTATCAAAAAGTTCGGAGATAAAATCATTTTTTATAGTACCATCCTCTACTTTTTTAACAATGAAATTGTTTAATCTATCTATAAGAGGATGTGCAAAAGAAAATCCGAAAATACCGATGATACCGGTAACTATTGCAGGAACTATTGACACCTGATTAGTTACAAAAGAACTTGCTATAAAAAACGGAGCTAATCTGAAAACTGTTTCTTCTACAACAGGAGCAATTATAATTTCATAAATATTGTTGAATTTTAGTTTGGCTTTTGTTGTAAATTTTTTTAATACGTTTAGAGTTTCTTTCTTTGGTAATATTCTTCTAAATACAAAATCTTTATCACCGGTAGAAGAAACATAACCGGCTTTTAGAGTAAATGAAGTTTTTATCTTTGATAATGCATTTTTTTTGTTTATTTCATATATAGTTTCATTAATTTTTTCCAACAATTCCGCTAAATCCTGTTTGGATTGTTCTGAACCGTCTAAAAGTTTCATATCGGTTATTCTTCCTATAGACATATGAATGATACTGGGAGTACCGAATTTCGAATCTATAGTTTTTAATGTTGTTCTAAACTTCAACATATTTTCTATTAAATCTTTATCCGTAATTTCATATATTATTACTCCGTCCGGCATTAATTTTAATGTTCCTGCCATGGACGTTCTGAAATTAATAAAGTCTTCACCCAATACATTAAATGCGGAAAAAATATCAGTATCGGTGTCATTTTGTTGTACCAATGAATCTATTTGTTGTTGTGTAGGAGTAGAATCGTATCCGATTGTCATATGTAATTGTTCAAACGGCATTAAAGTTACAAATTTGCCGGAAACCTGTCTCAACGGTTCAAGAATATGTTTTGCAATTTTCTTTCTTGCGGAATTTGTCGGTTCCAACTCTATTGACGGCAAAGCATATTTATTTGTTGTTACTCTTTCCAACATTTGTTTTGTTCTTTGCGTATCTATTGAAGAATACGGCATAATTTGCCCATCAACAAAACGATATTTTATGTTGCTTATCGTTCCTTTATTTGCATTATCTTTGTATTCAACATAAAATTCAGCTCTATTCTTGGAATCGATTGATGTTATATCCCAATTTAAAATTTCAACATTACCGTAAAACCCGGATTGTTTTGCTATGATATATTCTTGAACAAAGTCTTTTATACCTTGATTTACTTGATCTTTTGAATATTCTTCAAATATTGCATTTTTTTGAACTTCTGAGAATATAAGATTTAATATTTTCGGGAAACTCACATTTAAAGGCTCTTGCGTTAAAGGTTCCAAATTTATTGTATTTTTCAGTAAATTTGAATAATACATGACATTATCTATATAAATCTGTTTTGCTTGTTCCACAGGCTGAGTTATTTTCGGAGTGATTATTATGTACGATATTCTCTGTTGTTCAAAAATTCTTTCCAATCCTCTCGTATGGAAACCTCCGGTAACAACCACTTTTACTTTTTTAGTACCGAGATTTGATTTTATCTGCTTAACGGCAGAGGTTGTATCGTTAATAGATATTTTGTTATTTGCATTTTTCTGCGATATTAATCTATCTGCAAAAATTTGATCTCTTATAATATTGTTCTTATGATATTTTGCTAACAATTTTTGATATTGGTCTAAATTTTTTAATATACTTTCAGAAAAATAAGACGGCCATATAGTTTTAAATATTTCATAGTTCTTGTCAAATTTATAATATTCATCTGCAGAAATATCTGCAGTAAAATATTGCTTTATCGTCGGTATAAAATCTGTTAAAAATGCTACTTCTTTTTCGTATTTTGTTCTTCCCAATTTAACATATAGTTCGTTTATAAAAGCTTCTTCTTCCTGAACTAACTTTATAGGATTAATATTTTGATTAAACTCCAAATATGCCAAGAAATTTTCAAAATTCGACAAACTTAACTTTTTCGTTATACTATTTTGTTTGTTTAAATTTATTAAATCCAAAGAAATATCATCAAAATTTGTAAAATTATTGCTTCTTTTTAATAAATCGGAATATTGCTGATACGGCAATATATTTTTCAGTTCGGAAACAAATTTTGCAAATTCATAAACAACTTTTTTATCGTTTACATATTGCGCTTTATCCAAAAGGGAAATATATATTTTAATGTTGGGATATTTATTAACAGATATATTTACCGAATCGGCTAACATCTTCATTTGAGAATAAAAATGTTTGGCATCTATTTCTTTTTCTTTAAAAGATTTTATAAGCCTTTGCAATTTTCTTGCTTGTTTTCCGGAATAATCTCTTTTTACCTTACTTATTTCTTTTTCAAGTTGAGAACAAATTGCGGTTATTTCCGGTTGTAAAGATAATATCGACCCCAATAACTTAATATTTTCTTTATATAGTTCTTCTTTTTCTATACCAAGAACAAAGTTTTTCTTATTATTCATAATAGAATAATATTCGGTTCCGCTAAGTTTTCCGGAATCTATTAACCCTTCCAAAACTTTTGTTCCGTTTTGATTATTATTGAAAGCCGAAAGCCAAGAAGTATCTACAGTTTTAAAAGCACCTTCCAAATATACATTGCTTATATTATATTCGTTATCTATGTAACCTATTATTGAAGCTATTTTTCTTTGTGTTTCGGCATGGCAATGTAAATCCTGTATGTCGATAATAATATCTTCACTGTCAAAATATTTTGCCGATGTTATTTTTCCTAAGGATAAAGGGATTATAGGATTATCGAATTTTATAGTATCTATTGCGGGCATACTCGTTCCGATTGAAGCAAAAGCGGAATTACCGAATACTCCCGTAAAGATAAATGTTATAGATGTAAAAACGGCAATAAACTTTTTGAAAGGAAGCTTATTAAACAATTTTTTCATATCATTCTCCAAAAGAAAAATCCTGCTTTTATATATGCATAAAAGCAGGATTTATTCTATTTATATTTAAATTTAAAATATTATCATATAATTTTTTTATAGACGCATAAAACAAAACTATAATACTCGACAAGCAAAAAGATCTATCGCAAAAGACATGAAATCCCGTCGACAGTTTCCCGTAATCATACAACAAATCATTGTAATTAACAATACTTCCGTTGCTACCATACTGCATTCTTATTGTTTCATTTTGTATCTGTGAACTTGTAATAATAAAATCATTAACCTTGCAAGGTAAACTTTTATTTTCTTCTTTTTGAGAATCGGATTTTTTTGTTGTATCGGCAACTATTTTTGATGTTAAAGAAAAATTTATTTTCTCTATTTTATTTGCAACAAAAAACACTGCGGAAAAAACATCTTTTTGTATATCCGAAAAAGTCGATATGTCGTTTGCGGTAATATTTGTTAACACAGGAGAAAAAACACAATTCAAAATTATCAGAAAAGCTACAACCAATCCGATAACTTTGATTGCTATTTCGGACAAAACAAACATACTGATGTTTTCTATTTTTCCTATCATAATAACACCTAAGGAAAGTATAGGTTATTTTAATATTTTGTCAACAATTTTATATATATAATATATTATATATATAAAAATTGCTAAAGGCAATTTTTAGTTTATGGTTTATGTTTTATAGTTTAACGACAACAGCGAGATTCCGCACCAAGTGCGGAATGACAAAATAAAGAATTCGCCAACAAAATGTAAGGGCAGAAAAAAAACAGAAATAGTTGCAAGTGAAACGAAAAATTTCCGAGCCGTAGTGTACAAAAGTGTAAATGGTACATGAGGCTTGGAAATTTGAAGTTGCAACTAAAATATTTCTGCTTTTTTGTAATAATATTGCTCAGTTTAAATGTTCTATTTCGTAAAATCGAACTCAAAGTTGCCAATACGGACGGTGTCACCGACTTTGCATCCTTTTTCTTCCAATGCAAGTTCTACACCCATTTTTTTCAATATATTTTGAAATCTTCTTAAGGCATCTTCTTCATTGAATTTTGTCATTTCGGCTAAAACTTCAATTTTTTTACCGGAAATAACATAAACTCCGTCTTCATCTACATCTATTTTAAAGTCAGGTTCATATATATATTTTTTTACCGGAATTGATTTTATATCTTCTTCTTTTACAGGTAATTCAACCAATTTTGCTATAGTTTCCAATAGTTTATCTATACCTTCTTTCGTCATATTGGATATAGCAAAAATTTTTTTATTTTTAATATTTTTTTTGAATTTTTTAACTATTTGTTCGCAATCGGTTGCATCAATTTTGTTTAATGCTATAACCATGTGTTTTTTAGATAAATATTTCGAATACTTTTTTAGCTCGTTGTTCAATATTTTGTATACGTCGTAAGGATCTCTGCCGTCGAATCCGCTGACATCTATCATATACAAAAGAACTTTCGTTCTTTTTATATGCCTTAAAAATTCAAGTCCCAACCCTTTACCGGAACTTGCACCTTCAATTATTCCGGGAATATCGGCAATAACTATTTGTTTGTCGTGTAAAGAAACAACACCTAAGTTAGGTTCAAGAGTTGTGAAAGGATAATCTGCGATTTTTGGTCTTGCGGAACTTACTACAGACAAAAAAGTAGATTTCCCCGCATTAGGAAAACCAACCAAACCGACGTCTGCAATAAGTCTAAGTTCAAGTTCAATTTCCGCAGTTTCACCCGGTTCACCTTTTTCTGCAATTCTTGGAACAGTATGTCTTTGAGTTTTAAAAGAAGAGTTTCCTCTGCCGCCTCTGCCGCCTTTGGCAACTAAAACTCTTTGTCCTACTTCTTTTAAATCCGCAAATAATTCTTTATTTTTGTATATCAATGTTCCTAACGGAACTTTTATTACTAAATCTTGTCCGTATTTACCAAACTTGTTCGAACTTTCACCGCGACTGCCGTTTTCTGCAAAAAATTTTGGTCTGTAAGAAAGGTCCAACAATGTGGATTTTTTTATATCCGTTTCGATATAAATATCCCCACCTTTACCGCCGTTACCGCCATCAGGACCGCCAAGCGGCACAAACTTTTCTCTTCTAAAAGAAATACAGCCGTCGCCACCGCGACCGGCTGTAATAAATATTTTTGCTTTATCTATAAACATTTTATCCTTAGTTTGCAGAAGGTTCTACATTAACAAAACATCTGTCTCCTGCTCTTCTAATAAATTTTACAGTTCCTGCAACTTTTGCAAACAAAGTGTTATCTTTTCCCATACCAACGTTTGTTCCCGGGTGATATTTTGTTCCTCTTTGTCTAACAATTATTGCACCTGCTTGTGCAAATTGATCGCCATATATTTTTACACCTAATCTTTTACCTTGTGAATCTCTACCGTTACTGGTAGAACCTTGTCCTTTTACATGTGCCATTTTCTTCTTCTCCTAAAACTCTTAAGCCTTAATATCAACTACTTCTATTTCTGTTACATATTGTCTGTGTCCTTGCATTTTTGTGTAACCTGTTTTAGCTTTTTTCTTAAATACAAGAACCTTAGGCAATCTTTTTTGTGCAACAACTTTTGCAGTTACTTTTGCACCTTCAACCGTAGGTTTACCTACTGTTGCTTTGTCGCCGTCTGCTATCATTAAAACTTGATCCAAAACAACTTCCTTACCAACTTCTGCTTCGTCAAGTTTTTCAATAACTACGTTCATTCCTTTTTCTACTTTATACTGCTTTCCACCTGTCATTACTATTGCGTACATTTTCATTTACT
The DNA here is from genome assembly GCA_045223915.1 of Endomicrobiaceae bacterium. GTDB lineage: Bacteria > Elusimicrobiota > Endomicrobiia > Endomicrobiales > Endomicrobiaceae > Ruminimicrobiellum. Next base: position 36,924 of record JBGUZU010000034.1, on the reverse strand, counting down.
CCCATTGACTTACATCTTTATAATCTGTATAATTTACAAAAATAAAATAAATATGTCAAGATATTTTTAATCTTAACACTTTTGACTTATTATTTTAGCAAATTAAGATACTTTTTAAAAGTACCTTAATATTTATATATGTGTGTGAGGAATACCATGTACATTTCAAAAAGACTTCAATCAATAAAACCATCGCCGACATTGGCAATCGATGCAAAAGCAAAAGCATTAAAAGCAAAAGGTGTAGATATAATAAGTTTCGGAACAGGTGAACCGGATTTCGATACACCGCAAAATATAAAAGATGCAGCAATAAAAGCAATAAATAGCGGGTTTACAAAATATTGTCCTGTTTCGGGAACTCCCGATTTAAAAGATGCCATAATAAAAAAGTTTAAAGAAGACAATAATCTTGAATATACCAGAGAAGAAGTTATGGTTTCTTGCGGCGGTAAACATTCTTTATTTAATTTGTTTCAAACAATATTTGATGAAGGTGACGAAGTTATAATTCCCGCACCTTATTGGGTATCTTACCCTGATATGGCAGTTCTTGCAGGAGCAGTTCCCGTATTTATTACAACAAGCGACAAAAACCATTTTAAAGTAAAACCGACAGAAATAGAAAAAGTTATAACAAAGAAAACAAAAGCATTTATATTAAATTCTCCTTCAAATCCTACGGGAAACACATACACAAAAGAAGAGCTTGAAGAAATTGCAGATATTTGTATAAAGAACAATTTATTAATAATTTCAGACGAAATATACGAGAAACTTGTTTATGATAACTTTAAATTCTTTTCTATAGCGCAAGTATCAAAAGAAGTTAAAGATCATACCATTGTTGTAAACGGTGTTTCAAAAGCATTTGCAATGACTGGTTGGAGAATAGGGTATGCTGCCGGTCCTAAAGAAATAATCGCGGCAATGACAAAAATGCAAAGTCAGTCAACATCTTGTCCGACATCTATTTCGTTAAAAGCTGCAACCGAAGCATTAAACGGAGATAAATCTTGCTTGGAAACTATGAGAGTTGAATTTGAAAAAAGAAGAAACTATATCGTAGACAGACTTAACAAAATAAACGGTATAACTTGCTTAAAGCCCGAAGGTGCATTTTATGTTTTCCCAAACATATCAAACCTATTGGAAAAGACTTATAACGGAAAACTTATAAATACGGATATCGAACTTGCGGATTATTTACTTGAAGAAGCAAAAATTGCCGTCGTTCCGGGATCCGCTTTCGGAGCAAAAGGTTTTATAAGATTTTCTTACGCAACTTCTATGGAAAAAATAGTTGAAGGTCTTAACAGACTTGAATCTGCTTTAAAGAAATAGCAATGACAAATCTTAACGATTTATCCGAACAAGAAATAAAACAAAATCTTTTTGAGCATTACAAAAATTTTGATATAAAAATTTTTGATACATTATCTTCAACAAATGATTTTGCAAAGGATTTAATAAATTCAAACAAATTCCAAAACGGAACAACAGTAATTGCAAACACACAAACTAAGGGTAGAGGCAGATTTGCAAGAAACTTTTATTCCCCCGCAAATACAGGAATATATTTTTCAACAATATTAGAAAAATCGTTACCTATAAAAGATGTTTCTTTAATTACACTAATTTCTGCAATAGCGGTATGCAGAGCAATAACAAGACTTACAAATCTTAATCCGCAAATAAAATGGATTAACGATATTTATCTTAACAAAAAAAAAATCTGCGGAATACTTGTAGAAAGCATCTGTGATTTTAACAATATGAAAAGCAAAGCAATTGTTTCAGGTATAGGGATAAATATATCTACAGAAAACTTTCCTAAAGATATACAAGATAAAGCCGGTTCAATTATGTGTAACGATTTATCAAGGAACAAACTTATTGCAGAAATTCTAAATAACCTTTTTGATTTATCAAAAGATATTTACGACAAAAAAATTATTAAAGAATATAAATCTCTTTCTTTGGTATTAAACAAAGAAATTACCTACACAAAAGATAATAAAGTTTATACTGCAACGGCTATTGATATAAACAATACAGGAAACCTCGTTGTGAAGGATGCTGATAACAACATATCGATTCTTGAGTGCGAAGAAATTTCAATAAATTTTGTTTCGCAAAATTGACAAGTCATAAGTTTAAAAACGAAAAAACTTCAACCACAAACCACCAATAACAAACTATAAACTAAAAATTAACGAAGGCAATTTTATTATGCAGCGGACAATATACCTCTAACTGCCTTCATAGACATATCGAAGTTTGCAGTTGTTTCTTTGATAATCTTCAAGTTATCTAACAATACTACATAGTTCTTGAAGTCTTCTATTGTTTTTGCAGTATCTTTTGTTCTTTCTATCTTAAATTCGTTCTGTTTCAATATATCCTCAATATTTATATTAACTTTTTCATAAACAGAATCTAAATATTGTTTTACCGTCATATCGGAATCTATAAAATCCGTTTCCAATAATTCGGTTATATCAATATCGTCCATCATCAATTGAACGGCAACAGTAAGGAATGCTTTTTGATACTTTCCACCGGCTTCTTTAGCAAATTTATCCATATCCAAATTAACTTCTTTTGCATTAAGGCCTTTAATTATTTGAGTTCTTGCGGAATTCATAGCAATACCTCTTATAAAGCCTAACATTTCTTCATATCTGCCTTTACCGGCCAAATATCCTAAATAAGATCTGGAATCCAAGCTTAAACTTGAATATAATTCCGATGAATCATTATGCAATTTTTCTACTAATTCATCTAATTTTTTCAATGCATTATCATCATTAATATCGATACTCAAATATTCTGCCAACAATTTTACATCGTTACAAGTATAATCAAACTTACTGCTTAACGAAGCATTATAACCTTTATTGTATTTTTGTTCTTTTGTATTTGATTCTCTCAACTTATTTTTTCTATCGGAAAAAATTCTTGCATCATCTACGACCAAACCAACAATATTGTTTTGTCTCATCAATCTATCAATAGTCTCTTCGGTTATTTTTTCAACGGCACATTTACCGATAATTGAATTTACCATATATGAATTTACGACTATCGGAACTATGCCGTAAGTATCAAATATATTTATATTCATACTATTAAATTGTTGATATGTAGGATTACTGAATTTTACGGATACTTGTTTTGCAACTCCTTGTGTTAAAACCTGTTTTTTTACTTTTTCCATAAGAGTTAACAATTGACTTATATCTTCGTAATCCGTAGCGGAAGCATCTATTATTAATCCGTCATAATTTGTTATATCGGTTATATCATCAACTTTGCATAAAACTATAAATTTAAAATCTTGTTTTTGTAATGATGTTATATCTTTAGCGAAATCTTTTGCCTGGTCGGATGTAATAATAAATGTTTTTATACCTGTAGAAGCAAACTCTTGATTACACATTGTTTTAAGATTTTTTATTGTTCTTGAAGACAAATCAAAATTTGTTTCTTTACTTGGCATTGATACGGAATCAGTATATGCATTATTTAGTCTTTCCGTTATATCTTGCATTGAACTATCGTTTACATTTGCAAAAGCTATCACATCATCGAAAGAGTCCTCATTTCTTTCAGAGAAATATTGTTTCATTATTAATTCTTCTATATTTTCGGTATCGGCAATACCTTTTTTGGAATAAACTGTTATTGTATTGGTATCTTCATCGTATTTGGCTTTTATACCTTTTGTAACATCTAAATAAATACCATCCCTTATATCTGTTGTCGGAGATTTAACGATTTCCATGGTAACAACAGTTGTATTATTGATATTATTGTCACTCAATATTTTATTTAATCTGTCTGTCTGTTCCTCAGAACTAGTTACCAACACTTTTTTGTTACCAAACACATATCTCAAATTTTTTGTTCCGAATATTTTATTTATCATCGGTTCAACAAATAGAACTTGCCCTAAATTTTTTGAAATATATGCAATTATGTTATCTTTGATACTTGTTCCCTTGTTCTCGGCAACAACAAAACTGCTTTTTACAAAAGCGGATAACTTTAGATAATCCGTGCGATCAAAAGTTTGTTTATTTAAATCAATAGAATAATTTTCTGCGGCATTATTTATAACATTTATTATTCCGGCTATTACACCGTCAAAATTGTTTTCAAGTTGTTCATATTCAACATTTTTTAATACATCAAGAATAAGCATAACCGTTAAGTCGTTCTTTGAAAACTGATATTTCATTTGATAAGCTCTTGAAATTTCCTCAAAACTTTCTTTCGCTTTATTTGTTTTCGATAAAATTTCATTCTTATAGTCTAATGGAGTATTGCTACCCTTTAAGAAATTAAAAGTATCAGGTGATACACTTTCTATAAGTTCTAATATTTCTCTAACCAATATTGTCCATGTTTGCATTTTTTCTATTTCTTTTTTTATATTTTCCGTATCTTCTTTTGTCAACAAATTATCTTCTGTTGTATATATAAAATACAAATTTAATATTTCTCTAAACACTTGAAGTTGATCCATTCTCGATGTACGTAAATAATTTATCACATCCAACAATGCATCCCAATTAACGGGTTTTCCTATCTTTTGATGTGCTTTGAATAAATAGTCTAAAAAGGCAAGCGGTCCGGAATGTACTTCCTGCTCGATTTCATACTTGTCTGCTTTTTCATCAAACATACTATATAAAGAACGGAATTTTACTCCCATGTTAATATAATCTATCACACCGTTTGCTTGATGTATTGTGTATCTTTTTTGTCTCTGTGAATAAGCATCAAATGACAATTTGATTATCTTTCTTAAAAACACATTCGGTACAATATAAGAAACAAGCTCGTCCAATGCATCATCTACAAGTTGGTATCCGTTCTTCGGTTTATCAAACATACGATGTGTTAATTCGTGAATAACAATAAACAAATCTACTTCTGCAAAAAGTCCGTTATCTTTTGCCATAACACCATCGGAAAAATTAATTATAAGTGCATTATCAATAAGATAAGGAACCTTTTTCCTGTGAGCAAAATCTCTAAGTATTAAATATATCCCCATCATGTACGCTCTTAAATCAAGGTTATTCAAAACTTTAAACTCATTATTCTCTATTTGTTTTTTTAATTCTTTTACTATTTCTTTTTCATAACTTTCAATATTAGCGTTTTCTGCCGGAGTCAAATCTTTACTGCCTAACTTATCCAAATATAACAATGCAAGTAATCTAAACTTTAAATTTATGTTTGCATTCGAAACAATTTTCAGCAAAGAATCTTTATTCTTTCTATTTTGCAACAAATACAAGTATTTAGTATTACCCATAAAAGCAAATTGATAACTCTGTGAAGCTATACTTTCTATTTGATCATTAAAAAATTCTACCGCATTTTGTCTTTTTTCTTCTTCAATCTTTGTCTCAGCGAAATCCGGTAAGTTTTCCATGTGTTCAAATTGATTATAATCATCGGTAAGATTTACAAACTCTTCCGGAATTTGCTGCTGCCCAATCGAAGATACATCTTTTGTTTCAGCCAAGACAGCTTCATTCAAAAGATATTCAAAATCTCTCCTGTCATAATAGCTGTATTTGGAAATATGTTTTAGTAAAACAATTAAAGTCTCATTATTTTTAATACTGAAAAGTTTTGTATATGTATCTTCATCTAAATTTAAGATTCTTTCTTTTCCTGTTGAAGAAATGTTTTTTAAAATTTCTATAATATCAGAGAAATTACTATCATTCTTATCGATGGGAATACCAAGGGCTTTACTTCTGAAAAGGATTAGTTTCAAAGCAAACTCCGAACTTAAACTTATATCAAAACTAATATCGGTATAAGAGATGGATTTAATAGTTTCTATCGAGTTATTTTTTATGGCCAAATCAAAAAATTCTCTAATTTGTCCGTCATTTTGGTTATTGGTAACAAATGCAGCTAAAGTTGTCGACTCACCTTTTTTTGAAAAGATATCCCTATAATCTTTATATAAAGATAAAAATCTTTTTACATTTTTATTACTGCTGTAACTTAATGTTCTAAGCTCAAATTCAATATTGCCTATTTCTGTTTCGGTAAGCAACGCTAAAATTTCTATCGCATCCCTGTCTTCTTCAAGAGACAAGTTTATATCTTTAAGAATATGATATAAAGAATTTAGTTTTCTATCATTTCTTAATAATTCTTCCGTTAATGTTGCCGGCAACCCCCCAAACAATATTTTTGCTTTAATTAATTCCGAATCTGCATCTATGAAATGCATCATACTTTGACTTTTGTTAAGTTTATCACCTTTTGCAAACATTAAAGCTCTTTCGAAATTTTTGTTTCCGCTAAAAAAGTCATCATTTTTGTACACTAGCGCTATATTAAATTGTTCTGTCTTAGCAAATAATATTTCTATTTTTTCATCTTCCGTTATTTCCGATATGATTTTTTCTATAGTATTTTCATCTAATGCTAACAATTTTTCTATATTTTTTTCAGAGAAAGTTGTTGTTGAAGCTATTTTAAAAAGAAGATTCATTTTATTATTTTGTTCTGTTATTATTTTTCCCTTATACAATTTATCCGCTAACGGTCCACACATCATAAGCTGTTGCTGTGTTAAGTTAAAGGTATTGCTTTTTATGTATTCCAAAACAACCGGATCTAATGATAATAACAAATCAATATCTTCGGAACTCATATCCGGATAAACAGATAGAAGCTTTTCCCTAAATATATCTTCCTGTGTAATTTCCTGACTTTTTTCCTGTTGTTTTTTGTTAAATTGTATCTTCTTAAACGCAGAAACAATATAAGTCAAAATATTATCTGCTATTATTTTAAATTGTATATTTCTATCAAAGCTTAAATTGTTTAATAAAGTCAGCTGATCTTTTTTATCTAGTTTATCAAGATATCCAGATATTTTGCTTATTGCTTGTATAAACATCATAAAATCACTGTCGATATTTTCCAATGAATTAAATATTTCAAATAAATCTACAAATTTGCTTTCCAAACTTGTCTTTCTGTTTAATATTTCTTCTATTTTATTAAGAGCATTTTCATGTTTCAAATCTTCATAAAGTTTAGAATTATATGATTTTAATGCATTTATGAAATCGTTATATTTTCCGGCATACAAATACATAAAGATATCTTTTAATGCTTTACTTTGTTGAGCGGAAACTTTTCCGACTCCGCCCAAATCTATAAAAGATATAGTTCCTTTTTCATCTACAAAAATATTACCCGTATGTAAATCCGCATGATATAAAGCTTGACCATTTTCTATCGGATCTACAAAAATTTCGGTAAAAAATTCTTTTAAGACTTCGGAATATATTCGGCTTTTTTGTTTTTTAGAACCTTTTATTTTATCTAAGGTTGTTCCTTTTGCTGTTGTCTGTAAGAATAAATTTTGATTATATACTGTCGTACCATTTATTACTTTTATTAATTGCGGAACTCTGATTTTACTATTTCTGTTTTTAAGTTGTTCACTGAAATCATCTAGATTTTCTGCTTCTTCTTCGAAATTAAGTTCTCTATTAAACAAAGATTTTAATGTACCGGCTTCCGGAAGAGTTTTTTTGTAAATATCATCAAGTAACGATCTGCTGCTTTTAAAATATTCTATCAGCTTTTCGGCAATTTTAAAATCTTCATCGTAAGTTTTATTTATATTAGGTCTTTTTACTTTAGCTACCAATAAATCTTTTATATTTTTTAATTTTAGTAAATATGTTAAACCTATAGATGCAGACCCTAATCTCTTGCCGACATAATCTATAACAGCGGAAAGGCCTAATTTTTCTAAATATTGGAACAGAACCGATTTTGATAACGGTTCATTTTCATCTTTAACTTTTGCCACTTCTTCATTTATTACAGATCCGTATTTATCATCCAAAGCTTCAAAAATTTTGTTATTGGATAATATTTGCAGCAGTTTAACTACGGCAACACCCGAACTTGTTCCCAAAGCCACTATCAATCTTCCTAATTGACGGGCTTTTTGTTCATCACCGTCTTTTTCATCACTGCTCTTTATTTCGGCAAGAGCAGAAATTAAATTATTCACGAATAAAACTTTTCTTTCATCACTTAAATTATTAAACACTATTGAAAAGACTTCTTTAAAGACTATTGATATTGAAGATGCCTTAATTTTTGAACTGCCTAAAGAAGACAAAAAGAAATCGTCAAACAAAACATTTTTCAAACCTTGTTCAAATTCTTTACCATTCCTTTCTGCCGATGCTTTTCCTTTTTCAAGAATACCGGACTTTCCTAAAAGGATTCTCCTTATAAAATTTTCCCTCTCTGTTTTTGTCATTAATCTAAAGCTTTGCTGTAAAGAATCAAAATTAATTTCTCCCTCATACTTAAAATTACTTATTTTTACCTGTTTAAGCATTTGCGGTTTGTATGAATCATTACCGCTTAACAGCCAAAAGAAAAATTTTATTTTTTCGGAATCGGACATTGTCGGCAAAATAGTATTTATTATTTCCATACTGCTGACATTTTTATTGTTATCTTCCGAATTCAAACTAAAGAAATATAGTCTTGTCTTAGATATTATTTCCTTATATTCTTCAACAGTAACATCATAGCTATCCAATAATTCCGTTATATAATCATCTTTTACTACGGAAAAATCTTCAAACAACAAATCTAACAATTCCAAATTATTTTTTGCTGAAGAAAAAACCGATAAATTTGAATTTCTTTTCAACAATGAATATACAAGCTTTGCATAGACATCCACCATTTCTTGCGGCAACTCTTTCTTTATAATTGAAAATGCATTTACTAATTGTTGCGCTTGCTGTGCTGTAGGAACAAGATTTAAATTGTTAAACAATTGTTCGTTTATTTCGAAATATGTATAAACTAATGTTTCTTCTCCGTAGTTAAATTCAACTTTTCTTTCTTCGGGACTTAAACCAAAAATTTTGTGAAGTTCAACAAGCCAAGCTTTTTCTATCTCCATATTTCTTATTCGTTCCTCGGGAACATCCGGATTTCCCATCTTTTCAATTCCTTCGGAATAGTAAATTTCCAATTTATCCTGATCCTCTTTTTCCAACTCTCTTAAATAGTCATATGCATCAAAATGATTTTTTATATTTTCAACCATTTGTTCAAAAGAAACCGCGGAATAATCCGGATTAAAAGTTCTAAATTCCAAAAACGGAACATAAAAAGCAATAAAACTGGTTTCCGTTTCAGATTTGGGAACCTCTCTGGTCTGTTCATCCATATCTTTATAGAAAATCTGCATATCCACAAGATTTTTCAAATGTTCGTAAGGTATTGCAGACACATTTTCCTTTATAGAAATATGATTTTCCCCTTTCGGAAGCAAAGTTAAAAGTTTTTTTATTTTTACTTTTTCCGCAGCATTTAAATTTAAAATATTATCCGCCACGAAATTAGCCAAAAGCGATATATTTTGGCAATAATAATGGTTATCCATCATAAAATTTTGGAATTCGATAAGATCATCTAATGTTATATCTTTCAATAAATTTTTATCTATTTTTTCTACATCCATTTCAGGATATAAACATACACCATCGGAATATTTTTCATCAAAATAAGATTCATATTTAGTGGTAAAATAAAATTTAACATTAGGATTTTTTAGTTTTAGGAAATAGCCTAAAAAGAAGACATCGAATTTTACGGTAAAATTTTTTATTGCAAAAGCAAAATTTTTCAATTCTTCGGCATCAAAATCGTGTTCAAAAATTTTATATCTGGTCATCAACTCGGAATAAGAAAAAATCTGGGCAAGATAATAATTGTTTTCCGAAGTATTTAAAACTTCAAATAGATGTACCAATTTTTCAAAGTCAGTCTTATCGGAATTTAACTCATCAAACAAATTCAACAATTGATAAGTCAATAACGGTTTATGTTTTTCTATATATTTTGAAAGTATTAAAAGATACTCGAGTTTTTCTTGTTTTGTTAACACTTCACTATCTAAAACAGTATTAATGAAGCCAACAGGATCTTTACACATAAAGAATAAATCTTTATTTTCCGTCAAAATTTTTAATATTATTTTAAGACTTTCGTTTTTCTGTTCCTGACTAAAGCTTTCAAATATCGTAGAAAGAAGATAGTCGTTCAAATCATTATCATCTGATAAACTGAAAAAATCATCATCTTTTGGAATCAATTTATCTAATAAAGAAGATATTTCTCTGTCAGTTAAGTATTTATAATTTGTCAAATAGAAATAAGCATCTTCTTCCGTATAAGAAGATATTGTTATGCCATTATTTTTTCTAAAGTCCAAAAAAGCTTGTAACGTGGCTTGTGTAGGATTCATTGTTGCTACCATATTGAAAAGGATGTCATCATTTTTTATTTTTGTGGGTTCCAATACATTAATACAAAAATCAAACAATCGTGTTTTCTGTGCATTTTCCAAATTTTTAATAATATTATTATCGTCATCTCTATTACTATAAAAGAAACTTGAAGAAGTAGAAAACAAAAGAGAATAAATAAATTCTTTTTCTTCGGCGCTACAACTTTTTATAAAGTCATTTTCAGCTTTTGTAAAAAATTTATAATTTCCGTTTAAAACAGTATTGATTATAAAGTTCTTATTATTGCCTATATATTTAGCGATATCGAATATACTCATTTTCTCAAAAAAATCTGTTTCATCAAGAATTTTCTGTAATGATTTTTCATCAAGGTAATAAACACTATTTGTTCCTTTATCAAAATTTGCATTTAAGTATTCTTGAAAATCTTGTCCGTATTTTTGCAGGGAAGAAAGGTTAAGAGGTTGTTGTGCCGTTGTCATAGATAAAAATACCAAAGACGGATCTTCCAAGATTTCAGATATTTCTTTTAACCTGTCTTCCGTATTCGGATGTGCATCAAAAAACGCACTTAATGCGTCTGTTCTGGAAAGAGGAATAAGTGCACTCATTATTTCTTCTACAGCTCTCGGATTATATCCTGCCTGTTCCAATATAAAAATAGATTCTCTGTCGGCATCATATTCTTTTCTTTTATCATCACCCTTAGTAGCTTTATAATCAGTATACACTCTGTTTTTCTGTGTTGTATGTTGTAATTCGTGTGCAAGTATTGCAGCTATATGATCTTTTGTTAATTCTTTACCTTCTTTATGCATTTCTTCGGCTAATTCATATAATAATTCACTGAATATAAACACATCTTTACTGTTTATTACCGTATAAGCATTTGCCACCGGAGAGAAATAATAGTGTATTCTATACTGTTGTCTTTCTTCCTTGGTAATTTTACCTTGTGCAACCATTGCATCGAGTAAATTGCCGAATATTTCTTCTACATTCTTCTTAAGTGCCGGATTTGGTTGATATTGATATTGAATATCTTTTTGCAAAGTTGTAGTCTGCAAGTGATGTTCAAATTTGTCTATTTCTTCTTGTGAAAAATCTCTTCCGGTTTCTTCTTTTGCCTCTTGTTTAGGAATTGTTATTTCTTCGGTTTTTGAAGTTTGTAATAAAAGATCTTGTCTTCCTATTAATATTACCGCCATGTTCCATATGAAATGTGTTATCGTTTCTGCAAGAAATAAGGCAAGAATAGAACCTGTCCATATTCCTATACCTATACTTAATGCTCTTACCGCCCATACTACAGCTGTCATTCCCGCCTGTATTGACGGATCAAAATTATGTGCTTTTATAAAGTTGGGACTCCAAAAACTGAATGTTTCTATCAATGCGCCAAGTGCCACTCCCAAAGTTGTAAATCTGAAATTTTCTCCGGATTTCTCTTTATATATAGCCTTTATTATTCCTATATTTCCTATCTTGTTCAATGCTCTCTGTGTGGACGGAAGCATCATTTCCGAGATTACTATCATTTTTCTGTTTTCATTTTCTCTTATAGAATCTTCAAGTTGTTTGAATTCTCTATCATCCATAACTTGTTTATATAAAGCATTGGGAATTTCTATAAGTCCCATATTTATAAAAATCTGTTCCGCCTCGGAAGCATTATACCTTTGTAATATGTTTAATACATTGTAAACTTCATCTGAAAAACTAACCTTATTTGCTTCTTCCATTTTTGTTGCAACTGCTATTATATTATTTAATCTAAACTGAGGGTTTCTTGGTCCAACCAAACATTGTGAAAATATCCATAAAATATCTTCTTTATCATCCGGTCGACAATCATTTAATCCGTCCATCAAACGATTTTGTTTCTGCTGGAAATCAATAATATTTATTATTAAACGATTATAAACCCAATCTTCAAAATCCAATATTTCCCCAAAAGAAGAATCGTATGCATCTATAATATTATCTATAATAATATATTCCAATTCTTCCGGAAAAACTATATCTAAATTCCTACAATTTTTTTCAAATATATAATATACCAACTTATATTTCTCGGTATACGGCGCTTCTTTTGAAATATTGCTCATTGTCCATTTTTGTTGAGAAGCGGTTATTTCTTCGGTTTTTGAAGTTTGTAATAAAAGATCTTGTCTTCCTGTTAATATTACCGCCATGTTCCATATGAAATGTGTTATCGTTTCTGCAAGAAATAAGGCAAGAATAGAACCTGTCCATATTCCTATTCCTATACTTAATGCTCTTATTACCCATACTACTGCTGTCATTCCTGCTTGTATTGACGGATCAAAATTATGTGCTTTTATAAAGTTGGGACTCCAAAAACTAAATGTTTCTATCAATGCGCCAAGTGCCACTCCCAAAGTTGTAAACCTGAAATTTTCACCGGATTTCTCTTTATATACAGCCTTTATTATTCCTATATTTCCTATTTTGTTCAATGCCTTTTGTGTGGACGGAAGCATCATTTCCGCATAAAGTCTATATCTGCCGGCATAAGCAACATCATTCTTAACGGGTGCTTCTGTATTCTCAGACTCTTGTTCATTTATTATACCGAGAATATCGGTTTCCAATTCATTATTGAGTTTATTTATTTCTTGATTTGTTACAAAAACAGTATTGTTGGACAAATATCTCGGAGCATCCGCAACATCTTTAAAAGACAGCCTGCCTTTCATTTGTTCTCTTTCTTCTTGAGTCTTTGAATCTAAATATTTAAGTAAAGAATAAAACAAATTTGAAACTTTGGTTTGTTTTCCATCCATATCAACAGCTTTCGTATAGCCATAAATAGTTTCTTTGCCTGCATCTGTAAGTATTTGAGGAAAAGAATCAATTCCGTTTTTTATCAATTCATTAATTATATTGTCAGCAAATTTATAAGAATGACAGCTTGCAAATACCAATGTTAAATTTTCTAAATTTACGCCATTGTTATGTGCATTTATTAATGCTTGTGCTATCTGATTGACAGTAACAGAACCTGTTTCCGAATAAGAAATTGATTTTCCGTCAGATGCACCATGTCCGTCAAAAATAAATACCCCTTTTTCTTGTCCGTAATCATTGAAGTGTTCTATATGTTTCAAATAACGATTTACTTCCACAAAGCGTTCCGAAATTTTCAATCTGGTAACATATCTTATTATGGTCTTTTTAGGTATAGTACTATTTTCCTTCTTTGCCAAATATTCTAAAATATCTTTTTTTACTATCACGCTACCATCAAGATTATTAACAAAATCCAATAAAACTTGTTTATCTATTTCATCCTGTTCTATTTTCCTTATAAAATCCAACACTTTATCCATAAAAGAAATTTCAATTGATTCAAAAACTTCGGGTTCTATTTCCAACCTTTTTAAAATTTCTTTTATTCCGTCAGGAGTAAACCTAAAAGATTTTTTATCCGGATTTCTTTCATTATTATGCAAAGAAAATATTGCGGTTTTATTTGTAAATAATGTAAGGAAAGAAATAATTTTATCGACTTTTTTGTAGTACTCTAATGTTTTGTTTATAATATTATCCATTTTGTCGATAGGTGTAGCAGAGATTTTATCACCCAATATTGGATATATTTTTCTGGAAACTCGTATAGCTAACTGATACTGTTTTACAAGATCGTTTATATTATTATCTTTACAATATGCTTCAAAACCATCATTTAGAAATACTTCTAATGCAAAACATTTGTTTTCTGTATCCAATGTATCTATTTTATACTCCTGCAAATCGTCGAACAAATCTACTATTTTTTGAAGTTTAGAAACAAATATTTCTACCTTTGTTTCTTCAACATCACTGAAAATCAAATCCAACAAATATCTGCTATAAGAATTTACATACTTAAAATTTTCAAGAACAAACATATTAAGTTCTTTTTCTTTTAGATTATTAACATATTTTTGTTCAAATGTGTTTTTTGTTATATTAACGGAGCAAATCAACGTCATTATGTAATTAAACTGTTCATCCGTAAGATTATATTTATGTAAAACCGATAACATAAAGTTTAAAGTTACACGATTGATTTCTATATCCGTGTGTACCTTTGGAGCTTGATAAAAGCTATATAACAATCTTCTTTTTTCAATATTCAAAGTTAAGAAGTCATATATATTTTCTTTTGTTTCAAGGTCGGTAACAAGGAAAGAATATCTGCAAATTGTTACCAGAAAATCGAAATCCGTATTTGTATATTCGTTTTCATTGACACAATCCAATAAAGCAGTAAAGAAGCTATATACTGTTTCATCGTGACCTGCAAACACTTTGGGAAACAGCTCACAGAATCTTAATTGTATATTTCTCGGTTTTTCCAAAAAGGACATAATGTCTTCTTTGGCTTTAGCAACTTTTTGTTTATCATTAAAAATTTTTTTATCCGTGAGAGCATAAAGAACGCCGCAATATTCTTTTTTTATCTCACTATTGTTTATAGATTTTAATTCCGCAAGAATCTTACTTAACAATTCGTAATCGGCCATATTATGTCGGCCTAAATATTCTATAAACTTCTCAATATTTTCATTATATTGTCCTTCTTTAATAATTTCTCTGCTTAATTCTATAAGCTCGGCATCAGAAAACCAAAGTTCTAAACTATCAAATACATCATATCCGTAATATTCATCATCTTCATATGCACCATCTTTTTCAATATCACTATCACCAAAATCTTCATCCTCATCAAAATCTTTAAGAGGCAATACATCTTCATCTGTTTCTAATCTTTCTTTATTTGCAAAAGGAACAAGAATATCGGAAATTTGTTTATATAGGACAGCAACCATATCGCTTACAAGCATTACCGATTGTTTTGCAGTGCCTTCACTTAATAAATCTATAACCTTTTGTAATTTTTCCTTATCTTTAAGTACTTCCTGTAAATTTTTTATTTCAGATACAAGTTCAGGCGTTACTTTTTCTTTATGATATTCATCTACCAAATTTTCAACAATTTCATTAAGTGTTTCTTCCAGGTTACCCAAATCGTCACTTTCCAACAATTTTGCAGCAGCCAAATCCGCAATCGTTTGTGCTCTTTCGAATTCATCCATTTTCATTATTTGCTCTATATTTTCAGTATCCTCACTTTCTATCTTATTCAATAAAATAGCCTGCAGCTGAGGTGATAAAGAAGCTATTACAGGCGCTATTGTTTGGAAAGAAATTTTACTTTGTTCTTTTGCCAATTCGTAATACGTTTCTTCAGCCAACTTTATTCCGTCGGTAACATTAGGTGTTATTACTATATAACTTACATTTTGTTGTTCCAATAATTCAGTTACCGTCTGAGAGTGGAAACCACCGGTAACAACAACATCCACTCTTTTTACTTCATCCATATTACTTATTATTCTGTTTATATCATCAAAAGCCTGTTTAACCTGTTCTATTTGCACAAATTGTTCGTTTTCTTCAAACATATTTTTTGTGAAATAAAGGTTTCTATCCATATTTATTTCATAAAACTTGTCTATTTGCGCAATATATTCATCCAATAAACTCAATACTCTGTTATCTACATATTTGTTATATATTTTTCTGTATTGTTCTATATTTTCTTTATAATATTTATAATCTTCCAATGTTATTTTGGTGGTTACATAATCTCTTAAATATCTGCCGAAATGAACCAAAAATACTACATCTTTTTGGGCAGGGGTTTGAGAAAATCTTGTATTTATTTCTTGTGACAGAAATTCATCTTCTTTTAGCAACTCAACAGGATTTAGTTTTTTACTTAATTCTATATATCCGAAATATTTATTCAACTCGGGAAATCTTAAAGATATATTTAAATCGTAACTTTTATCCAACTGAATAACATAAGAATAAAACTTTTCCAATTCCTGAAAATTAGATGTATTTTCCAAAAGCGATTTATATATGTTGTATGGTAATTGTTGTTTTAAAATCGAAACTAAGCCCTGAAGTTCAGCGGTTATTTTTTTATAATCCAAATCTTTTTGTAAACTCAACAATGTTAAATATATTAAAGAGTTTTCGTATTTAGTTAAATCAATTCCTAATTTATCTATATGTTTCGATAACAATGTATAATATTTTTGAGAGGTTATTTTTCCTTGTTTATAATCTTCAAATAATCTTTCCAGTTTGTACTGTCTTTTTGAATAATATTGTTTTTTTACTTCGTTTACGGATTCATCTAAAGATTTTAATATTAAATCTATTTTTTCTTGACTGTCTAAAATGCTTCCCAATCTTGCTATGTTATCCAAATACGGTTCTTTTTCTTCCAATCCTTTAATTATTTCCGTTTTTCCGCTTATTGCACTATAATATTCCGCACCGGTTAACCTTCCGGTATCCATCATCTTTTCTAACAAGTTCTTATCTTTTTTTATTTGGTCGGTAATCCATTTTGTACTTACATTTCCATAAGCACCTTCCAAATATATATTGTTTACTCCATATTTTTTATCAAAAGTTTCTATAACATTAGCTATATTTTTTTGAACTTTTGGATGGCAATGCAAATCTTGTATATTTATTATTACTCTGTCTGTTCCCGCAAAATGAGATTTTGTTATTTTTCCGTAACTATACGGCAAAATAAATTCTTTAAAAATTTGGTTATATTCTTTTGCAGTTTGTTCGTTATTTATGGCACTTGCCGCAGTCGGTCCTACGACAAAAGAAATAAGCAAGCTTGTTGCTGTTAATAAAGATATTATCTTGTTAAATTTTGTTTTAAATGTTTTTATCATAAAATAAAAAAAACTTGTATTGTTTTTACACAATACAAGCCCCCTCTTCTATATTAATATTATTATAATTTACTGATATAGATCTTGGTAATACTACAAATAATAATCTCAATAATAAAATCAAAAATATGCACTGCAAAAACGGTATTTTTATCGGATATTCAACTTCCGAAACAAAATTTTCCGTCACATATATACCAGTATTTGATGTTAACAGATTACTTATACTTGATACGGTAGGAAGAGTTATCTCTACAGGTAACAAGTATTCATAAAAGAAATTTGTATCTTTTTGCTTTTTGTTTTCTTTATCTTGTTGTGATGTTTTATCCGTTTGCATCATTGATGACAAAATATCCGACGGTGTTTGAACGGCAAATAAAATTTGTTCCAACGACGAACCTTTTACAAAATTATCCGCTATACCTTTAGAAAAAGGCACAGCTAAACAATTTGTAAAAACAAATAAAAATATAAACAATGATATACATTGCTTCATAAAAGACACTTTCATACTTTATATTATAGTCTATACATATTGATTTTTCAATAATAACTTGTGAAAAATTTGTGAACAAATTTGCCTTACATTTTTGGGATAAAAACATTTCAAAAATTGTAAAATACCTTTTGTGATTTAGACGCAACAATAGCACAGCAATGAATAAACCGAAAAGTTCGAGGTGAAATAAAAAAACACAAGAGCGATGTGTACGAAATTAGTACATAAGCTCTTGTGTTTAAAAATTGTAACCCGAAATTTTCGGTTTAGATTACCATTTGTAATGAGCGAAAGCTTTATTAGCTTCTGCCATCTTGTGTGTATCTTCTCTTTTCTTCATAACAGAACCTTCTTTTTTGCTTGCATCCATGAATTCTTGTGCAAGTTTTTCACACATAGGTCTGCCTGTTTTACTTCTTGCTGCTTCCATTATCCAGTCCATAGCAAGAGTTGTTGATCTTATCATAGGAACTTCCATAGGAACTTGATATGTTGCTCCACCAACTCTTCTTGGTCTAACTTCCAATAATGGTCTTGCATTTTCAATAGCTCTGTTGAATACTTCCAATGGTTCTTCACCGGTTTTTTCTTTCATTATTTCAAATGCTTTATAAATTATTTTTTCAGCTAAACTCTTTTTTCCTCTGTGGTCTAACTTATTTATAAATCTTGCTACTAATACTGAATTATAAACAGAATCGCCTTTTGGCATTCCTCTTTTTTCTCTTGGTTTTAATGCTTTTCTTGGCATATTTGATTATCCTCTTTTTACTTATATACTTTTATATTATTTCTTTGCTGCTTTAGCTTTCTTTGCACCATATTTGCTTCTTGATTGTTTTCTGCCATCTACTCCGGTAGCATCTAATGCTCCTCTGATGATGTGGTATCTAACACCAGGCAAATCTTTTACTCTTCCGCCTCTTATAAGAACAATTGAATGCTCCTGTAAGTTATGGCCTACACCCGGTATATATGAAGTTACTTCATATCCCGATGTCAATTTTACTCTGGCTACCTTTCTCAAAGCTGAATTAGGTTTTTTAGGAGTTGTTGTATAAACTCTTGTACAAACTCCTCTTCTTTGTGGACAACTTTTCAATGCAGGAGATTTCGTTTTTTGTATAACTTGTTTTCTTCCGCCTGAAATTAACTGATTAACTGTTGGCATTCTTCCCTTCCCTCTAATTTAATTTATAATTTCTTTAAAATTATTTTATTTATTTTCTTGTGCTTTAAGCCCTGTACCAGCAGGTATTAAATGACCTATAGCAACATTTTCTTTTAATCCTCTAAGAACATCTATTTGTCCGGATACTGCAGCTTCCGTTAATACTCTTGTTGTTTCCTGGAAGCTTGCTGCAGATATAAATGAATCCGATGAAAGTGCGGCTTTTGTTATACCTAACAATACCGGCTGTGCTTTAGGTAAAGATTTACCTTCTGCTTTCAATTTCTTTCTTTCGTTTTCATATTTATATCTTGATATAATTTCACCTTTAAGGAACTTGCTTGATCCTTCTTCGGTGATTCTTACATTGGACAACATCTGTCTTACAACAACTTCTATATGTTTATCGTTAATTGCTACACCCTGTAATCTGTAAACCTGTTGTATTTCGTTTACAAGATATTCCTGAACTACTTTAGGACCTTTTACCTTAAGAATATCATGAGGATTTACTGCACCGTCGGAAAGAGCTTCTCCGGCTTCTACTTTATCCCCTTCGTATACAACCAAATGTCTTCCTAACGGAATAACATATTCTTTTTCTATCTTTGTTTCAGGATCAACAACTTTAACTTTCAATGCACCTTTCTTTGTTGCTTCACCGAACTTAACTATACCGTCGATTTCGGAAACAACTGCAACGTTCTTAGGTTTTCTTCCTTCGAACAATTCAGATACTCTCGGAAGACCTCCGGTAATATCCTTAACTTTTGTTGCTTCTTGAGGCATTTTAGCTAATATATCACCAACCTTAATTTCGTCACCGCTTTTTACCATAAGAGTTGTATCTACAGGTAACGGATATTCAACTACTGTTTTACCGCCGTTTTCAATAACGAATTTAGGTCTGTGTTTTCTTGTTCTGTCTTCAATAATTACCCTTTCAATCTGACCGGTAATTTTTGATTTTTCTTTCTGTAATGTAACACCGTCTTTTATATCAACATATTTCAATTTACCTTCATACTCTGAAATAATTGATTTTGAATGAGGATCCCATTTTGCAAGTAAAATATGTTTCTTGGTTTTTGTTGCAGGATCTTCTTTTAATGTAACATCTTGGCCGTCTTTAACATATATTACCGCGCCGTAAGGAATCTTATGAACTTGTCTTCTTCTCGGAGACATTTCCGTAAATACAAGTTCCGTATTTCTGCTAACAACTAACGTTTCACCATCTCTGTTCTTAATACATTTTAAATTATAAAAATCTACTGTTCCGTCTTTTTCCGCATATATTTCGGATTTCTGTGTAACCGTACTTGCAGCACCACCGATGTGGAATGTTCTCAATGTAAGCTGTGTACCAGGCTCACCGATTGATTGAGCAGCAACGACACCTACTGCTTCACCGACTTCTGCAAGTTTACCTGTCGCAGGGCTTAATCCGTAACATTTTGCACAAACTCCGTGTTCTGCTTCACAAGTTAATACGCTTCTGATACCGATCTTATCGATACCTGCTTCCATGAGCTTCTTTGCTTGTTCAAGAGTTATAAGTTCTCCTCTTTTTACAATAAGCTCTTCTTGTATATCATCACCGTGTTGAATAATACCAACAACGTTGTCGAGTGCAACTCTACCTACAATTCTCTCATCTATCTTTTCGATTGTTTCTTCACCTGATTTTAAATCTCCTATGAACACTCCGTTAGGAGTTCCGCAATCGTGTTCCGTTACAACTACATCGTGAGATACATCAACGAGTTTTCTTGTCATGTATCCTGCTTCTGCGGTTTTCAATGCTGTATCGGAAAGACCTTTTCTACCACCGTGAGTAGAAATAAAGTATTCCAAAATTGAAAGACCTTCTCTGAAGTTTGCGATAATAGGTGTTTCGATAATTTCACCTACACCTCCGGAGAGTTTCTTTTGAGGTTTTGCCATAAGACCTCTCATACCTGCGAGCTGTCTTACCTGCTGTCTTGAACCTCTGGCGCCGGAATCCGCCATCATATAAACCGAATTAAATCTGTTTTTGTTAGGTTCGTAAGGCTCGTTTTCAGTCTTTTTCATTTCATCAAACATGATATCTGCAACACCGTCTGTAACTTTTGTCCAAATATCAATGATTTTGTTGTATCTTTCACTTTCGGTTATCAAACCTAATTTTGCTTGTTTTTCAATTGCTTTAACTTGTTTTTTAGCTTCGGAAACCATCTTGTCTTTTTCAGGCGGAACATTCATTGCATCTATAGAAATCGATACACCTGCCAAAGTTGCATATTTGTAACCTAAGCTCTTAATTTCATCCAACAATACAACTGTCTTATACTGACCGAGTTTCTTGAAGCATTCATCGATAATTGCCACCAAATCTTTCTTACCGAAAGATTTGTTTTTATATCCCAATGCATAAGAACCGTCATCATTTTTAGGTAAATGTTCATTAAATATAACTCTACCTACTGTTGTATAATTAATTATTCCTTTCTTATCATCATTTTTCCATTTTGATAAATCTTTTTGTTCGCTGTCTTTAAGGTTAGGATCTCTCAATGATGTTATACCTGCAACCTTTATTCTTGCTTGTAAATCTACTTCTTTTTGTTGGTATGCACTTATAACTTCATCTACGCTTGAAAATATACTTCCTTCACCCAATACACCTTTTTTCTCTTTTGTTATGAAGCAGCTACCCAAAACGATATCCTGTCCCGGAACGGTTATAGGTTTACCTGATGAAGGTGACAATATGTTCTTTGTTGTCATCATCAACATTTTTGCTTCAAGTTGTGCTTCTATCGATATAGGAACATGCACTGCCATCTGGTCTCCATCGAAATCAGCGTTGAATGCCGTACATGTTAAAGGATGTAATTGTATTGATTTACCTTCAACCAATATAGGTTCAAAAGCTTGAATACCAAGTCTGTGAAGTGTAGGAGCTCTGTTTAGCAATACCGGATGATTTTTTGTTACTTTTTCCAATATTCCCCAAACTCTTACATCTCCTCTTTCAAGGATTCTTCTTGCAGATTTTAATGTTGCACCTTCTTGGTTAATAAGTTCTCTTATAATAAAAGGTTTGAACAATTCCAATGCCATTTCTTTAGGAATACCGCATTGATTAAGTTTCAAAGAAGGTCCTACAACGATAACACTTCTTCCCGAATAATCAACTCTTTTTCCCAACAAGTTCTGTCTGAATCTTCCTTGTTTACCTTTTAATGTGTCGGACAAAGATTTTAATACTCTGTTGCCTGCACCTGTTACAGGTCTTGACATAGAATCGTTATCAATCAAAGCATCTACTGCTTCCTGCAACAATCTTTTTTCGTTGTTTATCATCACTGCAGGAGCTTTTAATTGTTCTATATGTCTTAATCTGTTATTTCTGTTAATAATTCTTCTGTATAAATCGTTTAAATCCGAAGCTGCAAATCTTCCGCCTTCCAAAGCTACCAAAGGTCTTAAATCAGGCGGAATAACAGGAAGAACCGTAAGTATCATCCACTCAGGTCTTGTATTAGAATTTTTGAATCCCTCTACAACTCTAAGCTTTCTGATAAGTCTTGATCTTTCCATATCCGAAGAAATAGTTGCTATTTCTTTTTGAATTTGTTTTTGTTCTTCTTCAAGATTTATTTCTTCCAATAATTTTCTTATTGCGGAAGCTCCGATATCAACTTTCAAATCGTCACCGAAACCGGATTGGAATTTTTTAACATCGGTATCTTCCAATAATATAGGAGTTTCAGGTTTTGAAAATGTTTTTAATATTGGCATTTCCATTCTGAAAACTTCAACTTTCAATTTACCTTCAAAAGGTTTTAAACCTTCTGCATTTTTTCTGAGTTCCAAAAATACTTTTTCTTTTTCGTTATCGAAAAATTCTATTCTCAACTTCTTATCAGGTTCGGAAACAGAAACTTCAGGAGTCTTTTCAAATGCCGAAGCAAGAATCTTTTTTATTTCGGATTTTTGTGAACCTTCAACATCATAAAAATATATTGAGTGAGGCTTAAAATAACATTTATAATATTTTGCACCGTTTGCAATATTTTCTGCTATTTTCTTTATAACATCGGATTTCTTTTCTCCGCTGTAATCTGCCATTGTTTTGATAAGTCTGTCGAGTTGTTTTTTCAAAACTTTTTCATCACTGTCAAGTTCAATTTCTTCTGCAACTATACCGTCAAAAACATTTTTCAATTCATCTCTAACAACAGCACTCTTCATTCCGTATTGGAATAAATTATATTCTTCTTCTTTCAATAAAGAACCTTTATGAAGAATGGGCACTATACCTGATGCATCTTTCAATGTGTTTGTTACAACATACTTTGTATAATAAATAACCTTTTCCAAGTCGGATATTTTCATATTCAACAAAATACCTATTCTTGAAGGCGGTTTCTTTAAGAACCAAGGATGTGCAACAGGAACTGCTAAATCTATATGGCCGAATCTCTCTCTTCTTACTTTTGATTCCGTAACTTCAACACCGCATCTGTCGCAGATGATACCTTTATGTTTTATATATTTGTATTTTCCGCAATGACATTCCCAGTCTTTTGTAGGTCCGAATATACAATCGCAGAACAAACCGTCTCTTTCAGGTTTAAATGTTCTGTAGTTTATGGTCTCAGGTTTCTTTACTTCACCATAAGACCAAGATCTTATATCCTCAGGACTTGCAACTGTCAATTTTACTTCATCAAAATCCGTGAAGTTAAGATTTTGCGGCTTTTTCTTTGAATTTTTTAAATTTTTTATACTCATTTATAGTTGCCCTTCCGTATTTTATTTAGTCTTCTTTACTGTTGTTTTCTGCACCTTTTTTTAACAAATCAACATTCAATCCCAATGCTCTAAGTTCGTTAATAAGAACTTTGAAAGATTCAGGAATACCCGGTTCGGATATTGCTTCACCTTTGATTATAGAGTCATACATTTTAACTCTACCGTCAACATCATCGGATTTTACGGTCAAAAATTCCTGCAATACATGGGCTGCACCATAAGCCTGTATTGCCCAAACTTCCATTTCTCCGAATCTCTGACCTCCGAACTGTGCTTTACCGCCCAACGGCTGTCTTGTGATAAGAGAATAAGGACCGGTTGATCTTGCATGCATTTTATCTTCAACCAAATGGTTAAGTTTCAACATGTACATTACACCGATTGTAATTTTTTCCATAAAAGGTTCACCGGTTCTACCATCATACAATGTAATTTGGCAATCATCGGTAGGTAAATAATGAAGCTTATAATCTTCTATAGCATCTGCTAATTCTTTACCTTTGAAACCTCTCTGTTTAAATTCTTCGGTCTTTTGTGATACCAATAAATCTTTAGCTTTTCTTATTTGTTCTTTAACTTGCTCTTCACTGGCACCATCAAATACAGGAGTTACCATTTGTGTATTTAATACTTTACCTGCCCAACCCAACATTGATTCCAAAAGCTGTCCTACATTCATACGAGAAGGAATAGCAAGTGGTGAAAGAACACAATCTACAGGTGTTCCATCGGGTAGTCTTGGCATATCTTCAACAGGAAGTATTCTTGAAACAATACCTTTGTTTCCGTGTCTTCCTGCAAGTTTATCTCCAACTTGAACTTTTAATTTTGCTGCTATATATACTTTAACAATCTTATTTACGGAAACAGGTAATTCATCACCCTTCTTAAACATTTCTTTTTCTTTTTCATAATTTTGTTTAAGTATAGCTTCTTTAGCTTTATACAAATCTTCTATTTTTGCTTTTTCGGATTTCTTTGCATTAGCTAAAAGTTCTTTTTGTTCTTTGTCCAATTTAGATTTTGCAGCTTTATATGTAGATGTTATCTCTTCTTGTCTTTTCTTGGCTTCTTTTTCAGTAAGTTTTTCTCTTCTTACGAAAGTTCTTACTGCCAAAACTTTACCGGAAATACCGGGATCAACTCTTAAAGAAACATCTTGAACATCTTCTGCTTTTTTACCGAACAATACTCTCAAAAGTCTTTCTTCCGGAGTAGTTTGTTGTTCGCCTTTAGGAGCTGTTTTTCCAACAAGGATATCTCCTCTTTGAACTGTTGCACCAACTCTGATTACACCGTTTTCATCGAGATTTAACAAATCTTCGGCACCAACATTAGGAATATCCTTTGTTATTTCTTCAGGTCTTCCTTTTGTTTCTCTTGCTTCTGTTTCTAACTCTCTTATATGAATTGATGTAAATCTATCATCCTGAACCAATTTCTCAGACAACAAAATAGCATCTTCGAAATTGTATCCGTCCCAAGGCATGAATGCTATTAAAAGGTTTTGACCTAAAGACAATTGACCGTTCTTGGTTGCTTGTCCATCGGCAATTATTTCACCTTTTCTAACCTTATCTCCTACTTTTACTATAGGAATATGGTTAATACATGTATCTTGGTTGGATCTTAAATATTTATTTAATGTATGAACTTCAACACCTGATTTTTCGTTCCAAACTATAATTTCATCAGCTGAAACGGATACTACTTCACCATCGATTTTTGAAACTACACATACACCGGAATCTTTTGCTACTTTATCTTCTACACCGGTACAAACCAAAGGTTGTTCCGTTACTAACAAAGGAACTCCCTGTCTTTGCATGTTACAACCCATCAAAGCTCTGTTTGCATCATCGTGTTCCAAGAAAGGAATAAGACCGGCTGAAACAGATACAACCTGCATAGGTGAAATATCCATATAGTCAACTTTTTCGGGAGTTTTAAACAAGAAGTCGTTCAAATGTCTTCCCTGAACTGAATCTATAAGGAAATTACCTTTATCATCAACAGGTGTATTTGCCTGTGCTACAAACAAATCATCTTCTTCATCTGCTGTCATGTATTCTATTTTATCGGTAGTTTTACCGTTTTCTACTTTTTTATACGGAGTTTCTATCAAACCATATCTGTTAACTCTTGCATAAGCAGACAAAGAAGTTATAAGACCGATGTTCGGTCCTTCAGGAGTTTCGATAGGACATACACGACCATAATGTGTGTAGTGAACATCTCTAACTTCGAATCCTGCTCTTTTTCTGTTAAGACCTCCGGGACCTAATGCCGAAAGTCTTCTCTTATGTGTAAGTTCGGATAACGGATTGATTTGATCCATAAATTGAGAAAGTTGCGATGTACCGAAAAACTTTCTTATTTGAGCAACAAACGGAGTTATATTCATTAAAGATCTCGGTGTAATAGTTGCTTTGTCCTGGCTGTTCATATATTCTTTTGTAAGTCTTGCCATTTGAACAAGCCCTATTCTTACTTGGTTTTCAAGCAATTCACCGACAGATCTTACTCTTCTGTTACCCAAATGATCTATATCGTCCAAACCTAACTTTATTTTCTTTCCGCCTTCAACGAATTCGGTTTCACCGTTATATATCATCAAAAGATATTTTATTGTTGCAACAATATCTTCTCTTGCAACGGTTCTTTTTCCTTCCGCCGGAATTCCCAATCTGATTTCTTTGGGATATCCTTCGGTTTTTCTCTTATAAAAATCGTATATAGGAGCTAATTTTTTAAGAATTTTATATCTTCCGATTGTTGTAAAATCGTATCTTCTAACGGATTTAAACAACAATTCATCCAAGAAACCTTGTGCTCTTTCTTGAACGATGAATTCTTGTGTTTTTAACACCTTATAAATATGATTTACTGCTTCTTTTTGTGTTTTAATGGAATCTTTTTTCAATGTTAAAAGAATTGTTGCATCTTTCAAAACGGTTACTGTCTTTAATCCTTTTGCTTTCATCTTTTCAATAACTGTTTCTGTCAATTCTTTTCCGGCATCAAACAAAACTTCACCGGTTGCCGTATCATAAATATCATCAGCTAAACATTCATTTGCGAGTGCCGACGGAGCTAAATCCAAAGAAACTTCTTTTGTTTCTTTAAAAAGATTTAATATATCGCTGTCACTTTCAAAACCTATTGCTCTTAAAAGTGTAGTTGCCAAAATTTTTCTTTTTCTATCTATTCTAACATACAAAAGACCATTTTGATCGAATTCAAATTCAACCCATGCTCCTCTGTAAGGTATTATTCTTGCAAAATATAAAGGTTTACCGAATATGGTAACCTTCTTTTCTTCATCTTCTTCGAAAATTACTCCCGGAGAACGATGTATCTGACTTACAACAACTCTTTCCGCACCATTTATAACAAATGTTGCGGTATCAGTCATCAAAGGAATATCGCCGAAATAAACTTCCTGTTCGGAAATTTCTCTCTCTTTTCCGTCTTCTTTTTTTGAAACTAATCTTAATTTGATTTTTAAAGGTGCCGAATAGGTCTCGTCTCTTGCAACCGATTCCGTTACGGAATATTTCGGTTCGCCAAAAGAATAAGAAACATACTGCACTTCTAAACTTTCATCTGAATTTTTAATAGGGAATACATCTCTAAATGCACCCTCAAGACCTTGAGCTTTTCTCTTCTCGGGAGCTACATCCCTTTGCAAAAAATCTGCAAAAGAATTTTTTTGCATACCAAGTAGTAAAGGTGGATCAATTGGTGACTTTATTTTTCCAAAATTAACTTGTTTCATTAGTTATAAACCCACTATATTTTATTTTGACAAAAAGATAAAATTAAGTAATTATTATATACTTAATTATTATCTTTTGTCAAGTATTTAGATTAAAATTACAATATTTTTTTGGTTTTACTTATAGCAAACTAAATTACTTTAATTCTACAGTTGCACCTGCTGCTGCTAATTTTTTCTTCATTTCTTCTGCGTCTGCTTTAGCAACATTTTCTTTAACTGTTTTTGGTGCGCCGTCAACTAAATCTTTAGCTTCTTTCAAGCCTAAACCTGTTATTTCTCTAACAACTTTAATAACAGCTATTTTGTTTGCACCTGCTGCTGATAAAACAACGTTAAATTCGGATTTTTCTTCACCAGCTGCTGCTGCCGGAGCTGCTGCACCTGCTGCTGCTACTGCTACTGGAGCTGCTGCTGAAACACCAAATTTTTCTTCCAAAGCCTTTACCAAATCTGCCATCTCTAATACAGACATAGCTGAAATTTCTTCAATTAATTGATCTTTTGTTAATGCCATTTTACTACTCCCCCATTTATTTTTTTTAATTTTTTTATTTTATAGTACTAACTATAATTATTTTTAATTTACAACTATTAATTATGCTGCTTTTTCTTTTTGTTCTTTAATTGCATTTAATACGCAAACAAAGTTTCTTGTAACTGCACTAAGCACACCAACGAAATTTGAAATAGGTGCATTCATGCTGCCAAGCATTTTCCCGATAAGCACTTCTTTTGTAGGAAGTGAAGCTAATGCTTTTATTTCATTTAATGCTATTACCTTACCATCCAAAATACCTGCTTTTATAACTAACTTTTCGTTCTTCTTTGCAAATTCCGAAACGATTTTTGCAGGAGATACAGGATCGTCAGCTTCAACAACTATAGCTGTAGGTCCTTCAAAATACTCATTTGCACTTTCCATACCTATTTCTTTAAGTGCTATTTTACTTAAAGTATTTTTTACTACTAAGTATTCACAACCGCTTTTTCTTAATTGATTTCTCAAATCGGAAATCTGTTCAACTGAAAGGCCGTGATATTCGGTCATTATCATACCTTTCATAGATTTAAACTTTGCTGTTAAATCTTTTAATGCTTCTTGATTTTTTAAGTTTGGCATCTTCTTTTCCTCTTATATTCTAAAAATATATTTTTTTAAAATAAAAAAAACTTCTCACGAGAATGAGAAGCAAATAAAAAAACTATTACACTCAGTCTCGGCAAGGTAAAACAAATATTAAACCCCTTTAATCAGGTCCTTGCTGTCTTAAACCTTTTATAAAAAATTAAACTACTTAAAGAACTGGTAAAGATTTTACAACAAAAAATTTTTTTTGTCAAGTACTTTTTAATATTCTTAAAAAAAAGTGAACCGCCATACCGAAATGGCGGTCCGACTTTTTATACTTATTATAATTATTTGCTTGGGAAACAAGCCATAATCAACAAAATAATACCGCCTATTCCCGGGATTAACAACAATAATGCCCACCAAGGGCTAAAACCGGCATCTCTCAATCTTCTTACAAGTATTCCCAAAGAAGGCAACAAAACAACTATGGAAAATATGTAACCCAAAGTTGCCCAAATTGCACTCAATATTAAATTTGCAATAAAGCAGTTCAAAAGAAACAACCAAAAAACTTTTCTTCCTTCTTTTCCGCCAAAATCAAAAAAATGTTTTGTGATAACGTCTAAGAAATAAGTCTTTAAATAATTCATTTTAAGCTCCTTTTTTATATATTTACAACTTATATTGACAAAATTTATTCCTTCGATACTGCAGCATCAACTACAACCGGACCGTACTTATTTTCACCATCGGTTCCCGGAATACATGCAAAAACTATTAAAGCAATAACACCTATAAACGGAATAAAACCAACCAATACCCACCAACCGTTAAAATTTATGTCATGAAATCTTCTTACTGTCAAGCCTAAAGACGGTAAAAAAACAGCAATAGAAACTATCATGCTTATAAATCCTGCAGATATTAATCCCAAAATCATATTAATAACAAATATGTTTAATGTGAACAACCAAAAAACTTTTCTTCCTTCTCTTCCTTTAAGATCAAAATAATGTTTTGCGATAATGTCCCAAAAATATGTTTTGAAATAATTCATTCCTAACTCCTTTTTTACTTTATATGCTATATATAATATTATTTTTTTTATTTTACTGCAAATTTTTCAAAAACATTTTAATTGTTCCGGCAGAAATTTCAGATACTTTTTTTTCAAATTCATTCTGATATTCAGCCGATTTACCGTCAGCCAAATCGGAAATTGCTCTTGTAACGACAAACGGAATATTGTTTCTTGTTGCAACCTGCGCAATGGCAGCCCCCTCCATTTCTACCGCAACAGCACCGAAACATTCGTTTATTTCTTTTTTTACTTCTTTGCCCGAAACAAATTTATCTCCTGAAGCAATTATTCCCAAATGAATTTTTTTTTCGGATATATTTTGTTCCAAAGAAGTTTGAAATCTTTTAATCAATTGTTCGTTGCAATAATATTTTGTAGGTTTATCTTTTTCAACTCCGGTACACATATATCCCTTTGCATAACCTAATGCGGTTACATCAAAATCGTGTTGAACAAGGTATGTACCTATAACAATATCCCCGACATCAAGTCCGTCTGCAATACCGCCTGCAACACCCGTATTTACAATAATGTCAGGTTTGTATGTATCTATTATATATTGTGTGTTAAGTGCTGCATTAACTTTACCCACACCGCTTTGAGCCAATATAATAATTTTACCGTTAATTGTTCCGGTAAATATTTTTAAATCGGCATAATTTTCTTCTTTTAAATCAGACATTTCTTTTTTTATTGCATCAATTTCACATTCCATAGCACCTATAACCGCTATTTTAGATATGGTATTCATAATTCATTTTCTCCACTGTCCAATCTTTTAAAACTTCTATCATATCAACAGAAACTTTTTTTGCACCTTCTAAATCATGATCCAAATAATTACCGCATTCAATTTTTGTTGAACCGGGGATTTCTCCTTCAAAGTCTTTCACAAATTCCAATGTTTGTTTTACAACATCAAGTGCTTGTTGATGAGAAACATTGTTTCTTACAAGAAAATAAAAACCGGTTCTGCAACCCATAGGGCCTACATATATAACATCATTTTTAATTTTACTGTTCCTTGCATAAGTGGCAAATAAATGTTCGAAAGTATGCATTTGGCCGGTAGACAAAAAATCATTATTGTTAGGCTTTTTCATTCTTATATCATAGGTAACAATATCTCCATCTATTCTTGAGATATACATACCTTTTTGCAACTTATTATGATCAACGGTAAAACTTGCAATTTTTTCCATATTATATTCCGAATTTTATAACATTTTTTCGGGAAGGCAAAATTCTTCGCCAAATTTATAATCCCATTCCTTATTAACGGGAGTGGTTCCATTCCCGTGTGTAAAGGTAATTTCACCGACATAAATATTCTTGTTTATATCCTCATAAATATCTATTCTTGCATGAGGAAAAGGACTTGAAAGCTTTTCTGCTATTTCTATCATTTTTTTGTAGTCGCTTTTAAATTTAAAATCTTTTTTTGAAGGATGATCATCTTGTACATTTAACAAATTAAAATTTGAATCGTAGTAATTGTAATAACGGTTACCCAAACAATCTTTTATACTAATAAACAAATATTTAAACTTTCCGTTAAAACATAAAAATTTATTAACTACGTCCACAAGACCGTCTTTTTTTTCATCACAGCAATCAACAAACTGTTCGCAAATAATTTTCGGTTTAATATCTTTATATTGCCATTCAAAATAATTGTAGTAATGATTACTTTTCGGCTCAATCCATTTTTTCAACTTTGTTTTAGCTTCTTTAATATTTAATTTTGATTTATCGTTACATATTATGTTCTGTTTGCAACCCCAATTTACTTTAAGTGCAAATCTGTCAGGCAACTTATCAAAATCTATTTCATCTGCGGAATTATAAATACCCAAGCAAGGTACCAAATATTGTTCCCCGATAACATCTTTTATATAACTTCTTCCTTCAACCTTATCAGCACATTTTGTCATTAACGGATTGTGATAATAAAGCTTTTGCCACTGAATTTTTTCATTTAATGTTTTAGGATTATCTATATTTAAAGGATACCCGACTTTTAATAAAAACTGAATCTCCAATAAATAACGAATTTGTTCTTGTGTCAACCCGTTAAATCTTTGAGCATACAATTTTCTAAACTTACAAGGCACCCAAAAACTGAGTATCTTTTTATTTAAAAAATAAAGTTTCCTGTGCCCGTCAGGCGTTCTAATATATTCAAATATTTTCATAAGACATGTCTCTGACTATCAAAAAAACAAAAGAAGCAGAAGTGAATAACAATTTTTCATCTTTCTGCTTCTTTTGATTATTTAAAAATTATTGTCTGTTTTTTTCTACCAATTCTTTGTTTGCTGTAATTTTCAATTCAACTCTTCTGTTTTTAGCTTTTCCTTCATCTGTATCGTTTGTTGCGATTGGTTGGTTAGGACCGAAACCTACATATGTTAAACCATATGTTTGTAATCCGTTAGCCAATATATAATCATATACAGCTTTTGCTCTTTTTTCAGACAAGGTTTGGTTGAATGCTTGTGATCCGGTTGAATCTGTGTGACCTTGAACCTGAATTATGTTTTCAGGATATTTTTTCAAAACAGTGTTCAAATCTGTAAGAGTTTGTTTTGCTGCTGCTGACAATTCTGCGCTACCTGTTGTGAACAAAATATCATTTTTCAATGTTACTTCGATTCCGTTTTCGGTTTTCTTAACATCTGCAATTTTTGCCAACTCTTTTGCTTGTTTATCATAGTAGTTACCGATTAATCCACCTGCTGCTGCTCCTGCCAAAGCTCCGTAAATAGCACCTTCAGTAGAATTTCCGCCGGTATTATTTGCAATTATTGCACCTGCTGCTGCTCCAAGAGCTGCACCTGCTCCGGCACCGATAGCAGTTTTTTTACCCGGGGTTGTACATGCACTAACTAATACTGCACAAAACAACAAAGCTAATACTTTTTTCATCTTTTACTTCCTCTCCTTTTTTAAATTTGTTTCCATAGATTTTATAATTTTATATTTATAATTGCAATTGTTTTTTATTTACCAATCTATCGAAAACATAGTTATTTATTTCTCCCCCTATCAAAATTATGATAGAAGTAAAATATAACCAAATCATTAATATTGCAAATGCCGCAATAGAGCCGTAAACTTTATTATATGAACCGAAATTGTTTATGTATATGGAAAACAGCCATGAACCGAGTAACCAAAAAAAAGTAAAAAAAGCAGAACCGGGAATCACTGTTTTTATTTTAACTTTTTTTGCGGGCAACACATAATAGTTTATCGCAGCTAAAATAAAAATCAAAACAAATGTTACCGGCCATCTTAACAATAAAATAAGTTGAGATACTTCCAAAGGAATAATGTGAACATATTTTGAAATTAAGTTTAAAATAGTTTGTCCGAAGATTATAAGATTAACGCTGAAAAACAAAAATATAACATAAACAAAAACCATACATATCGATAAAAGTTTTGTATAAAGAAAACCTCTTGTTTCTTTAATTTTGTCAGACTGGTTCAAACATTTTATAATTACCGATATTGAATTTGATGCAAGATAAAGTGTTGTTAAAAATCCGATAATCGCAACTAACGAATAACCTTTTAACAAAGTAACTTCTTTCAAAACCGTTTGAATTACGGCAATAACCTCCGCCGGAGCAAATTGAGAAAGAGTATTTAATGCTTCATTCACAAACGCCGTATTTCCTACTATGGAAAATATTGCCATAAAAGAAAGAAGCAAAGGGAAAACACTTAATGTTAACATGTACGACATTTCTGCCGCAGATCCGAAAATATCTTCTCTTAATATAACGGATATTGCTTTTTTTATAGTAATATAAATATTCTTTATCATAAATAAATCCCTATTTTTTATTTAGTCTCATTATATTCCTGTTCCGTATTTACTAACCAAATATTATCTTTAGTTTTTACACCCTTTATTATATTTGAAACGGCTGTTATCGCAGTAAGCATTGAATGATCCATATTGTTATATTTATGCATACCGTTTCTTCCAATCAAAAACAAATTTTCAAATTTATTTACAAAATTTTTGATTACATCAAATTCTTTGTAAGTTCCGAAATATCCCGGGTATGCTTTTGGTACCCTTACTATACAGCCGTCCAAAACATCCTCTTCTTTTATTATTTTTATTTGTGCCAATTCTTTTTTTGCAAAGCTTATAAAATCTTCATCTTTCATATTCCACATGTTATCATTTTCGTCACAAAAATATTCAAGACCCAACCAAACCGTATCTTCATAGTCTTTTACCAAATACGGACTCCAATTGTTAAATACCTGCAACCTTCCGAGTTTTACTTCTCTTTCTTGAATATATATCCAATCATCCGGAACTCTGTTTTTATATGTTTTTAGTTTTGTATTGTTTTTTATTATTGTGTCTTTTACAAGAAGGCCAACAACTATAAAACTCCTGTAACATAAACCTTCCGAAACTCTTTTAACTTCATCGTTTTTATTATCAAAACCGTTTACAAAATCTTTAACGGGCATACTTGAAAAGAAATAATCTGCAACATATTTGTTGTTATCGACATCCGTAACACTTTTTACAACATTATTTTCTGTTTCAATCTTAACTATCTTTTTGTTTAGTTCTATCTTGCCGCCAAGCTCTTGTATCTTTTTTGCTACCAACTGCCAAAATTGCCCCGGTCCGAATTTCGGATAATAAAATTTTTCTATTAAAGTTGTTTCGGTATTTTTTTGTTTTAAATCTTGCCTGTTTCCTATAAACAATTTCTTTACCGCTTGTCGCAATAATTTTAGTATCGATAATCCTTTTATTCTTTGTGTTCCCCAATCGGCAGGAATATCTTTCGGTTCTACCCCCCAAACTTTATATGTATAATCTTTAAAAAAAGTCAGATATAATTCTTTGCCGAACCTGTTTACCATAAAATCTTCAAGACTTTTTTCTTCTCTTTTAAATAATAAGCTATACAAATAACTGCATCCTATTTTTATTATTCTTACAAATCCCAAATTTTTTATTGTCGAAAAGGATAAAGATACGGGATAATCAAAAAAAGTTTTTAAGAAATATATTCTTGAAAGTCTGTTTCTTACAAGCATTACATCATCGGTTTTATTCGGATCTTGTTCTTTTTCGGATTTAGATAAATCTACTTCTCTGTTTAGCAAAATATCATCTTTTGACGGGACTGTCTGTACGGGCATTAAATCTGTCCACCATTTCATAATGGTATCTGATTTTGAAAAAAATCTGTGCCCGCCCATATCCATTCTGTTTTGTTTATAGTTAAACGTTTTTGATATTCCGCCAATATCGCATGTGGCTTCCAATATTACGGGTTTTATATCCGTTTTTGTAAGAAGTTCATAAGCAGCAGTAAGTCCTGCAGAACCTGCTCCTATAATTATTGCTGTTTTCGGCATAAATCAATCCTATTTTTTACTAAAAAAATAAATACAAATTTCAAGGATGTGTTTTAGCATTTTTAATACTTTTACAACAGTATTTTTATTTTATTTTTACAGCAGGAATAGTTTTTAGTTCTCCGCTTTTTGTACTGTACTGATAAATTCCGACTTGTTTTGCTGCTTTATCTTCCGGGATATTTATTTTTTGGTCATCATAATATAAATCATCGTCATCTCCAACAAGCAACATTAATTTTTCATTAGGAAAAGATCCGGATTTTACAAGAGCTGTATTAGGCTTTAAAATTTGAAATATTCTTATTTGTTCTTTTGTTATTATTTCACCGTCTTTCTTTTTGGAAAACAAAGTTAATCCGGACAATTTTTTTTCATCGGTATTTATTGTTTCCTGTTTTTCATCCTGATAAACAAAATTCTTAAAACTGTTCATAAAAGTTTCAACAAAGGATGTCATTTCTTCAATATATTTTTCTGCCTGTTCCATTTCTTTTTTATTTAATACATCTTCATCGGTTTGAACTTTATCCTCCGCAAAAACACCTGCACAGCAAAACAAGCTTAAAACAACTGCTAAACCAATAATTTTTTTCATTTTATTCTCCAATAATTTCAATACAAATTATTTCAATTTAGGAAGAATTAAATCTTCACCTAATTTATAATCCCATTCAAAAGGTTCAAAAATATCTGTTCCGTTTCCCGGTGTAAGTGTCAGTTCTCCTAAATAAATATCTTTATTAATATCTTCATAAAAATCTACTCTGCAAAGAGGAAAAGGTTTTGCTAATTTTTCTGCTAATTCTACCATTTTAGGAAAATCTTTTAAATTAACTTTTTCGTCTTCTTTTATTGCTCCGCCGTTTTTTAAATTTAACAAATTAAGATTTTTATCATAGAAATTGCAAAATCTATTTTTCTCGTCTATTGCACCAATAACTAACAATCGTTTAAAAATACCATTACAACAATGAAATTTATAATCTTTCAAATATTTATCGCCAACAATATACTTTTCACAAATAATTTTGGGCTTTATATCTTTATACTGCCACTCAAAATATCGATAATAATTATTACTTCTGGGGTCCATCCATTTTTTTAATTTCTGTTTCGCATCTTTAATATCAAGCTTCAATTTATCTTTTACGATAATATTTTGTTTACATCCCCAATTAACCTTCAAAACAAATCTATTCGGTAATTTATTAAAATCAATTTCATCGGGACTATTATAAACACCTAAACAAGGAATTAAATACTGTTCACCTACTGTATCTTTTATATAATTTCTAACTTCCGCTTTATCCGCACATTTTGTCATTAGATGATCACGATAATAAAATTTTAACCATTGTACTTTTTCATTAAACGTTTTTGGATTATCAAGATTTAACTTATAACCCAACATTGTTTCAAATTGAGTTTCTAAAATATATTTTATTTCTTCTTCGGTTAGATTATTTTCAAATCTTCTTTTATATAATCTTCTATATTTGCACGGAACTTTATAACTTAATACTTTTCTGTTAAATAAATATAATTTTCTATATCCGTCTCTTGTTCTTGTAAAGCCAAACATTTCCATTTTTTAATTGAAAATAGAATTTCATTCCATAAATTTACGAGAATTATTATACAAATAAAAGGTTTGTTTGTTAAGTTTTTTAAAAATAAAACTTTAATTTTTTAACATAAAAAACAAACAAATAAAAAAGCAGAATAAAATTGGTATAATAATAAAAATAAACTTGAATATATTATTGATTCTTTCGGAGAAATTACAAAGTGAAAGAAATAGGTGTCTCAGTATTATGTGTGGCATATAATCAAGAGAAATATATTCGACAAACATTGGAAAGTTTTGTTATGCAAAAAACAAATTTTCCTTTTGAAGTTCTTATAAATGATGATGCTTCCACAGATAAAACACCGGAAATAATAAAAGAGTTTGCAGATAAATATCCGAACATA